>JABWBP010000075.1 GCA_013360445.1 Calditrichaceae bacterium | reverse complement strand
TTTCCCTGCTTGTGGAACATCTTTTTCTACCAAACAGGTTTTTTTAGCAAGCTTTTTATATCTCTGTGCTCTCTGTGGCAAGATGCCTGAATAGTTACATTATTTCCAGCGATCCGGTCTCTTTAGTACATATCCATTTGCTTTAACTACCTCATCGGGAAAAATGCTATCGGCAATTTTCTTGCGCCCGATTATAAAGTGGCTGGTGATTTTGGATAGCTCAAAGGAAAAACGGCCCGGCGGGAATGCCACCACCACTCCTTTTTCCGGGAAAAGTTGTTTCAATTTACGAATCGGTGGGGACAGATCGCTATCTCCAGACATTAATAACGCTTTATCAAATTGATTCTGAAAAGCATCGGTTAGTAATTCTACCGCAATATTAACATCGGTCATTTTTTCGTTTGGTTTGGGGAAAATATTGCCGCATCGTTTGCATTCAACAGCATTGGGTTGATATTTTCCATAAAAGATTTGAAAATCTGGCAATGTTTCTAATGCCTCTATAAAAGTAGCCTGCCGTTTGGTCTTGTCAGGTGGTGAAGAAATACGGGAAGTAAAATATTTAGTAGCTACCAGTTGCTGGTTCTTTTTTAATAAATTCTGCGCTAACTTTTGTAAATTCAGCCAATAGTAACGCTTCCACCCTTTTGATTTTAAGCCGAAGTATAAATTGAATCCATCGATATATACAATTACTCGTTCCATGCGATCAGACTTTTTTATTGACAATCCGTTGGTGATGTTGTAATTTTTAACTGTTTAACAGCGCTGGTGATAGCATCGCCAGCCCGACGCCTCTGCACAGACGCAGAGGCGTTTCTATTTTAGAAGCCGTTTTCTTCAAAATTATATTTTGCGCGTATTTCCCAAGCGAGTTCTTCTAACTTCTCTATATCGCCCCTGCTGATACAGCTTGCCGACCTTCATGCTTAATTCAATCCATAATGCCTCCTGGGCAAAGGCGGATATAAGAGACGATACCACCAGCCCGATTACCCAAACAATTTTTGACAGGGATTTCATGGATCTATCCCCTTCCTTAAAAGTGCCAGCACAGTTTTGAAGGCCAAAGTTTACGTAGCCTTCACCTGAAAAACATCCGGGGAAAAAGAAACAGGGAGTCGGGAAACCGCTGATCTTTTCCCTTCCCCGGTTCTCCCCTTCAGGGCTTTCGCCCTTTTTATTGTACCACTGAACGCTAATGTGTTTCAATAACTCTGTGCGCTCAGTTGGGTACATTATTTTTTTCTGGCTCCCTTAATTGCCGACTACTCTTGAAAAAGAACCTTTACTTCAGGCTTGGTCACCTTCCCCATGGCATTGCGGGGAAGCTCCTCCACCGCGGCCAGGCGAGAGGGGATTTTATAAACTGCCATTTTTTTCTTTGCCCAGCGGCGCAGCTCTTCCAAATCCAATACGGCATTGTTTTGGAGGGTGATCGCGGCGCAAACCCGCTCTCCCCATTCGGCGTCCTCCACTCCTACCACCGCACACTCTTTGATGCAGGGATGGCCGCGCAGGATTTCTTCGATCTCCAACGCCGAGACTTTGTATCCCCCGGTTTTGATGATGTCCACCGAGCTTCTTCCTAAGATGCGGTAATAGCCGTTCTCCACCACTGCCACGTCCCCGCTGCGGAACCAATCCTCCACAAACGCCTCCTGAGTAGCCTCCGGCCTGCGCCAGTATTCCAGGAACACGTTGGGGCCTTTAACCTGAATTTCGCCGGGGGCTCCCTCGTCTTTAACCTCGCTCCCGGATTCATCCATCAAACGGATTTGCACCCGCGGCAGGGGAAAGCCGATATAGCCGGGACGCCGCTCACCGTGCAGGGGATTGGAAATCGCCATGCCGATCTCGGTCATTCCGTAGCGTTCCAGCAGGGCGTGGCCGCTGATCGCTTTCCATTTTTCAAAAACGCTAACCGGCAGGGCTGCGGATCCCGATACCATCAAGCGCATTTTGGCGCAGGCTTGCGACATTTTTTTCTGCTCTTCCGGCGCGGCATTTTCCCAAAACTCGATCAGCTTGATATAAACGGTGGGAACCGCCATAAACACGGTGATATTTCCCCGCATGAAACGCTCCCACACCACCCCGGCGTCGAATTGCGGCAGCATTTCACAAACCGCCCCGGCCCACAGCGGGCAGAGCAGGGCATTGATAATCCCGTGGGTGTGATGCAGCGGCAGAACGTGCAAAATGCGATCTTCCGCCATCCATCCCCAGGCCTCGATCAAAGTGGTGATTTGGGAAGTAATATTGCGATGGGTGTTGACAACCCCCTTGGGGCGGCTGGTAGTGCCGCTGGTGTAGAGGATCATTGCCCGGCGGTCTTCCGAAATATCGGGTAATTCAACAGGCTCAGCTTGCAGCGCTTCGGTAGTTAAAACAAAGTGAATCCGCTTCCGCTCCGCCAGCCCCTGCAATTTTTCCTGAAAAACCGGGTGGGCGATGATGATCTCTGCGCCGCTGTCTTCGGTAACATATTCCACTTCCGGGAGCGGATGAGAAATGCACAGCGGAACCGCAATCCCGCCGGCCAGCCAGATTCCCCATTGCGCCGCCACGTAATCGAACCCCGGCGGAACCATGAAGGCGATGCGGGCTTCCTGTAGATCGCGCCTGTCGCCCAACAGGCTGGCCGCGATCAGTTGCGCCGCGCCCAATAACTGTGCGTAAGAATATTCGCTTTGCGCATCTATAAGCGCCGGGCGCTGCTGCTGCGCCTGCGCTCTTTTGATGATGGGAAGCGTCAAATTTCCGGGCATATCTCCGAACCGGTTACCATGTTTGGAAAATTGGAGGGTGCTATGCGCTGATTATCTCAGCAACTGTTCGAGCAGTTCGTGATAGCGAAGAACAGGAAGCAGAGCTACAAAATAAGCGTTACACCGCAGAGCGGTGCAACGAGGCGGCATTCTCCATGCCTTTGCCAAAGGGGCCCCGCCAGGCTCATTCCCCAATTACCAGCCTGTCGCCGGTGTTGAACAGGAGCATCCGTTCTTTGAAAACGTCGTAAAAGTGCGAGATTGCCTGGAAGCCGGTGGAATGAAGCGGCACCAGGTATTCGGGATTGATCTGTTTCAACCCCCGGGCAATTTTTTCGATTGTTTCCATGGAGGCGTCAACCGGTCTCATGCCGCCCATAATGGCATAGACTTTGTGCTCCCCGGAGACGATCATGGCGTGTTTAACACTGTTGACCGGCCCGCTATGGCTGTCGCCCAATAGAACGATCAATCCTTTTACGGTTTTGAGGGCCAGCGCCATATCATCCTTCAACGCGTCGGTGATGTAGCTTTCTAACACCAGCTCCTGGTGCAATTCCGCGGGCTTTTCGTACTCCGTTACCCGGGGAATTTCCCCGGTGGTCAAAATACTCTCGGAGAGATTGTAGGGATGGGCCTTATAGACAAAGCGGCCTCCCATGCGGGTGAGTTCTTTTACTTCCTGGGGAATGCCCACTTCTAAACGCCCGCCCGGGATAACCCGGAATTTGCGATTAAAAATGTTGTAATGGCAGATCACCGTGGCGCTGCCGAACTTTTGCAGGTAATAATACAGTCCCCCGGTGTGATCCCGGTGGCCATGGCTGAAAACGATTTTTTCCACCTGTTTCAGATCGATCCCCAGTTGTCCGGCATTGTGAATAAAAGCATCCCGGGAACCGGTATCGAATAAAAATTGTCCTTCCGGCGAAGCGATGTGAAACGACAATCCCTGTTCGGCAATCAATGAGGGAGCAACAACCCGGTTTTCGGCCAGAATGGTAATTTCGACCCGTTTCAGCATTCTTCCGTCTCCTTTTTATTGATCTGTTTTGCCTCTTTATTTTACGCCTAAATGCTGCTTATTTTCAATCACTTTAAAATTTTATCCGGGAAAGGTCGATCATATTACTTTACATTGTCAGATGAATTAATTATAATCTCATGTCAGGCAGTTTCACCGCAGAGACGCTAAGTCGCAGAGTCGTTCTACTTGCTGCCTTCTAAGTAGAGTCTTTTGGGATTGAAGGAAAACATCGAATTAGCGGCAACTTCCCAAACCGATAATAAACGGAGGTATTATGGAATTCACGCTCAACGGCGCGCCGAAGGCTTACCGGGGAGACCCGGAGCTGCCCTTGCTCACCTACCTCCGGGAATACGAAGGCATTATTTCTCCCAAGGACGGCTGCGCTCCCCAGGCGGCCTGCGGCTGCTGCGCCGTGGAGCTGAACGGGCGGGCGGTGCTCTCCTGCGTAATCCCCATGAAAAAAGTGCAGGGCGGGGAGGTGCTCACCATCGAGGGCCTGGGCGCGGAAAAGCAGGAAATTTTTGCCAACGCCTTTCTGGAAAAAGGGGGCATCCAGTGCGGTTTTTGCATTCCCGGCATGGTTATGCAAGGCAAGGTGCTGCTGGACCACTCCCCAGACCCCTCCCGCGAAGAAGTGGAGAAAGCCCTTACCCCGCACCTGTGCCGCTGCACCGGGTATAAAAAGATCGTGAACGCCATTCTCTACGCCGGGGAAGCGTTGCGCGAGCATAAACCCATCCCCAAACCCGGCGGGGACGGGAAAGTCGGTTCCCGGCTGGCCAAGTACGACAGCCATGACACGGTGCTGGGCCGCCGCCCCTACGTGGATGATATAAAAATTGAAGGGATGTTGCACGGCGCGCTGAAATTCAGCGACCACCCCCGCGCGAAGGTGCTGGCGATAGATACTTCCCAAGCGGAAAAACTGCCCGGGGTGGCGCGCATCGTGACCGCCAAAGACGTTCCCGGCGAGCGCTACACCGGGCTGATCGTACCCGATTGGCCGCTGATGGTAGCCATCGGCGAGGAGACCCGCTACGTCGGCGACGTATTGGCCGGGGTGATTGCCGAGAGCGAGACCATCGCCCGTCGGGCCGTGGAATTGATCCGGGTGCAATACGCCGTACTGGAGCCGCTCACCGATCCGGAAGAGGCGCTGAAGTCGGGCGCGCCGCAAATCCATCCCCGCGGCAACCTTCTCTCGGAAACGGTTCTTCGGCGCGGGGAGGCGGAAAAAGCCCTGCAAGAAGCGGCCTTCATCTCCCGGGGCGTTTACTGGACCCAGACCATCGAGCACGGCTTCATGGAGCCGGAGTGCTGCATCGCCCTGCCGGCCGCGGAAGGCGTGAAAGTGTTCTCCCAGGGCCAGGGCGTCTATGAAGACCAGAAAGCGATTGCCGCGATATTGAATCTCCCCCTCGACCAGGTGGAGGTGGAACTGGTGCCCAACGGGGGCGGCTTCGGGGGCAAGGAAGATCTTTCGGTGCAGGGGCACGCGGCGCTGCACGCCTTGCTGCTGCAAAAACCGGTCAAAGTGCGCCTCACCCGCGACGAGTCGATCCGCATGCACCCCAAGCGCCATCCCCTGCGCATGGATTATACCCTGGCTTGCGATAAAAACGGCAAATTGACTGCTTTGAAAGCGAATATCATCGGCGACACCGGGGCTTACGCCTCCGTGGGGATGAAGGTGCTGGAGCGCGCCGCCGGCCACGCTGCCGGGGCGTACCTGGTTCCCCACGTGGACGTCGTCAGCCGGGCGGTGTACACCAACAATATTCCCAACGGGGCCATGCGCGGTTTTGGGGTGAACCAGGTGACCTTTGCCGTGGAAAGCTGCATCGACGACCTCTGCGCGCAGGGGGGATTCGACCGCTGGCAGTTCCGTTACGACAACGCTCTCAAAGAGGGCGATATGACCTCCACGGGGCAAATCCTGCAGGGCGGGGTGGGAGTGCGCCGTACCCTGCTGGCGCTGAAGGAGCAGTTCTACGCCGCTAAATACGCCGGGATCGCCTGCGGGATCAAAAATACCGGCATCGGCAACGGTATGGTGGACGAAGGGCGGGTGAAAATCGTGATCGAATCCGCACAGAAAGTGTTGATCCACCATGGGTGGACCGAGATGGGCCAGGGCTGCCATACCATGGCGGTGCAGTTCTTTTGCCAGGAGACCGGCCTGCCGCCGGGAATTGTGGAGGTGCGGGTGGAAACCCCGGCCAACGCGCCCGCGGGCATGACCACGGCCTCCCGGGCCACCTCCCTGATCGGGAACGCGGTGATCGACGCCTGCGCGGGATTGAAAAAGGATCTGCAAAACGCTTCCCTGGCGGATTTGGCGGGAAAAATCTATGAAGGCCGCTGGGCCTGCGACTGGACCACCAAACCGGGCAAGGAAACTGATCCCGGGAGCATCCAGACCCACTATTCCTACAGCTACGCTACCCAGTTGGCGGTGTTAGATGAAGCGGGGCAGATCGAGACGCTCTACGCCGCGCACGACGCCGGGCGGATCATCAACCCCACCCTCTTCGAGGGGCAGATCGAAGGCTCCCTGCACATGGGGTTAGGGTACGCCATCAGCGAGAATTTCGAGCAGGAAAAGGGGGTTCCCAAATCCACCCGCCTGCGCAAGTGCGGAATTCTTCGCGCCAAAGAGACGCCGGAATTGGTGGTCATCGGGGTAGAAGTGCCGGATCCGCACGGGCCCTACGGCGCAAAGGGAGTGGGGGAGATCGGCCTGGTGCCTACCGCCGCGGCGGTGGCCAACGCGCTGTTCCGCTACGACGGGGTGCGGCGCTATAAGCTGCCCCTGGAAATGCCCGGGAAGCGCGGCGCGGCGGAAAAATCCCCGGCAGCGGTGGAAAATAAATAGCGGGTAAGGTTATCACTGATGTTACGCATTTTGCCACAGAGAACACAGAGGTTTTGTCATTTTTTTCAAGTTTTGGCTTCTCGAAGCAGCCTGAGGCTCACTGAATATTGGATTTTCTCTGTGTCCTCTGTGACTCTGTGGCTAATATTATTGGCCTGCGTAACATCAGGTTATAAATAGTGGTAACTATTCAGGCCAGGGATATAAGGCTCTAAATGCTCTCCACGAAGTGGTGGATACCCCCAAATCTTCCTCTGTGACCTCTGTGGTCTCTGTGGCTGAATAGTAACAAATAGTGTTTTAAATTCTTCAGAGCCCGGGCAGCGGCAGGCAGCGCGGCTCTCCCACCGGGAAAGGCAGCGGCAGGCCTGCATCAAAGCTCAGGATTGCCAGGCCGTCGGTAGAGTTGGTCTGGCCGTCTTCGGTTACGTCGCCAAAGCCCAGCGCAATTCGCTGCTGCAAAGGCTGCGGAAGCGGGAAAGCGGCGTCGTAAGAGAGAATGAGCAAGGCGTCGGTGGAGTTCACCGCATTATCATCGTCCACGTCCCCTAACAGCCCCGGGGTGCAGGGCGGGGGAAAAAACGCCAGCCCGCTAACGCCTGCAAACCCGGTGGAGCCGATGGCCGTTGCGGCGGCGGTATGTTTGTTGATAGCCACGAGGTCGCTGAACATTTGCCCGCCCTCGAGCACTCCGTAGAGATTTCCCACTTCATCGAATTGAATATCCGTGATAACGCCTGCCAGCCCGCTGTTTCCCACCACGCTGGCGGCGCCGTTCAGGGGGTCAATGGTGTACAGCATATCTCCGGCGCTGGCGTAAAGCGTTCCGTCGAGCGGATCGAAAGACAGGCCGGATAAGCCGGGCAGCCCGGTGTTTGCAATCAGGGCGGGCACGGCGGCCAGGGTGTCGATGCGGTATAAATCGCCGTTGGAAGCGCCGGCGTAGAGACGGCCGTCTTCAGCGAACGCCAGGCACTCCAGTGAGACCGGCAAGCCGAGGCTGTCCACCCGAAACGCGCCGCCGTTTGAGGCATCGATGCGGTAGAGGCAGGAATTTGCGCCCCTTTTCGTTGCATAGAGGTTCCCGGAAGCATTGATCGCCAGTCCCGGCAGCCCGGGAATCCCGGCAGCGCCGATCAGGCTTGCCGTGCCGCTGGCCGGGTCGAGGGCCAGCAGCCGCCCTCCGCCGGCGCTGTCCGTAGAGGCGTACCAGGTTCCCGGTTGCGCCGGGGCAATCGGCGCGGTAATGTTCCAGGTGGTGTCGATACGAATGCCGTCTATTTTTACGGTTACGTTGGGGATGGAAGCATTTTGCCGCAAGGCTACCCGGGCCAGCCCCGCAGGGTCGATTCCTTCGCTGCCGGCGGTAATGTCCGGCTGCGCCGGTTCGCGGATAGCCGGGGCAGCGTCGAAAACAAACAGGCTCACCCGGTCGTTTTCCGGCCCGTCGATGATTTCGTACTTCATCACCAACAGATAGGTAGTGTCCAGAGAATAGTCGTTATTGGTGATGACGCTGCCGGTTCCCAATTTGCCGACCCCGAATTCGATATGCCCGGAGGTATCATCTTTGGCGAAAATCCGCCCGAAATGGGAATCGATGGCGCTTTCCCCCAAATGGAAGAAATAGCGGTTGTCCAGCGGCGGAACCGAAAAAACCTTCACCAGCAAAGACACGAAAAGCGTTCCCGTGAATTGTTCCGCGAACAGCCGGCTAACATCCTCCCCGCCGCCGTCCACCTGTGCGGCATTTCCAATGGCGGAAGACCGGTAACCGCTGAATTCCAGACCCGGCGAGATCACCGGAATGGGGTTGGAGCCTCCGGAGCTGTGGGCGTTCCAGCCGTTTTGAGTGAGGGTGGAGCCTGCGGGGTAATCGAAGTCCTCGACCAATAATTGCCGTGAACAGCGGCGGCAATACCGCACAGCAACCACCCGGCAAACAAGCTCGCGATCGCTCGTTTCATATACAACCTCCCCGGAGCACCTGTCTCCGAAGAATTCAACGACACCATCCTGGCCGAATTGTGAATCCTGTTTTGAAGCCACTATCTTCGAGGCCAATTTATCATAAGATTCCCCGCCTGCCAATAGCGCATTTAGAAATCCGGGTTGTCGCCGCTAAAAGACGGAGGCGCCCGGCTCTATGGTTCACTTCATAGCCAGGAAACGGCCGCAGGATTTTTCTCCCCGTGAAATCTGGCCGAATTATGGTTACATTCCCCCGGTTCAGCAACAAGGGGAGATTTGCCATGGCCAGGGAATTCCATTCATTATGCCGGCGGGCCGGGGTGATGCTGATTTTGGGGGCGAGCAGCGTTCTCGCTCAACATCTTCCGCTCCAGCCGGTTAACCTGCGTTTTATGGACAGCAGCACCGGCTACGCGCTGCAACCGCAAGAGCTGGTTGTTTACGATCTGGCGGAGAACCGCATTGCCGCCTCGCCGGAGCCGGGCGGGGTAACGCCGGAGGGCAGCGCCTCGCTCGTCCTGCCGCCGGGAAATTATTTGCTGGAGGCCGGGGCGGCGGGATATGCCCCGATTACCGCCCGCCTGGTCGTGGGGGAGGAGACGCCGGAACAAATCCGTTTATTTTTGGACCCCCTTCATCCCCCGGCGGAATTGGAGCCCGCCCGCATTCACGCGTTTCAACGCCCGGGCGCCACGCTGATTTGCGGGTTCGTGGTGGACGACGCCAGCGGCCGGCCCCTGGAAGGCGTGCAGGTTCTTTCAGCGCTGAATTCCCTGCCGGCAACCAGCGGCGGGAACGGCTATTTTCAATTATATCTTCCCGCCGAGGAGGTTGCCGGAAGCCTGCGCTTCGAGAAAGCAGGCTACGTCAGCGAAGAACGCGTTGGCGTCGAACTGTGGCCGGGCGGCGACCGGCAGTACCGCATCCGGCTTTCTCCCGGGCAGGGAATCCGGGTGGTGAAGGAGGGGAAGTTGGATCGCGCCCCGGGCGAGCATTCGGAAAATCCCCCCGGGGATGAACCCTGCGAAGATTGCGGCTCGTCCCCGCAGCGTTCCGGCGCGGGGCAGCGTCTTCCCCTGCAATCGCCGGAAAATCCCGCCGGCGCGTTTCCCACCCCGGCGCTGCTGCCCAATTCCATCCGGCTGGGCCGGAACTGCCCCGGCCCCACCACCTGCGCCACAGTGGAAGTTTACACCCTGCAAACTTATTGTAAATATGTTTTACCGGCGGAGTGGTATTCCTGCTGGGGATCGCTCAGCAACGGGATGAATTCGCTGCAAGCCGGCGCGACGGCGATTCGCAGTTACGGGGTGTGGCACGTGTATAACCCGCTTACCGCAAACTACGACATTTGCGACAACACCTTCTGCCAGTTTTTCGGCAGCTCGCAAACCAGCAACGGCAACGCCGCGGTGGATGCCACGGAGCGCTACGTGTTGATCACCGCCGCCAACGCGATTGCCCGCTCCGAATACTCCGCGGAGAACAATAACACCGGCTGCGGAGACGGCTGGAGCGGCACCGGAACCACCTGGCCGTGCATTTGGGACCCGGTTTGCAGCACTCTCCCCTCCAACGGGCACGGGCGGGGCATGTGCCAGTGGGGTTCGGCGCGCTGGGCCACCGGCACCAAGATAATCTCTCCCCCTTGCTCTCTCGGCGTTCCGCACGGTTACGGCGCTAAAAACTGGCAGGAAATCCTGATCCATTACTACCCGGATTATCAATTGATTCAGGGTTATGCAGCTTCAATCGCCACTGCTGCGGCGATTCCCTCTACTGTCAGCCCCGGGCAAACCTTTGCCATCCAGTACACCATTCAGGCCGCCCCGGCCATGAGCTTGATGTTGGGCGCTTCGGTGCGGCCCTCCGCGGGGGGCAACTGGATCGACGACCCGGCCAACGACCGCAAATTGAGCGTGAACGCCGGCAGCAGCAACGTCTTTCGCAACTTCACCCTGCCCGGCAATGCGCCCCCGGGCAGCTACGACATGTGGCTGGCGCTCTGGTATGACGTGAACGGGAACAACCAGATCAACGCCGGGGATTTCGTGTTCGACAGCAAGCGTTTCAACCAGGCATTTACCGTGGGGCCTAACGCCGTTGAACCGCTCGCCGGCGAGATTCCCGCGGCCTACTTCCTCGGCCAGAATTATCCCAATCCATTCAATCCCTTCACCACCATCGAATTTTCTTTGCCGCGGCCAGGCCGGGCGGCGCTAAAAATTTATGACGCCCTGGGGCAGGAAGTCGCCAGCCTGGTAAACGAAACGCTGCCGGCGGGGCGTTATCGAGCAGAATGGGACGCCGGGGATTTTCCTGCGGGAGTGTATTTTTACCGGCTGAAGGTTCTCGAGGGAGAAACAGACTATGTGGAAACAAAGAGATTGGTTCTGGTGAGATAAAAGTTTTTATATTTAACATGACATTGTCTTATTAACAACTTATTTTCTACTTCCATATTTATGAGTTAGGAACCGTTCTGAACAATGTGAATAGTATTTTTAAGCGCAGGTAAAGATCAACCAACAGAAATGAGCCATGTACCGCATCGAATCCAAAATCGACCCCCACGGCAGCGAATTCCGGGAAAACCGGCAGCACAATGAAAGGCTGGTGGCGGAACTCAAAGAGCGCGTGCAGCAGGTGCAAAAAGGCGGTCCCGCCCACGCCCACAAAGTGCATGAATCCCGCGGCAAATTGTCCGTACGGGAGCGTTTGAAAAGATTGTTCGATCCCAACACGCCCTTTTTGGAATTCTCGCAGTTGGCGGCCTGGGACATGTACGATAACGAAGCTCCCGGCGCGGGAATGGTTACCGGGGTGGGCGTGGTGCACGGCAAAGAGGTTCTGATCGTCGCCCACGACGCCACGGTCAAAGGCGGAACCTACTTTCCCATGACCATCAAAAAACACGTGCGGGCGCAGGAGATCGCCATGCAGAACCGCTTGCCCTGCGTGTATTTGGTGGACTCCGGGGGGATTTTCCTGCCCTACCAGTCGGAAACCTTTCCGGACCGCGACCATTTCGGGCGCATCTTTTTCAACCAGGCGCGCATGTCCGCGGAGGGCATTCCGCAAATTTCCGTGGTGTTAGGCTCCAGCACCGCCGGGGGAGCCTACCAGCCGGCCATGAGCGATGAAGTGGTGATCGTGCGCAAGCAGGGTTACATCTACATCGGGGGGCCGCCGCTGGTGAAAGCGGCCACCGGGGAAGTGGTCAGCGACGAAGACTTAGGCGGGGCAGACGTGCATGCCCGCATTTCCGGGGTGGCAGACCATTACGCGGTCAATGAAGAACACGCCTTCGAGATCACCCGCAATATTTTGCAGAGCCTGAATCGCCCCAAACCCACGGAATTGGAGCGCAGCGAAGCGGAGGAGCCGCATTACGATCCCAAAGAACTCTACGGCGTCATCCCCAAGGACATCCGCAAACCCTTCGACATCCGGGAAGTGATCGCCCGGTTAGTGGACGGCAGCCGCTTCCAGGAGTTCAAGGAATACTACGGTATCACTTTAGTCTGTGGATTTGCCCGGATCATGGGCTACCCGGTGGGCATCCTGGCCAATAATGGGGTGCTGTTCAGCGAAAGCTCGCTGAAGGGCGCGCATTTCATCAACCTTTGCACCATGCGCAAAATTCCCCTGCTGTTTTTGCAGAACATCACCGGCTTTATTGTGGGCAAGGAATACGAGCACGGCGGAATCGCCCGCAACGGGGCCAAACTGGTGCACGCGGTGGCCAACGCCCAGGTCCCCAAGTTTACCGTAATCGTGGGCGGCTCTTACGGCGCGGGGAATTACGGGATGTGCGGGCGCGGCTACGATCCCCGCCTGCTGTGGATGTGGCCGGGCGCGCGCATCTGCGTGATGGGCGGAGAGCAGGCCGCGGACGTGCTGGTAACGGTGCGCAAACGTTCTTTAGAAAAACAGGGCGAAAAAGTGGATGAAAAAGCCCTGGAAGCCTACCGCCGGGAAATTCTGGCCAAATACGACGCCGAAGCCAGCCCCTACTACAGCACCGCCCGGATTTGGGACGACGGGGTCATCGACCCGCTGGATACCCGCAAGGTGCTGGCGTTGGGCATCGCCATGTCGCTGAACGCGCCCATCCCGGAGCAGAAATTCGGGGTATTCCGGATGTAGCGCGGCAGCGCCTTCGTTCGGAGGCATTCATTACCCAGTTGGAGGTAGCAGTTGAGTAAAGTAAATTGCGGGATGAGTATTTTAATTAAGGGGAAATTGCTATGACCACAGTAGAAGCCAATGCGGAAGTTTTTTGGATGGCTTTTCGCGCTTTGCCTAAAAAAGAAAGGCATGTGATTGTCCAGAAATTGCTCCTGGACAAGGAGTTTCGGGAAGACTTGATCGACATCGTAATTTTGGAGCAACGGAAGAATGAACCGGCGAGGTCCCTTAACGACTATCTGGCAGAAAGAAGAAAGTAAAGAAGCTGATGGCTTACCAGATTTTTCTTAAAAAATCTGCCGAAAAAGAATTGGCAGTTCTTCCTGATAAAATACACGACCGGATCGTTGCCGGTATTATTTCCTTAGCGGGAGATCCTCGTCCGAAGAAAGCCAAAAAACTCCAGGGACGCGAAGGCTATAGAATTCGGATCGGCGACTACAGAATTCTTTATATGGTTTATGATAAAGAGCAAAAGGTGGAGGTTTTTTCGATAGCGCATCGAAGGGATGTGTATCGCTAAAATTTACCATCTTCACGGTATTTAACAAGTAAAATGGTGGTAGAGCCTATGAAGGAATTTGGTAAATATATTATTGCCGATCCCCGGGTTTGCGGGGGAAAACTGATCTTCCGCGACACCGAAATTCCCGTGGAAGAGGTGCTGGAGCAGGTCGCCGACGGAATGGACTGGCAGGAGATCGTGGAGGACTGGGAGGGAATGATCAGCCACCAGGCCATTGCGGAAGCGGTGCGCCTGGCCCGGGAAGTGCTGGTCTCGCATACGGAAAATCCGTTGCGGGAAGTGCGGATTTAGGGCAGTAGGCAGTAGGCAAGTAGGCAGTAGGCAATAACTTCCCTCGCTGCTCATTACTTGCTGTTCACTGCCTACTGTTTATTGCTTACTGCCTACTAAACCGGCTAACTCTCGACCTCGAAAAACCTGAACAGGATTCGCCGATGGCTCAAAAACCGATCCGAAAAATTCTCATCGCCAACCGCGGGGAAATCGCCCTGCGGGTCATCCGCGCCTGCCGGGAAATGGGGATTACCGCGCTGGCGGTCTATTCCGAAGTTGACCGGAAATCGCCCCACGTGTTAGAAGCAGACCAGGCCGTGGAGATCGGCCCCGCCCCGCCGCTGGAAAGCTACCTGAACATGGGCAAGTTAGTGGATACCGCCAGGGAGTTCGGCTGTGAGGCCATTCACCCCGGCTACGGATTTTTGGCGGAAAACCCCGCTTTTGCCCAACGCTGCCGGGAAGCCGGGCTGACCTTCATCGGCCCCTCCCCGGAAGCGATGGAAAAGGTGGGCGATAAATTGACCGCCCGGGCGACCATGAAAGCGAAGGGGATTCCCATCACCCCGGGCATGGAGGTGCGCTCGGATGATTGGGATAAAATATCCCGGGAAGCAGAGGCCATCGGCTACCCGGTGATGGTAAAAGCCTCCGCCGGGGGCGGGGGCAAGGGAATGCGCATCGTGCAGCGCCGGGAAGATTTGCCTTCCGCGGTGGAAGCGGGGCGGCGGGAAGCCAAAAGCGCCTTCGGCGACGATACGGTTTATATCGAGAAATATCTTCAAGACCCCCGCCACGTGGAGTTCCAGGTGCTGGCCGACCGGCGCGGCAACGTGGTGCATCTGTTCGAGCGGGAGTGTTCGGTGCAGCGCCGGCACCAGAAAATCATCGAAGAAAGCCCCTCCCCGGCGCTGGACGATTCCCTGCGCCAAAAAATGGGCGACACCGCGGTAGAGGTAATGCGGGCGGTGAATTACACCAACGCCGGAACCGTAGAATTTTTGCTCGACGCGGAAAAGAATTTCTACTTTTTAGAAGTGAACGCCCGCATCCAGGTGGAGCACCCGGTCACGGAGCTGGTGACCGGCATCGACCTGGTAAAACAGCAAATCCGCATTGCTTCCGGCGAGGAACTGCCCTTCCGGCAAGCGGATTTGCGCCAGCGCGGCCACGCCATGGAGTGCCGGATTTATGCGGAAGATCCGGAGAACAACTTTTTCCCTTCCATCGGAAAGCTGCTCTTTGTAAAGGAGCCGCAAGGCCCCGGCATTCGCTGCGACTCCGGCATCTACAGCGGCCTGGAGATTACCCATCACTACGACCCCATCCTCTCCAAGTTGATCGCCTGGTCGGAAAGCCGCCCGGAAACTCTGCAAAAAATGGCCGCGGCGCTCTCCGGGTACGTTATCATGGGCGTGAAAACCCCTATCCCGTTTTTGCGGGATTTACTGGCCCATCCCCGCTTCGTATCCGGGGATATTCACACCGGCTTTATCAACCGGCATTTTGCGGATTGGAAACCCACCCCCTCCGGCCAATTTTTGAATGTCGCCCTGGTCGCCGCCGCCTATGCCGGGATGAACCGCCAGCCCGCTTCGGCTTCAACCGTTCAAAAAGAAACCCCCACCCCCTGGCAAACCCTCGGCGAATGGAGCCTGTTTTCTTGAAAAGCAAAGTGCATGGCGCACAGGGCAGAGCGCAAAAGTGATTTTTTCCATAAACAGATGTTTATAATAAAAATGTTATCCGTGTTCATCCGTGAAAATTTGTGCGGAATACTAACATAAAAATTATCCGAATGCGGGATTTGTATCACAGGCGATTTGGGAAGCCTTCTTAGATTGGGAACCCCCGTTTAGCAGTAGAAAGGTTTTCGCAATTCTCAACCAATTGGAATCGAACCGATGCACAAACAGGTTTTGAGCCATCTCGGAAACAGCTTTGAAGTGCGCTTAGACGCGAAAAATGAGCGGGAAATCAGCGCGGAAATCAACGGCGAACGCACGGATATGTTCCTGCAGAAAGTCGCCGGAAACGTGTTCGCGGTTTTTCACCAGGAGCGCCTGCTGACGGTTTACCTGGCCGAGGATGCGCAAAAAATCCATGTTTTCGTCAACGGGGAGCAGTACAGCTTCGATAAACCTTCCCTAAGCAAAGCCGGCTACCGCCCCGGCATGGAGGCGGCGTTGCAAGAAGGGAATGATATTTGCGCGCCCATGCCCGGAAAGCTGCTCAAACTTTTTGTAAAAGAGGGGCAAGAAATCGGCGCAAACGACCGATTGTTCATCGTGGAAGCGATGAAAATGGAGAACGAAGTGCGCGCGAAACGAAGCGGGGTCATTAAAAAGATCAACTTCAAAGAAAACGACCTGGTATCCGTGGGAGAAGCGGTGATCGAGTTGGAAAGCGGGTCGTAAGGTTATCAAGACCACAAAGGTTTCCAAAACCTTTGTGGTCTTTTTCAACCCGCGAGCTGCTTTGAAATAATGAATTTATTTCTCATACCATCTTAAATGAGGTATTTATATGGGTCTTCTCAAAAAAGCGCTGGGCCTGGTTTGGTTAGCCCTGTTGCCATCCCTGCTGTTTGCCGGCATTGAAGACATCGAAATCGATCTGGAGATTATCAATCCCGGCGCCCAGGTGTTCATAGTCGGCGATTTTCGCAGCAACCTTGCCACCACCAATTTTTTCATCTTGCACCTCGCCAATACCGGTCCTGACCAGGTGCCGATGTACCTGGAAGCGGAAATCAAATATAACGGGGTTCAAATCGCCCGGGGGAATTCGAATGTTATAAATTTTCCCCCGGGGTATCCTTCCCTGGCTTACGGCAACCAGCAACTGATGCTGGGAGCGCTTTTGCCCTGGGGGGAAACCCTGACGTTAGATGAATTCGACGTGGATTTGGAAGCGGTAGAGAATTTGGAAAACCAGATTTTAGCCACCGGCCAACTGCCGGCCGGCACGTACGAGTTCTTGATGCGCGCCGTGGAAGAAGGCAGCGGAGTGATAAAACCGGATATTATTCCGGATAATCACATCCTGATCATTACTAACCCCACCACCCTGGAACTGCTATTCCCGGGGCGTTCGGTTTCCGAAAACACCATTGAAGAGATCACCACCACTTTCCCGTACTTCCAGTGGCAAACCGATGCCAACCCGCTGGCCGTCAATTATAATGTCTTTGTGTATGAAAAATTCCCCGAAGACGAAACCGTTCAAGACGTTCTGAGCCACCCGGCGCTCTTGCAGTTGGAGAATTTTCCGCTCAATTTCTTCCAATATCCCCTTTCCAGCGACCCCGGGGCGCTCTCCGGCCAGGTGGTCGGCCCGATGCGCTTGTTAGAAGCCGGGAAAATCTACTACTGGCTGGTGCAATCCGTAATTCCCACCGGCACCGGCGATCTTACCATTACCAGCGAGGTATTTCGCTTTAAAATCTCCGATTTGGCCGGATCCGGAACTTATGCCGCCCAGATATTGGCGCTATTAGAGCAAATTCTCGGTCCCAACTACTGGCCGGTGCTGCAGCAACTGCGCGATAACGGCTTTGAACCCAACGGAACGATCTTCCTGCAACAGAGCGAGATCGAGGTCTCCGATTTGCTCTTGATCTTAGGCAAGCTGAACCGCGGAGAAATGGAGGTGAACGATGTGGACGTCTATTAATCGCCAATTGGCAGGAAAGGAATATTCTATGCTCAAACGGGCCGCCAGATTCGCCCTCCTCGTATTCGTAGCCGCCTCTACCCTGGCCTTTGCCGCGGAGGAGATTGCCGTGGTGATCAAATTGGAAGGAGAGGTGCGCTTCACGCCTGCGAATTCCACCCAGGGCAATAAAGTGCAGAAAGGGCAGGTGCTGAAGCACGGCGACAAGCTGGAAACCGGCACCGCGGCTTACTGCGCCATCAAATTTTTGGATGACAAGAGCCTGCTGCGCATCAAAGAAAATTCTTCCTGCGTTATCGAAGGAAAACGAAAAGAGAACGCCATCGAAAAAAGCATTTTTGTGGAAGCCGGCTCCTTCTTTCTGAATCTCTTCAAGCAAAAAGAGCCTTTCAAAGTGACCACCCCCACCTCGGTCGCGTCGGTTAAGGGAACCGCGTTCTGGGTGCTGCAATTCCGCCAGTCCGGGGAAACCCGTTACGTGATTACCGACGGGGCGCTCCAGGTGGACAACAACGCCGGAAAAGTATTGGGGAAAAAGGGGCAAACCGTTATCGCGCTCTCCCGCAACCGCCTGCCGGAGGTGCGCCTGACCCAGCCCGGCGACATTCCTTTCGACGAGGCGGACGCCTCCTCCGTGCGCACCCTGGATTTTGAGTTCAACAACAGCTCCGGGCAAACCAAAATTTTGCGGATTCAACTTAAAAATCGGGATTAACCGCAATGAGAATATATCGTTCCATCCTTTTCATCCTGCTGCTGTTACTGTTAGGCGGCAGCCTGTCGGCCCGCGGGCGCGCCGGCGTCAGCCTTGCCGCTACCCCTTACCTGGATGAAGACCTCATGCTCCACGTGGAGCTGGACGTGGAGAATTATCGCCGCCTGCCGGTGCGGGATATTCGCCTCTACTACCGGGAATACAGCGAATCGCGTTTCCGTTCGTCCGTCTTGCGGCAGGAGGGGCTGCGCTACTTAGCCAGCGTGAATCTCTCCGAGTACGCCGGCGGCCTGGTGGAATATTTCATCGACGTGGAGTACGCCGACGGCTCCCGGGAGCGCTACCCGGAGGAAGCGCCGGATAACGGCCTGATGAAAGTCTCTTTGCAGCAGGATATTCAATCGGAAGACGGCATCGTCGTCATCAGCCCGGAACCCGGGGAAGACGTTTTCACGGATGAATTCATCCTCACGGTGTCCTTTTTCCAGTACAGCTCCCAGGTGGACAAAGAACGCACGGTGCTCTTTCTTGACAGTTGGGATGTTTCGCGCTACGTCAATATGTTCAATGACTTTCTCACCTTCGCGCCCCGTCGGGTTCCCCCGGGGGAGCATAAACTGCGCCTGGAGCTGTACGATCGCTCCGGCCAGTTGATCGCCCGGCGGAATTGGAGTTTCTTAGCTTACCAGCGCACCGTTCCCAGCGCCGGGAGCGGCGAATTCGAGATCTCCGGGAACGCCTTTGCGGAAGCCCGCAGCGAAGAATTGTTGGACGGGCTGCAATCCCGCCAGTATAATAAGGCCGGGCTGCTCCTGGAGGGGGAAACCCGGAATTTTAGCATCGGCGGCCGCCTGTTCGTTTCCAACCAGGAAAAGAGCACCCTGCAGCCGATCAACCGCTATTCCGGCTGGGCGCAGTACAATTTCTGGAATAATCGCTTTCTGCGCTTTACCGGGGGGGACGCCTATCCGCAGCTCAACCCCTTCCTGATGGAAAACGTATTCCTGCGCGGGTTTCACGGGCAGGCCTATTTTAAATTCATCAATTTCGATTATACCCGCGGAACCACCCTGCGCGACATCGAAGGAAGGGCGGTGCTCGATACCGCCGGCGCGGCCATCGATACCGCGGCGGGAACCTTCAAGCGCGAGGTCTGGGCGGCGCGGGTCAGCTTCGGCGACCGGCAGGATTTCCAGTGGGGATTTACTGTGGTCAAGGGCAAGGATGACGTCAAATCCATCAGCTACGGCCAGAACCCGGAAGAGTCCGCCGGGGTGGGATCGGACCTCTATATCGCCACCCGCAACAACAGTTTCGTATTGGAAGGCAGCATTAACGCCAGCTCTTACAATCCCAACATTTTAGATGGGGAAAACGTGAGCTTAGACTCCCTTCAGGAATGGGGAGTGGATATTTCCCAGGAACAGTATGACCTGGTTACCGGCATCATCACCGTGAACCAGTACCTCATCGTCAAACCTGCGATTGCCTACCACGCCCAGATGCGCCTGAATTTTTTCAACAACCGCTTTTCGATTCTCTATAAATCCGTGGAAGAGGCCTTCCACAGCCTGGGGCAGCCGTTTTTGCTGCGAGACAACAAGGGATTCGCCATCACCGATGATATTCGCCTCTTCCGGAACCAGTTCTTCCTGAATTTGCGCTACCAGCAGTACGAGAACAACCTCAACGATGTAAAACCGGCCACCACCACCAATCGCACCCTGGCGTTCAATATTTCCTATTTCCCGCTGCGCAACCTGCCCTCGCTCACCCTGGGGTACAGCAACTACCGGCGCAGCAACGGTATCGCTTCAACCTCAACCGTCGCGGCGTTCCCGGAGGACAACCAGACCAATACCATTACCTTCTCCACCAGCTACAACTTTCTGGTATCCAACCTGCGCAACCGCGCTACCCTGAACGTGATGAATTACAATCGCACCGACGAAACCTCCCTGGGATTGGAGAATCTCTCCAACACCGTGGCCCTGATCCTGAACACCCGCTATAATTTCCCGTTGCGAACCAATTTGGAATTCGCCTTCCAGCAGACCGAGAATACTTCCGCGAGCCAGGGCGGCAGCGATCTGACCTTCAACTCCTTCGGCTTAGGAGCGGAATACGAGTTCGGCAAGCTCTTCAGCCAGTCCGATAATTTGATCCTCTCCGCCACCGGGCGCTATGGCGCGGTCGCTTCCAGCGTCGCCGTCTCTTCCGGCAGCGGGGGCGCCGGCATCAATGTGGATACCGACTACAATCGTTCTTTCCTGAACGGCCGGCTGATCTACAGCTACTTTCCCTACGGGCGGGTTTCCCTGAACGCCGACCTGGTCAATTACAGCGGCGACCGCAAGTATAAAGATTACATTATCACTGCCCGGTACGACGTAACATTCTAAGCAGCCGGAACCGGATGGAGTGATGGAGTATTGGAGTGATGGAGTAATGGAGTATTGGGGTAATGGATGGTTGGAGTGGTGGATTGATGGCGTAGTGGATGGTTAACTGCTAACCAGCCATCCATCACTCCATCAATCCATTGATCCATCACTCCACTACTCCATTACTCCACTACTTCACTACTCCATCAATCCAGGAATATTACTTTTATAAACCGTTCGACTTGCCGCTCATGAACTGGCAAAAACTGTTCTCCGTCATCCTGCTTTTCTGTTTCGCGCTTTTGCTCTCCCTGTTTCTTCGCTATCAAATTCCTGCCTTTGAAAGATTGGAACTGGATACCATCGATTGGCGCTTTGCCTGGCGGGGCGTGGAGCCGGTGGAGGATTCTCCCATCGTGTTAGTGGTGATCGATGATTACTCTTTCGAAGCCCTTCCGGAGCGCTGGCCTTATCCCCGCTCCTATTACGCCCACCTGATCGAAAACCTTACCCGCGCGGGAGCCGCGGTGATCGGGCTGGACCTGATCTTCGACGTGACGGATCGCTACGGGCCGGAAAAAGACGCCGCGCTGGCTGCAGCCATCCGGGAATCCGGCCGGGTGGTGCTGGCCCGGAAATTGGAGATCGACAGCCGCCTGCAAAGCTACCGCTTTTTGGTGGAGCCGATCCCGCTCCTGAAGGAAGCGGCGGGAGACCGCCTGGGATTGGTTTCCATCGAATCGGACCGCGACGGCATTTACCGCCGTTACCCGGTGTACCAGCCCCATAACCGGGAAAAGCTGTTTTCTTTCGTCATCGAATTGATCGATCACTACCACGGGGAGGGGAGCCGCCTCGATACCCTGTTCAGCGAGAAACATCTGAAGTTAGGAGCGTTCGAAATTCCTTTTTATGACGCCGCCAACCTGCTGATCGACTTTGCCGGGCCGGCCGGAACCTTCCCGCAGTATTCTTTCGCTTCGGTGATCGACGACGAGCGCCTCGACTTGGGCGAGAAGCACGATTTAGACTATTTCAGCGAGAATCTCCTGCCCGACGAGGTCTTCAAGGGCAAGATCGTGCTGGTCGGCTCCACCGTGGCGGAACTGCACGATAATTTCCCCACTCCCTTTTTGGAATACCGCGGCACGCCCAAGGAGATGCCCGGGGTGGAAATTTTAGCCAACGCCGCCCGCACCATTTATACCCAATCGTTTTTCCGCAAACCCTCCTTCGCCCTCACCCTGGCGCTCACCGCAACGCTAATGCTGCTGATTTTCATACTTTGTTTTATCACCCCGACTTCTCTTTCCAGCGCCATTACCCTGGGGCTGGCAACGCTCATCACCCTGGCGCAGTTCCTGCTCTTTTCCCGCCTGCGGGTGGTGGGGGAGCTTTTTTTGCCGGTCATGGGGGTCTTCCTGGCCTTTGTGTCGGCCAACCTCTACCAGTTCGTGCTTACCCAGCGGGAAAAGCGCAAAATTATGGGCGCGTTCCAGCAATACGTTCCCGCAAAGGTCATCAAAGAACTGCTGGCAAACCCGGAGAAGCTGACTTTAGGCGGCGAGGAGCGCTACATGACCGTGCTCTTCTCCGACCTGGCGAACTTCACCTCCATTGCCGAGTCCATGACCCCCACGGCCCTGGTGAAACTGATCAATGAGTATTTGAGCGAGATGACCGATATCATCCTGCACTATGACGGCATCATCGACAAGTACGAGGGGGACGCGATCATGGCGGAGTTCGGGGCCCCGGTGCACTACCCGGACCACGCCTTGAAGGCCTGCTACGCGGCCCTGGACATGCAGCGCCGCCTGAAAACGCTCTCCCGGGAGTGGCGCCGCCAGGGCCGCCCGGTGCTCACCTGCCGCACCGGCGTCAACAGCGGGAATATGATCGTGGGGAACATGGGCTCCGCCAAAGTGTTCGATTACACCGTCATCGGGGACGAGGTGAACCTGGCGGCGCGGTTAGAGGGGGCGAACAAGACCTTCGGCACCGCCAACATGATCAGCGAATCCACCTTCAACGAGGTAAAAGAGGCCATGATCACCCGCCCCATCGACCTGATCGTGGTGAAAGGGCGGCAAAAACCGGTGCAAGTGTTCGAGCTGTTAGCCCGCAAAGACGAAGAAATCGACGAGTTGGTGAAAAAGCTGCTGCCCATTTACCGCGACGGGGTGCACTACTACCACCACCGGAAATGGGAGCTGGCTGCGGAGAGTTTCCGGCTCTGCCTGAAGATGGTGCCGGAGGACGGCCCTTCCCGGCAGTACTTAAAGCGGGTGCTGGAGTACGCCAAAAATCCCCCCCCGGAAGATTGGGACGGGGTGTATGCTTTGAAATCGAAATAAGCGGCTACATCGGCTTTTATAGATAATTGGCAATTGCCAATTGGCAATTAGCAATTGGCAATTAGCAATTGGCAATTAGCAATTGGCAATTAATGCAGTCTCGAGAGGCCAAAAACTCTCTGCCGGGTTTCGTTCTGCTACCGCGCCAGCGCCAGTTTGCGGCTGACCTGCACCCCGTTGCTGCGCAGCACCGCAAAATAGATTCCGCTGGCAGCTTCCCTGCCGCTCTCATCCCGCCCGTCCCACTGGATTTGGTACTCTCCCGGCGGCAGTTCCCCCTCCACCAGCGTGGCAATTTTCCTTCCGGTAATATCAAAAATCTCCAATCTCACCAATCCGAAACCTGTGGTGAGCGAAGTCGAACCATCCGCAATCCGAAATCCCAAATAGGTAGAGGGGTTAAAGGGGTTGGGATAATTCTGAAACAGTTCGATTCCCCCCGGCAGGCCGGTTTCCCCCGGCGGTACAATTCCCACTGTTACCGGGCCGATGCTGAATCCTGCGCCGGTAACGCTGGCGCTCCCGGAAGAGGTGAATACGCTATAGCGAATTCGGCAGGGCTGTTGGGAAGCGTAATTTTGCGGCGCGATCCACTGAAAATGCCCGTTGTTGGGCAGAGAATCGGCCATCAAAAGCCAGGGGCCTTGCAAATCATGAAGCGAGATTTCTAATTTAACCCGGCCAATTTCCCCCGCGGGTACCTCGCTGATCCAGCGGAGGGTCTGCACCGAGCCGGTATGCCAGAAACGGTTCGCGCCCGGCGACAGGGGAAGGATGCGCAGGGTGTCCGCGGGGGAGGCTTCTTTATAAAAGCGCAGGTGGTTCTGATAATTCAGCCAGTTGCCCTCCTCATCCACTAACGCGATATCCGGGAAACCGTTGTGGTCCGCGTCCCCCTCGATGCGGAAGGCCTTGAAATCGCCCGAAGTCGCCGGCATGGTAAAATTGGCCATCTGCGCCCAGTTGCCCGCGCCGTCGCCTTTCCAGATGCGCACCACCCCGCTGCCGAACGCCGCCAGGTCCGCGAAGCCGTCCATGTCCATATCATAAATCTGGCTGGCTTCGAAGCCGCCGGAGGCCGGCAGGCCGGTGGAAATCTTCACCCAGTTGTTGCCGGGCTGCCATTTCCACACCTCCACCCCGCCGCTGCCGTTGCAAAAGGAGAGTTCATCGCGGCCGTCGTTATCCAGGTCGCCCAGGTCCGGCCCCCGGCGTCCTATATTTCCTCCCGGGGGCAGGTTTCCGTCCGCCAGGGTGAAACCGCCGCCGCCGTCGTTGATATACACGGTTCCGAACTGGTGCGCCGCGGCGAAATCCGGGCAGCCGTCGTTGTTCACTTCTCCGAAGACGATATCATCCGTGGAGTTGCCGCCGGTGAACCCGAAAGTCTGCACCCAGGTACCGTCGCCCTGGTTGGCGTACACGTGCACCCCGGAGCTGGCCCCGAAGGAGTTGGCGGCGATATCCAGGTCCCCGTCGTTGTCGATGTCCGCGAAATCGGTTCCGAACATGCCCCAGCTCTCCCCGTTGGTGGCCAGGCCGTCGTCCCAGGGACTCCAGAACGTGCCGGTTCCGTCGCCTAACGCCACTTCGATCAACTGATCGCCCAGATCGTTGGCGGAATAGTCGTGGTGCATACCGTAGCCCACGTCTAAAAAGCCGTCGTTATTCACGTCCCCCACGGCAATGCCCCCGTAGCCGAAATTGCCGTACTGGAACACCGACCAGCTCCCCTGGCCGTCGCCGAACCAGACCATCACCCCGTGCTCCTGGGTGTTGATGAACGGGGAGCCGTGGTCGCCGATGGAGAGAATATCCAAATGCCCGTCGCCGTTCACGTCCGCAAGCTCCAGTTCCGTGCGCCCTCCTTCCAGGGCGGGAGTTCCCAGCCCCTGGGAGGATTCTATGTAATTCAGAACCGTTTGCGCGTGCAGCAGGGTTGAACAGAATAACAGGAAAACGAAAAAAGTTGCCGGGTTGCTTTTCATAAGCGCCTCCTCGATGATGGTAGATGGTACGGAAACCGGAAAAATTACGCAACGGCAATTTGATAAAATGGTCCTGCGCCCGCCCGGCGTAGCTCCCGCAAAAAATCTCCCCTCTTGACAATCTCCCGGAGACCCCCCTAACTTCTTCGATTCTGAACCCAATCGGACGATATGACGGTTTTAGCGCTTTACTACCGTTAACGGTTATCAGCTCTTGATTTTCCGGGGCGTTAGCCCCCCGTAGTGCAACAATCGGGGATAAATCCCCGGGGAAAGCGATAGATTTACTTATTTGCCGTCCCCGATCTGCGCCAAAGGCGCGGCGTTGCCCAATGAGGAGGTTGTCCTCCCCCTTAAAAAAGAGGGATTAAATGGGTTGTAATTTCCCCCTTTGAAGGGGGCCACAGGGAGGATCTTCCCCAAAATTTTTCCCCCATTTCATAAACCCCAAAACTTTCCGATATTATAGACCGATATTGCGAATATTTTTTATCAATGATCGAAACATCGATCCCGTTCTCCAACAAAACCTGAAAACCTTGAGCAAACCCAATGATCGACTTCAAAGCAAAAGCCAATCTCATCTGGGCCGTGGCGGATTTATTGCGCGGCGACTATAAGCAGGCCGATTACGGCAAGATCATCCTTCCCATGACCGTCCTGCGGCGCCTGGATTGCGTCCTGGAACCCACCAAACAAAAAGTGCTCGACTTCCTGCCTCGCGTGGAAAAGATGTCCACTGCCGCGATTGACGCCGCTCTGAACAAAGTCGCCGGATTCAACTTCCACAACCGCAGCCAGTATAACTTCAAAAAACTGGTCGCTGACCCCAATAACATCGCCGCCAATCTCCGTAACCTCATCAACGGCTTCTCCGCCGGCGCCCGCGAAATCATCGACTATTTCAATTTCGACGAGCATATCTCCCGCATGGATGATCCCAAAACCAACCTGCTCTTTTTAGTGGTCAAACGCTTTGAAGAGATCGACTTCGCTCACATGACCTCCATCGAGATGGGCTACGTCTTTGAAGAACTGATCCGCCGCTTTGCCGAACTCTCCAACGAAACCGCCGGGGAGCATTTTACCCCCCGGGAAGTGATCCGCCTGATGGTCAACCTGCTCTTCTTGAACGACCGCGATATTCTGACCACCAAAGGAATCGTCAAAACCATGTACGACCCCGCCTGCGGCACCGGCGGCATGCTCTCCATCGGCGAGGAATATCTCCAGGAACTCAACCCCGCTGCCCGCCTGGAGGTTTTCGGCCAGGAAATCAACCCCGAATCCTACGCCATCTGCAAATCCGATATGCTCATCAAAGGCCAGAATCCCGCCAACATCAAGTTCGGCAATACCTTTACCGTGGATGGCCTGGAATACGAAAAATTTGATTACATGCTCAGCAATCCCCCCTTTGGGGTGGAGTGGCGCAAAGCCGAAGAAAATGATCAAACTGGAGCATGAGAATAAAGGCTACGCCGGCCGTTTCGGCGCCGGGCTACCCCGTATCAACGACGGCTCCTTCCTCTTTCTGCAGCACATGATTTCCAAAATGAAGCCCGGTGACGGCGGTTCCCGCATCGGTATCGTCTTTAACGGTTCCCCTCTGTTTACCGGCGGGGCCGGCAGCGGGGAAAGTGACATCCGCAAATGGATTATTGAAAATGACTGGCTGGAAGCCATTATCGCCATGCCCGACCAGCTTTTTTACAACACCGGCATCTCCACCTACGTCTGGATCGTTACCAACCGCAAAAGCCCGGAGCGCAAGGGTAAAATTCAACTGATCAACGCTACTGGCCAGAAAGACGAGGAAGAAGCTCGCCCCAACCGTTTCTGGCAGAAAATGACCCGCAGCCTCGGCAACAAGCGCAAGGAAATTCATAAAAACGCCATTGATTTTATCACCCGGATTTACGGCGATTTTCAGGAAGGCCCCTTCTGCAAAATTTTTCCCAACGAATATTTCGGCTATTGGCGGGTGACCGTGGAACAGCCCCTGCGCGATGAAAACGGCAATATCGAAAGGGACAAAAACGGCCACCCCAAACCGGACAACAATCTCCGTGATTACGAAAACATCCCATTTATTGTAGAGACGTTGCACGCAACGTCTCCCGTGGGTACCCCCCGCTTCAAAAAACAAACCATCGCAGAATATTTTCAGCGCGAGGTGCTGCCCCACGTTCCCGAGGCCTGGATTGATGAGACCAAAACTAAAACCGGCTACGAGATCAATTTCACCAAATATTTTTACGAATTCAAACCTCTGCGCTCCCTGGAGGAAATCCGCCGCGATATTTTAGCATTGGAAGAAGAGACCGAAGGAATGATTAAAGAAATTCTGGAATGATGGAAAAATTCAGAAACCGATACTGCATACCCTCAGCGCGATTGGCAAATTGGGACTATGGATCGCCCGGGTTTTATTTTGTCACCATCTGCACCCAGGACCGGGTGTGTTATTTTGGGGATATTATTTCCGATGACGGCGACGTTCCCCAACCGGAATACCGGTTACAGGAAACCGAAATCGGGCAGGTGGCGCGGGAAAACTGGCAAAAAATACCGGAACATTTTCCGTTTGTGATATTGGATGAGTCGGTGATAATGCCCAACCATCTGCACGGGATATTGTTCTTTGATAAACCGGGTTATGAAGAATGGCGGAAGAACCAATTCGGGCCGCAATCGCAAAATTTGGGGTCGGTCATCCGGGGATATAAGGCCGGCGTAAAAAAATATGCTACCATGAACAACATCGAATTTGCCTGGCAGCCGCGCTATCACGATCATATTATTCGGTCTGTTCAGGACCTGGAACGCATCCGCCAATATATTGTCAACAACCCGGCCAATTGGCATAATGATCAAAATTATATAAACCGGTAATTCGGAAAAACACAAAATGGTGTCCACACACCGTAGAGACGCAACACAACACCGTAGAGACGCAAAATTTTGCGTCTCTACGCAACGACCGATACGGTGCGAAACGAAACGATGAAAACCAACCGGGCGCACAGGAATAAAACCCAATGATGCGCAATGAATACAAAATGGGAAACAACCCCAAAATGAAACCCTACCCCAAATACAAACCCTCCGGGATTGATTGGATTGGGGAAATACCGGAACGCCGCGACGTCGCGCGTAGAGACGCAAAATTTTGCG
>JABWBP010000152.1 GCA_013360445.1 Calditrichaceae bacterium | reverse complement strand
TGGCGTGACCTCCACGAAGTTTTTTAGGTCTTTTCAGAAAAATCTGAACGCGAATACCCCAATTTAGTGCGCTTCCCGCGCATTTTGCAAAAGTTTAGGTAGAACTAAGAAGCGGTTTTTAAATGTTGCCACAAAGGCTCTAAGACTCGAAGGTTCACTAAAAAATGTTTAAAATTCTTGGTGAAACTTTGTGATTTTGTGGCTTCTGGCAAAAATTTGGACTTTTAAAACAGCCTCTAAAGTTCTCCTTCCCCGTTCCGATAGTGGATGATTGCACAGCTCGAACGCTTATTTCTGAAACGAATCCTGATACCCCGGAACGCTACGACTGGTCTTTATCATCGAAAATAGCTTCCCAATATTCGGAATAGGGGTAAAACCGGTTAGAATGGGTTTCCGAAAATTCGGAAAGCGCGTCTAATCCTTTAGAATCGCATTCTGAAAATTCGGAATGCAAGTCTAATCGTTTAGAACCGCATTCTGAAAACCCGGAAGGCATGTCTAATTGGTTAGAACCGCATTCCGGAAATCCCGAAGGCGTGTCTAAACAGTTAGAATCGCATTCCGGAAATTCGGAAAGCAGGTCTAAACGGTTAGAATCGCATTCCGGAAATTCGGAATGGGGGTCTAATGGTTTTTAGGCCGGTTCTGAAATTTCGGAATGCGGTATCCCTCCCCGGGAGCAAATCCTTTTGAAAAGAAGGATGGCGAAATGATTAATTTGCCCTTGTAATAGTCATTAGTTTTGGGATTTTTACGCCGAAGGCGTTAAACATCACAGTATAAGAACACGCCCAAATCGATAAAACCCTGTCACGAAGTGATCCCTTCGGGAAAAGGGTTTTACAATAGTGTGGTTGTTAAGGGAGCCAGAAAAAAATAATGTACCAGACTGAGCGCACAGAGTTATTGAAACACATTAGCGTTCAGTGGTACAATAAAAAGGGCGAAAGCCCTAAACCCTTTCAGGGTTTTTTAAACTCTCTGTTTTTTTCTTCCCAGGGTTCGCTTCCCTGCGAACCCTGGGCTATGGAGTTTAACCGCTTGGCGGTAAATCAGAAATTACATGCACATCTTAGTACAGACAAGATGTGAGCATAATTCATGTTCGTCGTAGCTGCTCTTTGCTTACGACAAAGTTGAATTCGCAAAACTAATAGATAGCACACTTTGTGATGGGCTCAGCACAAATTGCACAAGGAACGAAATTTGTGAATGAATAGCCCCGCGCTTCTGCGCGGGGGATACAATATCCCCAAATCTTCTTTCGGGGCTTCGGCCCCGCGTTTTGGGAACACTCAGGGCTAAAGCCCCGGTTTAATTTTCTTGGGTTTTCTTTTCCCTGCGCTGAAGCGCGGGGCTATTCATCTATTGTTTGTGCAATTTGTGCTGCGCCCCTTTGTGATTAATACGGTATTCATTAACCGATCCTTAACGGCTGGCGCCGGGACGGCGCCGGCCACATCCACCTAACCCATTACACGGAGGTTTGTTATGGTCAATTTAATGACGTTCTTCCGCAACCATTTCGATACTAAGGAGATCAGCGACGACCGGCTGCGCAAGTTCAGCGAGGACCACTTGCAGCGGTTGGCGGCCAACAACGGGAACGGGGAATATACCGACCTGATCGCCGCTGCCACCGCCGCTTACAACGGCTATTTCGGCGCGATCACCGATGAGGATACCCGCTTCGCCATCCAGCAGGGGCTTACCCGGGCGATGCAGAATATATTCGAGGAGTTCAAGAAAGCGGTGAGCCAGAAGGAGGGGATGGTGCGCGCGCTCTGGGGCAAAGAGTCGCCGGAGTACCAGGAATTCTTCCCCCTGGGCCTGACGGAGTACGCCCAGGCCAGCCTGGCGACGGTGGAGACGCTGATGAGCCGCATGGCCGACGCCGCAGAGCGCCGCCTGGCCGCCCTGGGCCAGCCCTTCGCCGACCAGTTCGCGGATTTGAAGAGCCGCTTCTTAGCCGCACGCGCCGGCCAGCTTCAGAAGTTCGGGGAGGTGGCGGACAGCCGCAATACCACCCGGGAGAATCGCGATGAGCTGGAAATCCAGTTGATGAAAAGCCTGCTGACCCTGGCGCTGAAGTTCACGGGCGACGGGGAGCGCGGGCTGGGCTTTTTCGACCAGTCGATCATCCGCCCGGCCGGGCGGGGCGGCGAGGAAGAGGAAGCAAGCGCTCCCGAAGGAAGCGCCCCGCCCCAGGGATGAGCGGAAACACCGGGCAAGGAATTGCAAACCCCCTCTCGCGAAGTTGGCCTCGCGGAAGGGGGTTTTTCATATTCACCGGGGTTTACGGTTCATTGGGGCGCGGCACAGAGTATATAAACCCTTATCTTTTCTCCCGCCCCGGCGGGGGCAAACATACCGGCTGGCCCACCGCAAAAGGGGTCGGCAAGCCGGCGTCGTGGGAGAGGATGACCAGGGCGTCGGTGGAGTTGGTCAGGGTGTCTCCCAGGGCGGCGTTGGCGTTGCCGAAACCGGTTAGAATAAGCTCCTCGAACGCCGGCAGCACCGGCATCCCGGCGTCGTAGGTGAGGATCACCAGGCCGTCGGTGGAATTCGCCGCGGTATCCGGCTCGGTAACGTTGCCCAGCCAGCCGGGAATGCAGGCAATGCCGGTCCCCTGGGTATTGCCGGCCCCCCCGGGCGATCCCAGGTCCCCGGCGCCATAGACCGTGGTCGCGGCCGTGTAATTGCTCTGCTGGGTAACGCCGTTAACGTGAAAAGCCACGTTGGCAAGCTCCGCGCTCACCCCCGCGCCAAAGGGGTCGCCGTTGCTGTAGTTGATCCGGCATACCGCGGTATTATCCGGGCGCTCTAAAATGATCTCATCCCCCTCATTGCCCAAAATGAATCCGGAAAACTGGTAGTTGGCGGTGTAACCGCCGTTGAGCAGGGGATCCGCGTTTCTTCCCAACACTAAAAAACTTAGCGGCGGGATGATCAACGGATCGTTCTGCACGATGCGGTGGTAATCGGAGCCGTCGTCGCGCAGGGTGAAACCGTTGATATCGAAAGCGTTTGCGGTGGTGTTGTAGATTTCCAGGTACTCGCCGATGGCGTCGCTCACCGCGGCGGGGTTGGCCATGAACTCGGTGATCAGAATATCCCCGGGCTGCGGCTTTGCGGGCGCCCCCTCGAAGAAATAGGCCCGCCGCGCCAGGGAACTGTCTAACACAAAGGGATTGGCTTTATTGTCCTGGTAGGCGGCGATCAGGTTGGTGCGGGTAAATTCATCGAGGTCAACCGGGTCGCTTTGGTGCCAGGCGTACAGAAAATTCTTTTGCAGGGGGAAGAACGCCGGGTCGGCGCTGTCCGCGGCCGCGCGGTAGAGGGTATAAAAGTATAACATCGCCCGGGCCGCGTTGCCCTTGTGGTCCTCCCGAGGCTCGAATAATTCCGGGGAGTCGTTGTCTTTTTCGCTGTATTCCTCGATGAACAGGAGGGGAATGGCGGTCAGCGCCTGATCCTTCCGGAACCAGAGGTTGGTTCCCCGGTCGTTGATGTCCGCAAAAGGATCGTCGCCGCGACTGGAGTTGATGTTGCTTTTGACGGGATACAAATGGTGCATGTTGCTCTGCGCCTGGCCGCTGCCGGCGCCTTTGCTCTGCGGCCAGGTATGCTCGGTGTTGATGCCTTTGAGGTCCGCGTCGGTGCTGGGGTCCGCCAGGGGATCCAGGTAAATGGTAAAGTCGCTGTACACGCAGGACAGGCTGTCATTGGCGTTGTAGATAACCCCGAACAGGGTATCGCGGGCGTGGTCATAATTCAGCACCGCGGCCGGTTTGTAAGCGGCAACCAGGCTGTCGAGCAGCTCCTGCCCGGTTAAACCGGGAAAAATGTTCTGGTTGCCGGGCTGGGCCAGCAATCCCGTCGCCCAGAAAACTGCAAGCGCGGCCAAAATGGCCGGAAACCTGGAAATTTTCGGCAAATGTGTTACTGCGGGGTTCATAGGTTTTCTCTCTTTCTACGGGATAATGGATGGAGGATAAGGGAGACATTTAAAAGCGGGCGTTTAAATTTGGGAGGTAGTGATTATCTTATGACTGATAATGCCCATCATGGGTTAAGATTTTTCAACCTGTAAAATTACCGGTGATAAAAGTTCAACCACAGAGGCACAGAGTCACAGAGATGTTTTATTTTTCTAACCTCTGTGGCTCTGTGGTTAATCAAAACGATCACGGAATATTTTACAGTAAGAGATTTTTTGACGCTGACACACGCAGAATTTTATGGGTTTCGCTGAAAAGTAACTATTCAGGCATCTTGCCACAGAGAGCACAGAGAGCACAGAGATATAAAAAGCTTGCTAAAAAAACCTGTTTGGTAGAAAAAGATGTTCCACAAG
>JABWBP010000002.1 GCA_013360445.1 Calditrichaceae bacterium | reverse complement strand
AAAGGCGCTGTCGTTCTCTAAAAAGTTAGAAAACCATATCGGAGCTATTAAATATTTTATCTGCTATTACAATGCAGCATTAAACGTTTAGGACTACCCGAAATCCATGTTCTCTCACCCATTTAGCCACGCGGTCTTCACCATAAGCAGCAAACAGCCAACGAAGTTGTTCCCAGGTACCGCGCTCGAGGATTCGTTCAATAATCACTCCCTGGTGCTGCTGCAAATCCATCGTTTCAAAATCGTACTCCGGAAACAGCCAGGCAATGTCGGAAGGTAAAAGGTTAGCAGTAAGTGTTAAACTGCTTTTTGTGTTCATACGAACCTCTGAACATTTGTGCCTTACTCGATTTGATGTATCAGCGACGTTCTATTATAAATCGGGTTCATAAAAAATATCGCCAATATTTTATAGCAAATCAACTTTGATTAAATTCAACCTCCACATGGAAGTCTCAAAAATCGTTTCTTGCAAATGAGCATGGATATTAAAACCCTGCAAAAGTATTATCATGGTTTTTGGATCGAGCAGCCCCTCGGCAACAACGCCTTCTCCTTCCATCAACGAAAAAATCGGAAAATCTATGTCGCTCCTCTCATTTCCGGCGACCTGGCCGGCCTGGCGGCAGGGGAGGAAATCGCCTTCAGCGAGGTGGACGAGGGGCAGGAAATCAACCGGCGGGGGCTGAAGCAGTTCCTTTACCTGTCCCGAAGGGATGGATTCCCACAAAAAGCCGGGAAGGATATTTTCATTTTCGATAACCACCACCACGCTTTTTTCTTCTGGATGGCCGGGCTTAAAGCCGGGAAGCTGAAAAAAGGCGGCGTTTTAGTGCACGTGGATCAGCACAGCGACATGCGGGAGCCGGAAGAGTATTTCCCCTGGAATGGCCGGGAAGAGATCGACTTAGGGAGGGTTTTCGACTATACTAATTTTCACCTCAACGTGGGCAACTTCATCCGCCCGGCGCTGGAAGCGGGGATTTTCTCCGCGGTGGAAATCATCGACAGTAGTTTTGCGTTCGAGCGCGAATTCTCCGGCGGAATCGCGCTCGACATCGACGCGGATATCTTTGCCGAGGAGATGAATTACATCGACCGCGATTACAAAATCGCGCGCATTCGCCGCTACATTGCCGCCGCCGGTTTTATCACTATCGCCAGCAGCCCCTATTTCATCGAGCAGGAGCGCGCCATCGGGGTGATCCGGGAATTGTTAGAAGAACCGTAGGGCCTCCCGGGAGGGCAGGCGCAAGGCTCATCACACCGGCGCTATCTCCCCGTGGCCCCGGCGATCTCGTAGAGTTTGGGTATATTCAATAATTGGATTCTCTCATCCTCCACCCGGATGATCCGTTCCCGCACCAGGTTGCATATCAGGCGCTCCATAATCGTCTCGCTGATGCGCACAAAATTGGCCAGGTCGCGGATAGACAGCACCACTTTCAGGAAATCGTTGCTATCCGTTCCATAGGTGCCTCTTAACATGAGCAGGGTTTCCGCCAGCCGTTCCCGGCAGGACTTCTGCACAATACCGGAAATATTCTGCTCTACTACCTCGATCTCATAGCAAATATGCTTCATTACCTCGATGAGAACGTCCGGGTTGCTTTTGATGAAGGGAATAAAATCGTCTTTATGGATGAAGCAGGCGGCGGTTTTTTCCAGCGCCGCCGCGGAATTTGCATATAACTTGCCGGTGAAAAGGCTCAGCCCCAGGATATATCCCGGGCTGGCCAGACGGGTAATGTACTCTTGCTGGTCTTTTCCCCGCTTGCTAACCTTCACTTTGCCGGAGTACAGGCAATATACCCCCTCGGCGGATTCCCGCTCCCGGAATAGAACCTCATCTTTCTCGAAAAACAACAATCGCCGGCTCGGGAAAGACCGCTCCAGCGTTTCATGGCTGCAATTATGGAAGGGGGTCAGGTTCAGGATCTGGCAGGTCACACACTCTAATTGCGCCGGCTCTCTTTCCCTGTTTTTCGGGTGGGTTTTCACTCTGTCCTGGTACATTTTTCACCTTCCTTATCTCGATGGAACCCCGCGAATTTCATACCGACAAAAAATTAACCTGCCTTTGCCCCTCAAAACAATGACATTCGTCAGGAAAAAACATGATCTATGATAGGGTTTTTCACAAAACCCGCTTCCAAGGGCTTGCCGGCTATGGTTTGGGGGATTGATCGGGCAGAGTGATAACTGAGGTTACGCAGTTTGCCACAGAGACACAGAGAACACAGAGTTTTAATCACTTTTTTAGTGTATTTGCTTCCAGTGTGGGCTTAGGCTCAATAAATATTTGATTTTCTCTGTGCCCTCTGTGACTCTGTGGCGAATTCTTTTGGCCTGCGTAACATCAGCGGGGGAATTCGTTGGACAAAAATTGCCGTCACTTTCTTCCGGGGGATAACATCTATTATATTGGTCGCGGTAATTATACCGGGTAGGGAAGCGTAAAAAAGGCGGCAAACAAATTGCCCATATAAGAGCGAACTTCTAACTTTTTCCGGACCTATGCTGATCGACTATCCTGCCATCTTCCTGATCGGTTTCCTGGGAGGCTTCGGGCATTGCATCGGGATGTGCGGCGGCTTTGTGATGGCCTATTCTATCAAACTCAACAGCGGCCCGCCCTCCCCCCCCAAAGCGCTTATTACCCCCCATCTGTTATATAATATGGGGAGAATCTCCACCTACACGCTGCTGGGATTGCTGTTCGGCCTGGCCGGGGAAATCCTGGGAATCCGGCTGGGCATCATCAACTACCAGGGAGCGCTCCAGGTAATTGCCGGCCTGCTGATGGTCTGGATGGGGCTGGATTTCGGCGGCTGGATTCCTCCCCTCTCCGCTAACTATTTCCCCGGCTACAATCGCTTCAAACAATTGGCCGGCTCCCTGCTGAATCGCGTCAACCGGAAAAACGTTTTCGTATTGGGAGTGATCTTAGGATTTATTCCCTGCGGGCTGGTGTACGCCGCGGGGGCCAAAGCCGCCGCCGCCGAAAGCGTCCTGGGCGGCATGTTAACCATGCTGATTTTCGGGCTGGGAACCATCCCGGCAATGGTGCTGGCCGGGATCGGGGCCAGCTTTCTCACCGCAAAATTCCGCCAGCGCCTCTTTCGCATCGCTACCGTTCTGGTCATTTTGATGGGGGCGATGACTGTTTACCGCGGAATTCACCACCTCACCCACCCCCAGCCAACCCAACAGCACGGGGTGGGCGCCCAATCCAACCACTAACGGCGCATTCGCCGGGATTTACCCGCCCTTTCTCGCCGCCTGAACCTGAAAATCCGGAGCTTGATTGGAATCTTAAAATTTCCCCTTTCATGTATTGTGAAGAGTTTCATATATTGGAAACTTATGAAGCGGAGGTTACGCGCCCTCTACGGTGCGGGGATAAATCCCCTCACAACTGCAAGCGATGATGGGCGGTTTGTAGAAACGGATTCGGTCGATGATGCTTCAAACACCACGCCAGGATGTGCCGGGAGAAGCAATCTCCCCGGCGGCCGGGACAGCGGAAAAGACCTGCTACCACTGCGGCCTCCCCTGCCCCAATGATGATATTTCCATCGGCGACAAGTATTTTTGCTGCCGGGGATGCCGCATGGTGTACGAGATTCTGAAAGCCAGCGACCTCTGCCAATATTACCAGTTCAGCGAAAAACCCGGCGTTTCTCCCAAAGAATTCAACGCCGCCGCCCGTTTTGGGTACTTAGACGAGGAGAGCGCGCGCACGCAACTGTTGGAATTCCGCGACGGGAAAACCGCCAAAGTTACGTTTCTCATTCCGGAGATCCATTGCAGCTCCTGCATCTGGCTGTTGGAAAAGCTGTATCAAATCAACCCTGCCATTCTTTCCTCGCGGGTAAATTTTTTGCGCAAGGAGGTGTCCATCACCTACGCGGAGGAGAAAATCTCCCTGCGCCAGGTAGTGGAGTTGCTGGCTTCCCTCGGTTATGAACCGCAAATCAGCCTGGCGGATATTCACGCCCGGGCAAAAAAGGATTCCGACCGCTCTCTTTACCTTAAAATCGGGGTGGCCGGCTTCGCGTTTGGCAATATCATGCTGCTGAGCTTCCCGGAATACCTCTCCGGGGGACGCCTGGAGCCGCAGTTCAAGACCTTCTTCGGTTATCTGAATATTTTATTGGCGCTGCCGGTGCTGCTCTACAGCAGCAGCGATTATTTCAAATCCGCCCTGGCCGGGCTGCGGCATAGAACCATCAATATCGACGTGCCCATCGCCTTGGGAATTACCGCCCTGTTCGGCCGCAGCCTTTACGAAATCTTCCACGCCGGGGAAGCGGGGTACATAGATTCGTTCGTGGCGCTGGTCTTTTTACTCCTGCTCGGCAAGCTTTTCCAGAAAAAAACCTACGACCGGCTCTCCTTTGAGCGGGATTATAAATCCTATTTCCCGGTTTCCATAACCCGGAAGAACGGCGCGGGGGAGGAGAGCATTCCCCTCTCGCAGTTGAAGGTGGGCGACCGCATCCTGGTGCGCAACCAGGAGATCATCCCCGCGGACGCGGTGCTGATCAACGGGACCGGTTGGATCGACTACAGCTTTGTGACCGGGGAGGCGGAGCCGGTGGAAAAGCACTCCGGCGATTTGCTCTACGCCGGGGGCCGCCAGGCCGGCAGCGCCATCGAAGCGGAGGCGGTCAAAGAGGTTTCCCAGAGCTACCTCACCCAATTATGGAACAACGAGGCTTTTACCAAGCACGGCCAGGGGCGCATGGCCGGCCTGGTGAACGCCGCCGGCAAATATTTTACTTTGGCGGTCATCGCCATTGCCCTTGCGGCGGGGCTGTACTGGCTGCCGCGCGACCTCAACCTGGCTTTGAACGCCTTCACCGCGGTGCTGATCATCGCCTGCCCCTGCGCGCTGGCGCTTTCCGCCCCCTTTACCTTAGGCAATTCCCTGCGCATTTTGGGACGCAATCAATTTTATTTGAAAAACAGCGCGGTGATCGAAAGCCTGGCAAAGATCACCGCCATTGTATTCGACAAAACCGGTACCTTGACGAAATCGCACGCGGCCGCGGCTAAATTCATCTCGCTGAACGGAAAAGCGGGCTTGTCGCCCCCGGAGCAGCGCCTGGCGAAATCCCTGGTGCGCCACTCCACCCACCCGCTCAGCCGCCGCCTTGCCCTGGCCCTGCCCGGGGAAATTTATGATAACGTGGCGCAGTTCCGGGAAATTCCCGGCCAGGGAATCGAAGGAACGGTGGAGGGAAATTACCTCAAAATCGGGTCGGCGCAATTCGTGGCCGGGGAATCGGCCGCCGCCGCACCCACGGCCGCCCACGTTTACATTGCCCTGAACGGCCGTTTGAAGGGTTATTTCCAACTGGAGAACCGCTATCGCCCCGGTTTGACGGAGATATTGGCGCAGTCGCGAAAAGCCTACCGGCTGGCCCTGGTCTCCGGGGATAACGAGAGCGAAAAAGCGCCGTTGCAGAACCTTTTCGGCGCGGATACGGAGCTGCGCTTCCGGCAGTCGCCGCAGGACAAGTTGGAATTCGTGAAAACCCTGCAATCCCGGGGGCAGCGGGTGCTGATGATCGGCGACGGCTTGAACGACGCCGGTGCGCTGAAACAGAGCAACGTGGGCATCTCCATCAGCGAGGACCTCAACGCGTTTTCCCCCGCCTGCGACGCGATTTTGGAAGCGCGGCAATTTCCCCGGCTGTTTCAATTCATCCGCTTCGCCAGAGCGAACATCAAAATCATTTTAGCCAGTTTTGCGATCTCGTTCTTGTACAACCTGGTCGGTTTCTCCTTCGCGGTGCAGGGAACCCTTTCCCCGTTGATTTCCGCGATTTTGATGCCCTTGAGCTCCGTATCGGTAATCGTTTTCGCTACCGGGGCCACGTACCTCACCGCGCAGCGGATGGGGCTGCTGGGGGCAGGATAAAATTGGCAATTGGCAATTGCCAATTAAAGCAGTTGAAATGGAATTTATAACCCCGGAGACCTGTTATGAGCGTCATGTTTATCCTGATCGGCGCCAGCCTGATCGTGGCGATCGGTTTTCTCATCGCCTTCCTGTGGGCGGTTAAAAACGGCCAGTACGATGATAAATATACTCCGTCTGTACGGATGCTGATAGATGATTCCACGGCAGATAGCTCCAAATCACAGGACAATTCATAGGAGGAACGTGTATGCAACAATTGGAGACCTTTAGTTATGACAACCGGATCGTGCGCGACTTTGCCGTCGCCACGGTCTTCTGGGGCATCATCGGGATGCTGGTCGGCCTGGTCGCCGCCATCCAGCTCTTTCACCCCCATTTGAACCTGGGAATCGCATTTACCACCTTCAGCCGCATTCGCCCGGTGCATACCAATGCGGTCATTTTCGCGTTTGTGGGCAACGGAATTTTCCTGGGATTGTACTACTCGCTGCAGCGGCTCTGCAAGGCGCGCATGTTCAGCGACGCGCTCAGCAAAATCCATTTCTGGGGATGGCAGCTCATCATCCTGCTGGCCGCGGTAACGCTGCTGTTAGGATATACCACCAGCAAGGAATACGCGGAGTTAGAATGGCCGCTCGACGTTCTCATCGCCGTGGTGTGGGTAATCTTCGGCGTCAATATGATCGGGACGATTATGAAGCGCCGGGAGCGCCACTTGTACGTCGCCATCTGGTTCTACATCGCCACTTTTTTTACCGTAGCCATGCTGCATATCGTCAATTCGATTGAAATCCCGGTAGCGCTGTTCAAAAGTTATCCCATTTATGCGGGGGTGCAGGACGCCCTGGTACAGTGGTGGTACGGGCACAATGCCGTGGCCTTCTTTTTGACCACTCCCTACCTGGGCTTGATGTATTACTTCCTGCCCAAAGCCGCGGATCGCCCGGTGTATTCCTACCGGCTTTCGATTGTGCACTTCTGGTCGCTGATTTTCCTCTACATCTGGGCCGGGCCGCACCATTTATTATATACTTCCCTGCCGGACTGGGCGCAGTCGTTAGGAACGGTGTTCTCGGTAATGCTGATCGCTCCCTCGTGGGGCGGGATGCTCAACGGATTGCTAACCCTGCGCGGCGCCTGGGACAAAGTGCGCCAGGATCCCATCCTCAAATTTATGGTGGTGGCGGTTACCGCCTACGGCATGGCCACCTTCGAGGGGCCGATGCTCTCGGTGAAGAGCATCAACGCCCTCTCCCATTTTACGGACTGGACCATCGCCCACGTGCACGTCGGGGCGCTGGGCTGGAACGGTTTTCTCACTTTCGGAATCCTCTACTGGCTGATTCCGCGCCTCTATAATACCAAACTCTATTCCGTGAAAATGGCCAACTTCCACTTCTGGGTGGGGATGTTAGGAATCATTTTCTACGCGGTGCCGTTGTACTGGGCCGGCGTTACCCAGGGGTTGATGTGGAAGCAATTCACGGGGACGGGTTATTTGCAGTATCCCCTCTTTTTGGACACCGTCACGCAAATTATCCCCATGTATATGCTCCGCGCCATCGGGGGAACGCTTTACCTGGTCAGCGCCATCGTGGGCGCATACGTGCTGGTGAAAACCGCGAAAAGCGGGTCCCTGGCGGCGGAGGAGAAAGCGCAGGCCCCGACCCTGGCGGTTCAAAAAGAAGAGCACCACGTAAAGAACGTGTACGGCCATCGCTGGCTGGAAAGCCGCCCGGTGCAATTTTTCGTGCTCACGGTGATTGCCGTGGCCATCGGCGGAATCGTGGAATTCGTGCCCACGTTCCTCATCAAATCCAATATTCCCACCATTGCCAGCGTGAAGCCCTATACCCCCCTGGAGCTGCATGGGCGGGATCTTTACGTCGCCAACGGCTGCAATACCTGCCACTCGCAGATGATCCGCCCCTTCCGCTCCGAGACGGAGCGCTACGGGGAGTATTCCAAAGCCGGGGAGTTCGTGTACGACCATCCCTTCCTGTGGGGCTCCAAGCGCATCGGGCCGGATTTGCACCGCTTGGGCGGGAAGTATCCCGACGCCTGGCACTATAATCACATGTTAGAACCGGCTTCCACCTCGCCCGGCTCGATTATGCCGCCCTATCCCTGGTTGTTTACCCAGGCGTTGGACACCGCCGCCACCGCGGCCAAAATCCGCGCCATGCGAACCCTGGGGGTTCCCTATCCCGAGGGGTATGAAAAATTTGCCAACAAAGACGTTCTGACCCAGGCGCAGCAAATCGCGGCGAACCTGAAGAGCGCCAACTTAGCGGCGAGCGAGGACAAAGAGATCATCGCCCTGATCGCGTACTTGCAGCGGTTGGGCATGGATATCAAAGGCGAGAAAACCGCGGCGGTGAAATAAGTTAAGGATAAAGGATAAAGGTTGAAGGATAAACCAGATATTTGAAATAGACGTTTGAATTGGGCAAAAATGCGACTTTTCCCAACGGGATGGCGCTGCCACAACCTTTAACGAATATAATATCAGCGAATTATTTTTACGCATTACGTTTTACGCCCGGTATTAAGCGGTTTATCAACGCAGCATTAACAGAGTGAGCATCAAACATGATCAAAGAAATCCTGAACTCTATCTCCGGGATCGAAATCTGGCCGATCATCGCGCTGTTTATCTTCATGGCGTTGTTCATCGCCGTCATCGTTTGGGCGGCGCGGCTGGATAAAAAAATCATCAAAAAGATGAAAGAGCTTCCCCTGGAGACGGATTCCACGACAAATAACGGAGACAATCGCCATGGTTAAGAAACCTGTCAAAGTTAAAGATGAATTGATGGAGCATGATTTCGACGGCATCCAGGAATTAGATAACGAGTTGCCGCCCTGGTGGCTGTGGCTTTTCTACATTACCATTTTCTGGGGCCTGGGTTACCTGGTGTACTACCACGTTTTGCAGGTAGGGGACTCTTCTAAGGAACAATACCTGAAGGAAATGGCCCTGGCGGCGGAAATGCAGCGCCAAACCCCGGGCGGCGGCATGGCCGGGGCCGCGATTGCCGGCCAGGAGGGCGAAGCGGCTGAAGTGGCCGCCCTGAAGGATGAACAGAGCCTGGCGCAGGGAAAAGAAATTTATCAGAAAAACTGCACTCCCTGCCACGCGCCGGACGGCGGCGGCACGGTGGGTCCTAACCTGACCGATGAATACTGGATTCACGGGGCGCGCACCGGCGACGTGGTGAACACCATCGTCAACGGGGTTCCGGTGAAAGGAATGATCTCCTGGGCGCCGATCCTGAAACCGGATGAGATTTTGCAGGTCGCCAGCTACGTTATTTCCCTCCGCGGAACTACCCCTGCCAGCCCCAAGGCGCCGGAGGGGCAAAAAGTGGATTACAGCGGGATCAACTGAAAAAATGTGTTGGGTGTTCATGTGTTCAGGTTACTCGAACACTCGAACACATGAACACTTGAACACCCTTACCGGGGTGAGGCAATGAGCAGCGAAATCAAGGCGCCGGAAAGTTTTCGCGACAAAGTATCGACCATCGACGAGCAGGGGAAGCGCATCTGGATTTACCCCAAAAAACCCCGCGGCCCCCTGCACCGGGCGCGGGCGGCGGTGAGCATTCTCTTGCTGGCGTTCCTGTTCGCCGCGCCGTTTATCAAGGTGAACGGCCAGCCGCTCATCCTGTTGAACGTCCTGGAGCGCAAATTCATTCTTTTCGGGCTGGCCTTCTGGCCGCAGGATTTGCACCTCTTCGCCCTTACCATGATCGCCCTGATCGTTTTTATCATCCTCTTTACCGCGGTGTTCGGGCGGCTGTGGTGCGGGTGGGCCTGCCCCCAGATCGTGTTCATGGAAATGGTGTTCCGCAAGATCGAATACTGGATCGAGGGCGACGCCCACCAACAGCGCGCCCTCAACAAAGCGCCCTGGAGCGCCGGGAAATTCGTTAAGAAAGCCTCCAAGCACGCTGTTTTCTACGGGCTTTCCTTCCTCATCGGGAATATCCTGCTGGCCTACATCATCGGGGTGGAGGAACTGTTCAAGATCATCACCGACCCGCCCGGCCAGCACGTCGCCGGCCTCACCGCCATGATCCTCTTCAGCGGCCTGTTCTATTTCATTTTTGCCTATTTCCGGGAACAGGCCTGCACCATGGTCTGTCCCTACGGGCGGCTGCAAGGGGTGCTGCTGGATCCCAATTCCATCGTGGTGATGTATGATTTCCAGCGGGGCGAGCCGCGCGGAAAGATCAAAAAAGGAGCGGAACGGGTCCCCCTGGGCCACTGCGTGGAGTGCCGCCTGTGCGTGCAGGTGTGCCCCACCGGGATCGACATTCGCGACGGAACCCAGTTGGAGTGCGTCAACTGCGCCGCCTGCATCGACGCCTGCAACGAGGTGATGGAGCGGGTGAATTTTCCGAAAGGATTGATCCGCTACGCCTCTTTTAACGGCGTGAAGAGCGGGGAGAAGCTTAAAATCACCCCGCGGATCGTGGGATATTCGGCGCTGTTGCTCGCTTTGGTGGGGCTGCTCAGTTTCCTGCTGCTCACCCGCTCCGCAATCGAAGCCACCATCCTGCGCACGCCGGGAGTGCTCTACCAGGAAGTGGAAGAGGGAAAAATCCAGAATCTTTACAACCTCAAAGTCGCCAACAAATCGTTTGACAGGCTTTCCGTGCATTTGAAATTGTTAGAGCCGCCGGGCGAGATTCTGCTGGTCGGCGGGGAGCAGTTGAACGTGCCGGAGGACGGTTTAGCGGAGTCGGTCTTTTTCGTGAAGCTTCCCAGGGCGCAGCTCCGGGGCGTCCAAACCCCGCTTCGCATCGGGGTGTACGACGGCGAGCGGCTGTTGGAGACGGTTAAAACCGGCTTCCTGGGACCGGCGGGGGGGAGGTAGGGGGGAAATGCGTACTGCGTAATGCGTAATAAAAGCGAAATACCCTTCGACCCTTCGGCAAGCTCAGGGTAAGCTCTTTTACACATTATGAGTTACGCTTTACGCATCACGCTTCACAATGGCAACCAAAGCAGTTTTCCTACATTTGAGGCCGCAACCCATGAACAAATCCTGGCAGTGGCCGGCGGGGATCATCCTCACGCTGGCTCTTTTTTTGGGATTTATGAGCTGGACCTGGTTTTACTATCACTCCCAGCAAATCGATCTGGTAACCGAGAATTACTACGACAAACAGATTGCCTACCAGGAGCAGATCGAGCGCATCCAGCGCGCCAGGGAACTGCCGGAACCGCTGCGCTTAGCGTATATCGCGGAGCGCCGGCAGTTGGAGATCCGTTTCCCGGCGTTTTTTTCGCCGGAAAAAGTGCGCGGCTCCGTCACCTTATACCGCCCCTCGGACGCGGGAATGGATTTTCCCGTACCCCTGGGGCTGGACCGCGAGGGAAAACAGATCATTCCCACCGTCGGATTTGCCGCGGGGTTGTGGCGGGTAAAAATCAGTTGGGAAGCGGAAGGGTTAGAATACTATCATGAGGAGGCGGTGTTGTTTTAGTCGAGTGCGGACCGTATTACGGGAAAACAAATTTCAAGGTGTCATGCCTCCTGGCCACCCGTATAGGCGTTAACCTTAGCAGACTTCGTGGAGAACAGCGTAAAAATTCCCCTCCTTGCAAAGGCGGGGAATTTAACGGATTTCCCGGGAATGACAAAGTTGGGGACTCTAAATGAGAACCAGCATTAATTCTTCAGGATTACCAAAAGCGAAAAAGGCCGGAATGATCTTCCGGCCTTTTTCGTTTGCACAGGAATTACTCTTTTTGACGGGATTAACCGGATTTACCGGATGATCAATCATTGATTTTTCAACGCTTTCATCCTGTATTATCCGGTATATCCTGTCTAAATCTATATTTCCAATAAGACCTACTCCTCGCCTTTCAATTCCTGGTATTTTTTGAACGCTTCGTCGGCTTTGTCTTTCATCCCTTGCTTTCCGTAGAGGATCGCCAGGAATTGCCACATATCCGCGTCCTGGGGAAATTTTTGCACCGCGTTTTCCAGAAACGCGATGCCTTCATCCATCTTCGTTTCCGAGCGCACGTAGCAGCCCGCCAGAATGGTGTAGCCCAACTCGTTTTCCGGCTCGGTTTCCAGGCTCTTTACGAAATAGGGAATGGCGTCGTCAAATTTTTGCTGATTGTAAAAGCTCACCCCGATGTTATAAGCGAGATCCGCGTTATTGGGATCCAGCGCCATCGCCTTTTGATAATAGTCATTGGCGGCGGTCCAATTGTCGCGATTGGATTCGATGATCCCTAACTTTTGGTACGCGGCGCTGTTCTGGGGATTGACTTCGAGAACTCTTTTGAGGATTTCCTCGGATTTCTCCTCTTTATTCATCAGCGCGTAGATGTCGCCGGCGGAGACCAATATCTCTTCGTTCCGGGGAAACATCTCCACCGCCCCGCTGATAACGGTTTCTGCTTTGGTGGTATCGCCTAAGTTGAGGTACACCATGGAGAGGGGGCGGTAAGGTTCGATCCGGCTGGGGTAAAAATCAATCGCGGACTCTAATTTTTGGCGGGCTTTATCCAATTGCTCCTTTTTCTGGGCCTCGTCTTCCAACTTCTGGGCCTCGCCGATGATTTTCACCGCGGAATTATAATTTTCCGCAAACTCCCCGTTGCGGTAATTCTCCACCGCCTCTTTCACGGAGACGTTGGCTCCCTGGTAAACCACCTTCTGGGCGGCGTTCAATTCCAGGGCCTTATCGAAGGCCTTGTTCATTTCCGCGTAATTCTGCTTCTTTTCCCCGTTCAGCCAGCCCCAGTAAAACCAGGCTTCGGCGTTGCCGGGATATTTTTCGATGGCCAATTGGGAAGATTTGAACGCCTCATCATAAAGCTCCTGCTTGATGTTCAGAACCGTTCCTTCCACTTCCGGGGGACGGCAGGCGCTAATGATTACCAGAACGCTGACGATAAACATTCCGATCAGCATTTTCTTCATACGAAACTCCTTTTCAGTTTTGTGAATGGATATACTCGTTAGTGTTAAGGTGCGCAAGTGTTTCCCGTGGCCTTGCCAAAGAGATGCCATTCCGAAGGAATCTTTGATCGGCGCATGGGTTCGGATAACCTGAACACACGAACACACGAACACATGAACACAAAAAATAAGTTTCAACCTCCAGCCAGCATAGTATGGTTAATCGTCTGTTCTATCGTTTTCGAATACGGGGGAGAGAGAATGCCCCGTTCGGTAATGATGCCGGTAATCAGCTCCGGCGGGGTAACGTCGAAAGCGGGGTTCCAGCAGGAAACCTCCCCCGGGGTAATGGGATATTTGCCGAAAACCTTGCGGATTTCATCGCTATTGCGGATTTCGATGGGAATGGCGCTCCCGGTAGCGACGTTCATATCGAAAGTGGAAAGCGGCGCGGCCACGTAAAAAGGCAGCCGGTGATAATGCGCCAGCACCGCCAGGCTGTAGGTGCCGATTTTGTTGGCCGCGGAACCGTCCGCGGCGATGCGGTCCGCCCCCACCAGCACCAAATCCACCTGGCCCTGCTGCATCAGGGCCGCGGCCATGTTGTCGCAAATGAGCTGCGCGGGGATTTTCGCGGCGAGCAGCTCCCAGGCGGTGAGGCGGGCGCCCTGCAGCACCGGGCGGGTTTCGCCGGCGTACACCCGGATATTTTTCCCCAACTGGTGGGCGCGGTAAACAACTCCCAGGGCGGTTCCGATGCCCCCGGTAGCCAGCGCCCCGGTGTTGCAGTGGGTCAAAATGCGGGCGTTTTCCGGAACCGCCTCCTGGCCGTGCGCGGCGATGGCCTCGCAGCGGCGGCGGTCGTCTTCGTGCAGCTCTATGGCTAAGGCTAACAGCCGGGTTTTCAATTCCGCAGCGTCGCCGCCGGGGAGATTTTCCAATTGCGATTGAAGATTCCGCAAGGCCCAGGAGAGGTTGACCGCGGTAGGCCGGGCGGAGGAGAGATATTCGATGCGCTGCTGCAACTGCGCCAGGAAATCCTTCCGGGAAGCGCCCCGGAAATCGCGCATTCCTAAGCACAGCCCATAGGCGGCGGCGATCCCGATTGCCGGGGCCCCGCGCACCTGCAGATCCCGGATCGCCTGAAAAACCTCTTCGACAGTGTGCAGATCGAGATAAATCAGCTTTTCCGGCAATTGCGTTTGATCGATGAGTTGCAGGAAATCCCCTTTCCAGGCAACCGCTTGTATCATCATCAGACCTCAGTATAAACGGGCAAAAATTTATCACACCGGGGCAACTATTTCAAGGCAATTATTATTTATGGGAGAGCGGGTGGTAAGTGGCAGGTGAGAAGTGGCAAGGGATAAGGGACAGGAGCAGGGGCAGGAGCAGGCTTGCCCTGAGCTTGTCGAAGGGTGCAGGGGGCAGTCAATGCCATTTGGTTAAGCATTCACCATTCACTATTCACCATTCACTATTCACCATTATCGAACTACCGTGATAACTTGCGAAATAAGAGCAATTGTGAATTGTGGTAGAGACGTTGCCCCGAGGGGGCAGGCATGCAACGTCTCTACGGATTAAATTTGCGTTAAAAATTTATCGAATGAAATTTCACGGGTATTCATCATGGCCGACCGGTTCCGAAACCGCTACCGCATCAAATCCGCCCGTCTGGAGGGATATGATTATTCTGCAACCGGCGGGTATTTCGTTACCATTTGCACCCGCGACCGGGAATGTTGGTTTGGGGAAATTGTGGGCGGGAAAATGCAATTGTCGGAAATCGGGGAAATGGCCCGCCAATATTGGCAGGAAATCCCCCAACATTTCGACAATGTGGATTTGGATGAATTTGTGGTGATGCCCAATCACGTTCATGGGATTCTTTTGATTTTCCGGGAACGTCCGGTTGATGGTAGAGACGTTGCATGCAACGTCTCTACGGATGCGGATTCGAAAAATTTGGCGATGTCCGCCATATCCCCCCAACCGGGATCGTTGGGAACCATTATCCGGTCATACAAATCCGCCGTAACCGGTGGTGCGGAAAAAACAATTGCCCCCAATTCGCCTGGCAAGCGCGGTTTTATGATCATATCATCCGCCATGAAAAATAGTTGCTGGCGATCCGGCAATATATTTACTACAATCCCGCCAAATGGGAAATCGACCGGGAAAATCCCGAATCGGTATGGTATTAACCCGCCACGACCGCCTGGCGCAACTGGTAGAAACCATGCTAAATTTGCACAAACGCCTCCAATCCGCCGCCCTCCCGCAGGAGAAAACCCAGCTCCAGCGCCAAATCGCCGCCGCCGACCGCCAGATTGACCAATTGGTGTACGAACTCTACGATTTGACCCCGGAGGAAATCCACATTGTGGAGGAGGCAGTGAAATAATTTCCACACAATCGGTTTTTGGATTTCGAATATAATTGCCTTAAATTTGACTCGAAGGAAAAAACTTATGAATAAACTGTATCTGGATGTTTGCACTCTATGCCGCCCTTTTGATGATCAGAACTTAATGAGAATTCGCCTCGAAACAGATGCAGTATATTTGATCCTTCAGAATGTTCTAAACGGCCACTATGAAATGGTAACATCTCCGGTTCATTTTAAGGAAATAGAGGCAATTACTGACGTTAGAGAAAAGACTCAACTCACAACTCTACTTGCAAAATATGGTAAGACATTTAGCTGGAATCTTAACAAAACACGGGAAAGAGCCGAGCAACTGGTTTCTCTAAAATTTGGCGTCGCCGATGCGGCCCATTTCGCTTTTGCAGAGGCAGCCTCAGATTGTTTAATTACTTGTGATGATCGATTTTTAAAAAAGGCTCGAAAACTTAAAACAACTTTTCAAATAATGAACCCAATTGAATTTTGTATAAACGAGGATTTAAAATGAAGACCAGCGAATTTATTGAAGAGAAAGTTTTATTTGAGAAAGCAATTGAAGTTTTAATGAATAATTTGGGACCCGTGGAAACCAGCCGGTTTCTTGCTATATCGGAAAAGAAGAGAATGGAATCCGTTAAACGGCACCGATTGTGGCAATCGGGACTCGATAAAGATACTTTCTTCAATATAATTTTTAAAGAATAATTCTTTATTTCTCCCAAAGCCCGCCACAATCGAATGGTGTAATTGATAGAAACCCTGCTGGATTTACACCAACGCCTGCAATCCGCCGCCCTCCCGCAGGAGAAAACCCAGCTCCAGCGCCAAATCGCCGCCGCCGACCGCCAGATCGACCAACCCCGAAGGGAGGGCTTCGGTCCTGGTGTACGATCTCTACGATCTATACTGCACGCGGGCATAAATTGAGGTTTTTTATGCTGGAAAAAGTCAAAAACTCATTGTTCTCGCAAAGCCGCCCGCGAAGCGGCTCCTTTGGAGAAAGCCCGTAAAGAAATGCTCCGTTCTATAGATACTTTGCGGCCTTAGCGTCTTTGCGAGAGACAAAAAAGCTCAATACAACGAAAGGGAGAAACCCAATCCGCAATTCACATTCCGACTCGCCCCTTCGGGGAATCCCCAATCCGGAAACCTACCTGGGCCTGTTCATCGCGGTGCTGGCGGTTTCCTGGGCTTCGATTTTCATCCGCTGGTGCGGAGACGCGCCGGCGCTGATCATTGCGTTTTACCGCATGTTCTGGTCTTCGCTGCTCTTTGCAGTGTGGAGCTTGCGGCAGCGCGGCGCCCGGCGCGCCCTGGCGGGGCTGTCCGGCCGGGAGCGGGGGTTGATCCTCGCCGCCGGGCTGCTGCTGGCGCTGCACTTCGCCGCCTGGATCGCTTCCCTGAAACTGACCACCATCGCCCACTCCCTCACTTTAGAATCCACCCACCCGGTGTTTGCAGTGCTGCTCTCCCCGCTTTTGTTGAAAGAAAAAGCCGGCTGGCGCGCCGTGGCCGCGGTGCTGTTCACCCTGGCGGGCATTGTCATTATCGGGGGGCAGGACGTGGCGATTGCCGCGGGGCAATCCTTGCGGGAGTATTTTTTCTCCGGGCAATTTTTAGAAGGGCAGCTCTACGGCGACCTTTTGGCGGTCGCCAGCGCCCTGTTCTTAACCCTCTACCTCTTCATCGCCCGACATTTGCGCAGCCGCATCGACCTGGGGTTTTATCTCGCCCTGGTGTACGGCGCGGCGGCGCTGATTTTGCTGCTGTTCAGCCTGATGGCCGGGCATCCCTTGCTGGACTACCCGCCCCGGGTGCATATTTTCATGCTCCTGTTAGCGCTGATTCCCACCGGGGTGGGGCACTCCCTGCTCAACTGGGCGGCGCGGCGCATCGAAGCTTATAAGGTCAGCTTAGCGGTGTTGGGGGAGCCGGTGCTGGCCTCGGTCATGGCGTATTTCTTTTTCGGGGAAACGCCCTACGGCTGGTTTTACGCCGGGGCGGGGTTCATTCTGATGGGGATTATCCTGGCGATGGGAGAGCGGGGGGATGAGGCCGCTTCTCGCACATAACCCGTTTTTTACTCCTTGAATCCTGGTGGAGCGAAGACTAAATTATTCTAAACCTGATTTGGAGGGTAATGCTATCACGGCGTACGCGTCTTACAAAAAATCATTGAAAAAAGTAATCATCTGATCTCTGAAAGCGATGAAATTATAAAAATTGAGTGACATGAACAGGAAGGACTTAGAACATATAATCAGAGCAGCGGGAGAGATTGCAGGAGTCCAGAAAGTAATTATACTGGGCAGTCAAGCCATCTTAGCGCAGTTTCCTCATCTTTCAGAACCTTTCCCGGAAATAGATAATTCCGAGATTTCGCTAATGATTCAACATCGCGAAACCCTGATAAGATCGGTCGAAGCTGATCTGATGATTCCTGATTCGGCAGACAAAACAGAAATGGTTGAAGGAGCAATTGGTGAGCTTTCTTCTTTTCATGATACTTTTGGATATTATGCGCAAGGCGTGGATCTTACGACTTCGAGACTACCCGAAGGTTGGGAAAATCGCCTTGTGGAAATATGTAATGAGAACACCAATGGCATATCAGGTTTATGCCTGGAAATTCATGATCTGATCATATCCAAACTATATGCTGGGCGCAAAAAAGATATTGACTTTTTTAAGGCAGCCTTAGATATTGGGTTACTATCCCGAGAAACCCTGGCAGAAAGACTGAGTAAGACATCGATGACGGATAAGTATAGAGACATGATTAAAGATTATATAAACAAGGGCTTTGCACAATGAATATGCAAAAACGTTCTGATAAAAGATCCGTGGCGCTTCACCGGGAAATTGCAAAAAAGCTCAGAAGTTATCCTGACCTCTGGAGTATTCCCATAAGTAACATCATCAAATGGAGGAAACTGAGAGGCGGGCTTACCCCGGCGCTTATGGAGTGGGAACATATTCTGAATACCAGCACAAAAGAAGAAATTTTGTTGATACTGGAGAGCGATTCCGAAGAATCAACGAGACTTCGATCTTCAAGCCCGTTTACCGGAATATTGAGCGAAGATGAAAGAAAAAGGATATTTGAGGCTTATAGGACAAAACGGCATCGTAAATCCGTGAGGGCGTAAACGGGAAATCCGATAAAACGCTTGCTTGCGTGGCTACAAAGTTAATGCGGTTGATGTAGCGTTAATCTGCCGGTTTACCCATCCAAATACCTCTTCAAATCCCAAAAACAAAAGAGGCGAGCCATCCGGCCCGCCTCTTTCTTTTCGGTGAGGCTATGATTCCTCAGGCAATTTTCACGGCAATTTGTTTCGGCTTTACTTCTTCCGCCTTGGGAATCTGCACGGTCAGGACGCCCTCTTTGAAAACCGCCTCGATCTTGTCCTCCTGAACCCGTACCGGCAATTGGAAGGAGCGCAGGAATTTGCCGTAGCGCCGCTCTACCCGGTGGTAGTTGACGCCTTCTTTTTCGTCTTCCTGTTTCCGTTCCCCTTCGATGGTCAGGACACCTTCGCGCACGGTCAGGATGACGTCAGCCTTGCTCAACCCCGGTAACTCCATGCTGATGGTGAAGCGATCCTTATCTTCCTGCACGTCCATGTTTGGCAGCCAGCGGGAAGTGCTGAAATCGCTGCCCTCGAACAGTTCCGGGGAGAAGAACCGGTCCATCACCCGGTTCATTTCATCCTGAATATTCAATAAGTCCCTTGCCGGGCTCCAACGAACGAGTTTCATAGCTCATTCCTCCTTATCTTTATGTTTTTTTATTCTACCACGAATTTCACTAATTCCACGAATTATTTTTCACTCGTCCCCATTCTTTATGGAATATTTTGTTACTAACCGGGATAGAATTAGTGAAATTCGTACAATTAGTGGTTTTGAACCTTTTTATCCGGTTTACTTGCCGGCGTTGATCTTGATCTGCTTCGGCTTCGCTTCTTCCGCTTTGGGCAGGCGAATGCTCAACAGCCCGTTTTTGAACTCGGCTTCGATCTTGTCGCTCTGCACCGGGGTATTTACCTTGAACTCCCGGGAGAACTTGCCGTAAACGCGCTCGCCGCGCAGGTATTCCGCGCCGTCGCCGGGAACTTCCCGCTTGCGCTCGCCTTCCACCCGAAGGGTATCATCTTCATAATGGATGTGGATGTCCTCCTTGCTGATCCCGGGGAGCTCAACGGTGAGCACGAAATCATCTTTGCTTTCGCGAATGTCCACCCGGGGACGCCAGGCCGCGATTTCGGTTTCGGCTTCGGATTTACCGTTTCCTGCGACGCCGAAGAAACGGTTGAACGCGCGGTCGATCTCCGCAGCGACACTGTTCACATCAGTTGCCGGATACAAACGAATGAATGCCATGATTACTACCTCCTGAGTTTGTTTTATTTTTACGCTTCGTTTAATTATCTCATTTTTCCTTTCGACGCTATTTATAAACAATGTCTGTGCCAAACACATGTTCAAAATTTTAAGAATTTGTAATTTTTGAAATTAAGACCAATTCAAGCGCAACCAGACTCCTCAAGCGTATTCGGAAACTTTTTCACCTCCTCGGACAGGGGCTGGCAGGGATGCGGCAAGCATTTCTGAGGAGCGGTAAAAATTGGCGGCTTCGGCTGACAAATTTTCAGAGGGGGGATTAGACGGTAAGAAAGTATCGCAAATGGCCGGGTTAACCTGAACCCCAGCCTCAAAAGCAAATCACCTCAGCAGGGAAGCGCTTCATTCGCACGGAATTCAAATCTCGCCAGAACGCCTCGCTTTATCCTTCATCCTTTAACCTTTTTCCTTTTTCCTTTTACCTTAGCCACCTCGACCACCTCCCCGGCAAAAGCGAGCATCTTCCGGTAGTGGGAGCCTTGCCAGTAAATCTTTCCGCAGCCCCGGCATTGGTAGAATTGCCGGTAAAATTTCCGGGTGTCGGGCAATAGCTGCCCGGCGATCGCTTCCTTCTCCACCGCGGTAATTTCGGAGTTGCATTCCAGGCAGCGGGTAAAAGGCTGCGCCAGGGAGGCAAGATCGAAGCGGGCCAGCACCTCCTCCAATTGTTCCCGGGGTTGTTGGGAGCGCAGCCAGTATCCCCGGCGAACCTGCTTGTTTTTCAGCAAACCGCGGTCGCGGGTTAAAATGATCCGCTGCTCCGCCGCGGCAATCTCGATGATCTCCCGGTCCGAGTAGTGATTGGCGTAGCGGGCATCGAATCCCAACAAACGCAGCCGCCGGGCCAGCTTCCCGAGGTGAACGTCGAGAATAAAACGGGGATTGCGCAGGGGTTTTTCCCGCAGGCGGGTAACCCCGGAAATATCCAGCGCTTCAAAAACCGGGTACACCGCCACCCGGTCGCCATCCTGCAAGAGGTAGCTAAAATCCACCGGGCGGCCGTTCACCAAAATCATATCCACTTCCGGGTGGGGAACGCCTAACGCTTCGATGGCGTCTTTAACCCCCGGCCGGCCTTTGAAGAGGTAATCAAACGCAATTTTGCGCTTTTCCGGGGGAAGGAAATCGTTCAGTTCTTCATAGAAGCGGAAACGGGCAATTTTTGTTTTCATTTCAAAGCCGGTTTGTTTCTTCACTTCATCGCTGATGCCGGCAGGGGATCGGGGCTTTTTTATTCCCGCCGGGGAGCAAAAGCAATGTAAACGCCAAATCGGATGAAGTCACTCTCTTTCCAGATATGATCGACCCTTGGCCGCTCTCATAGCCAATTCCGCGCGCCGCGGCTGCCTGCTTGCCTGCTGCAAAGCGGTTGTTTTACCGGAGAATCGTGGTTATTTTGGGTTCGCCCCACGGAAACCAAACGGGTGTTGCGGCGCCGGTGAAATCAAATTTCAGGAAAAATGAACCCTATGGATAAAAAACAGATTGCGCAGATATTGCGGGAAATGGCCCTGATCCTGGAGATCCAGGGAGAGAATATCTTCAAAGTGCGCGCCCACGAAAACGCCGCCCGCGCCTTAGAAGGGCTAACCGCCGGCCTGGAAGAACTGGTTGCGAGCGGGGAAATCCGGGAGGTCAAGGGCATCGGCGAGGCGATGGCGAAAAAGATCCAGACCCTGCTAAGCGGGGAGGAGCTGCCGGAATACCGGAAATTGAAAGATTCCCTGCCCGCGGGGCTGTTGGAGATGGCGAAGATCCCCGGGATGGGCCCCAAAAAGATCAAAGCGGTGTGGGATGAATTGGGCATCGACACCGTGGAGGCGCTGGAGGCGGCCGGCAAGGCGGATAAAATCTCCGGCCTGAAGGGCTTCGGCGCGAAAAGCCAGGAGAAAATCCTCCAGGGCCTGGAGATGCTGAAGAAATACCGCGGGCAGTACCTGGTTTCGGAGGCGCAAGAGCAGGCGCAGGCGCTGCACCGGGCGCTGGAGAAATTTCCCGGGGTGATCCGCTGCGAGATCGCCGGCAGCCTGCGCCGCCGGAAAGAGATCGTCAAAGACATCGACCTGGCGGCCAGCGCGGCGGAAGCGGGGCGGGCGGCGATTATGGACTTCTTTACCACCCTGCCGGCGGTTGCCTCCGTGATCGCCAAAGGGGAAACCAAATCCACCGTGACCCTGAACAACGGGATGAACGCGGACCTGCGCATCGTCTCCGAGGCAGAATTTCCCTACACCCTGCACCATCTCACCGGCTCCAAAGAGCACAACGTGGCGCTGCGCCAGCACGCCATCAAGTTAGGGCTGAAGGTGAGCGAGTACGGGTTGTTCCGCGGGGAAGAAAACATTCCCTGCAAAGATGAAGCGGATGTTTTCCGCAATTTAGGCATGGCCTATATACCCCCGGAGCTGCGGGAAGATTATGGGGAGATCGAAGCAGCGCAAGAAAACCGCCTCCCCAAACTGATCGAAGCGCAAGATATTCGCGGGATCATCCACGTGCACACGGATTGGAGCGACGGGGTGAACACCCTGGAGGAGATGGCGCGCGCCTGCCGGAAATTAGGCTACGAATATTTAGCGATTTCCGACCACTCCAAAGCCGCAGCCTACGCGGGGGGGCTGAGCGAAGAACGGGTGCGCCAACAGCAGGAAGAGATTGACCGGCTGAATGCGGAACTGCAAGGTTTCCGCATTCTCAAGAGCATCGAGTGCGATATTTTGGCTGACGGGAGGTTAGATTTTTCCGACGAAGTGCTGGCGAGTTTCGATCTGGTCATCGCCAGCGTGCACAGCAAGCTGAATATGGCGGAAAGCGAGGCGACGGAGCGGATTCTCAAAGCCATCCGCAACCCTTACGTGACCATCTTAGGGCACCTCACCGGGCGGCTGCTATTGGAACGGGAAGGGTATCCCCTGAACCACCGCGCGGTGATCGACGCGGCGGCGGAATTGGGAGTTTGCATCGAAATCAACGCCAATCCCCGCCGCTTAGACTTAGATTGGCGTTTCTGCAAATACGCGCTGGAAAAGGGAGTCATGTTATCTATCAATCCCGACGCCCACCGCGTTTCCGGGTTTGGGGACATGGAATACGGTCTCGGCGCGGCCCGCAAAGGCTGGCTGGCCAAAGAGAACGTGCTGAACACCCGCCCCGCGGAGGAAGTGCTGGCCTTCGCCCGGAAACGGCGGGCAAATAACTAAATGGTTGGATGGCTGGATGGTTAAATGGTTGGGTAGTCATATCACTCCAACCCTTCATCCATTTAACCATTCAACCACCAATTCCCAACCCTCAGTTCGCCTTTACCACCTCAAAAACCCGCATGGCAGTTTCCCAGGAGCTTAGATCCACCGCCGCCGGCCGGGCGCCGCGGGTAGCGCCCAACGCCGCCTGGTCTAACAGTTTTCCCAGGGGATTATTCGCGGAGGTTTGATCCACTCCCACCCCGCCGCGCACCGGGGGCTGGGTCAATACCCGGAAATCGGCCGGCTCCCGGGTGGCGAATACTTTGATAATGTCCTTCACGGATTCCCGGCCCTCCGGAATGTAGGTTTCAAAGCGCCGCACCATTACCGAATCTGCTTTGAGAAGCTCGCTGGCCCCTTCCGGGTGGGGGTAAATCAGCGACACGCTGCCGTCGGTGGAGATGTCGAGAATGGAGATATAGAGATTTTCTCTGGAGGTATTTTCAACCCGGCATTCGAAGAATTCGCCTTCCTTCAGCGTGGCATCCTTTTGGGAGACGACTTTATAAGGATCTCGGCTGGCCGCCCCGCTGACCGCGGTGAGGGTAAATTTGATGCGGTTCTGCGAATTGGGGTTCTCCACCGCTAACAGGTTATACCATTTCGCCCAGGCGGTCATCTGATCTTTGACGCGTTTCACCGCGTCGGGGTCGCTCGCCGCCACGGAGTTGGAAAGCACGTAGGTGTCCCCATTCTCGATCACAATGCGGCCATCCCTCTCCTGCAGCAAGAGGTGATAATTGCGCTCCTGCGGCGCCGCTTCTAAGTGCTGGAAAGCGTCCAACTCTGCCTTTACCGCCTTCAATACCGCGGAGGAAGCCAAGTCTTTGTAATAAATGCGCAGCTTCATGTCCGGGTAGTTGCGCCGGGTTTCCACGGCCCGGGAGAATTCCGGAATTTTGCTGCCTTTTACATATTTGGCGCTGGAATTGAAGGCGCTGACATCGGTTAATTCGAGCTCCGCAATCGCTTTGCTTAAATCGCCGAATTCCTTGCTGCCGGGGCTGAAAACGTGGTAAATCGAGCCTGCGGTAAGCCCCTGGGCCTGCCCGGCGTTTAAGCTAACCTGGTTTGCGCCTTTAGGAGAGGCCAGTACATAAGGCTGCGCCAGGCCGGTTCCATCATTGAAGACGAATTTGTCGATGTCCGCGCCTTCCAGCTGGGGCAGCTGGTTGGGATAGTACGCGTTGACGCTCCCGCGCACCGCGTCGATGATATCCCGCCAGGTGGTTTCCGCCCCGGCTTTGCGCAGTTCCTGGGTTAAGAAGAAGGTCAGCGCGCCGTTCTCTTTTCCATTGGCATAGTGCTCGAAGGAGCTTTGCTTGGAGAGGCAGCCCGAAACCAGCACGTAATTCAGGTTGGCCGGGCGCAGGTCGTTCGCTCCCTGGCTGCTCCCGCGGGTTTTCAGGGCGTAGGAAGGCGCGGGAGGCGGGGTGCGCTCGTCGGGGGGAATGTAGCGCCGGATGCCGGACCCGCGGGTGATGGTGCCGGAATGGCAGCTATCGAAAATGAAGGTGATATTTTTGGTTCTCTGGTTCAGGAGCGCCAGCAAACCGTTCAACTGGTCGTCGCTGACGTCGAACACCCCCTCGGTGCGGCTGTCGTGGGGCACGATGGTTTCATCCCAGCCGTCGTCTTCATCGCCGTCCGGGGCGGGCTGATCTTTCATTTGCGAGCCGTGCCCGCTGTAATGGAACACCACGATGTCGTCGCGCTGCGCCTGGCCGATCAAATGCTCCTGGATCGCCTTGACGATATTGGCGTGGGTGGCCTGCTCGTTCACCAACACTTTAATATTCTCTTCCTTGAATTCGTACTTGCCGATGAGCAGCGCCTTCATGTTCTCAATGTCGTTGACGCAGCCGGCCAGGTCGGAAATCTTGTCGCTTTGGTAATCGTTGATCGCCACCAGCAAAGCTAACTTGACCGGCTCCCGGGTCGGCTCGGCATACTGAACCTGGATCACCGGCGCTTCCGCTCCTGCTCCCCCTCCTGCAGCGTTCCCCTGGGGCGCGCCGGAATCCCCGCCGCTGTTGCAAAACAAAATTAAAAAAACGCTGAATACGACCGCGCTGAACTGCACTATTCGCTTTTTCATTAAACTCTCCTCTAATTGTTATTGGCAATCTCCACGCCGACAAATATCCCTAACGCCAGCCCGGCCGGGAAGGCCAGCTTGCGGAGCATTTTGGTGTACCAGGCGTCTCCCTGGAGTTCGGTGATGCGCTTGTACATATCCCCGCGCGCTTCTAAGGAGCCGTTCATCTCTTCCAACACCTGAATTTTTTTATCCTTCACGCCGATGACCCCCTCCAACTCGGCGATCATCTGCTGCTGCAATTCCGCCTGGCTGCGGTAGCCGGCCAGGGTCTTCTCGTATTCCGGCTGCAATTTGATCATCCGGGCGTAGTCGCCGATCCATTTGCCGGTAAGGATAAAACCGGGAACCTGGTTGGTTCCCATGGCTTTGAGGGTGACGTCGGGGGTGAGGGGAATATTCAACGCCGTCAGGCCCGAACCCGTCCCCCCTTCCAAATCGCGGGAACGGGGCTGCCAGAGCGGGCCGGTGCGCCCGGTGATGGTTTCGATGGAAAAATCCAGCGAAGTATCCGGCGCGCTCAAAACCTGTTTCAGGGATTCATCGTTGCGTTCGAGCTGCGCCTCTAAACGGGATTGCAACGATTGGGTGGTCGGAATAGGCTGGCCTTCAGTTACCTGCGCCCAGATCGGAGAGCACGCTGCGACCGCGAGAAACACTGCTGCGGGTATGCTGCTCCAGCACCGCCAGGGCAGAATCGACGTCGATAAACGTATTCTTGATCTCATCGAGATTCACCTCGTTTTGTTGGATAGTTTCCTGGGTTTGATCCAGGCGCTCTTTCAGCGCGGCGATCTGGTCCAGACGCTGCTTTTCTTCTTCGTTCAGCTTTTGATATTCCTGTTTCAGCGCGGCGATTTGCTCTTCCGCCTGCTCGATCTGGCTCTTCAATTCCCGGATTTCCCGGGCTTTGTCGCTGAAAAAGTGTTCGTACAACGACGATCCCACCGCCAGCACGGCAACGATGGCGGCGATGGCAACGGCGTTGGATTTCAACTGCGCTAACAGGCTCATGCGATTCTCCTCGGTTAGATGGGGGTATCGGGGTGGTGTTAAGTGTTCTGGTGTTCAAGTGCGCAAGTGTTCTGGCGTCGGATTTTTCCGGTTCCCGCTCCCCCATGGGGGCTCGTGGAATTTAATTCTTAAAAACCTGAACACTCGAACACCCTGCCCTATTCTTCGATGACTTTGAGATATTGCAAGGGGTAATAACCCTGGAGCGACGCCCAGGTTCGGCGGGTATTCAGGATCACCCGGTGGGCGCTGCCCAATGCTTCATACACGTTAGGATTGCCGTCTTCCCGGTAGCCGGCGAACAGCACGATGTGCGAGCCGGGCTTGTTCAAAGCGTCGCCGGGTTTCATATCGGAAAACCAGTTGTATTTGGGGCGCCCGGCAACTTCCCGCATATTGACGGTCCCCCGTTTGCCGCTCAACCCCCAACAATAGGAGACGAAGCCGGAGCAGTCGATGCCGGTAGTACAGTCCGTTACCCCGTGCCGGCTGTAAGAGCCGGCGGCCTGGCCGGCAGCTAATTTGCGGTCGAATTGCTCCGGGTGATCCATGCCGCCCCAGTCATAAGCCACGCCGGTCACGGCCTGGCCGGCCTTAAAGTCGGATTGGTAGGGCTGTTTTTGGGGGCAGGTTGCCCGGGTGTTGCTCTCCTGGCAAACCCAGCGGTGTTCCGCCACCTGCCGCGCTCGCTCGATCATCTCCTCACGGGTAACCGGATCGAGCTTGTCCGCCCGCTGGGTGGTCTGGCCGAGAAGAAACACGCCACAAGCTAAAGCCGCAAGCATTTGGATGATTCGCTTCAACATCAATCGGTCTCCTTTTGTGCCCAAAGAATTTCAAGACCTCAAAGGTTCCTAAAACCTTTGAGGTCTATGGCGTTCATAAGAGAAACTTGTTCCTTTTCAATTGGTATCCCAAACATAGATCACGGCCTTGTCCTGCTCAAGGGCCATTTGATAGACCCGGCCGTCTTTCACCCGGAACTGATCGATGGGTAGGGCGAAATAATCCAGGGATATGTCTTCGATCCGGGCAGACACGTTGCCGGTGGAATCATACTTGCGGATGATCTTTCTTATCTGGATAGGGTCTCCCCCTGAGGAAACTTCCAGGGCCACGTAGCTATTTCCCCCTGCATCCGCGCCTAAGTTTTGCAGGGACACCAGTGTTTCCGTATCGCTTTTCCACTGGATTTGCAAAGTGTCCGGCGCGCCCTGCTCCGGCGCTGAGCGGATAACGATTCCCTCGCTTCCTCCCAGCCGGCGGGCTGGCGTTTCCGGCTGTAGCAGCTGGCTTTCCAGCGGCTCTACCTGGCGCTGCGCGTTTACCCGGAAAACCTCATCGCCGTAGAGCATCTCGAAGCGGGCTTCTCCTTCCAGAAAACGCACGCTGCCGGCGGCGGCCCCTAACGCTTCCTCGCGAATGAATTTTCCCATGGAGTCGTAATACACCAGGCGCTCCCGCAGCGGATCGCTGATCACGAAGCCGCCGTCCGGCAACACGTCGAAGCTGGCCGGACCCTGGGGAAGCTCGTCTTCGGCGCCGGCGGTGGCGGTGAGGGTTTGCGGGTCGAGCGCCGCGCCCTCCGCGGCGTAAATTTGCAGCGGTATCTCCACGGTGCGGCTGACGGAGACCTGGCGAACCCCCGGCTGGCCGCCAGGCTCACTGCAGAAGGTGAGCATCAGCCCGGAAAATATGATGGTGATAAAAAAGAGGGGCTTTCTCATATTGGGTTATCTCCCTGAATAGTTGCAGAAAAATCAATACCGGAAGACCTGAATCCAGTTGATCCTGTTTATCCTGCCAAAAAATTATTTCCGCCGGATAAAAATGAATTCCCCGTCCTCGTCCCCGGTCTCCCGGATCACCCCGAACTGGGGTACCTGGCTGTTGGGGCTGTTGTTGATAACCGGCTCGCGCAAGCTGGAGAATAACCGTTGCGCCGGCAAATAGCTATCCGGGTTCTCCTCCAATCTCTTGATAAAATATTTGATAAACTCGCTCTTATCCGGCACTTCTTTCATGGCCCCGCTGGTCATCGCCTTCCGGCTGGGATATTTATATAACTCCTCGGTGGCGCGGTCGGGGCGGTTGGGGCTGCCGCCAAAGGCGTCGCGGGTTTTAAAAATGCCCCCGCTGAAACAGGCGTCGGAGATCAGCAGGGTGTGTTTGCTGCGAATGCCGGTGATATAATCCTTGAGAACACCGTTCGACAGCCAGGATCCCCGGGAATTTTTCTTTGTATCCGCGGGCAGCCAGAATCCCTGGTTAAACTGCTCATCCCAGTAGCCGTGTCCGGCGTAAAAAATCAGCAGATTATCATTGGGGGTCACTTTCTCCGCCAATTTATCCAGTTCCTCGGTGATTTGCGTTTTGGTAGGATTTTTCAGAAAAACGACGTCCTGCGGATCGAAGGTATAATAGCTGGTGAGGGCGTTGATGATATTCTGGGCGTCCTGAAGCGGGAAATCCAGGTCCTTAACGCCGGGATCTATATAGTCCTGCACCCCGATGATCAGCCCGTAAAAGCGTCCCGGGCTGGAAAGCGTGGAAGGCCCGCCGGCCGGCGTTACCGGGCGGGAGCCTCGCGAGGCTTGCGGGTCGGCATCAGGCTGGGTAGCTGTTGAAGGAAAATGCGTCGGCGAAGCCGGGGCGGCTTTGGGCTGCTGGGTTGCGGCCTGGGGGATAACAACCGGCTCGGCCGCCCGCAAACCGCCGCTAATGGTGATATTTCGGTAGGCGATCAACTTCTCGCTAATATCCTGGTGGCCATAAACGATGAAGCCTACGTGCCCTTTGCGGGGAAAATCGGCGTTGCCGATAATTCCCCGGGCCATTTCCTGGCCGTCCACGGAAAGAGCGATATCCTGCCGGGTGAGGGTAATCCGGTAACGCTGCCATTGGTCTAAGTGGATGATCTCCCCTTCATAGTCGCTCAATTCGGAGTCCAGCCAGTTTTCATAGAAGCCGGTGCGGAACCAGACGTCCTCATCCCAGGCGGTTTTGACCGTCAGGGCGTCCGCTCCCGGCGTTCCCCAGGGAAGTTTGCTCTGCGAAAACGCGATGATAATCTCTTGCAAGGTATCGGCGAGGATGGCCTCGAATTCCAGGGTCAGGGTTTGGGATTTGTCGAGGTCATAAACTTCCGCTTTGCTCCATAGCGACATGGGGATGTAGGGCAGGGTAAATCCTTCGGGAGAAGACTGGATGCGGGGATCCGGGGAGTCGTTCTGAAAATCGGGAGCGCCCAACCGCCGCGTCTCTCCCAGGGAGAGGGTGTAGGTTTGCTGGGGATCGCGCCCGGCGGTATAGGAGCCGATAACCTGGCCATTCTGCTTGAAACGCCAGGGGTGGGTGGCGGCGGTTTCCATTTGCATGTTCTGCCCGGGGGGGATCTCCCCATACCCCTGCTCGGCGCCCTCGTAATCCACCCAGAAAACTTCTACCGCGGCGGCAGTGTTGTTCTGAAAAACCACCGCCACCGGGGTGTCGCCCGACAGCGAGCGCTCCATTTCTAAAGCGATGATGTAGCTTTGTTGCGCATCGCGCCCCGCGGCATAAGCGCCGAGGAGCTGCCCGTTCTGCCGGAAACGCCAGAGATGGCCGGCGAAGGTTTCCTGCTCCCACACCCAGCCCGGCTCGAGGAGGCCGTAATTCTGCTCCACGCCGTCGAAATCCACCCAAAAAATATCTACCGCGGCCGGGGTATGGTTCTCAAAAGTAACGATAACCGGGGGATCGGGCGGCTGGGCTAAAACCAGCCCGATCATTGCCAGAACCCCCAGAATGGCGCCAACCCTGTATATTTTTAAAACGGAAGCTCGACCGGGTGCGCCACGATGTATGGATGGGGCTGCCATTGATTGCTCCTTCATAAATTTTTCTTTTCCGGTACACTTATAGAGTAAGGTGGAAAACGCGAGGCAGACCCTCGCGTAATGCGCCACAATGCAAAGTGACGAGTAGATATGCAGATATGATAATTCGCCTCGCAGATCAGGCGTGTTAATCGCTCTCTTGATGTTTTCGATTGCAGCTAAAGGCGCTCAACAGGTTTGGGAAATCAATGCTGACCACATGATTTTTTCTCAGGCCGGGAGAGTATAACAAATAAATAATCCATAGACAATATTTTTTTGGGTCAAAGACAATTTTTTTAGATTTCCACAAATTTTGATAGTTCTCCCGGTTTTCGTAACTTTGCGCGACAATCGTAACATTAACGGAGGGAAAAAGCCCTCTATTCATTATAAAGTATCAATCAGCAGAGGTGATGAAGATGAATGGCATTTTACCGGCAATAAAAAAATACTTCTTTCCCATCGCGCTCCTTTTCCTCCTGGCGGCGCTGCTGCCCCGCGCAAACGCCCAGGCGGAAAGCTACGTGCGTTTTCTCCTGATCGAAACGGATTCGCAATCCCTGGCCGACAGCCTGGTCGCCCGGTATCACCGGGGTGAAGCGTTCCGCAAATTGGCCCGCCAGCACTCCCTCCACCCCTCCGCCCGCGACGGCGGCGAAATCGAATGGACCGAGTTAAGCCGGGTTCCCGAATTTGCGGAGGCGCTGAAAACCCCGCCGGAAGGGAGTATATCCAATGTGTTCTCCCTGGGACAAAAATTTTTTATTGTGCAAAAGGTCAAAGAGCTTTCCGCGTCGGAATACCGGCAGTGGCTGGCGCAAAAAGCGCAGTTGGACAGCCTGATCGCCGGGATCGGCTCCGAAATGGATCTGCAAAACCTTGCCGCGGCAGAGCGCTTGTTCCAGCAAGCAGAAGCGCTGATTCCTTTAGTCGATGAGGAATCGAGCCGGTTTACCCTCCTGGACCAAAAAGGCAGCCTTTTTTTGAGGCAGGGCAAATTCACCGAAGCGTTGCAGGTTTACCGGGAACTCGCCGGCCGCTCCGCGGCAACGGCGCATCGCGCCGGCCAGCAATCCGCATACATGGGAACCGGGCGGGCTTACCAGGGATTGGGAGAATACGCCAGCGCGATTGTGCGCTACGACAGCGCGCTGGCGCTGGCCCGGGAGAGCGGCGACCACTCCATGGAAGGCATATCCCTGGGCAGCGCGGGGGAGTGCTATGAAGCCATGGGACTGCCCGAACGCGCCATCGCCAATTACCAGGCCGCCCGGGAAATCGCGCGGGAGAGCGGCGAGCGTTACCTCGAAGGAAACTGGCTGGGCAGGCTGGGCCAAACTTACCAGAATATCGCCAATTACGCCCTCGCCGCCGCCCACTATGACAGCGCCCTGGCGATTGCCCGGCAAACCGGGGACCGCTTCAGCGAGCACATTTACCTGGAAGGATTGGGACAGGCCTATTCCGCCCAGGGGAAACACGAGCCGGCCCTCGCTTGCTTTAGCGGCGCGCTGGCCGTCGCCCGGGAACTCGGCGACCGCTACCACGAAGGCGTGGCGTTAGGCAATACCGGCCAGGCGTACGAAAACATGGGCGATCACTGGAGAGCGCTCGCTTACTACGACAGCGCCCTGGCGATCAGCCGGCAAATCGGGGATCGCTACAACGAAGGGGTGTGGTTAGGCGGTGCGGGGCAGGCCCATAAAGCCCGGGGCGACTATCCCCGCGCAATCGCCAATTACGAGAGCGCCCTGGCCATTGCCCGGCAACTCGGCGACCGCTATCATGAGGGTGTATGGTTAGGCAGCTTAGGGCAGGCGCAGGAATCCTTAGGCGACCTCGCTTCCGCTATTGCGTATTACGACAGCGCCCTGGCGCTGGCCCGGCAGGCCGGGGACCGCCGCGGCGCGGGGCTGCGCTTAGGCAACTTGGGGCAGGTTCAGTTTGCCCTGGGGAATTACCCGCGCGCGATCGAGTACTATCGCAACGCGCTGCTGATGGCCCGCCAGATCGGCGACCGCATGAATGAGGGGGTGCGGCTGGGCAGCATCGGCCAGGCTTACGACGCCCTGGGAGATTATACCGCCGCCATCGCTTACTACGACAGCGCCCTGGCCATTGCCCGCGACATCGGCGACCGCCAGAACGAGGGAGTGTGGCTGGGCAGCGCCGGGCAATCTTATAAAAACCTGGAAAATTATCCCCGGTCCATCGACTATTTTGAAAAAGCGCTGGAGATTGCCCGGGAGATCGGGGATAAGGAGAGCATCTGGCGGCACTACTGGAATTTAGCCAACGCCCGCGCCAAAGACCCCGCCCATTCTTCCCGGGAGGCCATCGACCTGTTCGAGGACGCCCTGAACGCCCTGGAAGATATTACCGTGGAACTGGTCAAAGACCTGCACAAGCAATCCTACTTAGCAAATAAACAGGGATTATACGACGACTACGTCTCTTACCTGACGCAGTTGCCAGAGCCGCGCCACCACGAGCGGGCGCTGGAAGTTTCCGAAGCCTCGCGCACCCGGGCGTTAAAGGATTTGCTGCAAGGGCAGCGCGTTCAGGCCCCCCTCTCGGTCGAAAAACGGTTGGAAGCGCAGAAACGCAGCGAAGAGTTAGCCCAATCCGCGCAGGCGGCGCCGCAGCCGGGTATTCCCGCGGCGAACGGCCCTGCATTCACTTCCGTGGAAGATTGGGCCGCCCATCTCGCCATTCCGCCGGATACCCTGGGCAGCAGCGAAGGCGCCCCGGATTTGCGCCTGAGGGAAATCCGCGCCGAGGCGGCCCACCATACCCTGTTGATGTACCACGTTTTGCCCGACGGGATCGCAATGTGGGCCATCACCCCGGAGGGCCAGGTCCATGCCCACAAGCAGCAGGGCATCACCCCGGACTCCCTCTATTCCCTGGTGCGCTCCGCCCGCCAATCCCTGGGCCTGGGGGTCGAGGAATTGCGGGGATCCCGGCCGGTGGGAGCAAGGGAACCTGCGGCATTACCATACGGGCGCGTGCTGCGCGCGCTGGATTCCCTGCTCATAGAACCGCTCAAAGCGCCGTTGCCCGCGGATACCACCCGGGAAATCGTTATTATCCCCCATGAAATCCTCTTCCTGCTGCCCTTCGCCTGCCTGCTCGATCAGGAGGGGCGCTACCTGGTAGAACGGCATTCGTTTACCACCTCGCCCTCGATCGGGCTGTTGAAATATACCCGGGGCAGAATCCGCGAGCAGCAATTCCGGGAAGCGCCGCGCCTGCTGTTGATGGGCAATCCCGCCATGCCCGATCCGGCGTTGTGGATGCCGCTGCCCGGCGCAGAAAAAGAGGTGTTGAAAATCGCCGAGCACGTGAATCAAAAAAAAGGCGCGGGATTTCAGGAAGCCGGGGCGCGGGCGCTGCAAGCCCTCACGCTCACCCGGCAAAGCGCCAGCGAGGAGGAGTTTCGCCGGATCGCGGGGGTGCAAAACTACCTCCACCTATCAACTCACGGCTACATGGTCAGCAATCCCCTGCGCTGCGGGGTGGTGCTGGCGCAAACCGAGAATTCTATGGAAACCGACGGGGTGCTGACCACGGGAGAAGTATTCGGCATCCCGCTAAACGCGGAGTTAGTGGTGCTGAGCGCCTGCGAGACCGGTTTGGGGCGCATTTCCAGCGACGGGGTGGCGGGATTGAGCCGGGCGTTTCTCTACGCCGGCGCGGCCAGCTTGATGGTCAGCCTGTGGCCGGTTCCCGATGAGGCTACTATGGATTTGATGGTCAAATTTTACGAAGAGCTGGCGCGCGACGGCAATAAAGCCCGGGCGCTGCGGGCAGCGCAATTACTCACCTTGAAAAAGTACCCTCATCCCCGGGATTGGGCGGCGTTTGTGCTCATCGGGCAGGAGCAGTAGGCGGGAGCAGGAGCAGGGGCGGGGGCGGGAGCAGGGGGAGGGGCAGGAATATCATTAATAGCTGAGAGTGTATGGCGGGTGATTTTCGAGGACGAAAAGTTTACTATACTTCACGCGTTCGTAAATTGCCTATTTACCTGCCCCTGCCCCTGCCCCTGCCCCTGTCACCTGACCACCCGCATCTCCACCCGGCGGTTCTGGGCGCGGCCTTCCCGGGTGTCGTTGGAAGCGATGGGGTCGCGGTCGGCGTAGCCGTTGGTGGTTACGCTCTTCATGGAGACGCCGTTTTCCAGGAGGTAACGCGCCACGCTGAGGGCGCGGTTCAGGGATAGTTGTTCGTTAAATGCCGGGTCGCCGAGGTTGTCGGTGTGCCCGGCGATCTCTACTTCCAGGTCGGGGTTGTTTTTCAGAAAGCGCACCATTTCATCCAGGGTGGGCATTGATTCTTCTCGCAAATCGCTGCTGCTTAAGTCGAACATCACGTTGTTCAGGGTCACCCGCGATCCTTTGGCGATGCGGGTCAGGAATAGATCCTTTTTGACGCTCTGGCCGGCTAAAACTTCCCGGAAATCCAGATCCATGGTCAAGGGCAGAAAGCCCGCGGCGCTGGCGATCATGGTATATTGTTTTCCCAAGGCCAGGCCAACAGTATAATTGGCCTGCGCGTCCGGTTGAATTTTGGCGGCCACATCCTGGGAGGGTAACTCGTGCACCACCAACGCTACCTCAGCGATTTTATCGCGCGAAATTCCCTGCACCTCGCCGCTGACGATTACCAGCGCCCTGGCGCGCAATTGATCATACTCCGTTCGGGCAGAATCCAACCCGGCGTACTCCGGCCGGGCCTCCGCCAACAGTTCTTCATATAAGAGTAACGCATCGCGCTGATTTTCCCCCCCGGCAGTAATTCTTGCGATATGATGTTTCGCGGTCAGCGCCAGGGGGGAAGCGGGGTATTGTTCGGGAATGGAACGCAGCGCTTCTACCTGCGCCTGCACGCTGTCCTGGAGGTGATACGCCGTGGAGGTCATCAGCAGCGCTACGTCCCCCAGGCCGATCACGGGGTACTGTTCTACAACCGCCCCGGTAATTGCCAGCGCTTCTTCATAGCGCCCCTCCCGGATGAGCCGCGCCGCTTCCGCCAAAAATTTTTCCGGTAAATCGGGATCCACCTGCCAATTGTGCTGGCTCATTAGCCCCACTAAAACCGCGTCGGTGGGCGGCCGGTTGCGGAGGGCCTGCTCCGGGGAAAGCTCGTATTGCACCTGCTGGTACTGCTGCTGCACTTCTGCCAGCAAGGCCGGGTCGAGATTTTCCTGCTGCAACAAACTCTCATAGATCTCCTTTGCTTTTTCCGGCTGGTGTAGATTTTTCCAATACACCGAAGCTTGCGTCAGCCTGGCCCTGGCCAGTTCCGGCGATTCCGGCATTCGCTGGGAAAACTGATCCACGGTTTTGGCTGCGGCCAGGTATTTGTTTTGCAAAGTCTGCGCAAGAATCAGTTGATTATAAAGCTGTCCCCCTTCTCGAAGGGTGGGGAATTCCTTTTCTACCGACAGCAAGAACTCCTCCGCCTTCTCCGGCGCGCCCCCGGCGATGTACAATTCCGACAATTTCAGCAGGGATTCGCCGTAGCGGTCGCCTTCGCGGTAGAACTGCTTGACCTCCAGATACAGCGTTTCCGCCACGGGGGGGCGGCCATGGTCTTGCTCATATTGGGCCAGGGCCATCAAGGCGTCATCCCCGTAGCGGCTCCAGGGAAAACTTTTCAGCAGGCGAACCGCCCACTGCCGCGCCTGCTCTTCTTCGGAACGGGAAGCGTGCCAGTTGGCCAATTTCCACAGCACCTCGTCGGATAATATCCCATCATTGAAGGTATTGACGTAGGTGCGATATAAATCGCCCAACTCCGGGCTGTTCTCCTTCTCGGCGCGGGCAATTCGAGCCAGAAAACCTCTTTGTTTGCTAAACACGTTATCGGACTTCTCTAATGCCGCAATCGCTCCATCTGCAACCTCCCGGTTTCCCTGGTCGATAGCGGCGCTTGCCAGGGCCGACCAGCAATCATCCTGGTAAATCCCCCAACGATTCGCCTCCTCCGGGGCAGGTAAGGCCAGGGCGCTGTCGCTTTTCAGCAACTTTATGTAGCGTAGTTGGGCAAATTTTTCGGGAGAGACTTTAACCGTTCTGCGAAGAGTCTGAAGTGCGTCTATTGCCGGTACTCGAACCGATATCTCTCCCTCGGGTGGAACCTGCGATTCGCTCAACGGATAAGCGGCCTTTAGCACCCATTGGGTATTGATTTTGCGGAGAATGTCAAAGTAGAGGTCGGTAAGCTCCCGGGGGTTGCCGGAAGCGGAATAGAAACCGTAGGTGTCCCGGGAAAGGTTATTGGCGTCTTTATTCCTTTCCGTGGGATGGCTGAAGTCCACAAAGAAGAGGGGAATACCACTGTCCACGGCGCGTTGCTGGAGCGCTTTCCAGGTGGTGGCGCTGCCCACATCGGCCCCGTCGGTAAACACCACAATGGACTTTTGCCCTGCCTCGGCGACAATATCAAAATAGATCAACGCCTGATAAACCGCGTCGTACAGATAGGTCTTGGGGGTGAGGGATGAGAAAATGTTCTGCTGTTTCAAATAGTAGCGGGAATTGGAGGATTGCGCCAGTAGATGCGATCCCCAGGGCTGCCGGGATGATCTATCTTGAAACCGCACAATACTCACCCGGGAATTTTTGCGCAGGCCGTCGATGAAAATCTTATAGGCCTGCTCTACATAGGCGAACTTTCCGCTCATCGAGGTGCTGTTGTCGATCAGCATTAGCAAATCGAGGGGCGTACCGCTCTCCCCGGTTTCTTTGATGGAGCTTTCCGGGGCGCACCGCTGCCCGGCCCAGTGAATTTCTGCTTCCCATTGCGCCATCTCTTCCGCGGTGAACTCCCCCAGATTATCTGCATAGACAAACAGGTTGAACCGGGGCCAGCGATCCGTTTCCATCCCCACAATTTTAGGATTGGCAATGCCGCTATTCTGCGCGCAAAGGGTTTTGAAAATGGCCGTTATGAAAATAATTGATACAAATATTGTATGTTTGGCTTTCATAATTTCCTCCGTGAAGGATGCCGGTTGGGCGGGAAACAAGGGGATTAAACGGGGCGGTTGCACTCGCGTCTTTTCATAGATCAAAAATTACCTTTTTTGACAATGGAGCAAAAGTCACCCTGTGCTATTGCCTTTTTTGTTTCCCCAGTACCCACGCCAGAGATTTTGGGTCAATATCGCCAATTTCATCAAATAAGTCAATACACCGGGAGGTAGCGGAGCAGAAAAAGTCGGAATAGAGACCGCATATTTAATAATTATTCTTGATGGATAATTTTTTTCTTCTCCGCCCTCTCTTGATTTTCAACGTTTACATTGCTAAAATACCGATGTTTTATTAATAAAACAAAAGTTTTGGCGGTCAAACGAGATGAAGGACGTCTGGAAAAAATTCGATGAAACCGAGCCAAGCCACAGCAGCATTCACCACCTGATGGCGGTCTATCACCTGCACCAAAAGAACGGCTATGCCCGGGGAATCGACATTGCCAATTATTTGAACATTACCCGCGGCAGCGTCTCCATCACGCTTACCAAGCTGCGAGATAAAAACTATCTCACCGAGGACGAAAACAAATTTTATCACCTTACCGAGCAGGGGCAGCAGTTAGTCAGCTCGGCGTTGAACAAGCGCCACATCGTGAAGCGGTTTTTCAGCGAGGTATTGCAGCTTCCCGCGGAGGTTGCGGAATTAGACGCCTGCAAAATCGAGCACCTGCTCAGCAACGAGACCGGGGAAAAACTGATCTGCTTCATGGGCTATTATCTTTCGGAGAAACCGGAAGTGCTCAATTTTCGCCTGGGTTTTCAGCAATTCAAATATAAATGCCAATCCGTTGCCGAATGCCGGCTTTGCGAATCGGATTGTTTCTTTTCCGGCAAAGAAATATCCAAAACCGGATAATTTTTTCGAAAGCGGCGTTCTATCATCTTAAATTAGCCGCAAACCTCACGGAAGAGGGTTCGCAGTGATCGAGTCTGGAGGACTTTCACCGCTTAATCCTAAAAGGAGGTTCGAATGAAAAAGTTGCTTTCGGGAATAGGTTTGTTAATGCTGCTGGCCAGCCTGGCGACGGGCCAAACCACCCTGTACACGGAGACCTTTGCCAACGGCACGCTCCAAAACCCCTGGTACGCCGGCTTCAGCGGGAACAGCAATAATATGGAAGCGGTCGCGTACCCCGGCAACCCCGGCGGCGACGGCTGGGCAGGCCGGCTGGGCAATGATATATCCCGCAGCGCCAGCAGCGCCCTCTCCGGGGATCCCGCCTGGAGTGATTTTTACTTCGAAGCCATGGTGTTCCTGCGCCCGGATTCGGCGTTTTACTATGGCATCGAATTCCGGGTAGATTCCTCCGCCAACAGCCGGGGATATAATTTTGTCGCCCAGCTAAATCCTGCCTTTGGCCCCACCCGGCTGCGCTTTCGCAAGCGCGACGTGACTACCCCGACAGTGATCCGCGACTGGAACTCCGCCCAGGTTCCCGGCGGGCTTCCCACCCAGCCCGGCTGGCACAAAATGGCCGTGGAAGCGGTGGGCAACCAGTTCCGCCTGTTCTTTGACGACCAGGAGTTGCCCGGCGGCCCATACACGGATGATACCTATGCCAACGGTTTTATCGGCGCTTATCTTTTCGGAACGGATACGCTTGCAACCTATTATCTCCACATCGATGATATTACCGTTACCACCGTATCCGCTATCGGCGACGACCTTAACCCTGAACTGGTTAGCGATTTTATCCTCTATCAAAACTATCCCAATCCCTTCAACCCCAATACCACTATCGCGTTCTATCTGCCCGTTTCGGAAGTGGCGAGCCTGGCGATTTACAACAGCCTGGGGCAGAAGGTGCGGGATTTGGCGGCGCAGCGGTTTGCGCCCGGGGTTCAGCAGGTTCAGTGGGATGGGAAGGATAACTCAGGCCGTGAGCTTCCCGGTGGAATTTACTTCTACCGCATCGCCGCGGGAGAATTCCAGTCCGCCAAAAAGATGCTCCTGGTGCGTTAGAGGAAGTGTTCAAGTGTTCAGGTTTTCGGGTGTATTGGCAGCTCTGCACATGAATACCCGAACACCTGAACACTATAACACCCGAACAGCGGCGCACCATAACACCAAGCAAAACGGATTATTATGAAGCTCTTTCGACTATCATGTCTTCTTCTGTTGCTAGCGTTGGGCGGGACGGCCTTCGGCAGCACCCGCGGGAAAATTGCCGGGGTCATTCGCGAAAAATATACCGCCCAGCCCATACCGGACGTGAATGTGTATCTCAAAGATACCGACTTAGGAACGACCACGGATCGCGACGGTTTTTTTGTGCTTTTGAACGTGGAGCCGGGAAAATACACCCTGGTGGTGGAACACTTAGGCTATACCTCGCTCCGGGTGGAAAATGTGCAGGTGGCGGTAAACCTGACCACAGAGCTGAACCTGGAGCTGGAGCAGGCCGCTATCGAGAGCCGGGAAGCCGTTACCATTACCGCGGAACGGCCGCTCATTCGCCCGGATGTGACTTCCCGCCTGGCGGTAGTCGATGGAGAGCAGATCAACGCCCTGCCGGTGGAGAATTTTATCGACGTGGTGGCCAGCCAGGCCGGCATTACCACGGACGCCCAGGGGAACCTGCACTTCCGCGGCGGGCGGGTGAATGAAGTAGCCTATCTGGTGGACGGGCAGCGGGTCGAAGACCCTATCGACAAATCCGTGGGCGGGCTGATCGACAACTACGCCATCCGGGAGTTGCAGGTGCTCAGCGGCACTTTCAACGCCGAATACGGCTCGGCCATGAGCGGGATCGTCAATATCGTCACCAACGACGGCTCGGAGCGCTTCAGCGCCAAATTCCAATACCGCTCGGCCATGCTCAACGACAGCCCCTACCGCAAAGCGAACGCCCTGGCGCCGGACGCCAACCCGATTTATGACAAACAGACCGGGGCGCGGCTCACCTACCAGGCCCCCGACGCCATCGAAACCCTGGAGCCGGCCCTGCCCATCGAGGGCAGCCTGCGCGGCACCTTCAGCGGGCCTCTGCTCGGCGCTGCGAACTTCTTCCTCTCCGGGGAGTACGGGAACGAAAACAGCTGGCTGCCCTACGGGTATAACTTTCTGCGCAGCGGTTTCGGAAAGCTGAGCTTCCCCATCGCCTCGCACAAACTTTCGCTTTCGCTGCAATACACCGGCCAGGAGTACCAGCCCTACGATCACCGCTTCAAATACCTGCCCGACAACCAGGGGCATTGGGAGAATGAGAGCATCCGCTACGGCCTGCAATACAACCACGTGTTTTCCCCGCGCTCTTACCTGGTGCTGAACGCTTCCCTGTTAGATCTGCGCTCCCTGTACCGGGTGGGCGATTTGGATTACACCCAATACCTCTTCCCGGAGTTGGATGAAAACCAGGAGTTCGTGTACTTGGGCAACAGCCGCTCTTACAGCGACATTCAGTCGCTTTCCTACAATTTCAAAGGGGACTGGCTCTACCAGCTGGGCGCCAGCCACGAGTTCAAAAGCGGCTTCGAGGTGAATTTGTACGACCTGGAGGTGTTCGATTACACCAAAGAGGGCAACAACGCCGACGAGTTCTTCCTCAATGAATACCAGAAGAAGCCCGTCAGCGCCTCGGCCTACGTTCAGGACAAGATTGAGTACTCTACCCTGATCATCAACGCCGGGCTGCGGGGCGATTACGTGGACGTCAAGGCCGGGGGCTACCAGAATATCGAAAATCCCCAGGAAGGCCTGGTTGACAGCGAGCCGGAATTCAAGATCAGCCCGCGCCTGGGGCTGGCTTACCCGATCTCGGAAAACACGGTGCTGCATTTTTCCTACGGGCAGTTCTTCCAGTTCCCCAACTTCCAGGACATTTACCGCAATTTGCAATTCCTGAACGTGGATGAGCTGGCCAAAGCCCGGCTGGCGTTGGTGGCCAATCCCAATGTCAAATCCCAAAAAACTATCGCCTACGAATTCGGGGTCTCGCAAAAGTTAGGAACCCGCTACGCCCTGAACGTGACCGCCTACTCCCGGGACATGACCGACCTGTTGGGCACGGTGTACGTGGAGACCCTCTACCGCTACGCCATTTTTACCAATAACGATTTCGCCCGCATCCAGGGCATCGACGTCTCCCTGGAAAAGCGCATGAGCGATTTCTGGGCGGCCAGGCTGGATTACACCTACTCCGTGGCGCGCGGCAACGAGGCCACTCCCACCGAGGAAGCGTTGAACATTTTCGAGGGCCGGGAAAAATCCGTGAAAGAACTCTACCTGGATTTCGACCGCACCCACGACCTGGCCCTGAACATCCTGCTGCAATTGCCAAAAGGCTTCGGATTCTCGCTTTTCGGCGTCCGCCCGCTGCAGCAGTTGAATTTTTCCCTGCTGGCGCAGTTTTCCAGCGGCCTGCCCTATACCCCCATCAGCGACGACCGCACCAAAACCTTCGAGAAAAATTCCGCCCGGATGCCCTGGACCAACAGCGTGGACATCCGTTTGGAAAAATTCTTCCCGGTCAGCCGCGCCAGCCTGTCGGTGTTTTTGGAAGTGACCAATTTGTTCGACCGCCTCAATCCCCTGATCGTGCAGCCGCGCACCGGCAAGGTTTGGAACGATGGCAAGAGCCGCCTCTTCGGTTCCGGGCAGGATTTTATGCACGATCCTTCGGACGTCGGCCCGCCGCGGATCGTCAAGTTGGGGATGACGGTGGGGATGTGAAAGCAGGGGCGGGATAACAGCAGGCAGCTAAAATCCATGTTATGCGACAACCAACCGACTGAAAGATCGGGATGATGAAAGCTAACCCAGTCATATCGACGAAATCTTTCCGGAAGCGAATGGGAGCGCACTACACCCCTGCTCCCCTGGCTAAATTCGTGGCCGACAAGGCTGTCGCATGGCTTAAGCAGATGCGCGCCGAACCCATCAGGGTTCTTGATCCAGCATGCGGCGACGGGCAGTTGCTCAAGGCTGCTATCGAAGCCCTCCTCGAGCACAGGATCAAGAGCTGGCTGGCCGTCGGGGTCGAGGCGGATGCTCACGCCGCAGGCGAGGCGAGACGCCGCCTGGCGCACGCTGGCAGCGCTGTTCACCTCATTCAGGGAGACTTTCTTCAGGCTGCCACCGCCTTCACGCCCCAGCAAGAGTTGTGGGCAAAGCGTGATGCTGATACCAGCCTGGGAACCCGGTTCGACGTCATTGTCGCGAACCCTCCCTATGTGCGCACTCAAGTTCTGGGAGCCGCTGAAGCCCAGCGAATCGCGAATCGCTACGGTCTCTCAGGCCGGGTCGATCTCTACCACGCCTTCATTCGGGCCATCGGCGATGCGCTCCGAAGCGGGGGAATCCTGGGGATAATCATATCTAACCGCTTCATGACCACTCTCGCAGGGAAGGCGGTTCGGAGTTATCTCCTTAATGAATTTGAAGTCCTTGAGGTGATCGATCTCGGCGATACCAAGCTGTTCGAAGCGGCCGTTCTTCCGGCCGTCCTGATTGCCCGGCGTAAAAGCCCTGCCAATCGACCTGAGCCCTACTTAGTTCCCTTCACCAGGGTCTATTCGCGCACTGGCCGGGCGCAAGTGGAAGAGACCCCGGCGCGCGTTTGCAGCAGCATTGTCGAAGCTATTGTGGCGGGAGATAATGGCCTTGTTGAGACGCCAGATGGCAAGTTCGTCATCACGAGGGGTCGTTTCATCGTTACTCCCGGGGCTACAGATATTTGGAGACTCGTGTCATCGCAGGAATCGGAGTTCCTAAGGCGAATCCGCGAACGATCTCACCAAACGATTGAGGAAGTGGCATTTGTCCGAGTTGGAATCAAGACCACGGCCGATGAGGTGTTCATTCGTGACAACTGGGCAGTCCTGCCTGGGGAGAAACGCCCTGAGGACGACTTGCTCCGGCCAATCCTTCACCACGAGGATGCACGCCCCTGGGCATTACCCGGGCGCTACGTCCCGACCGCGCGCGTCCTGTATCCCCATGTGGTCTCAGGCAGCGGAAAGCGCGTGGTTGACCTTGCCGTGTATCCACATGCTCGGAGGTATCTGGAGAGTTTCCGCTCTCGCCTGGAAGCGAGACGCTATGTCATCGACGCTGGTCGCAGATGGTACGAAATATGGGTTCCGCAGGATCCCGCGGCGTGGGGCTTGGCAAAGGTTGTCTTTCCCGATATTAGCCCCGAGCCCAGATTCTTCCTTGTTGAAGAGAACTATATCGTAAACGGCGACTGCTACTGGATTACTCTGCGACCGGGTATGCCGGAGGAAACACTGTATCTCATCCTCGGCATTGCGAACTCCCGCCTCATGACTCGCTTTCATGATACTGCATTTAGCAACAAGCTCTACTCAGGCCGCCGCCGTTACATCACCCAGTACGTTGGCAAGTATCCTCTTCCGCGTCCTGGCACGCCAGCGGCCCTGCAAGTTATAGCGCTTACGAAGGAGTTAGTCGAACAAACGCGGCAGCAAGCAGCCTCGGACAGTATCAGGCAACTGGAGGATGCCGTTAACCTCGCTGTGTATGAAGCTTTTGGGTTTGAGGGGGAAGGAGGTGCTCAATGACGCGCGCCTCGACGATCATCAAGGCCATTCGCGCCAAAAGGGACCGGATCCACTCCCTCGATCTCGGTGATGGTGATCCTCTTGCTAATGCCCCGGCTGATCCGAGTCTGCTCTTCACTCTGGAGGAGATCGCCATTCTGGTCAAGCCGCTCATGGGCGTGGACGCGCCGCGAGACGAAGGCGGGCGCCTACTTGAGGTCCGTCCGAAGGGTCATTGGTTTGAGTTCGAGGTTGCGAAGAAATTCGGTTATCATTACCCACCAGGTGCGGGATTGTTTCCTGATCTCCGCCACCAGTTGCTTGAGGTGAAGCACCACACTGGAAAATCGGTCACGATCGATTTTGGCCATCACCACCCAGGTTCGGAAGAGGTAATAGAGGGGCGCTGGAATGAAAAGGTTCAAGCGAGAGTTTGCGACATCCGATATTTGATCGCCCTGGCCCCTCCCCCTTCTCATAAGGTGTCCGTCATAGTTCTCGCGACCGGTACAGAGATCAACAGCATCTTTGGCGTATCGCCGACAAAAACGATCAAGTATCAGCTTGGAATATCGAATCAATGGCGAGAGGCGTACGCCGGACAGATTCTCGTGTCCGGCCAGGTATTTTCCTTATGAGATTCATCGCATTATACAGACAGATTCAGCAAGTTGAAGAACATGTTGATTAAGGGAGCCAGAAAAAAATAATGTACCCAACTGAGCGCACAGAGTTATTGAAACACATTAGCTTTCAGTGGTACAATAAAAAGGGCGAAAGCCCTAACTTCAATTTCATGTAAAAATGAACATTACAAAACCAGAAGGAATATCTGTGATAAAGTTTTTCCTATGCCATAACCTTTCCATCTTCCGGCATCCGGCATCCGGCATCTCAAATCCGGCCACAAAGTGGTGGCTTCGCCAGAGATTTGATCCCGACTTAACCCCGGGAAGGGGTGGTCTTTTTCGGGACGTCCTCCGTTTTCCGATCACTTTGCTGGTCCTGCTGTGGCTCACCGCACTTTTGTTCGCGCAGACCGAAGAGCGCGAAGTGTATCGCAAATACTCCACCGGCCGCTTCATCGAGATTTTGAAACCTTACCAAACCGGCGATTACTCCGTGGGCATCCAGGGCAAGGGGAGGCTGGCCAACGTGCTCACCAACTTCGGGCAGTTGGCGAGCTTCCACATTTTCGCCCCCTCGCTGGAGTGGCCGGCCTTTGGCGAAGGCCAGGACGACGAACAGCAGTACGGCTGGGGGGTGGATTTCATGGTCGGCTACAACGGCGACGTGATCGAATCCTTCCAGGACCCCGCCTCCAACCTCATCAGCCGGGAATGGCAGCCCGCGGCGGAAGACCTGTTTTCCGGCGAGGTGACCGTCAGCGAGACCGACCTGACCCCGATTATGGCCACCAGCGACAATGAAGACACCTGGCCGCGCGGCGGCAGCAACGCGCCTTTCTGGCCGGGACTGTTCCGGCAGGACACCGGCGGCAACGTATTCCCCGGGGAATTTACCTCCGAGCGCGACCTCTACTGCGTCTTCACCGACGCCGGCAACGATACCCCCTACGGCCTGCGGGTGGAGCAGACCGCCTACTCCTTCACCCGCCGCTACGCGGAGGACTTCCTGGTCTATCGCTTCAACATCAAAAATACCGCCGCGGATACTCTGAAAGACCTCTACCCCGGCATGATGGTGCAATTCCTGATCGATTTCGACAATCACGACCTGATCAATTTCAGCGATTCCAATAACGACGGCAAGCGCGACCTGGTGTACATGTGGGACCAGAACGGCCAGCCCCAGGAACCGTGGTCGAAGGTGGGCTACATCGGGCTGTTAGTGGTCAACACGCCGAATCATAACGGGATTACCAATTTCCACTTTTTCCACGACGATTTTACCCCCGCCAGCGACGAGCTGTACTGGATGCTGCTTACCTCCGACACCACCGGCGCGCCGGATACTACTCGCGCCCGTTATTTTCACGGCGAGGATATCCGCATCGACGACGTGGCGCTGGCCCCGGCGCTGGATCCGGAAGGGAACAACCGCGGCGGGGAAATTACCTGGGCCTATTCGGTGGGGCCGGTGACCCTGGCGCCGGGCGATTCCGCGCCCCTGGATATCGCCATTATCGCCGGCGATGATGAGGCGGATCTGCTCGCCAACGTGGAGTGGGTCTGGACCCTGGCGGAGAATAGCTGGAACGGTTCCAATCCGCCCGCTTCCCCGCAGGTAAGAGCATATCCCGCGGACGGCAAGGTCACGGTGGTGTGGGACGCCGAGCGGGCGGAGCAATCCCGCGACTACATCACCCGGGAAAAAGATTTCGAAGGATACAAAATCTATCGCAGCTCCGACCGCGGAAAAACCTGGGGGAAAATTATTACCGATTCCCGGGGGAATTTCCTGGCCTTTCAACCCATCGCCCAGTTCGACTTAGAGAACGGCGTTACCGGCAACGACCCCCTCTCCGGCAAATACTTAGGCAGCGACACCGGCGTCCGCCATACTTTCGTGGATACCACGGTGCAAAACGGGGTGGAATATTGGTACACCGTCACCGCCTACGACCGCGGCGACCAGGCGAACGGGGTGGAATCCCTGGAAAGCGCCCTGGGGCTGACCACCAGCGAGATTAACGTGGCCGCGGCGATTCCCGCGACCCGCCCCTCCAACCTCACCCCCGGCGCGGTGTTGGAAGGAAGCAGCCTGCAGCCGGCGAGCGGCAAAACCGACGCCGAAGTGGAAGTGGAGATTCTCGATCCCAACCAATTGAAGAACAGCGCCTACGAAATTACCTTCCGGGAAAATACCCCGGTCTATGAAGATACCGCGATTGTAGATTTCATAACCACTTTTACCCTCAAAAATACCACTACCGGAGATACCCTGCTCTTCGAGCATCCCTTGACCGATGAATCCGGCGACAATCTCCCGGTAATCGACGGCTTCCGCCTCACCGTAAAAGACGTGGAGGCGGGAAGAACCTTTGCCGGCTGGACAAAGGTAGCGGGCGATACTTGCACGTTCGATTGGTTTTACGATACCCACAACCTGGCCAACTACTTCCCGGCGGCGGTGGAAGGGATCGCGGATTTCAAGATCGTGACGAGCTACGATGACAGCACCCTGATCCGGGTGGTGACGGTGGGCGACTCCGTGGTGGACGGCATCGGGGGAGCGCGGTTAGTGGACCAGGTGAGGGTTCCCATCAAGGTGTACGACGTTACCGATCCCGCCAATCCCATCGACGTAAGCGGTCGCACCATTTTATATGATTTCGAATACTGGGGGAATTTTCCCCCGGGAACCTTCGGACCGAAGGGCTGGGATTTGACCCCCGGCGGCAAAGGCTACAACGGCAGGGACGGCGGCATCGGCCCCCTGGTCTATCCCGATGAATTATTCTTTCTCAGCTTTCCGGCGGACAATCCCCTGCTGCCGGATACCGCCATCGTCAGTATGCGCACCCAGAATTTCGACTCCACCGAATACGAGTTTGTCAACGGGCAGTGGGCGTACATTGGCGAGGTGGTTTACGGAATTTCCCCTTCCCCGGGAGACGAATACACCATTTTGACCGGAAAACCGCTCAACCAGAACGTGGTCTATCGCTTTACCACCACGGCCGGCAGCTACGCCGCGGCAAAGGAGAGCGACCTGGAGAACATCCGGGTAGTGCCCAATCCCTACTTAGCCGCCTCCGCGTTCGATAACCGGCTCATGTTCACCAATTTGCCGGGCCAGTGCGAAATCTTCATTTATACCGTTGCGGGCGACCTGGTGCGGCGCATCGACCACCAGGGCAGCCAGGGCGCAACCTATTGGGATTTGAAGAACGAATCCGGCCTGTCGGTGGCCTACGGGCTGTACGTGTACGTGGTCAAAACCCGCGACGGGCAGAAGCGGGTGGGGAAATTTTCGATCATTAAATGACTTCATTCTTTGAATCTTCCTTTCCAATATGGAGAGGGAGACTTTTAGTTCAGTTAGTATTGCTGCAAGAAATCTCCTGCCTACATTGGTGCTCCCCTCTCCAATGGAGAGGGGAGCGGTGAAAGAACCTGAATACGCGAGGAGTATAGATGAAATCTCTTTTTATCGGTTTGCTGATTGCGTTGCAAACAATTGTATTCGCCGACGTCTTCCCCAAGGCCGGCACCACCGCTGCGCCGTTCCTGAAAATCGGGGCGGGGGCGCGGGCGGTGGCGTTGGGCGGCAACTACGTCGCCCTGGCGAACGATGCTACCGCGCTGTATTGGAATCCCGCCGGCGTCGCCGGGCTGGGCAAAATCAGCATCTCCGGAACCCATACGGAGTGGTTTGCGGGCATCTCCCATGACTTTTTCGCCCTGGCAGCCCCGCTGGGCAATTCCCAGGCCCTGGGGCTGGAGTTAACTTACCTGAATTCCGGGGAGATCGAGCAGACCACTTTAGAAGAGCAAAACGGCAACGGCATTTTCTATAAAGCCACGGACCTGGCGCTCGGTTTGACCTACGCCCGCAAGCTCACCGACCGCTTTTCCGTGGCCCTGAAGGGGAAATACATCCGCCAGAACATCTACAACGAAGAAGCCGCCGCCTTTGCGGTGGATTTCGGCACCCTCTACGATACCGGCTTCAAGGGGCTGCGCATCGGCATGAACATGGCCAACTTCGGCTCCGGCATGAAAATGGCCGGAAGCGATCTCTCCGTGGTGCAAACCGACCCCCTCACCGGCGCGCAGGTGGAAACCGCGCTGAAAACCGAATCCTGGCCCCTGCCGATCGTCTTCCGGGTGGGGGTGGCGATGGATATTTTAGGGCGCGAAGAGGGGTTCATCCTGAACCGGGATAACCGCCTGACCCTGGCGGTGGACGGAAACCATCCCAACGACAACAAAGAAACCCTGGGGGCGGGGTTAGAATACATGTGGAACGATTTTTTAGCCCTGCGGGCGGGATATAAAGGCAACCACGATACCGAAAACTTCTCTTTCGGCGGGGGGCTGAACTTTACCCTGGCCGGCTGGGGCATTGCCATCGACTACGCCTACGCCGCCATGGGCGATTTGGACGAGGTGCAGCGGTTTACAGTGGGGATTGCGTTTTGATTTGGATGAAATAGAAACGCGGATGACGCGGATGCGGCGGACTGTTGCAGATAAAAACCACAGGTTTTATTTAATTGCCAGACAAATCCGCGTAGATCCGTAGCATCCGCGTCATCCGCGTTCCAATTTAACAAGGTTTTAATCTGAGAGATACTATGGAAACACGAAAACGGTTAACGGAACTTCTTCCGGGCGATCAAGCGATTATCAGCAAAATCGAATTTGCGGACGGCGAGACGGTGCGGCTGCGCGACCTGGGACTGAACGAGGGAATCCCCGTGCGGGTGGTGCGTTACGCCCCCCTGGGCGACCCCATCGAGATCAAATTTCGCGGCTTTTACCTGTCCATGCGCAAAGCGATCGCCCGGCACGTGTTGGTAGCGGAATCCGAGAAGGCAGCCGATGAAGTTACCGCACTCTAAAACCCAAAAAAGCGCAAAAAAAACCGCCGTTTCCGAACCCCCCTGGATTTCGATCATCGGCAACCCGAATTCCGGCAAAACCGCCATTTTCAATCACCTGACCGGCTCCAACCACAAAGTGGGAAACTATCCCGGCGTGACCGTGGAGAAACGAACCGGCTGGCTGAAAGGCCGGAAAATCATGGTGCACGATCTTCCCGGCGCTTACAGCCTGAATCCCAAAAGCCAGGATGAAAAAATCGTGGCGGATGCGGTGCAAAGCTGGCGGTTTCCCGGCCAACGCCCCCTGGCGGTGCTGGCGGTGGTGGACGCTACCAACCTCTCCCGCAATCTCTACCTGACCCTGCAAGTCCTGGAATGGGGAATTCCCACCATCGTGGTGCTGAACATGATGGACGAGGTGCGCAAACGCGATATTGCCATCGACCTCAATCTTCTCCGGGAGCGGTTAGGCGCTTACGCGGTCATTCCCGCTTCCGCTAAAACCGGGGAGGGAATGAAGGCGATTGTGGAAGCGCTGCTCTCCCTCACGGCTCCGGCGGAGTTCTACCCTGACGAATCCCGTTTTACGATTGACGAAGCCCGCCTGGCCCCGCTTGCGGAATTGATCGCCTTCCTGGAAACCCACCGCCGCCGCGCGGCCTTTTTTCCGCTAATGGACAGCCTGCGCCTGGCCGCGGAGGACCGTTACGCGGCCTATTTGCAGCCCTTCTTAGAGCCGGAAGAGGTTACGCTGGTTTCCGAAAAAGTGCAGCAGGCCCGCCGGCAGTACGCCGAAATGGGAATATCCTGCAAAGCCCTGGAATCCACCGCCCGCTACGCTTATATCGATTCTGTTCTGGCCAGCACCTTCTCGGAAGATAAAATCGAGAAAAAATCCTTCAGCGAGCGGCTGGATTCCGTGGTGAGCCACCCCCTGGGCGGGCCGCTCATTTTGCTGCTTATTTTGGGATTCATTTTCAACGCGATTTTCAGCTGGGCGCAGTATCCCATGGAGTGGATCGAAAGCGGGGTGGGCTGGATCGGCGCCCGCGCCAACGCGCTGATGCCCGAGGGAGTCTTGAAAAGCCTGTTAGTGGACGGCGTCATCGCCGGGGTGGGGAACGTGGTGGTTTTCCTGCCCCAAATCGTGCTGCTGATCTTTTTCATCAGCCTGCTGGAAGACAGCGGCTACATCGCCCGCATGGCGTTTATCCTCGACCGCCTGATGAACAAGATCGGCCTGCACGGCAAGGCGGTGCTGCCCATGCTCAGCGGATTTGCCTGCGCCATTCCCGGCATCATGGCCTCCCGCACCATCGACAACTGGCGCGACCGCCTGATCGCCATCCTGCTCATCCCCCTGATGAGCTGCAGCGCCCGCCTGCCGGTGTACGTGCTGCTGATCTCTGCCTTCATCCCGCAGACAACCTTCTGGGGATTCCTGCAGCTCCAGGGCCTGGTGCTGGCGGGCATGTATTTTTTGGGCTTCTTTACCGCAGTGGTCATCTCCCTGCTCATCAAAAAATTCAAGCCGGTGAAGAGCACTTCCCAATTCATCTTAGAGCTGCCCCCCTACCGCGCCCCGATGCTGCGCTCGGTATGGTGGAAGGTGTACGATTCCGCAAAACTGTTCCTGGTCAACGCCGGGAGCATCATCCTGGCGATTTCGATCATCCTCTGGTTCTTAGCTTCTTACCCCCAACCGGAAGAGAGCGCCGGCCTCACCGCCAAAGAGAAAGTGGAGCAGAGCTACGCCGGGCGGATCGGGCAGTTCATCGAGCCGGTAATCGAGCCGTTAGGCTTCGACTGGAAAATGGGGGTGGGATTGATCGCCTCCTTTGCGGCCCGGGAAGTGCTGATCAGCAGCTTTGCCACCATTTACAACCTCGAAGCCGGCGATGATGAAAATATCGTTCCGCTGATAGAGGCCATGCGCAACGACCGCTACCCCGACGGCCGCCCGGTATTCTCGGTGTTAGTGGCGGTTTCCCTGATGGTCTATTTCGTGTATGCCGCGCAGTGCATGGCCACCTTTGCCATCGTCAAGCGGGAGACCAACTCCTGGCGCTGGCCCCTGGTGATGATGGCTTACATGACCGCCCTGGCCTACCTGGCCGCGCTGGCAGTGTACCAGGGGGGAAGATTGCTGGGGTGGGGGTAGTATGAGTGTATATGGGCGAAAGAGCAAGATTCACTATTCTGAATTCCCCATTCTCCATTCACTATTGCCGTTTCGCGAGTTATCCCGGCGGGTGGAAAATTGTGAATGAGAGTAGTGAAAGCAGAATGGTGAATTGAGAATGGTGAATGCTTAACGGTTGGCGGCATCAGGAGTGAGAGAACATGCAAGAAATCCTGGTTTTCATTTTAGTGGCGGTTGCCGGCGTTTACGCCTTTCGGCGGGTCAAACGCGCCCTGACCGTGGGGGAGGGGGAGGCGAAGAAGTGCGCCGGCTGCCCGGTTTTGGCAGAGAGGCGGAAATTTTTGAGCCAACAGAATTCAACATCCCGGCGCGGGTGATGTAAATTTATTATTTCAGGAGCTTCTTCAACACTTCCAGCCCCTTGCGAAACCCCGGCTCCAGCAATTCCCGGGTTTTCCCGGGAAGCTCTTTGGGCGGGCGCGCAGCCGGGGGGGAGAATTGCGGGTGGTTCGGCGAAGGAAGGGCTTTGGTCAGCCGCGCCGACAGCCATGAACCATCCGGCGCCACGCTTTCTACTCTCCCTTGCGAATTTTTCCAATCCAGGTCCGCTTTGCCGATTTCCGGCATCCGGCTAAAATCCACCGTCCCTACCACCCCCCGGGAAGACATCGCCAGCACCTCCTCTCCGCGCAGCCGGTCGAAATGCAGGATCTCTCCCGCGCCGGGCAGGTATAACGCGCTTTTGAATTTCTGCACTACCACCGCGCCGCGGCTGATTCGACTCCGCCACTCCGCTTTTCCCCGCTCGAATTGCTGCAACGCCTCCCGGTGTTCTTGCAGCTTCGCCTGGTAATCCTGGTATTCCCGCTCCGCCTTTCTGACCTTCAATTCTAAGCTCTCGAGCAAGAATCTCGCGTAGGTGCGGTTCGGCCCCGGCGATTCTTTCGCCCATTTGGAAAAATAGCGCTCCAGGTGAAACCGGGTAATGCTGCGGCAAAAGCGCTCCAACTCCTTGCGGCGCAGCAGCGGGCGCTTCTGCTGGAGAATTTCTGTCATGTTCTCCACTTCTTCTAACAGGGTTTCCGCTTTGCACTCCGCCAAAAAGGGGGAAAGGGGCTTTTCCGCGGAATGGTAGAGGTGCAGGGTTTTGCGCGCCCGGGTAATGGCCACGTAGAACAGCCGCCGTTCCGCTTCCACATCCTGCACCAGCGGGAAATCCCCCGGGGCAGCGGAGGCCGCGGCGCAGGGGATCAAGCCCTCGTTGCACCCGGGAACGAAAACCGTATCCCACTCCAGCCCCTTGGCTTTGTAGATGGTCATAATCCTGAGCGCGTGGGGGTTATCTGTCTCCGCCGCGGGACGGCGGGAAAGGTCGCGGATGAAATTCAAAAAGTCCCCGCAGCGCAGCCGGGTGGTGCGGGCGAATTCCACCAGCGCGTCCACGGTCTGGATTTTGGTAATCCCCACTTCGTAAATACCGCTGATGGCCAGCAGGTGGTCTTTGTATTCGATCTCCTGCGCCAGCCACGCCAGGGTTTTGTGGGCGGGCTGGCTCAGCTTGCGGATCAGGCGCTCGATCAGTTTGGCGAATTCGGCGACCCGCTCCCGGCTGCGCCCTTTCAGCTCCTCTTTGCGGGCCAGCATCACCTCCACCACGGAGCGGCGCTGCCGCTGCGCCTGCTGCACGGCAGATTTCACGAAATCTTTGGCAATATAGCGCCGCGGGGTATTGACGATGCTTTCGAGCATCTGCAAATATTTGCCGCTTTGCTGCGGATCGGCTGGTAAACCCTGCCGGCGAACGGTTTGCTCGGCTTCCGCAAAGGAGAGATATTGAAAGAGCGCCACCAACTCGCTGCGTTTGTAAAATGGGTCGTTGCCTTCGATGCGGTAGGGAATTCCGGCTTCGATCAGGGCGGTTTCTAAGAGCGCGGTTTGAGAATAGAGCCGGATCAGGATCGCCATGTCTTGCGCCGCGGCTTCCCCGCTGCGCAGCAGGCGGCGGATTTCCGCGATGATGCCGCGGGCAACGGCCAGGTCGTCGGCTTCCTTGTGGATCAGGGTCTGCCCGTCGAATCCCCGGGTCAGGCTGAGGTGTTTGGGGTAGCGGTTCCGGTTCCGGGCGATCATCTCGTTGGCCAGGATCACCTGCGGGGCGGTAGAGCGGAAATTATCGCTGATGGTGTAAATCTTCGCCCGATAGGTCTTCTCGAAGTTGAGAATATATTCCGGGCTGGCGCCCCGCCATTCGTAGATGCACTGGTCGTCGTCGCCGATGGCCATGTAATTGCGCTGCGGCGCGGTGATCAAATCCAATATGCAATACTGCGCAAAATTGACGTCCTGGAACTCGTCCACCATGACGATCCGGTATTGAGAGCGCACGGTTTGCAAAATATCCGGGAAGCGCTGCAAAATCTCCCACCCGCTCAGCAGCATATCATCGAAAGTGAGGGCATTTTGGCGCAGGCGCAGCTTTTCGTAAGTTCGATAGGCCTGCAGGTACGCTTCGTGCTCGTGGCGGGCCTGGCGGGCCAGCTTGAGAGCGGGTTCCGGGAGCGCGGCGGCTTCCAAATCCGCGTACACCAGGTTCCCTTTCCAGATGGAAATCTGGTTTTTCAGATCCTCCCGGTCGATGTTCAATTCGCTGCTGTCGATTCCCTGCTCCATGGCCATCTGGGTGAGGGTCTGGCCGACCAACCGGCTGTGCATGTTCTCGGGGTCCTGCCCGGCGAGCCACTCACCGGGCAGGTGTTTCCGCGTCGCAGCCAGACGCACCAGTTGGTAGCCCAGCGCGTGCAGGGTGCGGCATTGTACCCCCGGAGCAACCCCCAGGGCGGTTAGTTGGGCGATGATATCCTGCACCGCGGAATTATTGAACGAGGCCGCGAGAATCTTTTCCGGGGGAACGGTCTTCGTTTCCACCAGACGTTTGATGCGTTGCACCATGCAGGTGGTTTTGCCGGATCCGGCCACGGCAAACACCAGCGCCGGCCCCCAGGTATGTTCCACGATAGCCTGTTGTTGATCGGTAAGCTGCAAAACACCCCTCGCGATGGTGAAGATAGCGTCTAAGACTTCCGGCATGGATTAATGGGTTGCTAAATGGTTAAATGGTTGAATGGTTGAGCGGCAATTTAGCAATTTAACCATCAATCCATTTATCCAATAATCCACCAATCCATTACTCCCCCGCTCCCTTGCTGCCCCGCTTACACCAGGTCGGCGATGGAGCCGAAGCCGGGGTCGAACAAACGCCGGTAGGCGCGGATAGCGTACCCGTCGGTCATTCCGGCGACGTGGTCGCAGATGATCCTCAGGCGCTCCGCTTCGCCGGAGGCTTGCAGCACCATCCGGTGGGTGGTTTCCGGCAGCAGTTGAAACGGCGGCGCGGCGGCGGCGGAATAGTTCTGCGCCAGGGCCAGGAAAATCCGCTCTAAGATATGATTCAGTTTGTAGCGCAATTGCTGCAATTGCGCTGAGTCGAAAACGATATCCGAGGCTACTTTTTTATAAAATCCCGCTTCGGCGCGAATCGCCTCGTCAACTTCCAGCTCGTAGCGATAACGGTTGGTAAGATCGCTCATAAAATTATTTCGCTCTTTTAATCGGCAGGCGGCGATGAAATCGCCGATTTTGCGGGAAAAAGTACGCTCCACTGCGCCCTCCGCCATCGCGGCGAGAATTCCTTCCAGGAGACGGGCGTCGGTTTTCGAGGGGGAGCGCTCCGCCGCCCATTTCTCCAGGCGCGCCGGGGTAATGAAGCGGGCGTGAACCCCGTCGATGATGTCGTGCAGGGAATAAGCGGTGTCATCCGCCCAGTCCATGATCTGGCACTCCACGCTGCGAAAGCGGTTGAGCGTTTCGCCGGGAGGCAGATCGGCGGGGAAGGGGCGCCGCTCGAATACGAATGCCAGACAGCTTTCCTGGTCGTCGTACAAAAAATAGCGCTCCGGATTCTGCGCCTGGCGCAGCAGGGTTTTGTATTTCATCACCCCGTCTAACAGGGCGCGGGTGGGATTCATCCCGGCGCGCCGGGGGCCGGCGGCATAAATGATGGCAGTCAATACCCGGAGGGTCTGGGCGTTGCCCTCGAACCCCCCGGCATTGCGCATCAGGCGATTGAGGGTGCTCTCCCCGCCGTGCCCGAAGGGGGGATGCCCTAAGTCGTGCGCCAGACATACCGCTTCCACCAAATCCGGGTCGATATAGAATTCCGTATTCAGCAGCGGGCTTTGCCGCCAGAGGTAATTGCAGATCGAGCGCCCGATCTGCGCCACTTCGATGGAGTGGGTGAGGCGGGTGCGGTAAAAATCATACTCCCCGGAGAGAAACACCTGGGTCTTGGCCTGCAAGCGCCGCCAGGCGGAGCTGTAAATGATCCGGTCGCGGTCGCGCTGGAAGGGGGTGCGGTAATCCTTCCCTTTGCGCTGGCCTAAGAATTCCCAATCGAAGGCGGCGTAAAAAGAGTTCTCTTTGATGGGACGGGGGTTCAAGGGAATTTCCTCTTATTAACTGATGTTACGCATTTTGCCACATGGTTCGATAAACTCACCATGCAAAAGACACAGAGAACACGGAGTTTTATTCAATTTATGGTTTTTTTTGCTTCTCAGTGCAGACTTAGGTTCAATGAATATTTGATTTTCTCTGCGTGCTCTGTGACTCTGCGGCTAATTTTTTTGGCCTGCGTAACATCAGTTATTAAAAGTATGAAGGATGACGGGGCGCGTATTCGTATTCCGTTTGGTGTGAAACGTAAATTTACGCAATACGTTTCTCGCCTCACCGTTCCCTCTCCAGCGGCAGCTCCCGCGGCTCCATCAGCTTTCCCACGGGGTACACGTTCACCCGGCTTTCCCAGTAGGGGGTGCGCTTATAGAAAAAGTAGAGGCGCTCCCAGTAGCTGGCCCTGCCGATGGAATCTGCCGCGAAAGCGGCCTCGAACTCTTCCCGGAGCGCGGGATTTTCCGCCAGCATCTGCCGGGCAATCTTTTCTAACACGTAATCTTCCGCATACTCCTTGCGCTCGAAGATCGCATCCCAGAATCCCCACTGCACGAAGGAATCCGGCCCGCCCGGCTCCAGCAAATGCACCGCCACGCGGTTGCAGCGCTGGTTCAGCAGGATCACCGCGCTGCCGGCGGGGTAAAAACGCTCCTCCTCCAGCGGCTCCAAATCAAAGCTGGCGCGGTGGCGTCCCTCGTAGGGGCGCTCCATCCAGCGCACCTCCCGGAAGCGATAGCTGCAAACCTTCAAGGTGTGGTCTTCGGCCAGGCGGCGCACCTGAACGCCGTGCAGCCGGAGTTTGGCGAGCTGCGCCTGCCACTCCCGGGGAACCAGGTAGGCGTAAGGAACCTGCGCGGAATCTTTGACCACGGCGCGTTTGTAGAACGGAATTTCATAATTTGCCGGGGCCTCGCCGTATTGCACCCACAAACCGCCGGAAATTTCGCTGCGGGAGATTTGCTGCTCCACCCCCAAAAACGGGGCGAGCACGCTGTCGCTCATATCTTCATCTAAAAGAAGCGGCAGGAATTGCCCGGCCAACTGCGAAGCGGTTTGCTCATCGGAGAGCCGGTTGGCGCGCAGCAGCGCCGCTTTTTCGCGGTTGCACAATTCTAAGATCGCGATCAGCAGCCGGTAGGTAGCCTGTACCCTTGTGCGGTAATCCTTGAGCATGTGGGTCTCGATCAAATAGAACACCCGGTTCTGGATGGCCCCGTAGCCGGTGGAATAGCGCGGCTCGAAGGGGCTGCACACCAATCCGTCAAGGATATCCGGGCGCTCTTTGAACCAGAAATAGCGCATCATCGGCAGCCCCTGCTCTTCCATGCTGCGGTTCAGGAACGGTTCCATCACTTCGGAAATCCAGCGGCGCAAGGGTTCCGCCACGTCCTGCTGGTCTTCCAAACCGTAGGTGATCACGTAGCGGTGGTCTGCGCCGTCGGTGACGTGGGTATCCGCCAAAAAATCCGGCAGCCAGCGGTTGAACAGTTGCAGCCAGGCCTGCATCTCCGGCGCTTCCGCTTTCAGATAATCGCGGTTGAGGTTGAGGTTCTGCGCGCTGGCGCGGAATCCCACCTCCCGGGGGCCGTTCTGGTTGATGCGGTTGTAGGGGCCGAAATTCTCGTGCCCGTCCACGTTGAAAATCGGGATGATTAACAGGGTAACCCCGTTCAACAGGTGCGCCAGGGATTTGGTGATCGCCAATTCCCGCATCAGCATCAGGCTGGCGTCTTTGCCGTCCGGCTCCCCGGCGTGGATGCAATTCTGGATCAACACGACGGCGTTGCCGGAGGCGCGCGCCTTTTCGGGGGTGAAATTGCCGTTTTTGTCAATGATGACTAAGGGAAGTTCCCGCCCCTGGGGGCTTTCGCCGAAAGTGGCATAGCGCACCCAGGCGGAAGCTTTCTCTAAGCGGCGGCAGTAGTCGAGGGTTTCGCGGTAGCGGGGGGTCTCCGCAAAAGCGGATTGCTCCGCGGGGGTAAGCCAGCCCGGGGGAACCTCCGCCGGCGCGGCGGTTAGCAGAAGGCCGCAGAGCGCCGGGATGAGCAGGTATAATGTTAAAACGCTGCTGCCCACCCGGTTTTTGATGAAAAAAAATCGCATTGCCAATCCCGCCATTCCGGCTCTCCCTGTAAAGCACAACGAAAACGTAATGATTTAATGGGAAAAATTCAATAGATTATAGGGAAACCGAACGTTCAATTCCGCAGAATAGACCGTTAGCCGCTGAACTATCGACCTCGCGGCGATGGGCGAGCGAAATCCGGGATGCGAAAGCGTTTGCGATAGGCGCCCGGCGCCAGCCCGGTGGTGCGCTTGAACAGGCGCCGGAAGAAGGCCGGATCCTCGTAGCCGACCTGCCAACTGATTTCGTCGATGGAGGTGTTGGTGCGCTCGAGCCGGCGCTTCGCGTCTTCGATCCGCAGGCGCTGGACATAGGCAAGCGGGGTGAGACCGGTGGCGTTTGTAAAGCGCCGTTTGAAGGTGCGTTCGGAGATCCGCGAGCGTTTGATCATCTCCTGCACGGGGTTGGCGACCGAGAAATGGGCGTCCAGCCATTGCTGCGCGCTCAGGACGTCCCCATCGCCGTGGTCGCGCTTGCCTTTGAAAACGATGTAGGGGGTAAGCCCATCCTGGTGCCATTGCAGCGCAAAGAGGCGCGCGACCTCCTGCGCGGCGGTCGCGCCCGCGTAACGGGCAATGAGATAGAGCACCAGGTCGTGCCAGGTCATCGATGCGCCCGAGCTTACCAGTTCTTCGCGCAAGCCCGATATGATCAGCACGCGTTCCGGATGAATCGGAACGGCCGGATAAATGCTCGCGAACGCGCGGGCGTAGCCATAGTGCACCGTGGCATCCTTGCCGTCGAAAAGGCCCGTTTCCGCCAGTAAAAAGATCCCCGAGCAGGCCGAGCAGAGCACCGCTCCGCGGTCGTACATCCTGCGAAGCCAGTCCACCAAAGAGGGATAGCGTCCCTTTTTCCAGCCTTCGGGTTGCAGCAGCACCGATGGGACGATCACGATATCGGTCATTTCGATCTCGGCAATCGCCCGCTGCACGTTGATGGGGACGCCGCTGGCCAGTTTAAGAGGGCCTGCCGCCTCGCCTACGATCTCGATGTGAAACGGCGCCTGCGCGCCCACGCCGGCATTGGGCACGTCCATAAGCTTGAAAGCATTCATGACATCAAAGATGCCGCTCAGGGTGGAGACCACCGCGTCAGGCAGCGCAACGAGGCTGACGTGACGCGGATCCGCTCCGGCGTAAACCGATTGTTTAGTCATGGCAAATGTTCCTCCCGAAAGTACCCCCGCATTTGAGGGCGCGGGTGAAATCGACCGAAACAGGTGCGGCGCTGCGGGTCGTTGGCCCGCATAGCGCATTGATTTTGGCACAAATGAACCGATTTTGGGCGATTCCGGCTCTGGCGTCGCGCCGGTCTCCGTGCTATCATGTGCATGACGTTTAAAACTTTTAAAATCATAACCAGGAGGATAGTATGGATACACCCATGATTGATCAAGCAAAATTGGAATCTTTTCTTGCGCGCACCGTCAGCGACCTGTCCGCCGGCCACGCGGGAGTGATGGTGAGCATCGGCGCGAAGCTCGGCCTCTACAAGGCCATGGCGGGGGCAGGCCCGATCACTCCGAATGAGCTGGCGGCGCGCACGGGCTGCGGGGAGCGCTACCTGAGCGAGTGGCTGAACTCGCAAGTCGCCGGCGGCTACGTCGAGTATCACGCGATTAGCGGCACCTACGAGCTTTTGCCTGAGCAGGCAATGGTGCTGGCCGACGAGGACAGCCCGGTGTACATGCCCCACGCGTGGCAGATCACAGCATCGATGTGGCTCGACGAGGAGAAGACCATCGAGGCCTTCCGCACCGGAAAGGGCGTGGCCTGGGGAAACCATAGTGAGCGGCTCTACTGCGGCGTGGCGGCCTTCTATCGCAACGCCTATCGCAGCAGCTTGGTATCGCAGTGGTTGCCGGCGCTCGACGGCGTGGTGGAGCAACTCGAGGCCGGTATCACTGTGGCCGACGTGGGCTGCGGCCACGGCCACTCGACCCTGCTGATGGCCGAAGCCTTCCCGCGCTCCCGCTTCCACGGCTTCGACGTGCACCCCGCTTCGATAGAGGAGGCCCGGCGCAACGCAACCAGGGCCGGCCTCGATGAGCGGGTTACCTTTGAGGCCGCCCGGGCTACCGACTATCCCGGCGAAGGCTACGGGCTGATCTGCTTCTTCGATGCGCTGCACGATATGGGCGACCCCATCGCCGCGGCGCGGTACGCCGCCGGCCGCCTCGCTCCGGACGGTACGGTGATGTTGATCGAGCCGTTCGCCAACGACCGCGTCGAGGACAATATTTCGCCGGTCGCGCGGATTTACTACTCCGGCTCGACCGCGCTCTGCTGTGCGAACGCAATCGCCGACGGCGGGCGCCTCGTCCTCGGTGCGCAGGCGGGCGAAGCGCGCCTGGCCGAGGTGTTCCGCAAAGCGGGGTTCACGCACTTCCGGCGCGCAGCCGAGACCCCCTTTAACCTGATTCTCGAAGCGCGGCGCTAAAATGGCCTGAGGGAGGAGCAAACCCGGGCAGGGAGCTCCTCCCTTTTTTTTGAAATTTTGAAACGCCCGGAATATGGCCGTGGGGAGCGCCGTTACCGTATCCCCAGCACCCTCCCGATCACAAACAGCGCCCAATAAGAGATGAGCAGCGCCCCGGCGATGTTCATCACAAAGCCGGCCGCCAGCATCCGGCTCAGCGATACCCCTTTCACCCCCCCGAAAGCCAGCCCGTTTACCCCGGTGGCGATGGGGCTCATAAACGCGCAGGTACAGGACAGGGTAATGATGATCAATCCCTGTAACGCCGAAAAGCCCAGGGTTTTCGCCAACGGCAGGGCGACGATAAAAAAGCTGAGCTGCACCGCGGTGTTGCTCAATATCTCGGTGGCGAAGGAGGTGATCAGGGCGATCACCAGGTAGATTGCAAAGACCGACAATTCCCCCGGTAAGATTTTTTGAGCCAGCTCTGCAAAATAGAGATGCAGCTTCAACAGGTATAATATGCCCGCCAGCGCCACCGCAACCCCCACGAACACGAAGCCCCGGGCCGGAAGATCGCTGTAACAATCTTTGAGCGTCAATAACGGCCTTTTCCCGGTATTTTCCCACCCTGCCAGGGGAAAAAAGAACAAAAACAGGCTGAACAGGGCGGTGAACGCGCCGGTGGCGATCAGGATGCCGCGCCCGTGGGCGGGATATTGCATCAGCAGCGCCGAGAAGAGCAGCGAGGAAAGAAAAAATATCAGGGTAATAATGAAGCCGGTCTTTTGCAGGGGGTGGTGAGTCTGCCCGGCGTCGAAGGGCAGGCGGATGGGCCGGGCGGCAAATCGCCAGGTGCGGAAAACGCCTGCCAGCGCCAGCCAGGCGACAGCGACGAAACAGATCACCAGGGGAATTCCCCACACCAGCCAGGCGGCGAAGGTGAGCATCTCGCTGCCCGGAACCCGGTTCAATTCCGCGTAACTGACCAGGATGCCGTTGGCCGGGGTGCCGGTGAGGGAGCCCATGCCGCCGATATTCGCGCCGTAAATGGCCGAGAGCGCCAGCAAAGTGGGAACGTTTTTGTGGGTCGGGTCGGCAGGATCGAAGGATTGGCGGAGCAGTTCCAGGATCGGCAGCAGGGTGAGCACCGTGATGGCGTTGGGAATGAAAAGCGAGAGGAACGCCGAGAGCGCCAGCAGGTAGAGCAAAATCCGTGACAGGGAGAGGTGCTTCTCCCCAATAAAGAAAAACACGATGCGCTGGGGAAGTTTTACCTTGATGATCAGGCGGGAAACCAGGAAACCGCTGATCAGGAAAAAAATGACCTGGATGGTGTCCATGCTCTAAATTTACGCAATACGGAATACCCTTCGACAAGCTCAGGGTAAACTTTTTTACAGAATACGCAATACGCAGCCTGTATTCCGTATTGCGTATTGCGTCGTGAATAGAAACCGGTGAATACGGAAACCAACTTACGATAAAGGCAGCACTCTTCAAAATCGAATTTCATTTGACAGTCCCGGGCCTCGCCCGTATATTCTGCCGCCATGTTCAAACGCTTTGCCAAATCTCTGGAAAAAACCTTCAAACGCTTGCTGAAAGGTTTTTTGCTGGCCATTCTCCCCCAATCCGCCAAAGAAAAGCCCCGCCCGGGCGATCTCCGCAAAATCCTGGTGTTTCGCCTGGATCAGCGCATCGGCAACGGGATTTTATTGCTTCCCCTGCTGCGCGCCATCCGCGCCTCCCGCCCGGCCGCGGAAATCCACCTGTTGATCCATCACCCCGTGGCAGACCTCTTCCGCGCCGCCGCCGGCAGCCTGATCGACCGCCTGTGGCCCTACAACCAGCCCGCCCTGATGAAGCGGCCCTGGCAGTACCTGGCGTTGTTTTGGAAATTGCGGGGAGAACGGTTCGACGTGGTGATTACCTCCCACAACCCGGATAATTTCTCCCTTTCCCAGGCGCTGGCCGGGCGCTTTTTTAAACCGCGCTGGCTGGTCGGTTTCGACTGGAAGGAAAACGCCCGTTTTTACGATCTGGCGGTGGTTTCCTCCTCCGCCAAACCCTACGCCGATGCGATGGTAGACCTCTGGCGGGCGCTGGATCCGGGCGCGGCCTTCAGCGCGGGGGGATTGCAGGTTCCTGCGGAAGTAATCTCCCGGGTGACCGCCAAATTCCCCTCCGCCGCAGGGGGCGGAATCCTGATCTGGCTGGGCGCGACCGGCAACAAGGTGCTGCCGGGGGACATTTTTTCTTATTTATATGAACAAATCCGCAAGCACGGCGACTTTCCGGTGCAGTTTGCCGCCGGCCCGGCGGACGTGAAGCGGTTATCCCGCTATCCTCAATGGATTCAGGAAAAAACCCTGGTCTGGAAAGAACCCCTGGTAGAGACGGCGGCGTTTTTTTCCTGCTTCCAGTTCTTCGTTTCCGGCGATACCGGCCCCATGCACTTAGCCGCGGCGCTCGGCATTCCCACCCTGACCATTTTCGTGGATTCCAACATCCGGCAATACGGCTATCATGACGGGGAGCGCCATTTTTCACTGCTTTGGAAAAACACCCCGGAAGATCGCCGGATATTGAACCGCTTCCTGGAAATGCTGTTGAAAATGGCCGCGCCGGGGCATTAACAGGAAGCGGAGCTTCCCGCCTCCCTTAACGTTCACTCTTGCGGGAGGCGGAACAGCCGCCGGGCATTCCCGGTGGTGATGCGGGCGATTTCTTCCCGGGGCTTGCGGTGGATCTCAGCCAATTTTTCCGCCACATAGACGACATTGGCAGGCTCGTTGCGCTGCTTGCGCAGCGGGGAGGGGGGAATAAAAGGAGAATCGGTTTCCAGCAGAAGGCGGTCCAGGGGCACGAATTTGAGCACCTCCCCGCGGGAGAAATTGGGAAAGGTGATGTCCGCGGTAAAGGATATGTGCAGCCCCATTTCCAGATAGAAACGGGCGTCGATCACCTCCCCGGCGAAGCAGTGCATCACCCCATCAAGCGTGGTGATCTTTTCTTCCTGGAAGAACCATTGCATTTCCCGCTGGGCGGAACGGTTGTGGATGGCTACCGGCATCGCCAATTCCCGGGCGATGCGCAGCATGGCCCGGAACATCTGGTACTGCTCCCGGTGGTAGGTTTTATCCCAATAAAAATCCAGCCCGATTTCGCCGATTGCAACGATTTTCGCCTCCTGCTTTGCCAGATCTCGAATCGCATCCACGTCGCCGGGGGCGGCGAGGTGCGCCTCCGAAGGGTGAATGCCGGCAGCGGCAAAGACATGCGGGCGGCGGCGGGCGATCTCCAGGGTCTGCGTGCTGGAAGTGAGGCCGGTGCCCAGGGTAATGATTTGCGCCACCCCGGCTTCCCGCGCCCGGGTAATCACCGCCTCGCGATCCCCATCAAATTCCTCGAAGTGCAGGTGGGTGTGGGTGTCGATGTAGGTCATGGAACCGGGAAAATAAAGTAGCTATTCGGCCTTCAGCTATCCCGCCCGGCCGGTTTAGAAAAATATGAATGTTGTGATGATGAACAGTATCCCTAAAATAACCAGCGAATACGCCATGTACCCAAAGAAACTGGGCATTTTGATGTTCGACTGCTCGGAAATGGATTTGACCATGAAATTGGGGGCGTTGCCAATATAAGTATTCGCTCCGAAAAATACCGCCCCGGTGCTGATCGCTTTGAGGTAAATGGCTCCGTCGCTCATCAGCCATTGCACCCCGGGCACTCCGGCGAACAGGTGGCTGAATTTTCCTATTGCAGTATTGAAAAACACCAGGTAGGTCGGCGCGTTGTCCAAAAAGCTCGATAACGCCCCGGTAATCCAGAAGTAGTGCCAGGGTTCTTCCACTGCCCGGATGATGAAACTCAGATGCCCCTGCTCTCCGGCGCGCAGCATTGCCAGCGCCGGAATGATAGTGATGAAGATCCCCGCGAATAGTTTGGCTACCTCCAGAATCGGGAACCAGTTGAACTCGTTGCCCTCGCGATATTTCCGCGGGGTGACCTTAAAAGAGAGAAGTCCCATGGTGATCAGGAAAACATCCCGGATAATGTTCTGCCAGTGCATGTGAACGCCTAACACCGTCACTTCTCCTAAGTGAACGTAGCCGCTGAAGAGCACTCCCCCGATAATCCCCAGGAGGAATATTATGTTGAACAATCCCTGGATTTCCATGCGATAGGTGCGGGCGCGCATTTTACGGCTGCGGGGATTTTCGACCTCTACTTTTTCTTTCACCACCATCTTATCCACCAGGTCATCCGGCAAATCGACATCGGTGTCGATCAGGTGCAGCTTTTCATGCCAGCCCTCTTTGCGAAACATGTAGGTATCCCAGGCATAGAAAATTACCAATAAAACGCCCGCCACGAAAAGCATTTCCCAGAAGAGACTGAAGGTCCAAAAGAATTCTACTCCCTGTAAAAATCCTAAAAAGAGGGGAGGATCGCCTAACGGGGTGAGGGAACCGCCGATGTTTGCGACCAGGAAGATGAAGAAAACGATCAAATGCACCTTTGATTGCCGGTATTCATTCATGCGGATAAAAGGGCGGATGAGCACCATGGCCGCCCCGGTAGTGCCGATCCAGGAGGCCAGCGCAGTGCCGATGATCAACAATACCAGGTTATTCAACGGCACTCCCACCGGCGCGCCTTTTACCAAAATGCCTCCGGCCACGGTGTAGAGCGCCCACAACAAAATAATAAAGGGGATGTATTCCAGGAGATAGGTGTGCAGGATTTCATGCACCGCATCGGCGCGGAACTCCGCCACAAAGGGAACCGCAAACAGCAGCGCCCAGAATGCGGAAATCTTTCCGAAATGGTGATGCCAGAAGTGCGGCGCGACCAGGGGAAAAATGGCAATGGAGAGTAATATGCCGATGAAAGGGATCACGCTCCACAAGGGCAGTTCCGTGCCGATGGAAGAGCCGTGAGCTTCGCCCTCGCCGTGGGCTGCGCCGGCGCTGTCTTTATCCGCCTCGAAGGCCGGCTGCGCCGCCAGCGAGTCGCCTGCGGAAGAGGTGGTTAAGACGTCGCTGTTCCCGGCTAATGCCATTGAACTACCGACCCCGATGGATAACCATCCTGCGAACAACAGTAGCGCTACTTTTCCCATTCTGTTACCTTTCCCTATGAACACGGCCCTAACCGCTTCCATATTTTTGAAAAAATTGCTGCAAATGTAGATAACACAATAAATATATCAAAGCTGAAAAGTAAAATCACAAAGGGATTGAATTTATCGGAAAAGATTGAATAACTTGTATCGCTTATCAAAAATTAGATAAAAGACCTCAAAGGTTTCTCCCGTAAGGGATGGCTTTGCCACAAAACCTTTGGGGTCAATGGCCCGATGATTTTCAGCCTGAAAGGAGAGACCATGCGACAGGTTTTACGGTTCAGTTTTTTACTGCTCATTACCCTCAGCGCCTTCAGCCCGGCGCAAAAACGGGCAATCGAATTCACCGACCTGTTTTCCATGGGCCGGGTGGATGATCCGCAAATCTCCCCGGACGGAAAGTGGATCGCTTATACCCTCACTTCGCACGACATTGCGGAAAATCGTAAGAACGTGGATATTTACCTGGTCTCGCCGGACGGGAAATCTTCCAAACCGCTGGTCGCTGATTCCGCTCATGATTTGCACCCCCGCTGGTCGCCCGCCGACCCCAAGGTGCTGGCATTTATTTCCACCCGGGACGGGACGCCGCAGGTTTATTCGGTGAACATCAGCAGCGGGGAAGAGCGGCAAATCAGCGCTGTTCCCACCGGGGTGAACAGCTTTGCCTGGTCGCCGGACGGCAAATGGCTGGCGCTGGCCACGGATATGTATCCCGAAGCGCAAACCCCCGCGGAATCTGCGCAAATGGAGGCCGAGCTGGCAAAGCGCCTGGCCACCGGCAGAGTAATCGACAAACTGCTCTACCGCCACTGGGATTCCTGGCGCGATGGGAAATACAGCCGGGTGGTTGTAGTACCAATAGAGGGCAGGGAAGCCAAAAGCCTCACCCCGGCGGATGCGGACAGCCCTCCCCTGGCGTTGGGCAGCGAGCATGATGTTGCCTGGTCGCCGGACGGGAAACAGATTTGCTATGTGCAAAACCGCGACCGGATGGTGGCCGCCAGCACCAACAACGACCTCTGGCTGGTGGATAGCAACGGCGGCGAGCCGGTTCAAATCACTACCGGGAAGGGAAATGACCTGGGACCCCGGTTTTCGCCGGATGGAAAATACATCGCTTACCTGTCCATGCCCCGCCCCGGTTTTGAAGCGGATCAGAAGAATTTGATGCTCTACGATCTCGCCGGCGGGCAAACCCGGAACCTGACCGAGAATTTGAACCGCTCCGTGGAGGATTTCGTATGGTCGCCGGATTCCCGCAAGCTCTACTTTTACGCTCAGCACCATGCCCGCTGCCGGGTTTATGAAGTGGGCGTGAAGCAGGGCAGCCCGGCAGTGCTGTTCGATAAAACCAATATCGGCAATTTGCAAATCAGCCCCGACGGCAAGTTCCTGGTGCTGCAAGTTCAACGGGTAAACCTGCCTTACGAGCTGTTCCGGTTGGATTTGAGCGGCAGAAAGCTGACCCAACTCACCTTTACCAACCGGGAAAGCCTGGCGCAGTTGGAGATGAATCCCTTAGAAGATTACTGGTTTACCGGGGCGAACAACGACTCCGTTCATCTGCTGCTGCTCAAGCCGCCCCAATTCGATCCCGCAAAAAAGTATCCCCTGATCTCCCTGATCCACGGCGGGCCGCAGGGCGCGTTCGGGGATGAATTCCACTACCGCTGGAACGCACAGATGTTCGCCTCCCCCGGCTATGTGGTCATCATGGTCAACTTTCACGGCAGCAGCGGCTACGGGCAGGCTTTTTGCGACGCGGTGAGTAAAAACTGGGGCGGCTGGCCGTATGAGGACATCATGATCGGTACGAAATGGGCGATCAAGCGATTTAATTTTATCGACGGTAGCCGGGTGGGCGCAGCCGGGGCTTCTTACGGCGGGTACATGATCAACTGGATTGCCGGGCACAATCCGGAGGAGTTGTTCAAAGTGCTGGTGTCGCACGACGGAATTTTCGAGACCGTCAGCGCGTTCGGGGCCACGGAAGAATTGTGGTTCCCGCTCTGGGAATTCAACGGGGCGCCCTGGGAAGCGGGATCGGTTTACCAGCAATGGAATCCGGTACACTACGCGAATAACTTCAATACCCCCACCCTGGTCATCCATGGCGAGAAAGATTACCGCCTGCCCTATACCCAGGGCATGCAAATGTTCACCGCCCTGCAAATGAAAGGGGTGGATTCGCGGTTGCTGCTGTTTCCGGATGAGAATCACTTCGTCCTGAAACCGCAGAACGCGCAATTGTGGTGGAAAACCGTGCTGGAGTGGCTGGAAAAGTATTTGCAGCCGTGAACGAAGTTCTCCATCCCGGTTTAGCCAAATTAGGACCGGCTGAACCGGGATGGGGAAACTGTGCAAACTATTCTCAAGTTTTCCCTTGATGCAATGGGGATAAAGAAACATGGAATCGCTGATCATCTGGAGCATAACCGCTATTGCGGCAATCTTCATCTTTCTTCCCTACTACCTGAAGTTCCGCCGCCGGCAGAAGGAAGATATTGCCCGCCACAAAGAGGCGGAAAGCTTAGGAATTACCGCCCCGCGGGCGCAGTTTCCCTTTATTGACGTTTCCCGCTGCATCGGCTGCGGCTCCTGCGTGGCCGCCTGCCCGGAAGGGGACGTGTTGGGCGTGATTTACGGCAAGGCGGCCATCATCAACGGGCTGCGCTGCGTGGGGCACGGCCTGTGCGAGAAAGCCTGCCCGGTATCGGCCATCAAAGTGGGGTTAGGCGACGTCTCCACCCGGGAAGATATTCCCATTTTAGATGAGTATTGCCAGAGCAGCGTGCCGGGCATCTATATCGTGGGGGAGTTGGGCGGGCTGTCGCTGATCCGCAACGCCATCACCCAGGGCAGAACCGCGGTGGAGCGCATCGCCCGGGATTCCCGGCGCTCCGGAAACGGAGACGTAAAAGACCTCGCCATCGTGGGGGCCGGCCCGGCGGGATTGAGCGCGGCGCTTACCGCGGTTCACCACAATCTTTCCTACCTGGTGCTGGACCAGCAGGAACCGGGGGGAACCATTCTGCAATACCCTCGCCGTAAATTGGTAATGACCCAGCCGGTAGAAATTCCCCTTTACGGCCAGCTTTCGGAAACCGAATACTCCAAAGAGACCCTGTTGGAAATCTGGCAGGAAATTATGCGGCGTTTCGACATTCAAGTGCGCACCGGGGTGCGAATGGAAAAGGTTCAGGAAGAGAATGGGGTATTCAACATTAGCACTACCGATGGGGTGTATAAAGCCCGCCAGGTGGTGCTGGCCATGGGGCGGCGGGGAACCCCGCGAAAATTGGGAGTGCCGGGAGAGGAAATGTCGAAAGTGATGTACCAGTTGATCGACGCCCAGTCCTACACCAACAACCGCCTGCTGGTGGTGGGCGGGGGCGACAGCGCGGTGGAAGCCGCGGTGGGGCTGGCGCGGCAAAAGGGCAACCAGGTCACGGTTTCCTACCGCAAGCCGAAATTCTTCCGCATCAAGCAGAAAAACGAATCGCGCATCAACCGCCTGATTGCGGAGAAAAAAGTGCGCCCGCTGTTCAATTCAGAGGTGCTGGAGATCAGGAAAGATTCCGTGAAAATCCGGCTCGAAGAAGAAATCCGGGAAATCCCCAATGATTACGTTTTCATTTTTGCCGGGGGATTGCCGCCCTTTAAATTGTTGAAAGAGATGGGCATCAAATTCGGGGGAGAGATGCGGGCGCCGGGATGAGGAGGCAGAGAAAAACCGATTGATGATCAGGGTTTATTATACTAAACGCACGTTGCAATTTCCATTTACAGATAATGTTCTTTCCCGAACACCGGAGGTGTTCAACATTGGTAGAATTCACCAGCCTCAAATAGCCGCCGGAACCCCGACATGAGTTGAACCCATGTCGGGGTTCCTTATAGAATAAGAAACGGAAATTTTAAAATGCACTTAGTATATAACCGAAACCAGAGGAGGATTCAAATGTTTCGTGATCCCGGCAAGTACCTTTCAGATAGCCGCGCCGCCTCCGACGTTCGCAGGCGGATCCGGATTCCCTTACTGATGGCCCTGGTATGTTTTTCCCTCACCCTTGAAGCGCAGCCTCCCGGCACGCTTTGGACCCAAACCTTCGGCGGAAGCAATATTGACGTGGGACATGCCGTTCAACAAACTGCGGATGGGGGATATATCATCGCCGGATACACCCGTTCGTTTGGTTTGATGAGCGGGCGCAATGCCTGGCTGATAAAAGCAGACCCCTCGGGCAACGAAGAATGGAATAATGCTTTCGGCGGGGACAATGATGAAGAGGCCTACGCGGTTCAACAAACCGTTGACGGGGGATATATCATCGCCGGATACACCAAATCCTTTGGCATGGGTGGAAATGACGTGCTGTTGATAAAAACCGATAGCTCCGGAAATTCGCAATGGATTCGCACCTTCGGCGGCGCCCAGGATGATGAGGGCTACGGCCTTCAACAAACCACCGACGGGGGATTTATCATTGCCGGGGTCACCTCATCTTCCGGCGCCGGCAGCCGGGATGTCTGGCTGATCAAGACCGATAGCGCAGGCAATGCGGATTGGAGCCGCACCCTGGGCGGATTCGGCTCCGATGGCGCCAGGTCTGTTCAACAAACCTCGGACGGGGGATTCATCATCACCGGCTGGACGTTCTCCTATGGCCCCGGTTTTCTCGGCAATGCCTGGCTGATCAAAACGGATTCCGCCGGCATCGCAGAGTGGAACCAGGTATTCGGGGGATCTGACGTGGACCGGGGATACTCGGTTCGAGAAACAACCGACGGCGGATATGTTCTCACCGGATACACCTCCTCTTCCGGGGCGGGGTTAGATGATATGCTGCTCATCAAGACCGATAATTCCGGCAACGAAGAGTGGAATAAGACCTTCGGAGGCAGCGGCAGAGATTATGGCCACTCCGTTCGACAAACCACCGATGGAGGGTTCATCATCACCGGCTATACCCTCTCTTTTGGCGCGGGCGGAGATGATCTCTGGCTGGTCAAAACAGATTCCGCCGGGAATCAGGAATGGAATACTACCTTTGGCGGAAGCAGTTCTGACGTGGGCTACGGCGTTCAGCAAACCTCCGACGGCGGGTATATTATCGCGGGGCATACCCTTTCCTACGGGGCAGGATTGCACGACGTGTTTCTCATCCGTCTCGCTCCCCCGGCCATGCCGCTGTTTACCGTGACCCCGGATTCCCTCTGGTTTGGCAACGCGGCAACGGGCGACACCCTGGTTGACAGCGTCATCGTGCAAAACGCCGGCAACGCGGATTTGATCATTGCCTCTACAACCTCCTCTAACGCCCATTTTAGCATCTCCCCAGCTTCCGCAACCATCGCTCCGGACTCCGCGGCCCCGTTCTATATCCAATTTAGCGCCGCCGCGCCGGGAAGCCAGCATGGATTTCTGGTGTTCCACCACAATGGCGCTTCTTCGCCGGATTCGGTCTTCGTGCAGGCAGATGTGATAACCGGCCTTGGCGGCGAGGAAGGAGAGATCCCGCAGGCGTTGGCAGTGGGCCCAAACTATCCCAACCCGTTTAATCCGTCCACTACCATCCGCTATCAACTGCCCCAACCCGGCGAGGTCCGGCTTGTGATCTACAACCTGGTGGGCCAGCCGGTGCGAACCTTGCTGAATACCCGGGTAGAGGCAGGCGTGCACAACCGGGTATGGGATGGCCGGGACGACCGCGGGGAGGAAGTATCGAGCGGGGTGTACATATTTCGATTAACCGCAAACGGTTATACCGGGAGCCGCAAGATGGTTTTGATCCGGTAAAGCCAAATATCCGGTTATTGAGTCAACCCGCACGGGGGGTACCGGCCTTGCTTGCAGGCGGCGTTGAAGATCATCCCGGGGGGAATCGATGCAGAATCTGATCCAGGTCGCTGGAATCAAGGATCGCCGGGAGGCGCAGATGCTCCTGAAAATAGGGGTGGACTGGCTGGGTTTCCCCTTTCGCCTGCCGGTACACAAAGAGGATATTTCCGAGGCTGCCGCCGCCGCGATTATCGCCTCCCTGGAGCCGCCCCATGCCGGGGTTTTGATCACCTACCTGGCCGACCCCCGCGAGATCCTGCAGCTTTGCCAAAAACTCGGAACCGGAAAAGTTCAGCTTCATGGCGAAATCGCTCTCTCCCAGCTTCATCAACTCAAGGAAATTGCGCCGCAACTCTTCGTCATCAAAAGCCTGATTGTCAAACCGGGCAATTTTGCACATCTAAGAAGCCAGGTGAAGCAGTTCGGCTCGCTGGTCGATGCTTTTATAACCGATACCCATGATCCGAGGACCGGCGCAGACGGCGCTACCGGCAAAACTCACGATTGGAGCGTCAGCCGCCGCCTGGTAGCAATCTCCTCCCGCCCGATAATTCTGGCCGGGGGATTGAACCCTGCTAACGTACGCAGCGCCATTTTGCAAGTACGGCCCGCAGGCGTCGATGTCCATACCGGGGTCGAAGACGCCTCCGGCCGTAAAGACGCCCGGAAGGCAGCGGCGTTTGTCGCCGAAGCCCGGGCGGCTTTCACGCTCGCCGGATCTTCCGAATGGGCATCCCGCTGAACGCAAAAATCAAGCTGAAAGTGCTGCTTTTTCGACAAATTTCACAGGAGAATTTTCAAGATTTTCCATCCTCCGGGATTACGATTTTTCTGCTAAAAACCCTCTCTTTTAAACACTCGATTTCTTTTTGTTTCCTGGTTAGTTGTTTATTCACAATGAATTAGATGCCCGGAAATTTGTTTAGTATATTAAACAAAGCTTTTAGTAAAAAAAATTTTTTTTATAGGAAAGCGGATTTCCAAAATATATATTTGCGCACCTTTCAGGACAAATTAAACAGGGAGCGCCGGGGCAGTTGCCCTGGCAATGTTGCCAATAAAGGGATAAAAATGAGTCATTCAATCCTTAATGTAGGAGGATTTATGCGATGGTTAGAATGGACACTTTCGGACCCCACTTAACCCTGGACTTGAACGATTGCAACCCGGAAAAATTGAGCGACTTCGACCTGGTGTTCGAAGTACTCGACCAATTGCCGGACATGATCGGAATGACCAAGATTACCCAGCCCTACGTGTTCAAATACTCCGGGCTGGTGCCGGAAGATAAGGGAATTACCGGATTTGTGGTAATTGCAGAAAGCCACATCTCCATCCACACGTTTCAAGAGAAGAATTACGTTTTCATCGATCTCTTCTCTTGCAAACACTTCGATTACGAATTTGCCCAACAATATCTGATTGATGTGTTCGAGTCCAAAAAACCGACCGTCAACGTGCTGATGCGCGGGCTGGATTTTCCGCGGGAAGTTGCGGAAGAAGCGACGAAAAACGGGAAATTGGTGATGCCGGCCCTGGCGGCGGAATAAACCACGGTTTTCATCTCCATACCGCTGTAAGACGGGCCTTGCACGCCTGGCCCCGCTGAAAGGGTGGTCTATTTTCCGCAAAAAATCGAACAACCCTCCCGGCCGGGCTTGAACCGCGGGAGGGTATATAAATGAGTATTATCTACAGGCAGAAGGAGAGCGCTGCGTGAAAAAACAGGATTATCTGAAAGAAACTATCCAGCACATAGACGTCAAGAGCTTCGACGCGACCCCGGTTATCGAGGCTTATGAAAAAATGGCCTTCCAGTCGCGCAACCTGGCCCGTGCGGCAAAAATTTACGATATGATGTTGCAAGACCGTGATTGTACCATCATCCTCACCCTGGCCGGCTCCTTAGTCAGCGCCGGGTTGAAGCAGGTATTCGTGGATATGCTTCGCCATCAAATGGTGGATGCGATCGTCTCCACCGGCGCAAACATCGTGGACCAGGATTTTTTCGAGGCGTTAGGATTTCGCCATTACCTCGGCTCCCCCTTTGTGGATGACCAGGAATTGCGGAAACTGGCCATCGACCGGATTTACGATACCTACATCGACGAAGATGAGCTGAAAATCTGCGACGATACCATCCGCCAGATCGCCAATTCCCTGCCCCCGCGCCCCTATTCTTCGCGGGAGTTTATCATCGAAATGGGAAAATACCTGGCGGAGCGCGGCCTGGGAAAAGATTCCATCGTGCGCACTGCTTACGAGTCGGGCGTGCCGATCTTCGTGCCGGCGTTTTCCGATTGCAGCGCCGGTTTCGGTCTGGTGGCCCACCAGGTGGAAAACCGGGATGCGCATCTTTCGATAGATTCGGTGAAAGATTTCCGGGAGTTGACCGACATCAAGATTGCCGCCGGCACTACCGGCATTCTGATGTTAGGCGGCGGGGTGCCCAAGAACTTTTTGCAGGATACCGTGGTCTGCGCGGAAATTCTGGGGCGCGAGGTGGAAATGCACAAATACGCGGTGCAGCTTACCGTCGCCGATGAGCGCGACGGGGCGCTCTCCGGTTCCACCCTGAAGGAAGCCTGCTCCTGGGGCAAAGTGGACACCACCTATGAGCAAATGGTCTTCAGCGAGATCACCCTCTCCCTTCCCCTGCTGGCCAGCTACGGGTATCACCGGCAGAATTGGAGAAACCGGCAGCGCAGAAACTGGAATGAATTCCTGGAATCTACTCCGGAAGCGCTGGTTTCACTGGAAGAGCATCAGAGTTAACGCTTTTTTCACCCTCGCGGAGGTTCCGAGCCTCCGCGAGGGTTTATAACCTTACAACGCCGGGAGGCGCCGGAGAAATCGCCTATTCCCGGAACGCCAAAACATCCCTGATCCTGATTTCCTTCGCACTCCTTTTTGATAACCCCCCGGAACTTTTTGTTTAATTTCAGATTTGTTAATCTTGCCCCCGGCGTTATATTCCCAACGGATTCCTTATCATCGCGCATGGACGGGAACCCGAACGGGACCATCGAATCGTAATTGCAAAGCAATAAACCTTACTCAACCATAAGGAGCGCGCCATGAATTTCGATCTCACCGAGGAGCAGATTTCCCTCCGCAACATGGTTCGGGAATTTGCCGCAGAAGAAATCACTCCCCACGTCTTGGAGTACGATGAAACCAAAACCTTTCCGCAACATCTGATCGGCAAAATGGGAGAGTTAGGCCTCCTGGGAATCATTTTCCCGGAAGAATACGGCGGAGCGGGCATGGGTTATGTTGAATACGCCCTGGCCGTAGAAGAGCTGTCCGCCGCCGATCCTTCCATCGGATTGACCGTGGCGGCGCACAATTCCCTGGGCACCAACCACATCTTCACTTATGCCACGGAGGAGCAGCGCCGTAAATTCATTCCCCCCCTGCTCACCGGCAAAACCCTGGCCGCCTGGGCGCTTACCGAACCCGGCGGGGGCAGCGACGCCTTCGGCTTAAAAAGCACCGCCCGCAGGGAAGGCGGTTTCTGGATTCTCAACGGTTCCAAAACCTTTATCACCAACCCCACTTACGCCGATTACTGCGTGGTAATGGCCCGCACCAACCCGGAAAAAGGCAAGGCCGGCATTTCCGCGTTTATCCTGGAAAAAGGGATGCCCGGCTATAGCGTGGGAGCGCCCATGAACAAGTTGGGAATGCGCGCCAGCGACACCGCGGAGTTGTTTTTCGAGGATTGCCCGGTTCCGGAAGCCAATTTGCTGGGCAGAGAAGGAGAGGGATATTTTGATTCCCTGGGGATTTTAGACGGAGGGCGGATCAGCATCGCCGCCATGTGCGTGGGCATTGCCCGGGGCGCTTTTGAGCACGCGGTGCGCTACGCCCAGGAACGCAGCGCCTTCGGAAAAAAGATCGCCCAGTTCCAGGCCATCAAGATAAAACTGGCGGATATGGCCACCCAGATCGACGCCGCCCGGCTGTTGACCCTGCGCGCCGCAGCCATGAAAGACCAGGGGAAAGACGTCAGCTTAGAATCTGCCATGGCCAAATTATACAGCAGCGAGATCGCCATCCAGGTGGCGAATGAGGCGGTGCAGATTTTCGGCGGCTACGGTTACATGAAAGATTACCCGGTGGAAAAATACTACCGCGACGCCAAGTTAGGCACTATTGGCGAGGGCACTTCCGAGATCATCCGCATGGTCATTGCCAGGGATGTGATCCAGATGTACGCCCGCGAACTGGAGCCGGAGCTGGCATAGACAACCTTCTTAACTGCCTGGAGAGCGAGCCATGCAAATGCGTGTATTGAATTTATTCATTGTGATGCTGTTGGGAGCGATTATGATCGGTTGTGAGAAAAAAGAACCGCTCATTCAAGACTACTTAGACGTGAATGAGCTGAAAACCCGCCTGGGCAAATTCATCCCCGTGGAAATCGGTTACGACGAATCCTCCCTGGGCGCAGGCGACCGGCAGGCGCTGCTGAAAATGGTGCAGGCGGCCAAATTGATGGATGAAATCTTCCTTCGCCAGGTCTATGATCAGAACCCGGCCATCCGGGAGGAGCTGAAAACCGGCGCGAATGCGGATTACGCGCTGCTAAACGACTATTTTACCATCAACTTCGGGCCTTTTGACCGCCTGGAGGGCGATCAGCCGTTTATTAACTTAAACCAGCCCAAACCCGCCGGGGCCAATTTTTATCCCCCGGACCTGACCAAAGAAGCATTTGAACAATGGTTAGCCGGGCATCCGGAAGACCGGGAGGCCTTTACCGGCTATTTTACGGTGATCCGCCGCCAGGGAGACGAACTGGCCGCGATTCCCTACTCCGAAGCCTACAAAGCCTTCCTGGATCCGGCCGCAGGTTTGTTGAAAGAAGCGGCGGCGCTGACGGAAAATTCCTCCCTGAAAACCTACCTGAACAGCCGGGCGGATGCGTTTCTGAGCAACGATTATTTTCAAAGTGATATGGATTGGATGGATCTGCAGGACCACAACATCGAGATCGTCATCGGCCCCTATGAGGTGTACGAGGATAAACTGTTCGGTTACAAAGCCGCGTTCGAAGCGTTCATTACCCTGGTGAACCATGAGGACGGCCAGAAACTCCGGAAAGTCAGCGAATACTTAGACGACCTGGAGAGGCGCTTGCCCATTCCCGATGAGCATAAGAATTTCGAGCGGGGCAAAGCCTCTCCCATCGTGGTGGCGGATGAAGTTTTCACCGCCGGGGATACCAAAGCGGGGGTGCAAACCATCGCCTTCAACCTGCCCAACGATGAGCGGGTGCGGGAAGCCAAGGGCAGCAAAAAAGTAATGTTGAAAAACGTCTCCCGGGCCAAGTATGACAATATTTCCACCCCCATCATGCAGCGGGTACTGGCGGAAGAGGACCTGGCCAGGGTCTCTTTCGAGGCCTTTTTCTACCACGTGCTGCTGCACGAGATGTGCCACGGCATCGGGCCGGGAAAAATCACGAAGAACGGGCAGGAGACCACGGTCAATAAAGAGTTGCAGGAAACCTATCCCACGTTAGAAGAGGCGAAAGCGGATATCGTGGGCCTGTATCACTTCCCCTACCTGGTGGAAAAGGGCGTTTTTGCGCCGGAGCTGGCCGGGCAGGTGTACGCCAGCTTTGTGGGGGGAATCTTCCGCAGCGTGCGCTTCGGCGTTGAAGCGGCGCACGGCGGCGGAAACGCCATCATTCTCAACTACCTGATGGAGAAAAGCGCGGTGGAATTCGATCCCGCCAGCGCGCGTTTCCGGGTCAATTATCAGCAAATCGGCGACGCGGTGCGCGATCTTTCCCGGGAAATTCTGATGATCCAGGCGTTAGGCGATTACCAGGCCGCAAAAGCGCTGATCGAAAAATACCGCATAATTGCCCCGGAACTGCAAATTGCCCTGAATAAATTGAATGATATTCCGGTCGATATCCGGCCTCAATTCGCGGTCGAGAAGAAACTGTAAGCCTGAACCGTGCACCTTTGCCGGCAGTCGAACGTTGAAATTCCTCAGGCGAAATCTTCGGGTTTCGCCTGTTTTTTACTCTAAATAGAAAGATTATGAAGATTATCGTCACGGCGGTGGGAAGCACCGGCGACATCCAGCCTTTTGTAGCCCTGGCGGAGGCCTTGAAGCGAGCCGGCCATACCGTGAAGGTATGTTCCTATGATATTTATAAGAAGAAGTTCGACAAAATCAGCGTGCCGTTTGCCGCGGTGGGTCCCCCGTTTGACGACCAGCGGGTGAGCGATGTGCGCGACACCTTGAAAAAACTCAGTCCCCTGAAAAAACTGGATTACCTGGTTAATGAAGTTTTCTTATACGAAGGCGAAAAATTTTACGCGGATTCCATCGAAGCTTCCCGGGGGTATCATTTCGGGATCTGCCACAGCCTGGATTTTATCGGCCAGCACGTAATGATTCAAAATCAGATTCCCTGGGCTTCGGTTATTTTTGCGCCCGGCATCATTCCCACCACGTTCAGAACGCCCATGCATCTTCCCAACCTGGGCCGGCTCGGAAACCGCCTGAGCTGGAAAATCCTGGAATGGATCAAAGCCGGTTTTGAACGGAAAATTGAGGGGTATCTATACCGATTGAACGGTATTCGCCGCAAAATCAACGCCGTGGGCACCTTCTCTCCGCACCTGAACCTGGTCGCCTGTTCCGGCCACGTTACGCCGACCTATCCCGACTGGCCGGGTAATTTTGTGATAACCGGGGCGTGGTTCATCCGCGGAGGCGCTTACACCCCCCCGCCGGAAGTCGCCCGGTTTGTAGAAGAAGGAGAGGTGGATGTGGTATTCACCTTCGGCTCTATGGCAAAAGCAGAAGGGGAGAGAGTGGAGCAGTTGTTTCGTCAAGCAGTGGAAAAATCACCGCTTCGGGCGATCATTCAACAGGGATGGACCACGGTTAGCCAGACGCGCCGGGAATCCGCTAACCTGCTGTTCGTGGATTATAACCTCCCGCACGGCTACCTGTTCGGAAGATCCAAAATTGTAGTACATACCGGCGGCACTAACACGGTTATGGAGGTGTGCAAAGCCGGGGCAGCCTCCATTGTGGTGCCCCAGCTTCCGGACCAAAAATATTGGGCAACCGTTCTGCATCGCTTAGGAGTAGCCAGCAAGCCGCTTCTTCCTAAAAATCTGGCCGCGGAAACGCTAACATCGAGGATCCGGCGGGTACTGGAAGACGGGGAAATGCTTCGCAAAGCCCGGGAGTTATCTCTGAAAATCAAAGCGGAGGAGGGGACGGAGAATGCGGTTCGCGCTATAGAGGAGTTTGTTTATAAAGATCCGTTGAGGGGAGGGGGATAAAAATAAAGAAACCGCACGCGTGGGGAGGGACCAATAGCATGCGGTTTCTTTTGGGTTGAGGAGGGAGAACAAAAGTTAGCTCATCGCATTTACAAAACGCGTTAAACTCGATTTTTTGTTCGCCGCCATGTTCGGGTGAATAATACCTTTACCGACCAGCTTGTCAATTACAGAATACGCATTAACGAGCGCCTGAGCGGCGGCTTCTTTACCCTGTGCTTCTCTAACCCGCCTGAGCGCGGTTTTCAAACGGGATTTGTAGGTTCGATTCCGTTGCCGGTTCTTTTCCGAAATCCGAATTCGTTTAATCGCTGATTTATGATGCGCCATTCCTTCTTCTGTCCCTTAGTTAATTTGATCATTCCTACCAATTAATTGCTGCCAAATTTAAAGCGATTTTAAAACTTTGTCAATTGCAATTTCAAAAAAATCTTCCGGGGGGGTGGAGAAATTAATGTACCGGTCGAACGCGGATCATTATCCAACCGGCCATAAGGGGGTTATTTCTTTCTCCCCCCTTAACGATGCCCTGTTTAAAAGGGGCGTTTTCCTCGAAAGTGATTTTCGTCAATTCCGCCCCGGCGACTTGTAAACTTAAGAGTTTCTTAATCAAATAGTTATCGCAAAATCGATGAAGTTGAAATAAGGCGGGCCATAAACCCAAATTGTGAGCTTTTCCACAACCAAACCCCAACCTTGAACGTATGTTGCAACCGTATCACTAAAACAGGGAAAGGTTGGCAATGAAATTGAAGATCAAGGTAAAGATGAAAATAAAACGGGTTTGAAAAATAACACGTTTTAATGCAAAACCCCGCCGATTGAGCGGGGTTTTTTTATGAAAGGAAATTTCATCAGGGAGAAGGCACCTGGGTAATCCAGGCGTCGGCGAACTTCTCCCGCTTCAATTTTTTCAGGTATTCTTCGGCCCCGGAGCGGTTGTTGAATTTTCCTACCAGCACTTTCCAGGAAGAGGCCTGGTTGACCGCCTCTACCGGCTGATCCAGTTCCCCGGCCAGGGTTTCCTTCAATTGTGCGGCCTTCAACTGATCATTAGTGGCAAATACCTGGATAGCATAATAATACCCGGGCTGCTCTTCGAACTGTTGCTCCTCGAGTTGTTGCTGTTGAAACGCCTGCTGCTCTTCGACGCTTTTGGGGCGGTGCACATCCGCTTCGACGATCCAAACCCCCTGTACTTTGGCATAACGTAGCTTATCCAGGAGGATTTCCGCATCCCGGCGATTGTCAAAATTGCCGATTTGCACTTTGTAGAGGCTATTTTCATAGATCACATAAACCGAATCTAATTGCAGCGCCCGGAGCTGCTCCGCCACCCGCCGGGCATTCTCCTGTTGAGTGCCGGCGAAAGCCTGGCAGCGATACCCTTTTTCTACCGTGTAAGGCTGCGCCGCAATAATTTTGGCCCGTTTTCCTTCCGTTACCAGGCTGACCCGATCGCGCTTGTAGGTGTTGATCAATTCCGGGAAGCTGCGGCTTTCCAGAAACTGCTTCAAATCCGGCGGCATTTGCGAATATGCCGGCGCGCTCCAGCCGCCCCAGAGCGCCAGGAACAGTAGAATGGGCACCGAAAATCTTAAATGGCGTTGCATAACGTGATCTTTCCAGCTAAGAGTGGCTATTTCATCAATAAAATTTCACCATGCTCAGGTTGGGATAATAAAATCCCAGGATGCTTTTGTAGGAATTTCCTTTTAAAGCCAGGCCGATGGCTCCCCACTGGCACATGCCTTCCCCGTGCCCGGCTCCCGCGCCAATAAGATAAAGTTTCTCCCAACTGCCCGGGGATTCGGTGAAAAAGAAAAAGTTGCTGGGCAGCACCTTTCCGGTCTGGTCTGCCAGAATCCGGCGGATGCGAAAACCGCTCACCGGAAAAAGCTGGTCCTCCACCCGCATAATCATTTCTTCAATGCGCCCGCTCTGCCGGCGTTTGGCAATTTGGATATCCAGCTTGCAGCCGGTTTCCAGCCAGTCGCGCACCAGCAGCGAATCGAGCCGAAATTCTTTTTGTAAATTCCATAGAATGGTTTCCAGGGTGCGAACTTCTACCCAGCGATAATAAGGAGAGACTTTACAGTTATAATCATTGTCGCTTAAATCATAAGCGAAGGCGCCGCTTCCGGCAGAAGCGGCGGCAAGCGTGTCCGGGGTAGCCTCTACCACCCCCCCGCAGGTGGAGTGAAAGAAAATTTTATCGACCCGGCTGGAATTGGCCAGGATAATTCCCCGGGTAGCGGTAATGGCGTCTTCCGCAAGGGGGGCCTTTTTGAGCATCCCCTGGTACACCTGGTCTTGCACGTCGGAGCGGATATCGTAGCGGCTGTTGACGGGATTTTGCAAGCGATAAATCGCATAGGTTCGCGCGGCAATCGCCTGGGCGTAAATGGCTTCCTGGTATTCGTGCTGGTTGGTGGGAATTTCGAAGGGAACCACTCCTAAGAGATATGTTTCCACGGGGAGTTTATTTACCACCGTCACCCCCTGCTCTTCTACCTGGAACCACAATTCCCCGGCATAGGGAATATCGTTAAAAATGAAGCGATTGCCGGAAGCAGAGGGTTTGAATACCACGGTTTGGGGGGCTGAAAGCTCAAAATAACGGCGATCGTTCTTGAGGATAAGCTCCTTTCCCCGTAAAGAAGCGTTCAGGGTGCCGATACTCTGGTCCAACTGATAACGGGCTTCTTCCAGCTCCAAAATATAAACGCCTTCAAAACCCAGGGTAGCGGCAGCAAGATTCTCCGCCAGACAAGCCCGGATATTCGGTTCGCCTTCTTTTCCGGCGGTTTCCATGGCGGAAGGAACGGAGGAAGCGCAGCCGAGTAGCATTTTCCCGGCCAGTAGGAGCAGAATCCCCCGAAGGAGTACCGCCCAATTGCGAACCCCATTTCGGAAAGACTTTGGGGGCCGGTTCATTGCCCTGCCAATACAAAGATCGTTCATCATATTCAACCGGATGATTAAATTTTAGAAGTACTTAAAATTGAGAAAATTGATTCCCACCCGGAATCCAAATCCTGATACATTGATTTGTTGATAGACGGGCAACCCGTCTCCATAAGCATAATAATCGCTTTTGGCCTTCGCTGCATTATAAATCAGATCTCCGAAGATCATACTGCTGCGGCTGATGCCAATCCCCAGGCCTGCGGAGATTTGCAATCCCGGGGTATCAAATGTACGCGTTCGGGCAACGTTCTCCACGTAATTTTTTTCCGAAACCACGATATGTTCCCAACCTAAGCTGCCGGTTCCCCGGTAAAAAAAGCGGCCTCCAAGAGAGTATTCATAATAAAAACCGATGAATATCGAAAGGATAGTATTAGAAAAATCCACCTCTACCTGTTCGGTGGTTATGACCTGGCCTCCGGATATCTCATCCGCCACCGTGGTTGCCCTGGTATAAGAAGACTTGAAATAGTTCGCTTCCAGTTGCCACCATAGCCGGTCGTCGATTCGCCTGCCCCGGCTGATTCCCACCATTGTACCGGCGTCGCCGGCCTGGGGATCTAATTGCCCGATTCGGAGCTCCAGGAAGCGGGTATTTTGGGGCGACTGGATGGTTGGAGCGCAGCTAAAATATATCTGGGTGATGAGTATAAATCCTCCCCAATGCAAAAGAACCGGGTAAAAACAAATCCATTTGAAGAGGGACGGCCAGGAAGGGGTCATTGTTTTTTGAGGACCTGTCTCACTCATCCGCGACAACCATCCAATCGGTTTCTATATGATGAAAAAATCTTCCTGAAAAGCGCAAGGCGCTCGACCGGGAATTCCCGGTTAAGAGCAGCTAATGTCCCGCGGATCAAAAAAATGTGAACCTGTAAAGGTTAATTCCCACCCAGAAGCCTAATCCGGAGAGATTGATTTTCTGAAAGACAGGCAGCCCTTCCTCCGTGGTGCCGGTGCTGTTTTTAGCAGTTACCCCGTTATAGAGAATATCGCCGAACAGGATGCCGGTGCTGCTGATTCGGATGCCGATGCCGGTGGAAAGTTTAAATCCGGGCGCGTTGAAATTGCGGGTCCGGGAAACCCCGGCCTGAAAATTTTGTTCTTTGTTCCAGATGAATTCCCATCCCACCGACGCCGAAGCCCGGTAATAAAAAGGACTGTTGGTGCCCAACCGCAGTTCATAGTAAAGGGAGCCGAACAGGGCAATATAGGTGGTGGTATAATCCAGTTGCACTCTTTCGGTGCTGACAACGCTGCCGCCGCTTACGCTATCTACAACTTCGGTTGACTGGGTATAATTGGTTCTGAAATAATTCATTTCAAAACCGCCATAGAGCCGGTCATCGATCCCGGTGCCAATGGCAATTCCGAAGATATTTCCGCTGTCGGTATCTTCCGGGTCCAATTCACCGATCTTGAATTCCATGAAATTTTCCAGTTTCCGCTGCGCGTTCAAAGCCTGGGGAATTTGCATCAGGAAGATTCCGATCACCAGCAGACAAAAAGTCCGACTCATATCACCTCCATAGCCTATGCTTCGGGTGGAATATAGGGAATCCCGCTCGTAAAATCAATCTACAAAACGCTTTGGCGCAAAGAACATGGCGCAAAGCGCAGAGCGCATGGCGCATAGTGTAAAGATATTCTGTTCTCCTTAGAGATAGGCTTTCTTTGTACTATGCTCTCTGCGCTATGCGCCATGCCCCATGCGCTATGCGCTCCGCTTAATCCAGCTTTGTCACCCATCCGAAAGGATCCTTTTCCCGCTCTAACTGGATACCGATCAGCAGGTCGTATAATTTATGGGCTAATTGATAGTCGTTTTTGTTCACGTTATAGGTTTTATCTTGCCAATTGATCTCCCGCACCGAGGTAATGGTCGCGCCGGTGCCGCACAGGAAACATTCCTTAGCCCCGCTGCACACTTCTTCCACGCTGAGCTCTCTCTCGACCACTTTCATGGCAAAAACTTCCCGCGCTAACCGGATAATGGATTCCCGGGTGATGCCGGGCAGGATGATGCCTAAGTTGGGGGTAACCAGGGTTTCGTCTTCCATCAGGGCGAAGAAATTCGCCGCCCCGGCTTCTTCTACAAACTTATTGTGCACCGTATCCAGGTACAACGCTTCGTCGAATCCGCGCACCTGCGCTTCGATTTTGGGGCGCATGGTGACGGCGTAATTGCACACTGCTTTCGCATCCCCGGTGCCGTGAGCGGCGGCGCGGTGCACGTCGGTCACCCAGAGGCTGACGATCCCCACCTTATCGAAATAGGGGCCTACCGGGCTGGCGAAAATATAGAATAAATACTCTTTGGAAGCCCGCACGCCTAACAGCGGCTCGGTGCCGATGCACACCGGGCGGAGATACATGCTGTACTTGCCGTCGTCGCTGTCAGGAATGAATTCTTCGTTTTGCAGCACCACCTGGCGCACCGCATCCATGAATTTATCCACCGGCACCTCGGGAATGGCCATTTTCCGGCAACTGCGGGCAAAGCGTTGGGCGTTTTCCTCCGGGCGGAACATCACAATGTTTCCCCTGACGCTGCGGTAGGCCTTCATCCCCTCGAAGATCCCCTGGCCGTAGTTCAAGATGTTGGCGGCCGGCGACAGTTCGAGATTATGAAACGGAACCGTCTTGCCTTTGTCCCAGGCGCCGCCCCGGTAATAGCTTTCGTACATTTTCATCTCCTGGGCGTTCTTATAAAGCGAAAAAGTCAAATTGCTGAAATCTCGTTTGGCAGCCATAGGTTCTCCTGACGTTATTTTGGGTGTTCAAGTTTTATAGTGTTCAGGTGTTCGAGTGCGTACAGTTCAAACCCGCTCTGTAGAAAAAAATGTTCCATAAACAGGGATAACGGTTCTACATGCTCTCCACGAAGTGGTGGATACCCAAAATTCTTTCTCTGGGATCTCTGTGGCTGAATAGTAACTCGAGTGCTAAGTATTCGTGTGCAAAGAAAGGGCTTATCAATACGCAAACACCCGAACACTTAAACACCTGAACACCGGCTTAATCCAGGGCTTTTATGTTTTCTTCGATCAAATTAAGCTGGGTTTGCCAGTCGCGCAATTGCTGGCGCTTGCTTTCCACCACCTCCGCGGGGGCGCGGTTGGCAAAGTTGGGATTTTGCAGTTTCTGCTCCAGCGAAGCAATGCCTTTGACCAGGTTGTCGCGCTGGTCTTGCAACCGCTTCAACTCTTTATCGCGGTCCAGCACCCCTTCCACGTAGATTTCGATATCGCCTAACACCTGCACTGCGGAGAGCTTCGGGCGGGCGGCGGCAGCGGAGATGGCTACCGTGGAAACCGCGGCCATCTTCTGGATGTGGGGAATCATCTTTTGCAGCGCCGCCGCGTCCTGCCCGTTGGCTTTCAGCTGCACCGCCACTTTTTTGGAATGGGGCACGGTGTATTTGTTGCGCACGTCGCGAATCTTGCGCACCACTTCTTGCATCAGCTCGATTTCACCCTCCAGGGCGGAATTTTCCCATTCGGAACGCGGCCGGGGCCAGGAAGCGAGGATCAACAGGCCGGAAACCGGCAGGGCTTCGGAAATGCCCCGCGCCGGGGCGCGGTCGTTGAGCAGCTCCCAAATCGCCTCGGTAATGAAGGGAATGAAGGGATGAAACAAGCGCAGCGCCTGATCCAGCACCGTGGCCAGCACCTGGCGGGCGATAAATCCGCTTGCGGGGTCGCTCATGCGCGGCTTGATCATCTCCAGGTACCAGTCGCAGAATTCCCCCCAGAAGAAATCCCGCGCGGCGTTGATGGCCGCGGAGGGATTGTAAACCCCTAACTGGGCGGTCACCCCGGCGATGGCTTTGGAGAGCCGGGAGAGAATCCAGCGGTCTTCCACGGCCAGGTCCTCCAATGTGAGGGGGCGAAATGCCTGCTGGTTCAAATTGTGCATGGCGAAACGCGCCGCGTTCCAGAGCTTGTTGCAGAAGTTCTTTCCGATCTCGAAGCGGTCGCTGATGATCTTGGCCGCGGGAATGTCCGGCATGGTTCCCAGCACGTCGAACTCCTCCCCGGTTTGGGGATCGATGTAGGTAAAAATGGTGCGCCCGTGCTTCGCGACGGCAAGATCGACCTTTTCGCCGGTGAACGGGGAGATGGCCTGCACCGGCAGGCGGATGTCCTGGGTGCCGGTTTGCATGTCGCAGAGCACGTAGCGCAGGGCGTCGGCGCCGTAAAGCTCGATGATATCCACCGGGTCGATGCCGTTGCCTTTGGATTTGCTCATCCGCTCCCCCTTGCCGTCCAAAATAGTGGCGTGGATGAAACAGTCGGTAAAGGGCACGTCGCCGAGGTTGTAGAGGCCGGTAAGCTGCATCCGCGCCACCCAGAGGGTGATAATATCCCGCCCGGTGACCAGGCAGGAGCCGGGATAATAATAGGAAAGCGCATCCGGTTTGCCATTTATGCTGCCGGTGGGCGATTGGCCGGGATCGACCTGCGCGTTTTCCGGGTCCGGCCAGCCCAGGGTGGAGTGCGGCCAGATGGCGCTGCTGAACCAGGTATCCAGCACGTCGGGGTCCTGGTACAGCCCCAGGGATTCCAACTGCGCGGCATATTTTGCCTCTCCCTCTTCGTAGCGGATGCACGCCTGCACCTCGAAACTCTCTCTCCCGGCGGCTGCAGGAGAAAGGTTGCGGGCTTCGCCGAGGGTAAAAATTTGATCTTCAGTCCCCACTATCCAGGCCCAGATTTGATCTTCCGGAAAACCGGCCAAAACCTCCAGCGCCCGCGGCAGATCCGCGGTCTTCACGGTTCCGTGCCAGATGGGAATGCGATGCCCCCACCACAACTGCCGGCTGATGCACCAGTCGCGCTTTTCCGCCAGCCAGTTGTAATAGGTGTTGCGATAGCGCACCGGGTCGGGGTAAAAGGTCAGGTTCCTGCCGGAGGGCGATTTCCATTCGGGATTTACCGCATCCATGGCCGCCTGCGCCAGCCCCCCGGCGCGGAATTCTTTCGCGGTTCCGCGACCCATCACAATGCCGCTTGCCCCTTCAGGGCCTACCCGGGCGCCTTCCACGTCGCCCATGCGCACGAACCACTGCCGGGAGAGGTAGGGTTCCACCGGGGTTTTGGAGCGGTCCGAATGCCCCACTTCGATTTCGCGGTTCTCCACCGCTTGCAACAGGCCGCGGGTTTCCAGGTCTGCCACCACCCGCTCCCGGGCGTAAAAGCGGTCTTCCTCGGCGTATTCCCCGGCGTTATCGTTCAGGGTTCCGTCGGGATTGAGGATATTGATGATCTCGATTTCGTCTTTGTGGCGCTGCCACACTTCGTAGTCGTTGTAATCGTGCGCCGGGGTGATCTTCACGCAGCCGGAGCCTAATTCCGGTTTGGCCCACTCGTCTAAAATCAGGGGGATGGGGCGTTCCTGAAGAGGCAGCATTACCTTGCGGCCCTCTTTCGCCATTTCTACTAATTTTTTCAGCAGGGGGAGGTGGGTGGTTTTACGCTCTTCGATCTGGCGCAACTCTTCGGCCAAAAGAACCCGATCTTTAGAGGAGGCTTCGTTAATCCGCGCTTTGAGTTTGGCGATTTCCGCCTCCAGCGCCGTTTCCGGATGGGGGTGCACCGCCACCGCGGTATCGCCTAACATGGTTTCCGGGCGGGTGGTGGCCACCGCCACGAATTCCGGCTCGCCCGGTTTGGGGCCGATCACCGGGTATTTGATGTGCCAGAAATGCCCGGCCACGGTTTCGTGCACCAGCTCGTCGTCGGAGACCGAGGTTTGCAGCTTGCAGTCCCAGTTCACCAGCCGGTAGCCGCGGAAGATCAGGGCGTCTTTGAAGAGGCGGAAAAAAGTTTCCCGCACCGCCGCGGCGCACACCGCGTCCATGGTGAAGCGCTGCCGCTCCCAGTCGCAGGAGCAGCCCATGGCCTGCTGCTGCTGGATGATCCGCGCCTGGTACTGGTCTTTCCAGGCCCAGATGCGCTCCACCAGCGCCTCCCGCCCGATGTCCTGGCGGGTTTTGCCTTCTAACTCGAACAAACGCTTTTCCACCACCGCCTGGGTGGCGATGCCGGCGTGGTCGGTGCCGGGCATCCACAGGGTATTGTCGCCCATCATGCGGCGCCAGCGGATCAGCAAATCCTGCATCACGTTATCCATGGCGTGCCCCATGTGCAGCGCGCCGGTCACGTTGGGCAGGGGCATCATAATCACGTAGCGGTTTTCCCGCTCATCGGGAAAAGCGGCAAACGCTTTTTTCTCCAGCCAGCGTTGATAAATCGGTTTCTCTATCGCCGCCGGATCGTACACCGAGGGTATTTCTTTCACAGTCACAACTCCTTGCTTCGGGTAATGCGGTGTTCGGGTGTTTTAGTGTTCAGGTGTTATCGTGTTTCAGTTTATGATTGCTCGACAGCGCAATTTTTGCACCCGGAACACTGCTAAAACACTATACTCGTAAGGATTGGTTTGTAACACTCTGATATTACAAAAAATGGCTTAAAATAAGGGTTTTATACACGGTGCGGTGTTACAAAATTACCCTTTTCCGGTATAAAACACTCAAACACTCAAACACCATAACACTTTTCAAACTGCTCAAAAGCCTCCTGGCATTCCGCAAAATATAAGAAACTTCGTGCGAAAATTTAAGGCAAATCAATTTAACGGCGAGGGAATTATAAATAAACAGGTTTTTAAATTTGGAACGGGGCAGGTTTATTGCAAGGCTCAGGGAACCAGCGCGATCCCAATATCCATCACATTGGTTCCGGTGGGGCCGGTTTTGACCAGGCCGCCGGCCTGCTCGAAAAAATGGTAGGCGTCGTTATCCTGCAAATATGCCCGGGAATCTAAATCCAGCGCTTCGGCGGCGCGGTAAATTTCCGGATCGATGAACGCCCCCGCGGCGTCGGTCGGCCCATCGCCGCCGTCGCTGCCGCAGCTCAGCAAAATATGGGGCGCGCGGATGCTTTTTAACTCATTCAGCGCCGCCAGTGCGAATTCCTGGTTGCGCCCGCCCTTGCCGCCTCCGCGCACGGTTACAGTCGTCTCCCCGCCGAACAGCAAACACGCCGGCCGCGGCAGGGGACGCCCGCCGGCGAGGATTTCCTGCACGATAGCGGCTATCACCCGGGCGGCCTCCCGCGCCTCTCCGCGGATGCGGCTGCTGAGGATCAGGGTGGGATATCCCAGGGATTCCGCAACTTCCCGCGCCGCGTTCAGCGCCGCCAGGTTATTTCCCAGGATAATATTTTCGACCTTTTCAAAAACCGGGTCGCCGGGCTTGAGGGTTTCCGGCGCTTCCCCGCGCAGCCCTTTTTGAAGATACCCGGTCACCGGGGCCGGCAGGCGGTCTTCCAGTTGATATTTGCGAACGGCGTCCCAGGCGTCTGCAAACGTGGTGGGATCGGGCGCGGTGGGGCCGGAGGCGATGGTTTCCGGGGGATCGCCGATGACGTCGGAGATGGCCAGGGTGAGGCAGCGCGCCGGGGCGATGGCCGCGGCCAATCTTCCGCCTTTGACCAGGGAAAGGTGCTTGCGCAGCGCGTTCATCTCCTCGATGGTCGCGCCGCATTCCAACAGCCGCCGGAAGGTCTCCTGTAAATCCTCCAGAGTGATACCGCCGCCGGGAGCCTCCGAACCGGGCAACTTTTCCAGCAGCGCCGATCCGCCCCCGGAGATCAGGCAAATGACTAAATCTTTTCCCCCGGCCTGCCCTGTTAGGCTCAGCAACGCTTCCGCGGCGTTCAGGCCGTTTTCATCCGGCAGGGGGTGTCCCGCTTCCCGGATAGTAATTCTCCGGCAGGGTGCGGAATGGCCGTATTTGACGATCACCAGCCCGCCGGAAATCCGTTCGCCCAACAAAGCTTCCAGCGCCCGGGCCATGAATGCGGAGGCTTTCCCCGCCCCAACCAGGTAAATGCGCTCGAAGGCTTGCAGATCGAGAATTTCCCGCCCGCGAAAAAACAGCCGTTCATCTTGCAGGGTAAGATGCTGGCGAATCAACGCTTCAGGTTTAACCGCGTCGATGGCGGCGTGGAAGATGGCAAAGGCTTGCTCGCGGAGGTTCATGGGAACGTCATTCTTTTTTAGCGGGGCTATTTTCATTTACTCGCGCCTGTGAGCAAGGCCGGGATCGCCGCGCATTGAATGGCAACGCCTTGCGTCGCAGGCTTCATTACCGAAATAACCTCATCACTTTATCAAACTTCATAAATATCGCCCCCCGCAAGGTAGGAATTTCCCGCTGCGATTGCAATCACCGGATCAGGCGAACCGAGAAACCGGCAGGATTTTCTGTTTATTTTTTCCCCCGGAGCCCCTATATTGCCCGCCTTGACAAACGACGGGAAGTAGGGATGGCATACGAAGTTCACCAGGAATTAACCGTTTTATTCGACAAGCTGTTAGGAGCGGAGAGCCGCCTGCTCTACAAGCAGATCGGGCGCAAACTGCCGCATACTATCCGCTTCAACCCCCTCAAGGGCGATATTAAAGACCAGCAGGCGTTGTTTTTAGAGCAGGGCTTCCGCTTCAAACCGCTGGAGGAGCGGGAGGATATTTTTCAGATGACCTTCCAGCCCTACCCCATCGGGCGCAGCCTCTCCCATTTTTTGGGGCACATCTACGTGCAGGACATCGCTTCCATGATTCCCGCCCTGGTGCTGAATCCGCAGCCGGGGGATTGGGTGCTGGATATGTCCGCCGCCCCCGGCTCCAAAACCACCCTGATGGCCGCGATGATGGAAAACCGGGGAGTGATCTTAGCCAACGACGTGGTTCGCAAGCGCCTGAAGGCGTTAGGCAAGAACATCGAGCGGATGAGCCTGTGCAACACCCTGCTCTATAAATGGTACGGAGAGCAGTTCGGGAATACGTTTTTCGAGTGCTTCGACAAGGTGCTGCTCGATCCGGCCTGTTCCGGGTTGGGGACTTTGCACAAAAACCCGGAAATTTTAAGCTGGTGGACCCCCGCGCATTGCGAGCGGCTGGCGGATTCGCAAAAAAATTTGCTGATCAGCGCCGTTAAAACGTTGAAACCCGGCGGGGAGCTGGTCTATTCCACCTGCACGTTGACGCCGGTGGAGAATGAAGAAATCATCGACTTCGCGCTGAATGAATTTCCCTTAGAGGTGGAGGAGATCGCCCTGCCGGGGATCAAAACCTGGCCGGGACTGGACGGTTTTGACGGCAAGCCCTTTCATCCGGACCTGGCCAAAACCATCCGCCTCTATCCCATCGATCGCATCACCGAGGGATTTTACGTGGCCAAGCTGCGTAAAACCGGCTCCACTAAAGCGCCGCGGCAGGAGCGGCAAAAGGAGATCAGCCATATTCCTTTCATCTCTTACCGCACCTCGCCGGTCAAAAAATACCTGGATTACCTCTGCAAGACTTTTGAAATCCCCGCAGCGGTTTTCAAAGATTATGTGTACCTGATGCAAAAGGACATTGTATTCACCCGGAAAGATATCCTGGATTTCCCGGTGTACGGCGCGCCCTTGCAGATCGGGCTGCCCCTGGCCCGCCCGATGGACTACGGCGCGAAGCTCAACACCGGGGGCTGCCATCTCTTCGGCCACCTGGCCGGAAAAAGAGTCGTCGAACTCCCGGATTTGTCAACCTTAGAGAAATTCGCCAACCGCCAGCCCCTGGATATTTTTCCGCAAGAAAGCGGGCAATATATCGTGAAATACAAGAATTGTATGATCGGCTACGGGATAGTGGATGAAGGGCGCTTGAAAAGCCAGTTTCCCCGCGGCGACTGGCCCTTCCGGCTGACCGGGGAGTGGAACGGGGAGGAAGGGGAGGAGGCAGGGGCAGGATGAAATTGGCAATTGGTAATTGCCAATTGACAATTGACAATTATGGGGGCAGGAGCAGGGGCAGGAGGCTGTAAGCAATAGGCAACCTGATGATTGGAATTGCCTACTGCCTACTTGCCTACGGCCTATGGCGAAGCCACCGCTTACGCGGCTGCCTACTAATTTGAGATCTCTACCGCATCGCATTATGGATAAATCCGCACCAAAACCTTACCGCAAGCGAACCGGGCGCGGGGCAGGCATCAACCCTCCCAACCGCTTCGTGCCCGTGGAGATTCTTCCCGCGGATGAGTATTTGGAAGAAGAGGCCCCCTCCCCCCGCACGGAGTTTTACAAAGACGCTTCCAAAACCATCATCACCTACAACGACAGCCCCGACGTGGGCTTCAACGCCGGGATCAATCCCTACCGCGGCTGCGAGCACGGCTGTGTTTACTGCTACGCCCGCCCCAGCCATGAATATTTCGAGCTTTCCGCGGGACTGGACTTCGAGACTAAAATCTTCGTCAAGGAAAAAGCCCCGGAACTGCTGCGCCGGGAGCTTTCTTCCCGCAAATGGAAACCGCAGGTGATCGGCCTTTCCGGCAACACCGACGCCTACCAGCCGGTGGAACGCCGCCTGCAACTCACCCGCCGCTGTTTAGAAGTGTTAGCGGAATTCCGCAATCCCGTGGGGATCGTCACCAAGAATTTCCTGGTCACCCGGGACATCGACCTGCTGCAAGAGCTGGCGCGTTACCAGGCGGCCGCGGTGTTCATTTCCATTACCACGCTGGACGGGGACCTGGCGCGAATCCTGGAGCCGCGCACCTCTCACCCGGAACGGCGACTGGAGGCCATCAGGCAACTGCACGCCGCCGGCGTCCCCGCGGGGGTGATGGTTTCGCCGGTCATTCCCGGCCTCACCGACCATGAGATTCCGCAGATCGTGCAGGCGGCGGCGAACGCCGGGGCGCAATACGCCGGCCATACCATGCTGCGGCTGCCCTACAGCGTAAAGGAGCTGTTCGTGGATTGGCTGGAGCGGCATTTGCCGGATCGCAAGGATAAAATTTTGAACCGCATCAAAGCGGTGCGGGGCGGGAAGCTGAACGACAGCCGTTTTTACGAGCGCATGAGGGGGGAGGGGATTTTCGCGGAGCAGATTCACGACATGTTCAAGCTGGCCTGCCGCAAGGCCGGCATTACCGGGCGGGGCCCGCACCTCTCCACGGCGAACTTCCGCAGGCCGGGAGAGCAGTTAGAGATGTTTTGAGCAGTAGGTAATATGCAAGTGAGCATTGAGCCGGAGTGCAAAACTTCAGTTTTGCAAGGGCAGAGGAGTAAAGGCAAATCAACACCTGCTCTCCCGACAAATACATTCACATCCATGTGAATTTGTCGGGATTAAACCTTCCCGGTTTAACTGTCTTCTCAAAACCGCAGCCGCGAGGAAATCGCCAGCCCCATTCCTTTGAAATCCCCTAAAATGACGCTGCCGTGGTTCAGGTAGGCGAAATCGAGGTACCAATTTTTCAGATCGACGCCGAATCCCAACGCCAGGGAGGAGCCGGTTTGCGCCCCGTAGGTGAAACCGGCTCGCAGGGGGAGCACGGGGAGGCCGGTATATTCCAATCCCGCCGCAACCCGGGCGCGGGTGGTGCCGCCCATCCGGTCGTTCAGCCCCTGCTCATACTCCGCCGCCAGCAAAAAATGTTGGCTGGCGCGGTAGGCCAGGGCGAGGTCCAACACCGTGGGCAGGCGGCTGCCGAAAGAGCCGATGGAAACCGTGGTATCCCGGTGCACGATCAGGCTATCCTGCACCCGGTTGGGGAGGCTGAGGCTGTCGCCGCGAATGGAGAGAAGCTGTTTTTCCGTGCGCACGTTCCATTTTATGCTGCTGGCCAGGTTGAGCACCGTCAATCCGACGGTGAATTTTTCATCGAAGGTGGCCAGCGCCCCGAAGTCCGCTCCAAACCCTTTGCCGCCCTCGGAAGAGAATATCTCCATCTCCCCGTTCAAATAAACATAGGGATCATTGGCCGCTAGGCTGAAATCCCGCAATTGCCCGGCGGATTTTTCGACCTGAATGTAGTGATAACCGGTGATATATTTAACCGTCGCCCCCAGGGAAAAGAAATCCAGGGTTGCCTCCGGCCTCGACCAGAGCGGCAGCGCCCCGCTCATCACCACGCCCGTTCCCACCCAGTCGCCGCCGTCGGCATTGTCCAGGTTGTAAACCCGGCCCGGATCGCCGTTTCCGTTCAGCGGCAGTTCGAAGGCGCTGCGGGGAACCGTGGCCGTTGCCACTCCCATTCCCACGAAGGAGATGCTGAAATTGGGCATATAGAAGGCCAGCGTATTGACCCGGGCGAACCCATCCACCCGCAGCCCCTTTTCCGGTATGGAGTTGAGAATGTCCTGGATGTCCCGGGAAGTAAGCCGCTTGCCGGTGGTAAAGTATTCATCGTACTGGCTTTTGCGGAAGCTGTTATTGTTGGCGGTGGCGTTCACGGAGAACAGATTGAACTCGAATTTGAAATCGTTTTTCAGGGCCAGGGTGGCGGGGTTCAGCCCCACGGATTGCAGCCCGCGGGTATCCGCGCCGTTGCTGAAGGCCATTCCGGCCGCCCGGGCGTCGAAGGCCTGCTGGCCGGGAAGGGATTGGCCGATTCCCAGGATCAGAAAAATTGCTGCGAGATTATAGAGTTGTTTTATCATATCATTCGATACTCGATATTGGATACGGTTTGCCCTTTCGGGGGATGGTGGATAACACGGGCATCAACCGCGCCGCCATCTGCTGCCAAACTGCGTAAACATGACCAACCTGACTCCACCCCTTAACTCCTTCAAAGGCGCTTACCGGAGGCGTCGGCCGGCTGCAGTGTTAGGCCGGCGTTTGGTGGCCAACAACTGATTTATTAGATACTTTCAACTTTTTCCCATACTTCTCACAGAAGAATCGAATGCACTCCGGCGCTATATCTATTGCTTTTTCATCGTAGGCTCCGGTTTCAGGATTCGGCCATATTAAGGCATAGTTACCCTCCACCAACTGAAAGCGTTTCTTATCTCTTAGCGCCAACAATACTTCCCCCGGCTCTTCTTCCATAATTAAGGGGTAAAAATCCAGTTCATAGATCGATACATCCATCGCTTCTTCAAACCACAAGCGCAATACGTAATCGCGAATATATTCCGCTTTCAACAAACCTCTTTCTTCATGGCCTTCCCAAAAGGCCTCGTTTCTCGCTAATTCTAACCATTCTTGCCATTTCATAATTGTTTATCCTACTATTGAAACCGGTCGATTATTTCGGGCATTTTCCCATTGTTCTAATAAATCTTCTTCATGAGCTTCTACCCAACTTTCTACCATCTTCCTCAGTTTGGGGGATAGTTCTTTGCCAGGTTTCATCCATTTTCGGTTTTTGATTTCAATTCGATAACTTCGCACATCCCCTTGATACTTGACATGAACGTGAGGTGGATCGTGATCGTTGTAATTCATCAGAATAACCAGCGCGCCCTTTTTGAATGGATGTGAAACCGGCGGCATTTTACTCCCTTTCTGCTTTTCTTTCCTCCAGAATAAAGCACAATAATATAACTCATGTAAATGATCTTCTCGAAACTATCTGAATTCCCACATCGCCATCCGCTGATGCTGACCTAACATAGTATCAAGCAATCAGACTTCCCCAATTTAATGTTTCTGCATAGAGAAACAAGTTTCTTTATCCGGAAACTTTCAACGCAGGTTTCTTATATCAGAAACTTCCTTTTCCCAAAATTCGGAATAGGGGTAAAACCGGTTAGAATGGGTTTCCGAAAATTCGGAAAGCGTATCTAAACGTTTGGAACCGTATTCCGAAAACCCGGAAGGCATGTCTAAATGTTTAGAACCGTATTCTGTATATTCGGAAAGCATGTCTAAACAGTTGGAATCGCATTCCGGAAATTCGGAAAGCATGCCCAATCGTTTGAAATCGCATTCTGAAAATTCGGAACGGCATTCTAAGCGTTCCGCGCCCTGTTCCGAAAATCCGGACAACGGCGCATCCCGGTCAATGCCCCGGGGGGGACGCTCCATGCCGGCGCGATCCGAACACGCAACCATCACTCATCCTCCACCAGCACCCGCAAAAAGGCGCTGCCGCGGATGCCCACGTAGTCGGTGTAGCGCAGGGTAACAAATCCGGGGGTATTTTGCACCCGCAGCACGTACCCGTAGCGCAGCGGCGGCTCGCTGAAGAGTTGGATCTCCCGGCGGTTGAGGTGCTCGGTAATGGCGTTCAGCCGGGGAGCGGTTACAAACCCGCTTAGCGGGTCGGTGGGGGCGGGCGCCACGGCAATCTCCCGGATGATCACCCGCGAGGTGTCATAATCATCGTCGAAAATGTTGGTGTCCGCGGCGTCCGCGGTCAAAATGAAGCGTATCGTTCCCCCCAGGGGCGTGTGGTTGGTCAGGGTGAATTCTAAGTTGGCGTCGAGGATGTTGTTCTCCGCGGCGTCGCGCAGCAGGGAATCCACGTCCGCGTTGGTGAGCGAATCCACCTCCCCTTCGATGCTCGCGAGGGAAGTGATCCGCACTTTAAAGGGCGTCTCGAAATAGTAATCCAGCCAGATGCGGTCGCCCCGGGCAATGGCCGCCTCCCCGGAGACTTTGACCATGCCTTCGATGCGCAGGGAAGTGGGCAGAATATTCAGGAAATCCACAATCGACTGGTCGTTGAGCACGATCTCGGTAATTCCGGGCTGGCCGGGATGCCCGCCGCTGAAGGCGCGATCCCGCAGGACGATCGCCGCGGAATCGGTGATCATTCCCTGCTCATTTTCGTGGTAGCCGGTGATGGTCAAATCCGCCAGCAAATTCTGAATGAGAACCTCGCTGTAGAGCTTCAAATTCAAATAGGCCTGGCTCAGCTCGATGCCTTCGTCGAATCCCTGGTAATCGGCGATGCTGTCGGCCTGGAAGGGATCAAAAAGGAGCGAATCCGCTCCCAAAAATCCCGAAAACGCCTTGAATACCAGGGAATCGGAGAGAATTTGCAGCGCGATCCTGTCGCTGCTGCGGATATGGATAATCTGGTTTTGCGCTGCGGTGGCGGCGTCTAAAATCAGCTCCAGGGTATCCAGGAAGGCCCCCGGAAAGCGGGGATTGCTGATGGTGTAGTCGTCGAATTGCAGCGAGAGCGGCGTGGTACCCCCCGCCGGCAGTTGAATTTCGGCCATGAAAGTATCGTTGGCGGCGGAGCGCAGGGCGGGAATTTTGACCTTCATGTCGGTATCGAGGGCGGTGTGGTTGGTGAAGGTGATCTGCATCTGCCCGCGCTCGATCTCCGCGCTGCGCAGGCGGTGCTCCCCATCGTAGCTAAGCTTGATGACTTCGGAATAGTTCTGCTGCCCCAACACCGCCAGGGCTTCATCGGCGCGGATATTCTCCAACTCCAGGGCGATGGCCACCCCGGCGGTGTCCAACAGCGCGTTGGTGATGGTCACCGTGGTGGCCTGGGCGATGGGAATGTGGTATTCGATGCGCAGCGGGGAATAGAGCCAGCGGTTTTGAATCTCTGCTTCCGCCTGCGCGGTTTGCCCGGGCAGGATGGTCTGGGGGAAGTTCAATTCTACGAAGACCTCGTTCAGGCTGTCGTTGATCACCGCGACATGCAGCCCCGCAGGCGCGCTGGAATTGGGGCCGACCGGAACGGGGAGGTTATTGTGGATTCGCAGCCGGATGGTTCCGCTCAAAAAGTGGATGCGCTGGAAGTCCCCGGCATTCACCAGCGCCGGCGGGGCGATGATGGTGGTATCCGGGATGGTCACCGGCAGGCCCACCAGCCCGTTTAGCTCCGGCAGAAGGTCGCCCAGGGCTACCAGGGGAATCTCCAGGGTTTCCAGGGTTGCAATGACCAGGGTATCCAGCCCCACCTCTTCGTTGACGTCATCGAGCTTTACGCTGAGATCTTTGGCAGAAATTTCCTCCAAGTTGACCAGGGAATCCTTCAAGGAGAGGAACAGGATGGAATCCAGGTCTCCCGGTTGAATGATAATGGTGGAATCGTTGACGATCTCTTCCCCGACGACGAAGGTTTCGACCGAGAAAGGAACCCGGAAAGTGCTTTCCCAGGAGGGCAATACCGGTTCTTTGAACTGGCAGGCGGGCAGAAAGAGCAGGATTCCAAAAACGAGGCCGAACAGGGCGGTAATCAGGTTACGGGTCATATTCTATCCTTATTGATCCGGGTGAGCGGGTATTATAAACGGATTTCCCCTAAAAGTGAAGAGGTTTTTGGCAATCGCGCCAAAATAACCCTTTTGATAATTCTCTAACCTCACCAATAACCCTTTCCGAAGAAATCTACGATTCGGATCGGAGCGCTCCCGGTTGAAGTGCAAACATTTTGCCATTTCCGGCTGGCGTGCCCCCCCGGCAGCGCCGGGAAAGAATTTTTTTAGATTTTTTGAAGCGTCGAAGCGGAAAATGCAAGCCGGGCAAAGGTTCCCGCGGGGGAGGGGAGAAGGCGGAAACGCTACTCTCCGGTTTCGGAGCGATGCCGCCGCCGGTATATCGCTGCAGCGAAACGCGCAAATTTAGCGTATGGGGAGAAAATTTTTCGCAGTTTCCACCCGGTAAGGGATAAAGGTTAAAGGATAAATTTGCCCCCTGCTCCATGCTCTATGCGCTCTACGCCGGCTGGTGTTCCGGGCGCAGCAGGTCGAAGACGGCTTTGACCGGGTTGAAGGTGATAATCGGAACTTCCACGAAGACGGTATTCCAGTAGGCCATGCTCCCGTTCCACAATCCCGGCAGCTCCAGCGCCTTCACGGTCCAACCGTTTTTCGATTTCCGGGAAATAAAACCGGAGTGAGGATCGCGGAATTGCCGCAGGTCGAAGGGATTTCCGCGGTAATCCCGCACCCCGCAGACCAGGTCCACCGGGCTGAAATGGGTGGAGGATTCCAGGATTTTTCGCTGCCGCGGATCCGCCGCGTCGATTTGGGAGGCTTCCACCAATTGCCGGCTGGCGCCGCGCCCGGGCTGTTCTACCCAAAACGGCCCGCCTCCCGGTTCTCCCTTGTTGGCCACCATTCCGCAAACCCGCAGGGGACGATTGAGACGGGAGAATAAAAATGCAGCCCGCTCCTCCCGGGAGCCGCTGGCGACGGCGGCGGGCATCTCAATGGATAATTGCCGGGCGGCGAAACCGGCGATGCGGGCAATAAGCGCGTCATCGACGTTCCCGGCTTCTAAGAGGCGCAGGTATTCGAAAACCTGGCGCTGCAATTCCACCAGGCAGCCCCCCAACACCATTTTGTAATGATAGGTGGGCGGTTTCAGGCGGTCCGGAACCACGTTGTCGATATTCTTGATGAAAATGATGTCCCCTTGCAGGTCGTTGAGATTTTCCAGCAGCGCCCCGTGCCCCCCGGGCCGGAAGTGCAGCCGCCCGTCATGCTCCCGCACCGGATAGTTTTGCAAATCTACCGCGATGGTGTCCGTGGAAGGTTTTTGGGAGGAGAACGTCAGCTCATATTTTACGCCTTCCCGTTGCTCATAGCGTTCGCGGAGGGATTCCAGGCAGGCCAGCTCTTCGGTTTCGTGATCCGGTGAAAAGGAAACCGTGAAATGGATGCGAGCGACGCCGTTGCGGTCGCGGGTGTAACCGGCGGCTTCCATTAGATGTTCTTCGAAGGGAGTGCGGGCGCCGTCTTCATACTGATGGAACTTGATCAACGCCTTGGGGGTGTTGGCGTAGTTCATTCCCCCTGGCTCTAACAGGACGGCGAGAATCTCGCGGTAATTTTCTTCCTCCAAAAGGCGCTTGATGCGCCGGCCGCGCGCCCGCAGATGCTCCTTCAAATCCTCAAAAAACGGGAATTTCGCAAGGGCGGCGAAGAAGCGGAGGAATGCCCGCACCTGCTCGTTGCCCTTTTCCGCCTCCGCCCGCAGGTTAGCTCCCTCCAGGGAGGGGAAGGCGGCGCTGACTTCCAGCAATAATTGAAACATCCGGGTGGCCGCGCCGGAAGCGGGAACAAACTTCATCGCCCGCCCGGCGGCCATGGCCTGGCGGTATATCTCGATCAGGCGCTGCTGTTCCGCTTCTTCAATGATGGTAATGCCGTCGCCGGCGGTGCAGGGGCGCAGCAGCTTTACCGGGGGAATCCCTTTTTTGAATATTTCGATTTGCGCATCTATCTCTTCCGGCGAGATTCCTCTTGCCAATATCTCTTGCCTGTCGTGTTCGGTTAACATCGGATCTATTCGTTATAATGTTACACTCTGTTACAAAACGATTTTAATCGAATTTAAGTAAACTGTCGGGAAGGTTCAAGAAGTGTTATTTTCCTTGCCGGAGGGCGTCCCGCCTGAAGCGAGCGCCATAAAGGCTACGCCAGACAGGTTCCGGGCGTCGAAGGACAGACTGTAAATTAATTGGCAATTGGCAATTACCAATTGGCAATTGCCAATTAATGGGAGCGAAACTTTTCGGATATCTTTATTACGGGTAACTATTCAGGCGTTTTGCCACAGAGGCCACAGAGAGCACAGAGACATAAAAAAATTCCTAATCAAATCACAAATACAGGGATATAAGACTCTAAATGCTCTCCACGAAGTGGTGGATACCCCCAAATCTTCCTCTGTGACCTCTGTGGTCTCTGTGGCTGAATAGTAACTATTACGGTTTGATTTCGATCCCCAGGAGGGTAGCGTCATCCTTCAGAATAGCCCCGCCGCTCCAGCGCTCCACGGTTTGCAGCAGCTTATCCAGGCTTTCCTCCAACGGTAATTGCCGGCACTCCCGCAGGGCGCTGATCATTCGTTCCGTGCCGAAGAAATCTCCCCGGCTGTCTTCCGCCTCCGGTATGCCGTCGGAATACAAATATAAGCGGTCTCCCGGGTATAGTTGAAGGGTATATTCCGGATATTCCACGTCTTCTTTAAAACCGATCGGCAGGCTGGGGCTTTGCAGCACCGCCGCTTCCGAGCCGTGGGAGAGATAGATCATCCCGGGGTGACCGGAGGAAACGTAGCGCAGCCGCCGGGTCTTTTTGTTGAGAATGCCGTACAGCAGGGTAAAAAACTGCCCGTTGGCGGGGTCGGCCTGGAAGCGTTTGTTCAACTGGTTGGCCACCCCGGCCGGGGGGGTGATGCGGTAGCCTTTCAATGAATAACTGTGGGATTTCAGGAGGCTGGCCTGGTCCATCACCGGGGAAAGAATCCGGCTCAGGGTAACCGCCAGGAGCGCCGCCGGCACCCCGTGCCCGCTGACGTCCAACACGTAAAGGCCGATTTCCTCTTCATCGAGGTTGAAAATATTCAGAATATCGCCGGCCAGCTCATCGCAGGGGCGCAGCCGCCAGGCGATGTTGATGCCCTCCAATACCGGGGGGCGCCGGGGAAGCAAAGAGTGCTGGATTTCCGCAGCCGTTTCCAGATCTAATTTCAAGCGGGCATTGATTTTTTGCAACTCCTGGTTGCGGCGGGAGAGTTTTTCCTCCAGCCGGAGGACCCGCTCCCCGGCGCGAAGGCGCACCCGCAGCTCATCCCCGTCGAACGGCTTGGCGACGAAATCATCCGCCCCGTTATCCATTCCGGCGATCAGGTCGGATTTCTCCGAGCGCGCCGTCAGCATGATAATATATACATAATCGGAAGATGGGAGCCCCCGGATTTGCCGAACCAGTTCCAGGCCGTCCATCTCCGGCATCATCCAATCGGTGATCACGAACGAGAAATGGTCTTTCCGGAAGGCTTCCAGCGCCCGGGCCCCGTTTTCCGCCGCCGCCACTTCATATCCCCACTTCTCCAGGGTTTTTTGAAGAACGGCCCGGGATACCGGCTCGTCTTCCGCAATTAATACTTTCATCATACCCTATACCATCCACAAAACATACCCTTTTACGCCTGCATCCGGCACATAAAACCGGCAACTTTTTTATCCTCGAATTTTCCTTTCCATACTTGAAGAGTTTAACGGCGAGTCTGGCCGCCGGATTTGACCGTTGAAACATTTTATGGGATCAAAAACCTGAAAAAGGACCGTTCGAGAAATAAATCTATAGCACCGCCGCTGTGAACACGATAAATTTAGCCCCTGGAAATCGCGCATCACGTTTCACGCCCTGCTGCAAGGGTTTGAAAAGCAGTAAACATCACCAGACACTATACCATGGCGCTCATCGCTTATATCAATTTTTGTTTTAAAAATTACCTCCGCGAACACCGTTACCTGCGCGATTTGGTCGCCATGATCATTTTCAGCATTTTTTTCGGCGGCTTTTTGAGCAGCAGCGACCTGGATGACCACCTCTGGTGGCTGGTGCTCTCCGCATTCGCTATTTTTTTGAATATCTTTACCGCACCGGCGGTGTTCTTTTTAGAGCGGGGGAATACCCTACACTTTCTGCTCAGCAAACCGGACGGGCGGAAATACCTGCTGTTCTCCAAAATCGTGGTGATTTTCCTGGTGGATCTATTCTGGGTGTTTACCTTTGCAATGTTCTACGGCCTGCGTTTTCCTTCGCCGGAGTATTTTCTCTCCCTTCCGGTTCGCATCGCCGGCATCGGGGGAATCATCCTGCTGTCCACGTTGTTGATCAGTATCGCCTACACCTACCGCCCCCAGCTTACCTGGCTGATTTTCGTGCTGGTAATTTTCGGCTGCATCATTCGCAAGGAACCGCTTTTTCCGATCACCGGCCCGGGCGAGGTTGCCAAAGTGCTGGTCTTTCTGCTGCCGCCGTTTTTCGAGATGATTTCTTTTGTCACCTCGCTCAGCATCACTTCCGGCTGGCAACTGCTATTTTTAGGGGTTGCGGCGGCGCAGATGCTGATTCTTCTATACCTTTCCACCCGGAGAATGCTGCGCAAGGACCTGGTTTGAAAAAGACAGGAGCAGGGGCAGGGAGCAGTAGGCAATTTCGATTATTCGGTTGTCCCCTGCCTACTACCTTTGCAAAACTGAAGTTTTGCACTCCTGTCACCTGCTCCTGCCCCTCCTCCTCCTGCCTGCCGGAAACCGCCCCTACATTTCCCGCACGGTTTTCAATCCATAATCTTTCCCGTTCCACTGCACGGTAGCGCAGCGAATTTCCGGATCGTGCTCGAATACGATCAGCCATTCTTCATCGGCGGCGCGGCGAAGATAGCGCTTCTTCTCCTCGATGGTGGTCATGGGATATAGATCATACGCCATTACCCAGGGAATGGGCAGGTGGGCGGAGGTGGGAAGCAGGTCGCCGGCGTACAAGAGGGTTTGATTTTCTCCCCGCACCAGCACCATTTGCTGCCCCGGGGTATGCCCGTGTATGGGGATCAATTCGACCCCGGGAAAAAGCTCTTTTTCGCCTTCCACAATCACCAACCGGCCGTGCTCCTGAAGCGGCAGATAATTTTCCGGGAAATAACTGGCGCGGTCCTTTTCGGAAGGCTGCATTCCCTGCTCCCACTGCCGTTTTTGCAGGTAATAAGCGGCGTTGGGAAAAGTTGGCCGGATGCTGCCGCTGCTATCGCGAAGAGTGGCGCCCCCGGCGTGGTCGAAGTGAAGGTGGGTGAGGATCACGTCGGTAACGTCTTCCGGCTTCAGCCCCAGTTTTTCCAGGGAGCCTGGCAAATGGCGCTCGGAATGATCCACCGCGTAAATGTTAGCGAATTTCTGGTCGATTTTGTCGCCGATGCCGGTATCCACTAAGATCATCCGCCCTTCTCCCCGCAACAGCAGCAGGTTATTGCCCATTTGAATGCGGTTTTGGGGATCGGCGGGCTTGCGTTTTTCCCACAACACCCGGGGAACCACCCCGAACATCGCTCCCCCGTCCAGCCGGAACCGCCCGGCGTCGATCAATTGCGCTTCGTAATTTCCGATTCGCACGATTCCTCTTTACCTCCATTCCATCAACTGCAAATCATAGCCGTCGAATAGCGCGTAGGTAAAATATTCGATCCAGTCGCCTAAGATCACGTAGGTTTTTTCCCCGTACATTTGCACTACCGGGTAGTGCAGATGCCCAAAGACCACGTAATCGAAGCCCTGTTGAAATTTTTTCATGGCTTCCTCCCGGTACTCGGAATCATCGGGAATGCCGGTGCTGGCGCTATGGTTGCGGCTCAGGGAAGAAATCCATTTCGCGAAAGGAATGCCCAGGTCCGGGTGTAACATGCTGTAGAGGAAAATGTTGAAGCGATTGCGGAAAATCCGCTTCAAGAACCGGTAGCCGCTGTCGTCTTTGGCCAGCCCGTCCCCGTGATGGAGGTAAAACCGTTTACCGTAGATCGTAGTGTCTAACGGTTCAAAATGTACCTGAATATTCAGCTCCTTGCTGAGAAAATCGCGCATCCAGAAGTCGTGGTTCCCGGCAATGTAGTGCACCTCCTTGCCCAGCTCCCGCAACTGGTTCAGCGCCCCCAGGATTCGCATGTATCCCCGGGGGATCACGGTGCGGTACTCGAACCAGAAGTCGAATAGATCTCCCACGATATAAAGGCTCTCTCCGGAGGTTGCCACGTGATCGAAAAATTTCAGCAGCTTCTCTTCTTTCTGCTTTTCAGACTTGTGCTGGCTCATTCCCAGGTGCGCATCGGAAAAAAAGTAAGTGTAGCCCATGGGCAAACAGTGTTTAGGTTAAAACCGTGTCAAATAATAATATTTTCTGATTTCGAGTTAATTACAGCATTTCAAGTGAGAAAAAAAACAGTTTTTTTAAAAATATTGGCAGTGTTGAATTGAATTTTCAAACACCCTCGAAAGGTTTGAAATGGCCCTGTAACCATACCCGCCCATCGCGGGGGGGATTTGCGCGACTGCCGGGCAAATCAGCCCCGGCAGTCGCGCAGTATATACTTGACAACCCCGGCGCTACTGATTATTTTCGCACTTCTTTTTTAAGACAAGGAACTGCAAAACAACCCTTTTTGCCGATGCAAAAAGATGCAACCGGGATTCAACGAGGAGCATGAGATGCGCAACAAAAGCCGGGAATTCTTAGAAGCCTACCTGAACAACGCCTCGCCCACCGGATTTGAATCCGCCGGGCAGCAAATCTGGCTGGATTACATTCGTCCCTACATCGACGAATACATGTCCGACACCTACGGCACCGTGGTGGGGATCATCAATCCCGGCGCGAAATACAAGGTCGCCATCGAAGCCCACGCGGACGAAATTTCCTGGTTCGTCAACTATATCACCGAGGAGGGGTATATTTACGTCACCCTCAACGGCGGATCGGATCACCAGATCGCCCCCTCCAAGCGAGTGAACATCCACACCGACAATGGAGTGGTGAAAGCGATCTTCGGCTGGCCGGCCATCCACGTGCGCGACCGGGAGAAGGAGGAAGCGCCTTCGATGAAAAATATCTTCTTAGATTGCGGGTGCAGTTCCCGCAAGGAGGTGGAGAAATTAGGGGTTCATCCCGGCTGCGTGGTGACCTTCGAGGATGAGTTGATGACCCTCAACGACCGCTATTTTGTGGGGCGGGGGTTGGACAACCGCATCGGCGGGTTTATGATTGCAGAAGCGGCGCGGCTCATTCGCAAGAACAAAATAGAGCTTCCCTACGGATTGTATATCGTCAACGCGGTGCAGGAAGAGATCGGGCTGCGGGGCGCGGAAATGATTTCCCGGCGCATCGAGCCGGACCTGGCCATCATTACCGATGTTACCCACGACACCCAGTCGCCGATGTACGACAAAAAGTTAGAAGGGGACATCTCCTGCGGCAAAGGCCCGGTGCTCACCTACGGATCCGCGGTGCACAATAACTTGCTGCACATGATGGTCGAAGTGGCCAAAAAGAAGAAAATCCCCTTCCAGCGCGCCGCCGCATCGCGCTACACCGGCACCGATACCGATGCGTTTGCCTATTCCGGCAAGGGAGTGGCCTCGGCGTTGATCGCCCTGCCCTTGAAGTACATGCACACCACCGTAGAGGCCGCCCACCGCGAGGACGTCGAAAACGTGATCCGGCTGATCTACGAAGTGCTGGCGCAGCTCGAAGCCGGGCGGGATTTCCGGTATATCAAATGAAACGGGTGGTATATGGATACATCTATGGAAAATCAGTCGTTCGAGCGGTTAGGAGTGAACCGTTTTTTCCATTGGCTGGGGAAAACCGCTTATAAATTAACCGGCTGGCGCACCGAAGGGAAACCGCCGGAGATCCCCAAAGCGGTGGTGATAGTAGCCCACCATACTTCCAACTGGGATTTCCCGGTGGGATTGATGGCCTCTTTCATCTGGAAATTTACCCCCTTCTGGCTGGGCAAGCATACCCTCTTTCGCTGGCCGTTAAGCGGGCTGCTGCGGCGCCTGGGCGGTATTCCCGTGGATCGCCGCGCCTCCGGAAATATTGTAGAGCAGGTGGCGAAGATTTTTCAAACCCGGGAGAAATTTTTGCTCACCATTACTCCGGAAGGAACCCGCAAAAAAGCGCAAAAATGGAAGAGCGGATTCTACTACATCGCCCGGGCGGCCGGTGTGCCGATTATCTGCGCCTTTCTGGATTATAAACGCAAAGTCGCGGGAATCGGGCCGGTCATTTATCCCGGTGAAGACCTGGCCGCGGATATGCAAAAAATTCGGGAATTTTACAATACCGTTACCGGAAAATACCCCGAACGGGCCGGCGCGGTCGATATTTCCCCGCGATAGATAGCCACACTTCAGTGTGCACACGGACCTGCGCCCTTTCGGGTGCGCTCCATGCATTTCACTTGACGTACACCATTTTCCGCCTGGTTTGCCGGCCGTTAGCGGACAACGCCACGATGTACACCCCGGAAGACAGCCCTCCCGCCTGCCACATCAATCCGCGGTACAGCCCCGCTTCCTGAAACTGGTCCAGCAAGACGGCGACCTTTTGCCCCCGCAGGTTATACACCGTTATTTTTACCCGCCCGGCCTGCGGCAGGTTATAATCAAAGCGGGTAAAAGAATTGAAGGGATTTGGATAATTCTGCAAGATTTCCAATGCATGGCTTACCGGCGGCAATAGCCCCCCGTTGCGGATAAACTCCGAAGCCTGGAATGCATTGGCGATGCCCCAGCCGATGGCATTATTGGGGCTGAAACTGTTCCCGGCGGTCTGGCGCAGCGCTTCGATAATTTGAACGTGGCTCGCCCCGGGATTGGCTTCTAAAATCAGCGCCGCCGCCCCGGCAATCAAGGGGCAGGAGAATGAAGTGCCCTGCGTTGCGGTGTAACCGTTAAGGCTGAAGGCGCTCACCACTTTCACCGCTTCTCCCAGGGCCATCACATCCGGCTTGATCCGGCCGTCGGCGGTAGGCCCCATGGAGCTAAAAATGCTGCGCTTTCCGGCGCTGTGGACCGCTCCAGCCGCGATCACCTCTTCCCCGTCCGCGGGGGCAATCAGGGTATTGCCGGAAGCGCCGGCCGGCCCTTCATTGCCCGCGGAATTCACCACTAAAATGCCCCGGCTGGCGGCAATCGCCGCTCCCCGGCTGACGATGGTGGTTTGGCCGTCCATATCTTCCGGCCCGTAATCCGGTTCGCCATTCGTGAATCCGTCGCGGTAGCCCACGGAGCTGCTGATAATATCCGCGCCCAAGCTGTCCGCCCACTCCGCCCCGGCCACCCAGTGATCCTCTTCGACGTGGCGCTCCCAATCCACGTTTTCGGTTTTCGCCAGCAAAAAGGAGGCGCCATACGCCGGGCCGATCAACTGCCCCGGCTGGTACCCCGCGATAGTCGAGAGGGTGTAAGTGCCGTGGTCGTCGTTGCCCATCTGGCCGGGCTGGTCGGAAACAATGCTGTCGCCGTTTACAAAATCCCAGGTCGCTAAAATATGAAGGTGGTCGAGCGCCTCGTGGCCCAGGTTGTTGAACCCGCTGTCCAACATCCCAATAACGACTCCCTGCCCGCTGTAGCCGGCATCGTGCAGCGGGGGCACGTTGATCTGGCTGTTCTGGGTGTAGGATTCTCCGTAATCTAAAGCAGTAGGCTTCCGGAAGCCGATTGGTCCCGGCGCAGCCACTCCGCCGGATTCGCCGGGAATTTCTAACGGGGCCAGGGGCAGGCTTCGCTGGTACACCAGGTCGATTTTTTCTACAAAGGGGAGCGCGGCCAGCTCTTTTAGCGCAGCGGCGCCGGCTTCCACGGAGACGGCGTTCAGCCAGCGGGATTTATGGCGAATGCGCTTTACCCGGGCAGCCACTTCCCCCAGGTAAGCGGCGTTCAGGGGGAGGTCGTATTCATCCACCAGGTTGCCCGCGCCCCGGGAGTGCAGCCGCCGCCGGTAAGCGTTGGAGGTGAGGGAGGCCTCTGCGCCGGGCAGTTGCCGGGCAAGATCGGCTCCTTTATCGGTGAAAAAAATCCAGGAGGCGACTTCCGCGCCGGTGGATGGGTTTTCCAAAGCCTTCTGAAGTTTCCGGCTGAGCTTGCTCTCGGCCTGGCCGAAGAGCGATCCCCCGGAAAGGGCGACTGCGAGAAATGCGATGATCAGAGCATACAGGCGATGCATGGTCTTAACTCCCTGGTTTCGGGCGCGCACCCGCTTCATCGTGAATGTTTCTGGTATGCCCGGCGCAAGGTTCTGTTCCCCGGTACAAACGAAAACCCGCCCGGCAATGGAAAAGAGCGCGGGCGGGAAACTCGCCTGATTAACCACAGAACCGCTTGAAAATTTTCTATGGTCTCCCGGTAGAATCGTCGCCGGAACCGCCGCTGCCCCCCCTTCCGCCGCCGGAGCCGCCGGATTGGCCGCGATCGGGGTAGCCGCCCCCGCTTCCGCCGGAACCGCCGGGTTGCCCGCGATCGGCATACCCGCCGGAACCGCCCGCCTGCCCGCGATCGGCATACCCGCCGGTTGGGGGCGCGGCCGCTCCCCCGCTGTACACCTTATCGCTGCTGTTCTCGAAGGAAGTGTTATTGCGCATCATATTGGCCAGGCGGATCGCCCTTCCTTTTACCTGGCCGGCCCAGGTGGAATTGATCATCTCATCCGCGGCGCGTTTATAATCCCGCCGCTCCAGCGCCGCTAACATATATTGAAACCGGAGCAGCCCGTTGATCCCCAAATTGAAGGCCATGTCCAACAACACGTGCTGGCGAGGCTCGGATTCACGTTTATAGGCGAAAATGTTGTTTTCCACGTCGCGGATCACCCGGTCAATATCGAAATCCAGGATTTTCATGGCCTCCGCTTCAGTAATTCCCTGCGGCCCGACGGTGCGATTCAAAATTTTCTCCACCGGGTACGCTTCCATGTTGTGCCCCACCCCGATGGTCAAAATCCCCCGGGAATCACGGTAGGGTTTCAGCCGTAAACCTTCGTGGTGGATCAACTGTTGGCGGAGTTTGGCTCGATTCATGGGGGTTTCTCCTGTATTGATTTTTCTTTAAACTTACACAAAAGCATTCCGAAACCAAAATTAAAAATTGTCTGCTGCTACAAATTCTCCTCAAAATACCTTGCCATCAGCGTGTAGAGATGCCGCGAGGCGTTCCCCCCGCTGATCCCGTGGTTGCGGTTGGGGTAGAGCATCAAATCAAATTGCTTATTTTGGGCGATCAACGCCTCCGCGAACTGCATGGTATTCTGCGGATGCACGTTGTCGTCCCCGTCGCCGTGAACGAGCAGTAATTTGCCTTTCAGCAAACCGGCGTAGTTGAGCACGTCCGCGGCCTCGTAACCTTCGCGGTTATCGCTCAGCAAGCCCATGTAGCGCTCGGTCCAGATGGTGTCGTAGTTGCGAAAATCCGTTACCGAAGCGACCGCAACCCCGGCGGCGAAGTACTCCGCCCCGCGGGTGAGCATCAGGCAGGCGAGATACCCGCCCCCGCTCCAGCCCCAAAAGCCGATCCGCGAGGCGTCCACGTAGGGCAAACCGGCCAGATATTTCGCCCCTTCGATCTGGTCCTGCACCGCCCATTTGGAAATATCCCCGTAGGCTAAGTTCTTGAACGCCTTGCCCCGCCCCCCGGCGCCGCGGTTATCCAGGGAGAAGACGATGTAGCCTTTCTTGGTCATATACTGGTGCCAGAGGCTGCGCTGCAAGTTGCGGAAGGCTTCCCCGCCCCCCCACTGGTTGGTAACGGTCTGGGAGCCGGGACCGCCGTAGCCGTACACGATCACCGGGTATTTCCTGGCGGGGTCGAAATCCGCCGGTTTCATCATCCAGGCGTTGAGTTCCACTCCGTCGGAGGTCGTCACCGTCAGAAATTCGGGATACACCATGCCATACTCCGCCAACGCCGGGATATGATTCTCCTCCACCATGCGCACCGGGCTGCCGTCGCTGTTGCGCAAGCTGATTTCGGTCGGGGTGCGGGCGTCGGAAGAAAAAGCGAGGTAATGGCGGAAATCCGGGGAAAATTCCGCGCGGTGCCAGGTGAGGGGAGCGGGGGAAATGCGCTGCAAGTTCTGACCCGCCAGGGTTACCCGGTAAATATGCTGCTCGATGGGAGATTCTTTTCGACCGTAAAAATACACCCACCCGCCCTGCTCGTCCACGCCGATCACGGAGCTTACTTCCCAGTCGCCCCGGGTCAATTGGGCGATTTCGCGCCCGCGGTAATCGGAAAGATAGAGGTGGCGATAGCCGCTCTTTTCCGATGTCCAGACAAAGCGCTCGCTCTGCTTCAGGAAGATAAAATCGTTGCCCACGCTCACCCAGGCCGGGTCGCTGTCGGTGAGGATGGCCCGGCTGTGGCCGGAATCCGCGTCGGCGAGGAGCAATTCTAACTGATTCTGCTTGCGATTCAGGCGCTGGATCGCCAGGGTGCGGGAAGAGTTGGTCCAATCGATGCGGGGAATGTAAATGTCCTCGTTTTCTCCAATATCCATCCACGCGGTTTTGCCGGCGTCGATGTCCACCACCCCTATTTTTATGACCGCGTTCTGCTCTCCCACCTTGGGGTATTTCAGGGGGATGGGCTGGCTGTATTGGGACAGCTCATCTAACAGGTAGAAGGTTTTCACTCGCGCCTGGTCGGTGCGCCAGAAGGCGATTTTCTGCCCGTCGGGGGACCAGCGGTAGGCGTCGGCGCGGCCAAATTCTTCTTCATACACCCAGTCGAACACCCCATTGAGGATGTCCCCGGAACCGTCGAAGGTCAGCTGGCGCGATTCCCCGCTCTCCACCTCCGCCACGAAGAGGTTGTTGTTCTTCGCGTAGGCTACCCACTGACCGTCCGGCGAAAGCGCCGCGTTTTGCAGCCCCGGGTCGTTTTTCGCCAGGGCGATGATCTGCTTCGTTTTCATGTCATACAAATACCGCGGGGCGGTAAAGGAGCGCCGCCAGATTTTTTTCTTCTCCCCGGTAAGCAGTAAAAAATTTTGCATCCCGGTGGCCTGGTAGTCGCTGATTTCTACCGGTGCGCCCTGGTATTGCAATTCTCCGCTCCTGAGCACCGGGGTTTCCCGGCCGGTTTTCACCTGATGGCGATATATGTCCGCCGCGCCGTTTTCTTCGCTTTTGCGGGTGAAGGTAAACGTGGAGCCGTCCGGCTGCCATTGAACGTCATCGAGGGTTTTTCCCCTGAATTTGTCCGAAGCAAAAATATCATCCAGGGTGAGTTTCGGTTTGGGTTGCGCATGCATGGTGTGGATGCCTCCCGGGATAAGGGTGAGGATAAAGAATCCCCCGGCAAGAAGATTTATCTTCATGGGATTTCCTTTGTTAAGGATTGGGTTTCAACCGCGCCAGACGCATGTTAATTTGCACGCTAAAGCTTGGTAATCTTAGATAGCCATGCTTCAGCATGAAATTTGACAGGCACCCAACCGCGCTTCCCCGCGCCGGGATTACAAACAGCGGATCACCAGGAAAGTCTGGTCGTCGGTTTGGGGGCCATGGCGGTTGATCTCCGCCAGGGCAGTCTCGAATAATTGCGGCGGCGGAAGCGCGCGGCTTTCCAGCAAGAGTTTTTCTAACCGTTCCAGCCCGAATTCGCGGTCTTTGGCGTCAACCGTTTCGATGAGGCCGTCGGTGAGCAGCGCGAACCAGTCGCCCGGCGAGTAGGCCGCCTCCCCGCTGCTGAATTCATAATCCGGTTTTACGGAGAGGGGAATCTGGGAAATGCGCAAACGTTCCAGGGAGCCGCTTTCCGCCCGGTAATGCAGGATGGGCAGGTGGCCGGCCAGCGCGAATTCCGCGGTTTGCGATTCGTTAAAGCGAATACAGGCGCAGGTGAGGAACATGGTTTTTTTCTTGAGGCGGTAAAGGGAACGGTTGGCGCGGTTGAGGATTTCCGGCAGGGGCAGGTTCTGCTGCAGGTGGGCGTGCATGGCGCTTTTGAACATCCCCATCAGCAGGCCGGCGGCCACGCCGTGGCCGGAGACGTCGGCGATGTAGGCGGTGAGCAGGTTTCCGGCGCGGTAAACGTCCAACAGGTCTCCCCCCACCTCCTCCGCGGGCAGGGTGCGGCCATAGATTTCGAAGCGTTTATCTTCCCGAAAGTGAATCGCCGGGGCCAGCACTTCGTGCATCTCCCGCGCCAGGTTCATCTCGGTTCGCAAAACGATCTGTTTCCGGCCTTCCCGGGAGATGAAGATGATAAAAAATGCGTAGCCGAGAATTATCGAAAACATAATCCCCAACCCATCCAGCGTCAGGCGGGATTTCAAGGCTGGTTCAGCGGGCATGGTTCCATCCGGCTGGGAGAGGAAGATGGTAAAGCCGATCTGGAAGAGCAGCACCAGGGGGAAGATTTTCAGATTCCGGGTGAAGGAATGCACGTAGCCGATGGCAGTCAATCCGGCAAAGAGGATGTTTCCCAGCAGTATGCCGGGGGGAAGCCTGCCGGCGTTGAGAATATCCACTATAAACCCGATGCTGGAAAAGGTAAAAAAAATCGCCGCCAGGATGATGGCGTACGACGCCGGGGGTAAATTTTTCCAAAAAGCCTTGTGGTAATCCGGTTTATGTTTGGGCATCAGGGGTTGTCTTTAAGGAGCGAACCTGGTTAGCGTTTAACGATTGTATAAACTCTTTGAAATCCGGGTTCAGCATGGTACTTCCAGCGGTGGTATTCCCGTCGAATTTGCTCTAAGGCTGCCAGGCGAACTTCATAGGGTTGGCCCTGCCAGTAGGCAAAGTCCGACTGTTTCTGGTTGAGGGCTTTCGCCCTTTTTATTGTACCACTGAACGCTAATGTGTTTCAATAACTCTGTGCGCTCAGTTGGGTACATTATTTTTTTCTGGCTCCCTAAATACTTTTTTTGCTCTCGAAAGATATTATCCATCCTGTATTCTCACGTTCAGTTTACGGATCACCAGTGGAATATAATGAAAATCACTTGCGGTTCTAAGTGCAGTTTGCAAAAAAAATTGTTTTCGCGCATCTCCCTGCCGTCAAGAGGGTCGATTCCTCTATCTTCGTTATCACGCTTTATCGAACAGCACAATCCGGTTGCTGTTGGTCCCTTTGCGATTGTTTTGAACCCCCCAGATGTTGGCGGTTTTGGTGAATTGCTGCTCGTTGATCACAATTCCCCGGCAGCGAAACCCGGCTTGCAAGCCCAGGGGAACCACGTGCTCGTCTAAGCGGATTTGGCCATTGCGCACCTCGCCCACTTCAAAAGCCACCCAGCCGCCCGGGCGGGTAATCCGGAATAACTCTGCAAAAACCGCCGCCATTACCGCGCTCCAGCTCTCCAATGTCGCGGCCATGGTGATGCGCTCCCCCACCGCAGCCGCGTCGATGCCGTTGAACCAGCAGCGCAGCCAGTTATCCGCGGCGTACTGCACCACGTTCAGAAACGGCGGGGAGGTAACGGTGATCTGCACGGCGCCGTCGGGAATTTGCGGGGTGCGGCGGGCGTCTTCGCTCAGGAAAAGAGCGCTCTCCCCGGCGCGCTTCAGGGCTTCGATTTGCGCCGCGGTAAGATTGGAGAGTAACTGGCGGGTTTTTTTGAGGATCAGCTTGCGAGTATCCCGGTATTCCGGCGCCTGATGCCGCTTCGCGTTGATTTTGCGCTGCTGCGCAGCGGAAACCGCCTGGTTGGGGGGAAGGGTGTACACCGAAAAGAAACCGGGAGAGTGTCCGGTGAGGCGGTTGGTGGCCGCCATGCGAATCCAGGCGTCGAGGGCATCCTCTTCGCCGCTTTCTTTGCGCGCGCGCAGATATTCCCGCAGGGAAACAATCTCCGCTTCGGTATCGGGATGGTAGAACATGGAGAGGTCGATGCCGGCGCGGGCGGTTTTGTGAATGGGAATTTCGGAAAGCCTCCCGGCTAAGCGGTTCATGCCCGGGATAAAAAAACGCGGAAAAGTAAGAATTTTGCTGAGGGGATTGACGTCGTTGGAGATCACCCTCCGGCCGGACAAACCCGCCTCGATGGCGGTGGTGCCCCGCCCGGCGAAGGGATCGTACACCGTATCGCCCGGGCGGGTGAACAAATTGATGAAAAACCGCGGAAGCTGGGGCTTGAAGCAGGCGCGGTAGGAAATTTCGTGCAGCGAAGCGGCCTGGCGCTGCCGGGCGGTCCAGAATTCGGCAATATATTTGGGGCAGACAATGCCCTCGATCCGTTCCTGCTCGATGCGGGCGGCGGGGGGCATTTGCTCGCCCGGGAGGAGAGCAGGGAAATCGCCTTCCGCGGGGGAAGAATGATGCCGGGCAGGAACATCGGGAGATCGTTCAACGGGATTCGAATCTTTCACATATGAGAAGAGATCGTATGGCGGCAACTTTCGGGTTCCCTTCTTTGGTGGTGCTGTAATTGCAGGAGCGCGCGGGGACGCGGTTCACTGAATTTTATAATAATCTCCCACGAACCAAACCCGGGGGGTGAGGTTTATATCGTCATTGCGGTAATATCCCCATCCCCAGATTTTGTAGAAATCTCCTTCGACCATCTGCGCATAATACTCGATTTGAAGAGGATCGCGGGAATCCCGCTGCCAGAAAACGATATTTCTGCGAACCCGTTTCCCCTGGTAAACCAGCGTTTCGTCGGTTTTTTTGAGCGCGTACCACAACTTGCCGTCCTGTACCTTATAGGCGCCGCGGCTGACAACCTCGCGCTTCTGGCCGTTTTCATCGGTATGCACGTCGCGAATGGTTACCTGCTGAAAATAGGGATTTTTGGAAACATATTCCAGCCGCGTTTCCTGCATGTGCAGGGGACGAAGGTTTAGCTCCGCAAGATCGATTTCCATCAGGTTTTGGGGTTGGGAAATGCCCTCGGTCTGTCCCAGGGAATCCTCGTACACGCTGAACACGCCTTCCCAAACCCCCTCCAGGGCAAAGAACGCGCCGGCGTATTTCTGGTCTGCTTCCGTTACCCGCGGCGGAGAAGCAATATCTTCGATAACAGCCGATTCGGGAGTGGATTTGCACCCGCTGTAAACCAACCACAAACTCAAAACGAACAGGAGCGTCGATTTCATAAGAGATCGGATCTTAAGGTGACGGTTTCGGGAACGGGTTCCCGGGCATAAACAGGAGCGCCGGAAAGTACGAAATTCCGGTAGAAGAAACAAATGGAAGATTTTCCGAAAAAGAGGGATATGGAGAGAATAAATAAACCGGGGGCGAATGATGCATCCGCCCCCGGTTCTCTGGGGGATTAATATGTTCCTTTCCTCAACCTTTGACCGGCAACCTGCCGGCTCGCACTAAATCCCTCAGCTAAAGCCGCCGGAGCCGCACCCTCCCGCGCTGCTGCCGCTATAGCCGCTCCCGGCGTTCAGGCCGCCGGAGGCGAAGGCGGACATCAATTTTTCGGTTTGTTCGCTGCCGCATTTTTCACACTTCACCGGCTCCGACCGGGCAGACGGAAAAACCAATGTCTCGAATTTCTCACCGCACTCTTTGCACCGATACTCGAAAATAGGCATAATCCACTTCCTGAGTCTTTAGTTTGGGTAATATTTACGCATAATGTTTCAAATATTCGATTTTCCAGCAGCGATCCATCACCACCTCCAGGCCGGATTGCAGGGCTTTTTGCGCCGCGGCGTTGTTAATCACGCCTAATTGCATCCACACCGCTTTGGCGCCTTTTTGGATGGCCTGATCGACGATTTCATCCACGTGCTCCGGGAGGCGGAAAATATCCACCAGGTCAATTTCACCGGGAACATCTAACAGGCTGGCATAGCTCTTTTCCCCCAGCGCTTCCTCAACCATTGGGTTTACGGGGATCACCTGGTATCCGCTCATCTGCATTGCCCTGGCTACCCCGTGGCTGGGCCGGGCGGGATTGTCGGAAAGCCCCACCACCGCAATTCGCTTGTGTTTTTCGAGAATCCCGGGGATATTTTGATTGATTTCTTTCAAATCTTTATCTCCTTATGGCTAAGCATAGAGGCCGTTTTACAAGCCTCAAAAATGCCGAAATATAGTTCCGCAACACTTTTGGAACAGCTTTTAGATGCCCTCGAACCGGGGGAGTTACAATGTTCCATAAAACAAAAGCGGGCCGCCAGGGAGGCCCGCTTCATCCTAAGATTACGCAAAGAAATAATCGCGAATTTGTCAAGCAGAGAACCGTACTACATCACCACTAATCCTTCGGTGTTGGCGTTTTCTAATTTTTTCAGGTTCAGGTTGCTGTGGATCAACACCGCCCGCTGCAAGATGGGGGTGGTAATGTTGCAGCGGATGAACTTGCCGCCGACGATCTGGGTTTCGCGCATTACCGGTTTGGAGAGCTTGCAATTCTCAAAAATCACGTTGCGAACAATGGCGGTAGCGAAACGGCAATTGCGCAGATGGCTGGTTTTGAATTCGCCTTCATCGATAATGCAGCCGATGAAGTTAGCCTGGATCAGATCGCTCATCTGGAATACCGTGGAGTAGAACTGGCTGCCGGAGCAGAGGGCGTTATCCAGCTTGCTGTCGATGAAGCTGACCGTATCGAAATAACTCATCATGAAATTGCCGTCGGTAATCTGCACCGCCTTGAATTCCACGTTCTTCCAAAAGGTATTTTTCAGATCCGCCGCTTTGATATACAGGTTCTCGAAGTTACAATCTTTGATTTTCAGCAGGTTACCTTCCGCCAGGGACATATCGATGTCATGGAAATCCGAGTCCACGATAATGGTTCCGCTCAACGTCGCCTGAATCATTTTAATGTGATGGAATTTGCAGCCCTGGAAAAAACCGCGCTTCAGGTTGGCGTTGGTCAGGTTGGAATTCGTAAAATCCACATCGATGAATACCGCCCCCATGAAAGAAGCGCTTCGCAGATCCAGCCCGGAGAGATCGAACGCTTCGAAAACAACCTTATCAAGGGTAACCGGGGCTACCGAACTTTCGATATTGGCGCGGAGTTTTTTCAAATAATTCTTCTTTTCCGGAATATGCTGCCAGCAATAGTGGGTAAACGAGATCGGCTTGAACGGGCAACCATCAATTGCGCATTTATGGTAAGACATGTAAGCAATCCTCTCTTGAATCGACGCTATTTTCCCAATTTATATCACCTTAGGCCTCAATTATATAAAAAAAAGGCTAAAATTTCAACTACAAAAACTTTTAATTGTTTCTATCCCCCGGAAAGTTATATATATTTTTAGCTTTTTCGTTTCCAATCCCCTTCCATTCAAGTGCCGGATCATCTGCGTAACTGAAATAGCACCCGGAGGCATTTTTCAGGCGGCTCAAAATCGCCCGCGCCTGCGCTCTTTGGCCGGCAATATCTCCAGGCAGGTAGTCCACCAGCCGCTCAGGATGGTCTCCACGAATTCTTCCGGCAGTTTTTCCTCCCGCATCTCCCCGGCTAACCGTTGATAGTCGTACTCCACGGGAAGGTAGGTGAAACGAGGAGTATCATGCACTTCTAACAGCATATAACCTACCCCGGTCTGCCCGTTATTCTCCGGGCGGCCGATTACGCCGGCGTTGGCAAAATATTTATCGCCGGGCAATTCCCGCTGCCAGTGGAGGCCGGTGTGGGTGGCGCAGACAATATCCGCCCGGTAGTCCCGGCAGAGTTTTTCCAAAAAATGGGTCGGGGTGGTGGACTCCCATAAGAATTCGTTCATCTTGCGCGGGGAACCGTGGCACAACAGCACCCGGTATTTTCCCATTACCAGGCGAATTTCACCGGGCAGGGTTTTCATCCAGCGCTTATGCTCTTCCGCGGTGTTAGCGTAGGTGTAATCGTAGCTGAGTTTGGCAAAGTAATTATCGCGCGGGTCGGTGTAACCGCACTGGCAATCCTGCAAGTGGTTGCCGATGGAGTTATCATAATTACCCTGCACCACTGCGAGGTCGTTTTCCCGCAGAATTTCGCAGGCGCGATCCGGGTGGGGGCCGAATGCGCCCAAGTCTCCCAGGCAGAAGATGGCGTCTGCCTCCCGCCGCCGGGCGTCTTTCAGGGTTTCTTGCAGCGCCAGGTAGTTGCTGTACACCCCGCCGATCAGGGCGATTTTTTGATACTTTTCGATTAGCAGGTCCTCATTGTTAGAGACCTCAAAGGTTTATTGGCGAAAACCATCCCTTTCCTAAAGGGAGCACTTCGTGCCGGGAAAAACCTTTGAGGTCTTATCGCGCGGTGAAATTGGAGCAAATGGCGCCATAGAGATAGCAGGTATAACAGGCCTGCTGCTTCAGCCGGTAGCTTTTTGTCGCCTCCTTCAGCGTCTCTCCTAAGTAGGCGTCTTCGGATTCGATGAGAATGGGGCAGACGAACACCCCGCGATCCGTGGCGATGCGGCTGTTGGAGCAGATCAACTGGCTGCAATCGTAGCCTTCCAGCATTGCTTCGGTGACCATTTCGTATCGATCGTAACCGCGGTCGCGGGCAATTTCCCGCCCGATTTTCAACGAAGGCAGAAATTTCAGGCGCGGGCGGGCGCAGCCGTTCTCTTTCAGGGTGTTGATGAAACCGTTCAACACCGTGTCATCTTCGTGGTCTTCCCAGGTTTTGGCGACGGTAATGATGGGCAGAAAGCCATATTCATACAAGAGCCGAATCCCGCGCAGCGTTTTTTGGAATACTCCCTTGCCGCGGATGGCGTCGTTCATCGCTTCGCTGTAGCCGTCGAGGCTCACCCGGATTTCCAGGGAATAGATCGAACCGGCTTCCAGTTCCTGCAAACGCCGGGCGGTTTTTTCTTTGATCAGCATCCCGTTGGTGAGCACCGTGGCGGGGCCATATCCCAGGGTCAATTCCAGAATGTCGAGTATCTGCCGGTTCATGAACGGCTCCCCGCCGGTGAAGTAGTATTCCTTGACCCCCATTTCCAGCGATTCTTTTAGGTAGCGCTTCACCTGTTCCAGCGCCATAAACCCGAAACTGCAGTTGGCGGGGCTGCAACTGATGAAGCAGTGCCCGCAGGCGATGTTACACAGCGTGCCGGCCACCTGGAACCAGAGGTTATCGAGCGCATCGAGGTGAATATCAGGATGCGCAATCTCTTTTTCCGGAATTTCCGCGGGAATGATTTCCATGAATTGCCTTTATTTCGTTTCCTGACGTGCCTGGGAAGCTGTTTTATCCCGGTCAGCCGGGATCCCTTCGGGAAAAGTTGCCTGCCTGGGGCAGACAGGCCACAAAGGCGCTAAGACATAAAGTTTCACTAAAAATCTTCAAAATTCTTGGTGAAACTTTGTGACTTCGCGGCTTCGTGGCAAGAATTTGGACTTTTCAAACGGCTTCTGACCATCAATTATAAAAAAAACCACCCCTGAAACGCCGCAACCGGGCCGGGCGATCCAGGGGTGGAAAATTTTTTTCAATGAAACGGGAGAATGCCATGCGGCCCTATCGGGTGAGGAGCATCTTCCTCACCTGCGAATAGCCCTCGGCTTCGATGCGGTAGAAGTACAGGCCGCTGCTGAGCGAACCGGCGTCGAAATCCGCTTCGTACTTCCCGGCCGGCATCGCCTCATCCACCAGCGTGGCCACTTTTTGCCCCAGCACGTTGAACACGGTGAGCCGAACCTGCCCGGCCCGGGGAATGGCGAAGCGGATGCGGGTGGCGGGGTTGAAGGGGTTGGGGAAGTTCTGCTCTAATTCATACCCTTCCGCCAGCGCGCCCTCGACCGGCTCGATCCCGGTGGGAACGTTGATCATTGCGGCCAGCACGTCGATTTTCCCATAGCCGAAGGCGGTGTTCACGGTATTGCCGGTGTACACATCCTTGCGGGCGGTGGCGGCCAGGATGGCCAGCGCCTCGTTCCAGTTGAGGGAGGAATTGCGCTGGAGCATCAGGCCGATCGCCCCGGCAACGTGGGGCGCAGCCATGCTGGTTCCCTGCATTTTCACGTAGTTCCCGCCTTGCAGAATATTCTTGCGAACCACTCCCTGTCCGATGTTCAGGTGGCTCGACAGGGCAGAAATAATCGCTTCGCCCGGCGCGGAGATCTCCGGCTTCAGGCGGTTGTCGCGGGTGGGCCCCAGGCTGCTGAAATAGGACAACTGGCCGATATTCGGGATAATACCGCCGGGATTGATCTGCACCCGCAGGCTGTCATCAATATCGATCCACTGGTTCTTGGTAACGTACGAGCCTACCGTGATCAGGTTGTGCGCGGTTCCGGGGATGGTAAGGGTTTTTTGAAAATCCCCCGGGCGGAAATAGGTGCCGGTATGGTGGGTAAACTCTCCCCCGGCGACCGCCCACATATCGAATTCCGGGTTGCCGGTCTCGCTGTAGGTGTAAACCGACCAGGTGCACATATCGGCGAGGTACTGGCCGTTGTTTCCTTCGATATTGATCGTCACCCGGCGGGCGTTGTTATTGGGATCGTTAGCCACGGTCGCATCCACGGTTACCAGGCCGTATTCTAAGTAGAAAAGGGTGAAGAGCACGTTTTCCACCTTCTGGCCCGGCCCCACCGGGGGGGTGAAACCGATCAGGTTGCCCACCGCGTCATAGGCCGCGACGCCGGTGTAAATGGTGCCGGTGTTGTACCACAAGTCGATCAGCCCGAAAGTGCCGCCCTCGGGAATCTGAAATCCGGTCTCCAGGGCGTCATTATAACCGGCTCCCGGCTGGGTGGGATACCCCCCGTGGATGCGGTTGTCCCCGGAGTTGCCGGCCGCGGCGACAATGATCCGCCCCGGGCCGACCAGGGAGTTCAGAGCCTGTTCGTAAAGACTGCTGCCGTCATGGGCACCGTAATGGCCGCCTAAACTCAGGTTGATCACTGCCGGTTTTCCCATCTGGGCGGTTTTGCTGAAGAAATAGTTCACCCCGTTCACCACGTCCACGTCGGAAAAGCCGCCGTAGCTCTGGTGGTTGCGGAGGCCTTTTACAAAGATGATGTCCGCTTTGGGGGCGACACCCATATACCCGCCGGGAAAGGAAATGCCGTTGCCGGCCGCGGTTCCGGTCACGTGAGTGCCGTGCCCGCCGCCGCCGTTGCCGTCCATCTCGAAACACTGCCCGGCGTCGATCTGCGCTTTGGTGTACTCGGTTCCGTAGTTATATCCCGCCGGGGGATTGCTGGTACCGGACATATCCCAGAGATACTGGATACGGGTGGTTCCGTCGGCGCCGTCGAAATCGTTATGGCTCCAATCGATGCCGCTATCCAGCACCCCCACCACCACTCCTTCGCCGCGATACCCCCGGGGCAGGTTAACGCCGTTATGAACCTGGTTGGCCTTGACCTCCTGGTAACTGACGTTCATCGCCGCCCGGGAGCGGGCGCTGATCTGCAGGGAGTAAACGCAGGTTTTTTCGGCGACCCGTTCCACCTCTTCTAACGGCAGGGTTGCGGTAAGAATATCGCCGGCTACGGTATATACTACCCCGCCGCTGCGCTCCACTTCCTGCATGGCCGCTACGGGGTCGCCGGATTTAATGAACAGGGAAACCAGCGCCCGCCCGTTTTGGCTCTCCACGCCGGCCAGCGGGAAGAGGTTTTCGATTGCGGCTTCCTTTGCCCGGCTGTTTTCAGCCCGCTCCACTTTGTTGATGAGGTGACGCAGCAAAGGATCGATCTTACCGGCGTGGGGGATATTGCTTTCCACCACTCCGCTCATCATTTTGGAGTTGTCGGTTTGTAGCTGTTTGGCGAGCGTTTCCGGGCCCCGGCCCTGGCCGAACGCCGCCATGGAAACCATCATGGCAATACATAATCCGGTAAAAATAGGCTTCAACATCACTTCTCCTCATGCTTTCTCAGGTTTTCATTCCGCTGCTGCCTCAGCGCAGCATGGTTAATTTGCGCGCATAAGATAGCCAACCGATGTGAAGCCCTTCAATAGATCAAACGGCCTAATTTTTAGCTGCCGGATAAGCCCCGGGTTCAGTATGAAGCGGTTTTAGTACTCATTTCAATCTATTACCTTATGGGAAATAATTTTTTGACCGGATTAACCGGCTTAACACGATCATTTATTCTTTATTCTTGGGTATTTTTAATCCTGATCATCCTGTTTACCCGGTCTCAATTTTTATTTCCGTTCATTCACTCCTCTGCTCCCGCCGCTTCCGGGCGGTTCAAATCCAGTGCGTTGTCGCCGGAGATCAGCCGGAACACGTCGCGGATTTGCTCGAAGCCGGTTTTGAGCAGGAAGTTGGAATTTTTGCCGTAGCTTTTCATCCCGATGATGTAAAAATCCGGCTCGGGATTCCGCAGCACTTGCGCGTCCGGGGCGGGCTGGGTTAAACAATCCGCGGAGGATTGCCCCAACAGCGCCGCCGCCAATTTCATGGGGGCGCGGGAGGCGTAGCATTCGTGAACCTGCAATTCCCGGTAAATGTTATTATCGGGGCTGTAGCCCACGTTGGCGATGATATGATCGACCTCCAGGAACAGCGACCCTTCCGGGCCGGATGCTTCCACGCGGAATTTTCCGCTGCGTTCATCATATTCCAGGGCGTTGACCGCGGCGTTTTTGATCCGGCGCACGTTGGGATGGCCGGCCAGCCGGTTCGCCTCCCGCACGATTCGCTCGCGCTCTTTCAAAGGATCATCGGGAATGGGAACCAGCGACGTCTCCCGGTCGCTGCGGGTGATCCAGATGGCTTTGGTATGGGGATCCCGTTCCATCAACCGGCTCAGCGCGACCATGGTAGTTGCGGCGGTGTGGCCATCGCCGACTACCAGGGTGGTTTTACCGGCATACTTTGATTTTGCCTCCCCGGCAACATCTTCTAGGTGATATTGAATGCGATGCCGGTTAGCCAGCTCTCCCGGGGCCGGAATCCCACCGTCGCCCAGCCAGTTAGGGTTGCCGTAACTCCCGGAAGCGTCGATCAGGTAATCCGATTCATAGATTTTTTCCCGGCCTTGCCGGTCGCGGGTGAGAATGCGGAAAGGATAATTGGCGCGCTGCCCGTCGCCGATGTGCTCATTTTTCAAAATACCCCGCCGGCTGACGGCGATCACTTCGCAGCCGCTAATAATGTGCGGTTTCAAGAATTGAGAATTAGCCAGGGGGAGCAGGTAGCGTTCCAGGTAAGCCCGGCCAGTCAAATATTCCTCATCCCCCGGCAGGGGAACCCCCTGCTTCGCGAGCAATTTTTTCCCCAGCGGGGAGTGGTTCATTCCGAAAGGAGAAAAGAAAGTGACGTGCTGCCACTGCTGCAGGTTGTGGGCAACTTCCCCTTTTTCCAGAATGCGCACCTGGTACCCCGCGCTTTTAGCGTAGAGCGCCGCTTCGATGCCCACCGGCCCCGCGCCGATGATGAGGATGGATTTTTTGATTGGAGGGTGGGGCATAATTACTCCTTTTTACAAGTGCTGACTCTCTTTATCCGGTGTAGTGTTAATGGTGGGGTAGAAGTCTCATTTATACCTGCGTTCCGGAGTAGATTATTTTCCCGGAAACGCCCCTCCCAGGCCGATAAAAATATGACGAAGAGAATCTTCGCTCCCGCACTGATCACTCCCCGCAGCGTGCCGGAGACTTTCGATTTCCCGATGCGCCTGCGGTAGCGTACCGGAACCTCCCGGCTGCCCACGCCCCGCTGCGCGGCTTTGATTTGCATCTCCACGGTCCAGCCGTAATTGCGGTCGCGCATTTCCAGGGATTGCAGGGTAGAATAGCGGATGGCGCGGAAGGGGCCGAGATCCGTGTAGCGCACCCCCCAGAACAACCGCATCAAGCGGCAGGCCAGCCAGTTGCCGAAGGCTTGCTGCGGCGAGAGCGCGCCCCTCTCCGCTTTGCCCAACACCCGGGAACCAATCACCATATCGGCCTGGTCCTCGATGATCGGCTGCACCAGCGCCGCCATCTCTTCCGGGTAGTCGCTGTAATCGCCGTCCAAAAACACCACGATATCCGGCGCCCGCAGCGCGGCGATCCCGGTAAGGCAGGCGGCTCCGTAGCCCCGTTCCGGCTCCTGCAGCGCCCGCGCCCCGGCAGCCCGGGCAATTTCCATAGTGCGGTCGCTCGAACCGTTATCCACCACCACGATTTCATCCACCCAGGCGGGAATCTCCCCAATCACCTTGCCGATGGAACGCTCCTCGTTCAGCGCCGGGATAATGACCGCAATTTTATGGTTGTCTTTCATGGTGGGCGACGGTTTTAATGGTTATGGATGTGTTCAGGTGCCATAGTGTTATAGTGTTTTGGTTTTATCCGGAAATCGAAAATCGTCAATCGAAAATCGCCAATCACCAGTCAAGCTGTAATTTGCGTTTTGCAACCCACTCCCGGAATATCAGCGCCCACAGGGGGATGAATTCCAGCCATACGATCCCGTAATCGAAGAGTTCGACCTTCCCGATGGCTAAATAATAGTAGCGCAGGTAGTAGAGCGAGAGCAGCGGGGTGAGCCATAATAAAGATTTGCGGGGAGAAATCGCCAGCAGGGGGGTCAGCCAGACCCCGTACCAGGGAAATTGATTGGGCAGCAACAGAAACATCCCGGCGATGAGGAGCAGGGAACGGTCGAAGATCGACGCCAGGTTGCCAGTTGTCAGTTGGGGGTTGTTAGTTGTCGGCTTGCCGCCGGTGCGTAAAGTTAAGTACCCGATCCAGCCCAGCAGTAGAAATCCCGCCAGGAAGCGGGCGAGCAGCTGGGAATGCCCGGGATGAACGCCGATGAGTTTGGTAATTCCCCAGGAGACTCCTAACAGAATTTTAAACAAACTGTCGTTGAGCTGCCAGCGGGTGCTGTAGTTCGTGAAGGCGGAACTTTCGTTCCAAAATTCGCCTGCGAAAACCGGCAAAAACAGCAGCAGGGCGAGGATTCCGAACAGCGCTAACGCCATAGCCATGCGCCGGTAATCCGGCCAGAGCGGTCGCAGGAAGAGCGGCAGCAGCGCCGCCGGCCAGATTTTCACCCCCGCGGCCAGCGCCAGGAATATTGCCGCCCGGTAGGGTTTTTGCTGCGCCGAGAATAAAACCGCCGCTAAGAGAAAGGGAAATACCAGCGCGTCCATGTGCGCGGAGTTGAAAATTTCTTTCGCCAGCAGGGGATTGAGCCAGTAAATGGCGATCCACAGCGGCGAAAGTTTGAGATAGCGCAGAATATGAAAAATGAGCAGCAGCGCGGCGAGATCGAAGCCCAGGAGAACCAATCTCCAGGCCGTCAGGCTCCAGGGTTCTATGAGGTACGCCAATGCAAACGCCGCCTGGGTGAGCGGGGGATAGATAGTGCGGATGTAAGCATGATTGATCCGCTCGATGACCGGGCCGGATTCCCGGGCCAGCGCCAGCAGGCGCGGGGGAATTTCCCCCTCCCCGGCCAGTTCCTGTTTCATTTGATCCGGCGCGTAGGCGTAGGGATTGAAACCGTTGGCGGTTAGCGCCCCGTCCCAAAAGTAGCGATAAAAATCATCCTCCAAAATCGGGGTGGAAAAGAACAGCAACCCGCGCATTGCCGCCCCGGCGAGGAGGATTGCCGCGAGCAGGCGGGGCGTTTCCCGGGCATGCGGGATCAGTTCCGCAAGATAGCGGAACGCCAGCCCGGCCAATCCTAACAACGCGGCCATGGTAAGAATGGGACGCTGCCGGAGAGGAATTTCCGGCGCAAACGCCCCGGAAAGAAGCGCCAGCGCGCCGGTAAGGGCGAGCAGCAGGGCGCCCCCGATTTTCCAGCGCGCCGGGAGCCTGCCTCCGTCGGGGCGTTTCCGTAGAGTTGCTGCCAGACAAAAAAAAGGCCACAAATGTCCACGAATTTTCACGAATGATTTTTGGGGAACGTATTTGTTTTCCTTCGTGTTCATCCGTGTCGATTCTCGACTAAAAAAGTCCCGTAAATACTCTCAGAAGCCGTTTTAAAAGTTCGAATTTATGCCACGAAGCCGCAAATCCCGGCCAACCGCATAGGCGTAAACGTAAGCGTTTTACAACGTGTCCCCCGGAGCCTTCCGTTGATAGACAGATCTATTGCGTTGTAATTACGCCGAAGGCGTTACATATCACAGCCCAGGGTTCGACTACGTCGAACCCTGGGACGAGGACAAGAGAAATTAGAATGCCGGAAACCCTGAAAGGGTTTTACAAACCACCCATTGTGAAACCCTTTCAGGGTTTCGGATAAATCGGTTATTCCGTTACCCCGGGTTCCCCGTGGCCGGGGAACCCGGGGCTATGTTGTATAACGCCTTCGGCGTAAACGGTTTTGCCCGGCTTAAGTTTACGCCTATGCGGCCAACCGGGATCACTAAGGAATTTATTGTTTCTTTGTGATTCCTTCGCGTCTTTGGGACGTAGTGGCAACTTTTGGCGTAGCCATGCCTACGGTATAAAACAGCCTTTCAGATTTCGGCTTGAAGAATCTAATGCTTCCCCCGGAAAGACAGCGCAGGGGTAAACCGGTGCAGCAGGGAGGAGAGGCCGGTATAGTAAAACCCGCCCTGGAAGAGCAGGAAAAAGGGCAGGGAGTAGTAAACCTCCTGGGTAAGGAAATAGAGCGATCCGCAGGTGAAATACCCCGCGATCAGCAGCTCGAAAAAGTGCTGGTAAGTGCGTTGCGGCCGGTAGCGCTTCCCTCGCCAGGAGCCTTTTTGCCCTTCCAGGCGGAATTTGGGGGTTCGCCGGAACTCCCCGGGACGCCGGAACAGCGCTTCCAGGGCCGCCCGCCCGTTGTTCAGCGATAACCCGACCCCTAACGCCATCACCAGGGGCACATAGAGAATGTGCGGCCAGAGTTTGCCGCGCGATTCCCGGATCGCCGCGGCGTAATAAAAAATGACCGAGAGCGTTGCGAAGAGGAAAACCAGCAAATACAGGAGGAGCAATTGCCGGGGCGTTTCCCCGAAGTGAAGCTGAGCTTTGACCACCGGCGCCAGCAGCAGCGCCGGAACGGCCATCAGCAGATAGGTAAAATTGTTGCTCAAATGAATAGTCGCTTCCAGGCGCACCCGGAAAGGGAATTTTGAGCGCCAGATGTGGGGGATCAATTTCAAGGCGGTTTGCACCGCGCCCTTGGCCCAGCGGTGCTGCTGATTTTTGTAGGCGTTCATCTCCCCGGGCAGCTCTGCGGGAGCGACCACCTCCGGCAGGTAGATGAACTTCCATCCCGCCAATTGCGCGCGGTAACTCAAATCCAAATCTTCGGTGAGGGTGTCGTGCTGCCAGCCCCCGGCCTCGATAATGGCCTGCCGCCGCCATACCCCGGCAGTGCCGTTGAAATTGAAAAACCTCCCGGAGCGGTTGCGCGCCAGGTGCTCGATGATGAAATGGGCGTCTAAAAAAATCGCCTGGAGGCGGGTGAGCAGGGAATAATTGCGGTTGAGATGCCCCCAGCGGGCTTGCACCATCCCCACGCCCGGCTGCGCCAGGTAAGGAATGGTTTTTTTCAGAAAATCCCCCGGGGGGACGAAATCGGCGTCGAAAATGGCCAGGTACTCCGCCCCGCTTCGCTCCAGCCCCTGCGCCAGCGCCCCGGCTTTGAATCCCCGGCGCTCCCGGCGGCGGAGGTGCTCGATGCGAAATCCCTGCTCTTGCAGCCGCTTCACCAGGCGGGCGGCGAGGCGCTCGCTGCCGTCCGTGGAATCGTCCAGCACCTGCACGTGCAGCCGCTCCCGGGGGTAATCTAAATTCACCGCCGTTTTTAAGAGCCGTTTGATGACGTAGCGCTCGTTATAAACCGGCAATTGCACCGTAACCTCCGGCCAGTCTTGCACTTCCGGCGGTTCCGGCAGGGCACGTTTTTTGTACTTCTGATAAGTGAGCAGCAAAAAATACTTGTGCAATCCGAAAAATCCCAGCGCCAACAGGGAGATCAGGTAGAGAGATAACACGATGGTATCGAACACATTTCCTTCCCGATATTGATCCGGCTCGAAACAGGGGCACAAATTAACTTGACAATGTCACATTAGGTAGAGTGTGGGAGTTCCTGGGTTTATTCGCCCACGAAAATCACGAAAAAACACGAAATGTACAAAGGTGTTTTTTGCATTTTGAGTATTTCGAGTGTTTCGTGGGCCCAATAATTCTTGAAATGTGACATTGTCAAGTTAAGGACGCCAATATTAACCAACCCGTACGAAAATTACAAATTTTTTTCCGCTGGCAGGGGCGTTCCCCGTCGAACCGGAGAGTGAGAGAAAGAGAGACGCGAATCTCTCGCTCCCCGGTTCCCCCATTCTCCGGCTCGCTAAATTGGGGAAGAGAAGTTGGGTGGGAAAAGGGTTTAAATCCTCACGAAAACCTCAATTTTTCGTGAGGATTCTGTGGTAATCCGGGCAGAGAAGGTTCATTATTCACTGCAAGGACAAAGATGCTTCCCGTACTTCAGGTGAGTCAGCTCCCGCAGGCCGTATTTATGCCGGTGCACGATAAACATATTGTCGAACTCCGTCTCCGGGAGGGCCGGCGGAGAGGAAACGCCCAATTTTTCGATAATTTGCGGCACGGTATTGGAATGCCCCACCACCAGCACCACCTCGCCCTGGTGGTCGGATTTGATCCGGTTCGCCAGCTCATCTACCGAGTTCGCGGGGATGATTTCAGGGGTCAACCCCAGCAAGGCGGCTGCGGAATCCGCGGTTTGTTGGGTGCGCAAGGCTTCGCTGACGAAGATCGCAGCGACGCCCGCGCTGCTCACCGCGTGGGCCAGCGCCCCGGCGCGTTTGTGCCCGGCCTCGATCAGCGGGGGATCCTGCCCGGGGCCTTTTTCGGCGTGGCGCACCAGGATAATGGTGGTGAGGGGGTTGAACCACCAATGATACCAGCAGGCAATAACTATAATGCCGCAAACGATGATGATCGGGTAGAGTATCTTTCGATTCATTTTCCACTCCTCAACGGTTAAATGGTTGGAGGGCTAAATTGTTATACTGCACACGGGCACCAATTGAGGTTTTTATACTGCGAGCTGTCAAAGACTTAATTTTTCTCGCAAAGCCGCCCGCGAAGCGGCTCCTTTGGAGAAAGCCCGCAAAGAAATGTTCCATTTTTATAGAAACTTTGCGCTCCTGGCGTCTTTGCGAGAGATAAAAAGTTCAATTAATGGCCGGTTAGCAATTCAGCCTTCATGCCGGCGTACTGTCAATCCGTTACTCCATCACTCCAAACCGTCCGTTGCGGCGGCTTTTACTGCTTCGAAAGACTGGCGGGAGCGCCGTAAAAAAACGATCCCGCTCACCGCCGCGGCAAAAATCACCAGGGTCATAACCTGGGGAAAGGAGAGGATGCTAAGGTATTCCCGGGGAGAACTGCCGCGGAAGAACTCCAGGAAAAAACGGTTGAAAGAATAAACCGCCCAGTAGAGGCAGAACAGCACCCCCGGTGCAAGCCGGTATCTCTTCCAGATAAAGGTGAAGAGGAAAAATAGAAACAACCCGTTCAGGGAGAGATATAGCTGGTTGGGGTGCAGCGGCAGCGAAAGATCCGCCAACGGGTTGATCAATCCCTGCTGCGCCTGGTGGGCAAAGGGAATGCTGCCGTGCGGATAGGCCACCGCCCAGGGCAGGCCGGAGAGAGTTCCGAAATCGTCCCCGTTCAAAAAACAACTCCAGCGGGCCAGGAAAGGCCCCAGGCCCAGCAGCGAAGCGATCACGTCTAAGTAGGGCAGCGTTGCTTCCCGGCGGGAGGCCAAATATCCCCAGAATCCCATGATTCCTCCCAGGTAAGCGCCCCAGGAGGCGGTTCCACCGGACACGCTGAAAATAATCCCCGGGCGGGCGATCACCCAGCCGGGATGCTGCAACAGAAAGAATACCCGCGCCCCGATAAGCCCCCCGATCATTGCCCAGATGGCCGCCGCGAGGGCGTGGGACTGCGAGAGCCGCGCAACTTTCGCCCGCCGCACGAAGACGATCAGGCAGACCAGCATAGTAATGGCGTACATGGTGGATGGATCGGGCACCAGCCAGCCGAAAATCGAAACGCCGAACCGTTCGTTCAAAAATTCTATGATCCTGGGACGCATATTATTCCGGTTTTAGTGGAGTTTTAAGCGTGTTCAGGTGTTACGGTGTTTTGGTGTTTTGGTGTGATAGTGATTGGATTGCAGGGGACGTTCATGCCTTCCCAACTATAACACCAAAACACCTGAACACTTTCCAAACCTTACCGATTTTCTTTCCTTTTCAAGCGCCGCAGCCAGAAGAGGGCGAACACCACCGGCAAGAGCGTAACCGCGGCCACGCCCCGCGGGGTCGCCGCAGAAGCGCCGCAGGCGCATTCGCACTCGCCGGTTTCGTTGATGGCCGCCCGGCCGGGGGGTACGTTGGTCAAAAAACTGTTTCCGGGATTCCCGGAGGTGCGCACGTTCCCGCCGGTGTTATTGGTGGTGGTAACGCGGTAGAAAATCTGGTCCTGCGCCTTCAAAGTGTTCCAATCGCCGGCCGGAAGGGTCCAACTGCCCACCCCCCCGCTGCTGGCGGCCACCCCGGACTGCACCCCGCTGGATACTAAGTTGACGGTGAACGCTTCATCATTGGCTACTTCAACGGTGAAGCGGGTATTGAAGGGCTGGGTTCCGGTATTGGCCGAACCGTCGGCGTTGAAGGTATAATCCCGCCCGGTAAACACCGTAAAGGTGGGGCCGCCGGCGTCATTGCGATTCAGGAAATCATCGCTGATGTCGATCACCGCGTCGCGCTCGCTGAGGTAAATCCCCGCCCGGGCAAACCCGGTCAGGATTTTGTGGATATTCCGGCTGGTGGCATAACGGGGCGCCAACTGCTGCAGCAGGTTCAGGTAATTATCGTGAACCGTCCGGTCCGTAGTGCCGGTGGTGCCGGCGGCGGTGGCGATGGCAGCCATCAAATTGTTGTTGATGTCAAACGTGCCCAGGGCGCTGATGGCGTTCAATTCCAGGCGGGCGCTCCACAACGCCCAGGCGATCATTTCCCCGTCGGCGTGGGCGCTGTTGGCGATGGAGCGGTGCTCCGGAAATACGTCCTGCACGTCCGCCTGGCGGGGAATGCGCCCGTCGTTGGCGGGGGCGCCGCGGTTTTGCCCGGCCCAGGCCCCTAAGGTATTGACGTTATGGAACGTATAAGCCCAGAAATCCGCCAGGCCCTCGTTCATAAACGCGCGGATGTTGCTGCCGTAATTGTTATTATTGACCAGGTGGCCGAATTCGTGGGTTACCACGGTGACGTCGATGGCGGTGTTGAACAGATCATTGAAATTGGTGCTGTTATTGGCGGTTCCCCCGCCGATGCCAAAGGTGAGAGAAGTGGTGCCGCTGGCGCAGGCGTTGTTGATGCCAAATCCGCACGGATTGTTGTGGTTTACCGTCGCGGTAATGGTCCCGAAAGCGTTCCCCCCCAGGGTGCTGGTAACGGTGTTGATGTGCTCGTGCAGCCAGGCGTACACGTTCACCTCCTGGAAGCGGCAGTTATAGTTGGCCTGGTTCACCTGCTGCACCACGGTCCCGTTGATAGGGTTTACATTGAAATTCGCCTCCCCGGTGCCGGGGTCGGCAATGGTCGCGTCCCCGCTGCACACCCCGTCAGCGCCGCTGTTGTTGACGTTCAACACCCCGGAAAGCTGCAGGCGGTACTGGCCCCCGGAAGGAGCGTCCACTTCGAAGGTCTTTTCCACGGTGCCGGTAGTGGGATTGGGATTGAATACCAGCCCCCGCCCGCCGTCAAAAAAATAGAGCGGGTCGAGCTGCAGAACGTTGCCATTCTGGGCATCCACCCACACCCGGTACGGGCCATCGACCGCGGTAACGTCCATCCGCCAGGCGTATTTGAAGCCCTCGCCATAGGGAAGGATCACCAATTCCGGTTGCGGTTTGGGCGCGCCGGAGACCTCGGTATATTGCCCGATATATTTTTCCGCGGCGCGCTGCGCTTCATCAGCGTCGAGGCGGCGGGCATTGGTCAATTTCACCGCGTTGAACGCCCGCCCGGTTACCGCGCTGAATCCCATGCCGGATTGCCAGATCACCTGCAGGGCGGTGTTTTCCAGCGGCGTTCCCTGGTAGTGCTGAACGTAGCGATAGATAGTGGTCCGGGTGTTGGCGCGACTGCGAACTTCTTCCGCCTGCTCCCGGAGGGCTTTCTCTGTGGCTTCATTGATCTTCCCGTACTCGCCGCTGAGGCGTTTGCGGGTTTCCTCTTCAGCGCGTTTGATTTCATCCTCGATGGCCCCGGGATCTCCTTGCGGAGCGCGCTGCGGTTCCTGAAGTATCAGCTCCTCGCGGCTGCGGGTCCAGCCGATGGCGTTGAGAACCGTTCCCAAAATATCCTGCGCGCCCTGGGCGCTGGCCTGCACCCCGGCCTGGGGTTTCAGGTTGATGCGAAAGAATTCCCCGTCATAAGCAGGAAGCTGCCCGGCCGCCTCCGCGGGAAGCGCCTGGATGGAAGGCGTAATCTCCGGGCGCACCAGCTCCGGCGGGTAAATCGGTTTGACCGGGTAGAGCCGGCCCTCATCCTGGGCGTGGCCGCCGGTTGCCAGACATATCGAAAACCATACAACGGCAATTGCCTGCAAAAAACGATTCATATCATACCTCCTGAAAGTTGGTTATGGGGTAATTCCCGGGTCGCAAAAAAGCGGCGTTACCCCTCCCTTTACAGATTTTTCAGTTTATTAGAGGTAGATTTTTTTAAAAAAATCTCAAACGGGCATTTTTTTTTGCAGGTATGGGCAACCGCGGGCGCCCGGTTCGCGGGTAACTTTCCGAATCAGGGTAGTGGTTAAGTCTTGACTGATGAAAGAGTGATTGCCACCAGGGCACTAAGATACGAAGCATCACAAAGATATTAAGGGAGCCAGAAAAAAATAATGTACCCAACTGAGCGCACAGAGTTATTGAAACACATTAGCGTTCAGTGGTACATTAAAAAGGGCGAAAGCCCTAAAATGTTTGGTGAAAACTTAGCGCCTTTTTCCGAAGGAACCACTTCGTGGGTGGCTTCGTGGCATGAAAAGAAATGTTATCAGTCAAAATATAAACACTACCCGAATCAGAACAGCGGCTCCGGCTTCCCTTCTAACAGGCAGCGGTAGATTTTATCGCGGTAAGGATTGCTGACGATCAGGAGCATTTCCGTGGCGGGATTGTGCAAATCTACGGCAAAGACCCTTCCCCCGTAAAAACTCTGAAGACGGGTAACCGGGGTGTGGGCGACCACGTGGTACTTGGCTTTGAAGCGATCCAGGGTTTTTTTCAGGTCATTCTTCAGGGTGTCGGACATGATGTAGCCGCGCTGCCAGAACACGCTGTTATCGCCGAAGAAGAAATATAACCGCCGGGCGTAAAGGGTGGCGTCGCCGCGCACCGTAGCAACCCCCTCTTGCAGCAGGGAGGGGAATTCATCCTCCTGCAGAAAGGCATATAGCGAATCATTGAACGATTGCAGGGTAAAGGCCGTGAAGGGCGGGCTGACCCCGCCGTGCGCCAGGAGAATGTTGTTGATCTTGATCAGCGCCGGTTTGGAGGCCAGCCAGCGCCCCAGCACCGATTCCTTCACGTGGAACATGGCGGTGTAACCGGTTTGATGGTATTGCGCGATCCGCTTCTCTTTTTCCGAGGTATAGCGCAAGTCGTTCAAAAACGCCATGATCTCGTGATTGCCTAACAAGACGTGCACCCTGCCGCCCCGCGCCTCCGCCTCTCTTTCCAGGCGGTACAGAAACCAGAGGCATTTGGTCACGTCATCGCCGCGGTCGAAGAGGTCTCCCAACAGCACCAGGTGCGCCCGGCGGGCCTGCCAGGAGCGATTGGCGTCGATCAATTTGGCATTGCCGAGCAGGCGCACCAGGTTATCATACTGCCCGTGCACGTCGCCGATCACGAACACCGAATCCACTTTATCGAACTGCACCGGCGATTTGGCGGGGTTTTCCGAGAAATAGAGGGTGGTTTCATGCTTATCGAGTGAGTCGGAAAATCCGCCATAGCGAATTCGCAGGTCGCGCTTCTCCCGGTAGGGAAAGGCGGCCCGGTGCGCCGCTCCCGGGGGCGTTATGGCGCGGTAGATCAGTTGATCCTCCCGGAAAACCTCCAGGAAACCGGAATCCGCTTCCGCCGGAGACTCCTGCGGGGCGGTGATCCAGTGCACCGCCACCTCGCCGGATTTCTGCTCCACCCACAGGCCGTATTCGCCCTCAAATTTCTGCGCCGGGGAGGGCAGCAGCGGGGCGGCCTCCAGATCCGCCTGGGCGCGGGCAGATAAGGGAAGCAGGGCGGCCAGCGCCAGCAGGGCCGCCAGACGGCGGAAGGTTCTAATAGAGAGAAATGATACTGACAGGGTACTGCTCCTTCTCGGTTATTCACTCCTTAGTGGCTGTTTGAAAATTCAATTTTGCATCCTAAAGGCGTTCAATAGGAACGCGGATGACGCGAAAAAGCGGATTTGCACAGATTTTTTCAGGAATTCTGTCCTTTGCTCCGCGAACATCCGTCTCATCCGTGTCATCAGCGTTCCTATTCTTTAGCTTTAAACCGTGTACTATCACGTGACTTTTGAGAATTTTCGGGAAATGCGTGGTTTCAGCGCCCCTTTAACCTCACCCAACCCCTCCCGGCGCTTCGCGCCACCCTCCCCTTCCCTCTCCTACAGGAGAGGGAAGGGGAGGGTTAGGGCTTCGTCGTGAGCTCAGCCGAACGGTGGGGATGGGTGAGGTTAAGAGCGGCAAGATAACCTTTTCTCAGCGCAAATTCTCATATGTCACGTGATAGTACAGTGTTACTCCGGTTAACTCTGCGCCCGGATCATCACCACGGTTACATCGTCCGAAGCGGGATTGCCCGCCGCAAAAGCGCGCACGTCCTCCAACAAACTCTCCACGGAAGCGGAGGGATTCGCCAGGTGATCCCGGAGGCGCGCCGTTCCGTATTCCTCGAATGAACCATTCATCGCCTCGCTCACCCCGTCCGAATACAGCAGCAGGCGGCTTCCCGCGGGCATCTCCACTTTGTATTCGGTAAATAAAACATCTTTAATGCCCAAAGGCAAGCCGGAATCCACCTCTAAAAATCGCGCTCCCGCGGAATCCATAAAGAGCGGGGGGAGATGGCCGGCGTTGGCAAAGGTAATGCTTCGCCCGGCCGGATCGATCATCGCATAAACCATGGTGACAAATTTGGCGCGCGGGAAATCCTCGATCAGCACGCGGTTTACCTGCGCCAGAACCTCGCCGGGAGGCAGTTCCCTTTCCGCGAACAACCGCAAAATGCTCCGGGTCGAGGCCATCAGCAAGGCCGCACCCATGCCCTTGCCGGAGACGTCCGCCAGCGCCAGCGCCAGCCGCCCGTCGCGCAGGGGAATGTAATCATACCAGTCGCCCCCCACTTCCTGGCAGGGCAGGCACAACCCGGTTATCTCGAATCCGGGCAGGGACGGCGCCCCCCCGGGGAAGAGGGAAAACTGCACCCTTTGCGCCTCCTCTAACTCCCGGGCCATGCGCTCCTTTTCCTGGCGCTCTCTTTGGAACAGCCGGGCGTTCTCTATCGCCGTGGCGATGTGCCCCGCCAGCGCCTCCAGGAGCCGGATGCGCTCGGGCGGAAACGCATTCGCCTCGTGGTGCTGAAAATTGAACACCCCGATCAGCCGCCCATGTACTTTCAAGGGAATGTCCAGCTCCGAGCGGGTTGAGGCTTCGCTGACCTGGTAGTAAGGATCCACGGTCACGTCCGGCGCGTAATAGGTCTCCCCGGTTTCCCCGACGTGCCCCACCATGCCGTACTCCCCGATCTTGAAGCGGTCTCCTTTCACGTGGTAGTTAATGGTCCAGCCGCGCACCGCCGCGATGACCAGTTCATTGGTGGCGTCATCCTTCAGCAGCACCCCCGAACGCGAATAGCCGAAGGTCCGGGCGACGTCGCTTACCACCTCTTCTAAGAGAACCTCGAGGTCCAAGATCGAATTGATCCTTTGGGCGACGCGCTGCAACAAAAAAAGCTCCTGGATGCGCTGATTTTGATCTTCGCCGTTCATAGCAGGTTTTCCGGGCATAGTTTTATCTTTTTGCTTCTTGCTTAACTTGACAATGTCACATTTCAAGAATCATTGGGCCCACGAAATGCTCGAAATACTCAAAATGTAAAAAACACTTTTGTACATTTCGTGTTTTTTCGTGTTTTTCGTGGGTGAAAAAACCCAGAAACTCCTACACTCTACCTACTGTGACATTGTCAAGTCAACATCGCGTGTCACGCGGCAGATTCTTTTTGCAGCTTTTGAATTTGTTTCCCGAATATGACGCCGTTGATCGCTTCTAAGGGGCCGATCAACGCATAGAGCCAGCCGGACATCGCCGCGCGGGCTCCGCCGCCAAAGACCGCCAGGCTGATGGACAGCAGCGCGATGGCCACGCAGATGCCATACGCGGAAATGCTGGATCGGGTGGTGATAATTTCCAGGGGATTCAACCCCAGCTCGCTCCGTTTGCGATAGGCGCGCCAGTGCAGCAAGACGAACACCAGAAACACCGCCAGAAAGCCGAGGCCGTAAATGATCATCAGCAATCCCCATTGTTCCCCGTGAATGGCGATCTCGCCGTGAAACTCGATGCCTAACACCCGGTCCAGCAGGCCGTAGCTGATCAGCAGCGTAAAAAGAAATTTCAGGGGATAGATATAGAACAAAATGACGAAGAGCAGCAGCGCATTGAGCACGATGGTGAAACCGTCCTGCAAACCGTAACGGCGGAAAAAAAGATAGTGCGCGTACCAGATTCCCACCAGCGCCGTGAAGGTAACCCCGAAGGCCGCGAAACCTTTCATCGTCTCCGCCAGCTCGTCGAAGGAGCGGGGGACTTCTAACGAGACCACCAGCAAGGTGATCGCAAAGGCGAAAACCGCGTCGGTGAAGCCTTCGATGCGGGAAACCTCCCCGCCGCGCCAGCGAAAATACCCTTTTTCACCTGCGCTTTTTCGGATGAGCTGCTTGCGGATCATGCGCTTTCTTTTTCTCCATTTCGTTTTGCGCGAAGCCGGATTTGCGGCGCGGGGATTTCAGCCCCTCGAGCGATGATAGCGGTAATACGCCGCGCAGGCGCCTTCGGAGGAGACCATCGGCGCGCCGAGGGGCTTTTCCGGGGTGCAGCGCACGCCGAAAGCGGAGCACTCGTAGGGCTTTTTGATGCCCTGCAACACCAACCCGGCGATGCACTCGGCCGGCTCCTCGGTAGCCACGTGGGCAACGTCGAAGCGCTTTTCTGCGTCAAAGCGGGTGTAAGTTTCGGCCAGCCCTAACCCGCTGCGGGGAATTTCCCCCACCCCGCGCCACTTGCGGTGCACCACCCGGAAGACCATCTGGATCAGTTCCTGGGCCGGGCGATTCCCCTGCTCCTGCACCGCCCGCTGGTACTGGTTCTCCACCTCGCAGCGCCCCTCCTCCAACTGCTTTACGCACATGTGGATTCCCTGGAGAATATCCAGCGGCTCGAAGCCGGTGACCACAATCGGCGCCCGGTATTTCTCGGCGATGGGGAAATACTCCCGGTAGCCCATGACGGCGCAAACGTGCCCGGCGGCCAAAAATCCCTGCACCCGGTTTTGGGGAGAGGAGAGGAGCGCCTCCATGGCCGGGGGAACTAACACGTGGGAGACCAGCAGGGAGAAATTCTCGATCCCGGAGCGCTGCGCCTGGTACACCGCCATGGCCGTGGCCGGGGCGGTGGTCTCGAACCCCACCCCGAAGAAAACCACCTGCTTATCGGGATGCCGGCGGGCGATCTTCAGGCAATCCAGCGGGGAATAGACGATGCGCACGTTGCCGCCGTTGGCCTTCACGGTGAACAGATCGCCCTCGCTGCCGGGAACCCGCAGCATGTCCCCGAAGGAGCAGAAGATCACCTCCGGGCGGGCGGCGATTTTCAGGGCTTTGTCGATCAACTCCAGCGGGGTGACGCACACCGGGCAGCCGGGGCCGTGCACCAGGGTGATCTCTTCCGGCAGCAATTCGTCGATGCCGAATTTCATAATCGCGTGGGTTTGCCCGCCGCACACTTCCATGAGGGTCCAGGGGCGGGTGGTGATCCGCCGCAGCGATTCCGCCAACTGCCGGGCGGCTTTGGGGTCGCGGTACTCTTCCACGTATTTCATGGCGAAGGCTCCTCTGCAGAAGCGTCCCCCGCCTCTAACTCTTCCAGGTCGCCGATTTCTTTCAAATATTGGAAGACTTTCAGCGCTTCTTCTTCATCCACGGTATTGATCGCAAACCCCACGTGCACCAGCACGTAGTCATCCACCTTCGCTTCCGGCACGTAGGCGAGATTCACTTCCTTTACGATGCCGCCGAAACTCACCTTCCCGATCCGCAATAGCGGATCATCTCCCTCTATGCTCATGATTTTTCCGGGCACGGCTAAGCACATGCGTTTCCTCTTCTTTTTTCAAGGTCGTATCAACTTCTCCCCTATCCATTAGAGAGGGGCCGGGGGTGAGGTAAAAAATCCGCAATCCTTTTGAGCGCCGAAGAAAATGTCTTCTTCTGGAATTGGCATTTTTACCTCACCCCTAACCCCTCTCCAATAGAGAGGGGAATTTTTGGGTAATCACTTTGCAAGTTGGTTTCTTCCCCCCACCGCCGCCAACTGTCCCAGGGCAATCCCTCCATCGTTGGGCGGAACCCGCTGGTGCCAGTAGGGCTGAAATCCCTCCTCTGCCAACCGCCGCACCATTCGCTCGGTGAGGTATTTGTTTTGAAAACACCCCCCGCTCAGGGCCACTTTTTCGATGCCGGCCTCCTTCGCCGCCGCTGCCGCCATTTCCGCCAGGGTATTGTGAAATTTGCGGGATATTACGCCTGCCGGGATCGCGTTTTGCCTGTCTTCGATGATCTCCCGCGCCATGGGTTCCCAATCTATCACAAAGCGGGGGAAATTTCCATTCTTTTTCTGATTTAGCGAGAAGCGATACGCTTCCTCGCCCTCCCCGGCGATGTGGAATTCTAACTCCATGGCCGCCTGCCCCTCGAAGCGAGTAACCTGGCGGAGGCCGATGAGCGACGCGACTGCATCGAACAGCCGCCCGGCGCTGCTGGTGATGGGCGCATTCAGCCCTTTTGGGAGCATGGAGCGGATGATTTTCAGCTCCGCATCGGAAAACGCCTGCACCGGCGGCAAATCCTGGCGCTCGAACAGCGCCCCGCCCCAGATTTCATAGAGCAATCCTAAGGCGCTGCGGCGCGGCTCTTTGATGGCGCTCTCCCCGCCGGGCAGCCGGAAGGCGCGCAGGCAGCCCCGGCGCTCAAAACCGCTTTCGTTGACTAATAGAAATTCCCCGCCCCACACCGTGCCGTCGCTTCCGTAGCCGGTTCCGTCCCAGCCGATCCCCAGCACCGGGGCTTTTAACTCGTTCTCCGCCATGCAGGAGAGCACGTGGGCGTGGTGGTGCTGCACTTCGATTCGCGGCAGCCCGCTCCGGCGGGCGTATTGGGTGGAAAGATAATCCGGGTGGGCGTCGCAAACCACTTGCTGCGGCTGCGTTTCATAGAGCCGGCTCAAACTGCCGATCACCTCCCGGAAGGCGCGGTAGGAGGCCTCGCTCTCCAGGTCGCCGATGTGCTGGCTGATGAATACCTGGTTGTTGACCGAAATGGCCACGGTATTTTTCAGGTGCGCGCCCACGGCCAGCGCCGGGGGCAAATTTTCCTTCAGCATCACCGGCAGGGGCGCATAGCCGCGCGCCCGGCGCAAAATCAGCTCCCGCCCGGCCATGACGCGGGCGATGGAATCATCCACGTGGCGGAGGATGGGGCGATTATGCACCAAAAACAGGTCTGCAATGCCTCCCAACCGTTCCAGCGCCTCGCGCTCGTCGGTGCAGATCGGCTCATCGGAAAGATTGCCGCTGGTGGCGACGATGGGAAAACCCAACTCGCGCATCAGAATATGGTGCAGGGGAGTGTAGGGCAGCAGCGCGCCGAGGCAGGGGTTGGCAGGGGCGACTTCATTACAAATTCCCGATTCTGAATTCTCAATTCTCAATTGCGAATTGTGAATTTTGAATAGCGAATGGAGAATGGCGAATGTCGAACGTTGCAGCAGCACGATGGGCGCTTCCGCGGAGCAGAGCAGGCGTTCTTCCAATTCGGAGACCCGGCAGTGCTGTTTAACGCTTTCCGGGGAGGGAAACATCAGCGCGAGGGGCTTTTCCTCGCGGCGCTTGCGGCGGCGCAGCTCCCGCACCGCTTCCGGGTTGGCGGCGTGCGCCATCAGGTGAAAACCGCCCAACCCTTTCACCGCCACGATTTTCCCCTCCCGGATCGCTTTGGCCGCGGCTAACAATGCGGGGTGGTAATCCGCGAGCATGTTGCCCCGGGAATCCCACAACTCCAGGTGCGGCCCGCACTCCGGGCAGGCGTTGGGCTGGGCGTGGAAGCGCCGGTCCGCGGGATTTTCATACTCCGCCCGGCAGCGCTCGCACATCACGAAGGTTTTCATGGTGGTGTTGGGGCGGTCGTAGGGCAGGGCGGCGATGATGCTGAAGCGCGGCCCGCAGTTGGTGCAATTGGTAAAGGGATAGAGGTAGCGGCGGTCTTGCGGATCGAAAATTTCCCCCAGGCACTCCGGGCAGGCAGCGATATCCGGCAATACCAGGGCGGTTTTGGGGCCGGATTCTTCGCTTTTGCGGATTTCGAACCCCTGGTAGCCGAGCGGGTCGAGCAGGGAGTGCTCTAAGCTCTGAATAAAAGAGCGGGGCGGTTTTTCCCGCGCGATGCGCAGCAGCAACGCTTCCAGCGCCGGCGGCTCCCCCTCCGCTTCGATGAACACCCCCCGGGAGGAGTTGAGTACCCAGCCGCTCAGGCGCAGATCCGCGGCCAGGCGGTAAATGAAGGGGCGAAATCCCACCCCCTGCACCGCGCCCTGAATGGTGATCTTGAGGCGTTTCATACGCTGTATGGTTTATCCGCTTCGTTGAGGATGGAGAAAGTCGCAAGGGGTAAAAAATTATTTCTTGAAGGCCCGGCCGGGACGCGCTACCTGCGCCGCTGCGCTTCCTTTCTTAACCATTCGATCCATTCATCGATCCCTTCCCCGGTTTTCGCGGATACCTCAAAGATCGTCAAGCCGGGATTGATGTTGAGGGCGTTCTCCCGGGCCTTCGCCATATCGAATTCGATGTAGGGAAGCAAATCGATCTTGTTGATGATGCAGACGTCCGCCACCCGGAACATTTTGGGATATTTCAGGGGCTTGTCGTCTCCCTCGGCGGTGCTGAAGAGCACCACTTTCAGATCTTCGCCTAAGTCGTAGCTGGCCGGGCAGACCAGGTTTCCCACGTTTTCGATTACCAGGATATCGGTATGCTCCAGGGGCAGGCTGGCGACGGCGTCCTGCACTAATTTGGCTTCCAGGTGGCAGGCCCCGTTGGTAATGATTTGCACCACCGGGACGTTATATTTGGCAATGCGCTGCGCGTCGTTATCGGTCTGCACGTCTCCTTCCACCACGGAGATGCGCACCTGCCCGGCCAGTATCTCCAGGATGCGTTCCAGGAGGGTGGTTTTGCCGGAGCCGGGAGAGCTGACCAGGTTGAGGGTGAACAGGCGGTTTTCTTTGAATCGCGCCCGGTTCTCCGCGGCCACTTCATCGTTTTTTTGCAATATTTTTCGCTCGACGGTGATAACGCTCATCGGAGTTCCCTTGTTAATTGTCAATTGCCAATTGGCAATTAATAATTCGCCTACCGGCACACCTCTATAATCACCTTCAACATATCCAGCGCGGAAATGATCCCCACCACCTGCTCGTTGCGGGTGACAAAAACGCGGTGGATGCGCCCGCGGATCATCAGGTCGGCGATTTCCCGCACCGGGGTATCTTCCAATACGCTGAAAATCATGGAGGTCATAATGTCGCTGACCGCGGTAGTGGATTCATCCCGCAGATCAAAGGAGGTAATTTCTTCTTTGGCGTATTGAAAGCGCAAATCCGGAAGATAATAATCGTGGGGATGGGCGACGTGGCGCTCTTTCATGGGCAGGGTGGTATGCCGCACGATGTCGGTCAGGGAAACCACGCCCAACAATTTGCCGTCCTCCGAGAGCACCGGGGCGCCGGAGATGGAATTCTCCACCAGGAATTCTGCCAGGCGGTCAATCGTCCAATCCGCCCGCGCTCCCAAAATTTCCCGGGTCATAATGTCATTCGCGGTAAGTTTTTCCATACATTCTCCCGATTATGGGTGAAAATTACTCTCTATGAGCATCGAAAATTCATTCACCCGTAAGCTCCTTAACCACTCGATCTTTAAACGGCAATCCCTTGCACCGCCATCTTTGGCGTTCCACGCTAAAGATTCGCGAATGACGGCGCGGCCGAGCCGCATCAGCGATGGCGGATTTCTTGCCGGATCAGGATTGCGGCATAGTACCCCGAAGCACTTCGAGCACTTTGAGGAGGGTGCGTTTCCGGGTTTTCAAAATTTCCCGGAACTCCATCCGGTCCGTATCGGCAATTTCCATACTTAAATCGGAAATGCAGGATTCCAGCACTTCTTGCAAAATTTGCGCTTCTTCTTCGCCAAGCGTTAAGTGAATCATCGCCATATCCTCTTCTGCTTTCCTTGAAATTACCAGGAATATGTTACGAAATAAAATGCTAAAAAAGAAGAACCGGCGTTAAAAAAGATGCTCCGTTTTTAACCCTGCTTTTGGGAAAACCGGCGAATATAGAAGCGTTTCCCCTGGTGAACCATCTCCGCCAGCTGGCCCCGGGCAATCAGGCGATGGATGGTATCCCAGCGGGCATGGGATTTCCGGAGAATCGTTTCCACCGCTTCCTCGGTCATGGGGTGCACGGCGGTGGTGCGGAGCAGGTCATCTTCCACCTGGCCGGTGAACCCGAACCCTTCTTCCTCCTCCTCGGTGATCAAGCAGACCACCTCATCCAGGCGCTCGCTCAAAAGCTGGTAGGCCAGGTTAAGGCTTTCTTCTTCCGGCGGAAAAGTGCGCGATTCCGCCGGGGGACGGGTGGGAATGGAGAGATAGGCCCGGGCCGGTTTTAGCCGTTTCAGAAACGCGCCAATATTGCGGAAATTGGCCTCCGAATCGTTGATTCTCTTTACCAGCATGGTTTCGGTGGCAAGGTATCCGCGGAATTCTTCGGCAAATTTCATCATTCCATCCAGCACGGTTTTTAATCCCAGCCCCGGGTGGGGCCGGTTGATCTTCCGCCAGGTTGCTTCATCAGCCGCATCGATTTTCAGGGAAACCCAATCCGCTTTGCACAAATCCGCACGCACGGCTTTCCGCCAGACCAGGGAGGCATTGGTAAATACCGCGATGGGAAATCTTAGCGGTTTCAGGAGCTCGATTGTTCGCCCCAGGCCGCTATCCAGGGTCGGCTCGCCATCCGGCACAAAGGAAAGATAATCGATTCTGCCGCCATGCTCATAAATCTGCGCGATCCGGTTTTTGACGTCGTTTAAAATATTTTTCGGATTAAAAAATTTCCGCGGTTCGATCCTCAACTTATCCGTTCTCCCGACCTGGCAGTAAATGCAGGAGTAACTGCAATGCTTGGGCGGAATGTTATTGATCCCCAGGCTCTGTCCCAGCCGCCGGGAAGGAATCGGGCCGAATGAAAGCATAATAGACCTCCTGTTTCAGATCGCAGAAATTCGGTAAAAAAAGTTCTTCATAACGCTTGCGTATATTGGTAACTCCGCTTAACCGACCCGCTTCTCAGCCGGTTCACCCTTCTTCCACTCTACGGAGATGCCCATCCTGACCAGGTCTTCCAGCAGCCTCCCCGGCTCGACGAGATGGGCCATCAGCCACAAGCCGGGTTGGCGGATGGTTCCGTCGAGGTACTGCAGCAGACAGGCGGCTACCGGGGCGGCGGTGAGCAGGTAACCGTCTTCATGGGAGATGCGCAGCTCCCGGTACGCCGGTTTGCCGGCCTTTTCTCCCCGCGCTTCCAATTTCAAGATGTTGTTGTAGGGCGGTTTGGAGAAGCGGCGCAATCCCCAAATTAGCAGATTCCCGAGGGCGGCAAATTTTCCTTGCGGATGAATTTTTACCCCTGCCATCAGCAGGGGAAACACAACGCCATCCACAAACCAGTTGAATCCGCTGACGTAGAAAGCGGTTTCCTGCAAAGCGGGAAACATCTCCGGCAGGTAGCGCATCTCTTCCAAAAACATCGGGGCGCAACGGCGTTTGCCGAACGCTGTTCCGAAATCGAAAGCCGGGTAATCTTTAGCGGAAAACATGCCCGCCTTGCGCCACATCTTATCCCGGTAAATGGCCGGGCGGGGGTTAGCGATCTCCCGGGTGATCTCATCCGCAAACTCCCGCAAAGTCGCCTCGGAAAAATGCAGATCTGCCCAATTCACCTTCAGGAGGCTTCCGATATTCGCGCTGGTCAGGCGGTCGAATTGCTGCGCGGCATGGCGGATCATCACCGCCGGAAGCCCGGGATGAAAACCGCCGTCGGTGATGAAGCAGCGCCCGGCGTTCAGGATTTGCGGGCGCAGCGCGTTCAGGGCGGCTAATTTTTCTTCCGAGGAGAGCTGAATATCGAGATAATCGCTGCCGGCTTCCAGGGCGGCGGCCGCCACGGCGCCGGCGCAGCGGGCGGTGCTGGAGGCGGCGACTGCCATATCCATTCCGGCAAAAGCGGGTTTGAGCGCCGCGGTATCGGTCGCGTCCAACCGAATTCCCTTTACGCGCATTCCGCTGAATTCCGCATTCAGCCCCGCGGCGGCGGCCTCGGCGCGCTGAAGGTTGCGCCCGGCCAATACCAGCCGGCAATCGCTGAAGCGCAGCAGCAATCTCGCCAGCGCCAGCCCGCTGTTGCCATAACCTCCCAATACCAGAAAGGTTTTAGGCTGCATGGTTTGGCTTACCTGTCTTTAGTCGCCCGGCTTCTTTTGAACACAACAACCGAGCGTTCCGGTGACAGGGAGTGCAAAACTTCAGTTTTGCAGGCGGTGAGTGCAAAGCTGAGTGCAAAGGTGAATGCAAAGCTGAAGCTTTGCACTCCTAACACTAAACGCTATACCTCTTCCAATCTGGCCGTGAAGTGCCGCAGCACCGGGGCCTGGTACACTAAGCGCAATCCCCTTATTTTCTCGCGCTCCTTATACAGTTTGGCGATGGATTCCGCCACGTACACCATGTGCTGGGTGGTGTAAACCCGGCGGGGAATGGCCAGGCGCACCATTTCTAACTCCGGCCAGACATCTTCCCCGGTATGGGGATCTTTGTGCCCGAACATCAGCCCCCCGATCTCCACCGCCCGGATGCCCGCTTCGCGGTAGAGCGCCACGGTGAGCGCCTGGCCGGGAAACTGGCGCTGGGAAATGTGGGGCAGGAATTCTTTGGCGTTGAGATAAATGGCGTGCCCGCCCACCGGTTTCAGGATGGGAACCCCTTCATCCTCCAACATTTGCCCCAAATGGCGCACCTGGCTGATGCGAAAGTGCAGGTAATCTTCGTTCAGCACTTCCTGCAAGCCCCGGGCGATGGCCTCCAAGTCGCGCCCGGCCAGGCCGCCGTAGGTGGGGAATCCTTCGATCAGGATCAGCCGGGTGGTGATTTTGTCCGCCAGCTCGTCGTTGTTCATCCCGATGAACCCCCCGATGTTCACCAACCCATCCTTTTTGGCGCTCATAGTGCAGCCGTCGCCGTAAGAAAAAATCTCCCGGGCGATCTCTTTGATAGATTTATCCCGGTAGCCCTCCTCGCGCTCTTTGATGAAATAGCAGTTCTCCGCAAAGCGGCAGGCGTCGAAGAACAGGGGAATGCCGTGGCGATCCAGCAACTGGCGGGTTTCGCGGATGTTTTGCAGGGAGACCGGCTGCCCGCCCCCGGAATTATTGGTAATGGTGATAAAAACCAGGGGAATGCGGTGAACCCCGTGCTGCTGAATGGTTTGCTCCAACTTGTGCAAATCCATGTTGCCCTTGAAGGGATGGAAAATGTGGGGATCGTAAGCCTCGTCGATCACCAGGTCCAGCGCCAGACCTTTGTTGTACTCCACGTTGGCGCGGGTGGTGTCGAAGTGGATGTTGTTGGGCACGATCATCCCTTTTTCTAAAATGGTGGAAAAGAGCAGATTCTCCGCCACCCGCCCCTGGTGGGTGGGAATGATGTGCGTGAAGCCGAAGATGTCGCGCACGGATTCTTCGAAGTGATAATAATTCTTGCTCCCGGCGTAGGATTCATCGCCTAACATGAGGCCGGCCCACTGGTTGTCGCTCATGGCGGAGGTGCCGCTGTCGGTCAGCAAATCCACGTAGATCGCTTCCGCGGGCACGTTGAACACGTTCAGCCCCGCTTCTTTGATCAGTTTTTCGCGCTCCTCGCGGGTGGTGCGGCGGATCGGTTCCACTACTTTGATCCGGAAGGGTTCGGAGGGGAAGAACATCGGGTCAATCTCCTTTGTCGGTTGGGATGGGGAATAAACCTCAAATCCTCGATGGGAGGCTGTTGCAAATTAGGTATTGAACCACGAATTACCCAAATTGCACGAATTTTTTTCAAAATATGGCCATAAACTGCTGATACTTCGTGAAAATTCGTGAAATTCGTGGCTGAAAAAGGAATCTGCAACAGCCTCATGGCCAGGATTTGAGGTCTTTATGATCATCTACTCAGAATCGCTTTTTGCACGCGCACGAACTCCCCGGCGTTCTCCGAAGCGGGATTCGGGGATATTCGCAGGCGGATAAAATAGACCCCGGAATTCACTCCCCCGGCGTCCCAGCGCAGGGAGTGCTCCCCGGCGCTTTGCGGCGCATCCATCAGCGCGGCAACTAACCGTCCCGCCACATCGTACACCGCCACATTGACCCGCGCCGCATGAGGCAGCCGGTAAGAAATGGTGGTGGCGGCGTTGAAGGGATTTGGGAAATTTTGCCGCAGTTCCGGCTGGGAGGGGAGTAACGCCGCATTTTCCCCCGGCTCCACGGGCAGGCCATAGACAGATACCCAGGGCTGGGAGAAAGAGTCGATGACCGCGCCGTTGTGCAGCACCTTCAGTTGCAGCCGGGCGATGTAGCCCTCGCACAGGAACAGGGAGTCGAAAGGAACCGCCATCGGCCCCCAGGACGGCCACCCTTCCGGGATATACCAAATCTCATATTCATACTGGTTCAGAGAGTCATCCACCAGAAAATAGCCGAAGTCGATGTAGTGCTCGATTCCGAATTCGTCTTGGTACCACATCCAGGTATTCCAATCCGGCGTCACGGTGATCATATCCTGCGCCGGGGGCGCCGGCGGCATAGAACAGATGATAAACGGGGTGGTACACCCCCCGCCCGCGAAAATCGTATCCGCCGCGGGATAAAAGCCCAAAATCTGGCCATGAGATTTGGGGGCAAAAAATGCTGCAAACATCAGCAGCACAACGAACATCTTCAGGGCATTTTGCATGGCTTACCCTCCTGATATTTGGGTGTTCGGGTGCTCATGTGTTCAAGTGTTATAGTATTTTGATTGCACAAATCACACTCCGGCGCACTAAAACACCTGAACACTTGAACACTATAACACCCAAACACAGTTTTTACCGCAATAAAACCATTTTCCGCACCGCCGCGTGTTTGCCGTCGCTGATTCTGTAAAAATAGATTCCGCTGGAAACTTCCTGCCCGGCGGCGCTTTGCCCGTTCCATTCAAAGAGGTGGTATCCGGCAGGAAGCGGTTGGGTTTCTTCTACGTACACCCGCCGGCCTAAAAGGTTGAAGATTTCGATCTTCACCCGCGCGGGGGCGGGCAGGCCGAAGCGGATTTGCGTATTGGGGTTGAAGGGGTTGGGGTAGTTCTGCCCCACCTCGAATTGGGTGGGAATTTGCGGCTCGCTGCTGGCGATCCCGGTGGCGTAATCCAAGAAAATGGGGATGAAATCCTTGCGCATCTCCCCGGCGTGGCTGCTGTAGAGGGTAATACCGCTCAAATAATACCCCGGTGGAATATTTTCCGGGCGGATGGTAATCATCAGCGCGGCGTCGCTGCCGGCGCCGGCCAGGCCGAAGAGCGGCTCGATCTTCAGCCAGGGAACGTCCTCCAACGAAGCGGAGAGATACCCCAAATGGCTGGCCGGCGCGTAATCGACCGTGGGGGCGATGTTGGCTTTGTTGAAAGCGTTGATGAAAATTCCCACCTTCGCGGGAGCGCCTAACAGCGCTTTGGAGACCCCGAAAACCACCCTTTTCCCGGTGGTGTTGTAGCTGAAGTAATCCACCGGCCCGATAAATTCAAAGGTCTGCGACCCGGGGTTCCACCACAGCAGGTAGGCGTAAAGCCCGCCCCCATAATCGCCCACCGCGACCAGGTAATCCACCCCCAGCCCGTTGATGTTCAGCCCGGTAAAAACACTATTGTCGGCATCCAGGAATACGTTGCTGCGGAAATTGCCCGGGGGAACCAGGTTGCCGTAGGTGGTGAGCTTGACATACACCAGCCCGGCGTCATCCTGAACGTAGGTATTTTCCAGGTCGAACTGGTTCTGGTTGTTTTCCCGCAGATCGTGGTGAATCTGCACCCACAGGGAGTCCACCGGGTCGGCGGCGAGGTTCCGGGCCGGAATTCCGGATTTTTGCAATGTTTCCAGGGGAAATTGATGCCGCAAAAACGCATCCCGATAAAAACGCGCCCTTCCCTGGCCGCCCATCGGGATCATTCCGGCCTTCCGGGATTCCGGGTATTGAGGGGCGATCAAATCCGGATGATTTGATCCCGACAATTTCGCAGGGATGCGAATGTCTTTGTCGGGATTCGCGTTGGTAAAATTCCCCTCCACCGCCTGCACGAACAGGTTCCCGCTGCCGATGTTGGAGACCAGCAGCAGGGTATCCAGCGCATGGTTTTGCGAGAGCGCCGCGCCCAGGGAATCTAAGCTGAAGGCCGCCTCCGGCTGGGAAAGGGTGAGGGTGAGGTTACTGATCGTCCCGGCCACCTGGCGGAAAACCGTCTCGCTCTGTAAAAACCCCTCTTTCTGGGCGGCGAGGGCGTAATCCCCGCTGACTAAAGTAAATTCGAAATTCCCGTTGACGTCCGTGGTATCGAAACCGTATGAGAGCGACGTGCCGGTATTGGGGTCGATAGGCCCTTCCCAGACCACTAACGCCCCGGGTACGGGGGCAGAATTCGCCGCATCGATAACGCTGCCGCCCACGGCGTAAGCGCTGCCCTGGGCAATGGTTTTCAACACCCAGTCATCGGGGTCCACCGCCAGGTCCGTGGGTTCAAAAGCGGTGGCGAACTGGAATTCCTGGAAGTTCAGGCTGTCCCATACCGTGAAATCGGCGCTTTGCAAGCCCGCGGAGAGGCGGATTTGCAGGGGCATTTTGTAGGGAATGGCGTTGGACTGCATCAGCGTGAGGGTGGTCTCGTAGCCCCCCGCAGCCGGGGCGGTCTGCCAGGTGAACACATAATTCGGCCTTCCGTCCCGGTACACCCACTCCTCGAAATACCATTCTAAGCTCTGGCCGTACACCGCCTCGCACACCGCCTGGAAATCCTCCGTGGTCGCGTTGCCATAGTAGAAATTAGGATCGGCGGCGTAATTCTTCAGGGCGGTGAAGAAGGGCGTATCGCCCATCACCCCGCGCAGCATGTGCAGCGCCCAGGAGCCTTTGTCGTACACCGTGTTGCTGAACAGCGCCCCGACGTTGAGGGAATCTTCTATCCACAGACTGCCCTGGAAAAAGCCGGGGTCCTGGCTGAGCATGTAATCATGGTAAGCCGGCCAGCCGCCCTGGGACTCCGCCCAGAGCGCCTCGGCGTAGGAGGCAAACCCCTCGTTCATCCAGATGTGCGACCAGTATTTCATGGTGATGCAGTCGCCGAACCACATGTGGGAAAGCTCGTGGGCGGTGATCCAGTCGAACCAGTGCAGCCCGGTCACCAGCCCGGCCCCGTAGGAGGTCATGGTCTGGTGCTCCATGCCCCCGCCCCAGGGGAAGATCGCCATGCCGTATTTTTCATCGAGAAAAGGATATTCCCCGAACCGTTCGGCGTAGGCGCTCACCATCGCCGGGGTGACGCTGAAATCCTCTATCGCTTCGTTGAGGTGCTCGGGATAGACGTAGTAGGTCAACTCCATGGAATCGCCGGAAGCGGAGACGTACCAGTTGGAAAATTCCGCGTAGTTGGTGATCGCTAAGGATACCAGGTAGGTGCTGATGGGATAGCGGTGTGCCCAGTGGTAAGTATGACGATTGCCGATTTGCGGGGTAATCCCTTGCAGCAGCCCGTTGGAGGCCACCACTAAGTTGTCGGGCACGGTGACGTTCAGGAACACGGAATCGGCCTTGTCCGCGGGATCGTCCTTGCAGGGCCACCAGGCGGGTGCGCCGTAGGGCTGGCTGAGGGTCCAGATCATGGGCACTCCCTGGTGCTGGTCCCACCCCCAGGTACCCAGCCCGCCGCCGCCCTGGGGATTGCCGCGGTAGAAAATCTCCACCGCGAAGGGATCGTTCTGGCCCAGGGGAGCGGGCAGTTGCAGGGTGAGCAAATCCCCGGCGTGGGTGTAAGTAAGCGCGGTTCCGTTTTGCAGCGCGGAATCGACGATCATATTGGAGAACAGGTCGATCTCCAAACTGGCCAGGGAGTTGGCCTTGCTGCGCCCCTGCATCACAACCGAGCCTTGCAGCAGTTGCGTATCCGGCCAGAGTCCCAGGTTGAGGGTGTAAGCGGTCACGTCGTACTGGGTCTGGTTGAGCGTGGCGGTTTTATTAAGATATTGCGCCTGCCGCTCAAAACGCGTCTTCTCGAACTCGCGGATCATCTGCCGCACCTGCGGAATGGTGGGCTTCTCCTGGGCAAACGTCGGGGAGAGGGCGAATAAAAGAGTTAAGCAAAAGGTAAAGAGCTTAGACATGGGGGTACTCCGGGTTTTTTTGTTGGCAAGATTTTTATATGTTGACGCTTTTTTACATCCCCCCTGTCCCCCCTTCAAAGGGGGGAACTTCGCACCCTGCGCCTTCAAAGGGGGGAACCCCCATATTTCCGCGGAAGCCGGACAACTCCCCCCTTTGAAGGGGGGTCGGGGGGGGATGTCACTCCTCTCCGGTCTTCCGGGAGGGGCTGGCGGATGTCTTCTCCTTAATCCATTTCCGAATCTCCTCCACTACCCGATCCAAATTGCCGAGAATTTGTTCATCCCGGAAACGCAAAAACGAAATCCCCAGCCCTTCCAGCAGCGCCTGCCTTTCCGAATCCTTTGCCTTCGCCTCCTCTGAATCATGGCTGATGCCATCCACTTCGATGACCAGCAGGAGTTCGTGGCAATAAAAATCTACCACAAAATGATCGACAGGGATTTGGCGATGGAATTCATATCCTAATTGTTTTTTGCGAATTTCCCACCAGAGAATTTTTTCCGCCAGGGTCGATCGATTCCGCAGCTCCCGGGCCCGTTCTTTTAACTGCGGGTGGTAAGGGATAATGGGGTTTCTGGACATTTTGGGTTTCTCCTGCACTCAGGCACTCCGCCCGGGGAGGTTTTTTTGCGCTGAGAATTGCGCCTTTACATCCCCCAGGTAGCGCGCAATTTCCGCCTGCACTTCTTCCGGGCGGTAGAACTCTTTGGCCAGATCCTCCGCGCTGTAGCTGGCAAAGCCGTTTTTCTCGGTGTAGCAGAGGTAGCGCAGGCCAGCGGGGGAGGCGTCGAAGCGGCCGTCCGGCAACAGCACCAGCCACACCCCCTCGGCGATGAAATACCCGGCGCAAATTTCCTGGCTCTTCTCCACCGACCATAACCGAATACTTCCATCTAGGCTGCCGGAAGCAAGGATGTTACCGTCGGGAGAAAATCCCACTGACCAGACAGCAGAGAAATGACCTTTGAGGGTACAGATTTCCCTGCCAGAAGCAACATCCCACAATTTCACACTTTGATCCCAACTGCCAGAGGCTAGAAGCTTTCCATCGGGCGAGAAGGCTACCGAGACAACATAAGCAGAATGACCCTTGAAAGTACGGATTTCCTTACCAGAAGTAGTTTTCCATAATTTTACTGTTTTATCCCCACCTCCAGAGGCGAGGGCCTTTCCATCGGGAGCGAAGGCCACCTGCCAGACATGGGCAGAATGGCCTTTGAGGGTGCGGATTTCTCTGCCGGAGACAACCTCCCATAGTTTCACAGTCTGATCTTCACTGCCCGAGGCGAGGATCTTTCCATCGGGAGCGAAGGCTACTGAAAAGACAAGAGCAGAATGGCCTTTGAGGGTGCGGATTTCTTTGCTGGAAATGACCTCCCATAGTTTCACGGTCTGATCTTCACTGCCCGATGCAAGAGTCTTTCCATCGGGAGAGATGGCTACCGACCAGATATAATCTGAATGGCCTTTGAGGGTGCTGATTTCCCTACCTGAAGCAACCTCCCATAGTTTCACGGTCTGATCATCACCGCCCGAGACAAGGGTCTTTCCATCAGGAGAGAATGCAACCGACGAAACACCATTAGAATGGCCTTTGAAGGTGCGGATTTCCTTACCGGAAGCGCCTCCCCACAATTTCACACTTTCATCCCCACTACCAAAGGCGAGAGTGTTTCCATCAGGAGAAAAGGTCACCGAGGAAACATCAGCAGAATGCCCTCTGAGGATGCAAATTTCCTTACCGGAGGCAGCCTTCCATAGTTTTACATTCTGATCCCCACTACCTGAGGCAAGGACCTTTCCATCTGGAGCAAAGGCCACCGACCGGATATAGGCGGAATGGCCTTTGAGGGTGCGGATTTCTATGCCGGAAGCAACCTCCCACAGTTTCACGGTCTGATCATCACCACCCGAAGCAAGAATATTCCCATCGGGAGAGAATACCACCGATACGACATCATCAGAATGGCCTTTGAGGGTGCGGATTTCTTTGCCGGAATCGGCCGCCCACACTTTCACGGTTTGATCAGCACTGCCGGAGGCCAGTGTCTTGCCATCGGGGGAAAAACCAACCGAGTTGACAGAATTTGAATGGCCCTGGAGGGTGCGGATTTCTTTGCCGGAATCGGCCGCCCACACTTTCACGGTTTGATCAGCACTGCCGGAGGCGAGGGTCTTGCCATCGGGGGAAAAACCAACCGAGTTGACAGATTTTGAATGGCCTTTGAGGGTGCGGATTTCTTTGCCGGAATCGGCCGCCCACACTTTCACACTCTGATCAGCACTGCCGGAGGCGAGGGTCTTGCCATCGGGGGAAAAACAAACCGAGTTGACAGATTTTGAATGGCCTTTGAGGGTGCGGATTTCTTTGCCGGAATCGGCCGCCCACACTTTCACGCTCTGATCATCACTGCCGGAGGCGAGACTCTTCCCATCGGGAGAGAATACCACCGACGAGACAGGAGCAGAATGACCTTTGAAGGTACGTAGTAGCCGTTGGTCGGAACGCCGCCATAATTTCACCATTCCTTGCCCACCGCCAGTGGCTATGAGGTCTTCTGTGGGATGAAAGGCAACCGAGTACACAATCCCGGCATGGCCGAGTTGCACAACTGTCTCTAGTCCGTCTTTTTTTGTTTTACTTTCCAGTATTATATTTACAAGAAAAGACTCGCTACCCACATGGGCGATTCTGTAACCTATTGCTTCCAATAGTTCCCATAACGATATATGCGGATCAATGCGGGCATTCATAAAAGAAGCGCCAACCGGAATAACGTCAGTTAATTCTGCACCGCGCAGGTCAGCGTCGTCAAAATTAGCCCCCTGAATCATTACATATGATAGATTAGCCCTGGAGAAGTTTGCTTTTAAACAGCGGGCGTTACTCAAGTCCACTCCCTGCAAATCCGCCCCGCTGAGTTTGGCGCTGTTGAGGTTCGCGGAGGACAGGATAGCGCCTCTTAAGTTGGCTCGCTCAAGGGGCGCTAATTCCAGGTTGATTTCGTTTAGCTGCGCCTGCGGGAGCAGTACCGCCGGGGGAATGCGTTCAGCCAATACTCGGGACAGCGCACCGACATCGCTAATTTTTTTTTCCGCCCCTGCGCGCACCCGCCCGCTCCAGTAGAGGATTTGCAGGGCGTTTTCGGAAATCTGTTCCCGGTAGGGTTCCTGTAGCAGTTTCTTGAGAGGCGCTTTTAGCAGATCATGTTTATCCAGCCCGGCGATAAAAAAAACAATTTTTTGATCCAGGCGGCGGGTTTCCAGGATGTTCAAGACTTCCACTGCTGAGGAGGCCGGGTCCGCCTGCGCTTTGCCGCCCCGGTCAATGACCCCGATCTCCTGGCAAATCTTGCGGGCTAAAAAATACTCCATAAAAGAGCGGTGCATAAAGGCAAAGGCGTCGCGGGCGCCGCGCTTCAGAAAGGTGGCGGTGTGCATTTCCCGGGTAATGTCGCGCGCTTCCTCATCCTTCAGGGCCAGGCGGCCTTCCCGCAGCAGCTCTTCCACAAAAGGCAGCATCTCCTGCTCGGAAACTTCCCATTCTCCGCGCCGCCACATCCGCCCGGCCAGTTCCAGCATTAAGGCCAGCTTGATCTCCGGTTTGAGCAGGGGGTGCTTGTGCTCCTCGCGCTGAATCCAGATGTCGGTATAAACGGTATAGAGGTCCGCGGCAGTGATCTCCGCGCCCTTTTTCAACTGCGGCAGGGATTTCACGATCATTTCCAGCAGCAGCGGGCGGTGGGCCAGCTCCTGGAGGTCGTAGATGTCCTGGATTTTCCGCCAGTCTGCCTGGTGGGTTTGCGGGCGGGCTTTCCGTAAATACTCCCGGATTTGCTCGTCCGTGAATTCGCAGAGGTTGGCGATCTCGTGCCCGGGCTGGCCGGCAATCGCTTTGTACAGCTCGGTCACCGCCTCGCTGTAAGAAGGCCCCTTGCCTAAAATCTCGATCTGCTCCTCGCGGTTCTTGAAATAGTGGGTGCGGCAGGTGAGGATTACCTTACTGCCTTCGGAGACGGCGCGCTTCAATTCATTGAAGTTGTCGCGGGTTTCCTCCCAGCGGATGCGGTCGGCCATTTCGTCGAAGGCGTCGAAAAAGAGGATGATCTTCCCGGCGTGCAGCAGGTGCTCGAAGTTGGAAAATTTTACGTCGCGCAGCCCGTGGCGGTTAAAGTGGGAGGCGACGATGGTTTCCAGGTCAAAAGCGGAGCGGCGGGCTTCCCGCAGGGGAATGAACACCGGGGCGGGATGGCGGGCGGGGTCTTCCAAAAACGCCCGGCCCAATTGATAGGCCAAAAAGCCGGTGAGGGTGGATTTGCCGGTTCCTAAGTCGCCTAAAATGGTCAGGTGGTTGCGGCGGGAATCGGCCAGCCATTCGGCGAAAAGCGTTAGCGCTTTTACCTGCTCCCCGGTGGTTTCTTTGGTCATCCAGGGGCGGATGAAGAGGTCGCGCCCGTCCCAGTTTTTGGGATCGTTCAGCCGTTCTTCGTAATCGCGGATAATTCCCTGCACGTATTGCTCCAGCGGCAGCAGTTCGCGCAGCAGCTCCGGGTAGGTTTTGCACTCGATGCCCTGGTTTTGCAGGGCGGTGCGGGAATCCTCCGCAAACCCGCGCGAGGAGATGACCACGCTGCGCCAGGCGGGATATTTCTGGCGCACGGCAACGCTGGCGGCGATGATCTGGTCGCGCTCTTTGGCGGTGACGCGCAGGTCTTTGCACTCCACCGCGGCGTCGATGGAAATCCCGCGCTTCTGGTGGATGGTGAGGTCGATTTGAATGCCGTCGATTTTTTGGGAATCGCCGACCTCGAAACCCAACAGTTTGTAGAGGGTCGCCACTTCCTGTTCGAATACTTTACCGCGTTTGTAGGTCTCGCGCCCGCGCAACTCCCGTTCTTCGAATTCCGGTTTTTCCCGCTCCCGGCGCTCGAAGGCGGGCGCTACCAGATCCAGCGCCTCCGCCAATTCGCGAAAGCGGAGGGGGTAGTCATCGGGGTTGCGGAAGTCGATGTATTTGAGGGGCCGGATCAAATCCGGGGGCTGGCAGTCCTCCAGCATCAGGGGGATGAGGCGGCGCTCCTGGTTGGCGGGATCGAAAAAGGGATGGTAAAGCGCCTCCGCCTGCGGCCATTTTTTAGATACCGAAGCGGGCGTCATAATGAATACTAACTTGCGGCTGGCTTTCAGCGCCTTGCTGACCGTCAGGGCAATATGCTCCCCCGGCTTGATGGAGCGGCCATCCTCGAACACCGTTGCCCCGGCGCGCTCCAGTTCATCGGCCAGGCGCTTGACGAAGGCGTCATCCTCCCCGGCGTGGCTGAGGAAGACGTCGTATGTGGAATCCTGATCCGCCATGGTCTTTTTTTAGTGGAATTTAACCCGCAAAGACGCTACAGTGCAACGGGTATTCTATAAGATATACTAAGCGCATTTTAAAATTTCCGTTTCTTATTCTATAAGGAACCCCGGTAGGGGTTCAACATTTGTAGCCGGCAATAATACCAATACGAACCGCAACCCCGGCAGGGGTTGAACCCCTTCGGGGTTCCGGCGGTTATTTGAGAATTCTACAAATGTTGAACACCTCCGGTGTTCGGGAAAGAACCCTGGCTACAAAATGGCTCCATTATCTGTAAATGGAAATTTCAACGTGCGTTTAGTATAATTCGTGAAAATTCGTGGTTAAAAGACGAATCTGCAACAGCCTTATTGCTGATGGCTGATAGCCGGGCGAATGCCTCCCTGTGGGAAAGGCGGAATAGCTACGACTCACTTCACCAGAACCAGCTTCTTCGTTTCGCTGAAGATACCACCGGCCTGCGCCGCCGCCCGCATCCGGTAAAAATAGACCCCGCCGGGCAGGGCGCTGCCGTCCCAGCGCACCTGGTAGGTTCCCGGGGGCAGTTCCCGGGAAACCGGCGCGCTGAGCGTTTCCCCCGCCAGATTATAAATTGTCAAACGAACCTGGCTGCGGATGGGCAGGGAAAATTCGATGGTGGTAACAGGATTGAAGGGATTGGGGTAATTCTGCTTCAGCTCGAAGCCGCTGATGACCGCGCCCGGCCCCGGGGGCAGGGTTACAAGAATGGAATCCAGGGTAACGTCGATGGCGACGGTGTCTTCCGGCCAGATTTGCAGGGCTAAATATTGGGTCTGGTAATTGGGTTTGGAAAATTCTAAGTACTCCAACCGCGCCCAATGATCAAACATAAAATAGCCGCTGCTGTTGGTAAAAACCGCCCCAAAATTCCCTGCCACCTGCACTCCCGGCACGGGATTGCCGAACTGGTTGTTGACGGTTCCCGCGACCCGGCCCCACGCGCCCGGGGCGTCATTGGGATAGCCCAACGTGGGGGTGTTGTCCAGGTAATAAAAGTCAATAAAGTGGTCCGGGGTCTCCTTCAGGCAGATGGATTGGCCGGGCAGCGGCGCGGCAACCTGGCTTCCGGGGACATTCCCAAATCGAATTTGTTCATAAGAACTGTAAAGAGCATCGTTACGCAAGCTCAGTACGTCCCCCTGGGGATTGATGTACAGCGCGCTTTGCAGATCATTCGCAGTAATGAGTTGGTATTCCGAAGTGGTAAACCCGGTAGTGAAATGAGCGGTATCGCTGAGGGAAGTGATAATGAAAAAATCCAACGACCAGGGGTCGCGCACCTCGATTACCCAGCCGGTCGAGTCGATTTTTATTTCATTAAAAAAGATCGTTACGATAGGATTTGCCTGCCCGGTTTGTAAAGACAGGCAAACCAGCATCCCGGCAAGAAAAAGTTGCAAGGTTTTCATGGCGTTTTCCTTTCCCATTGAATGGTTAAATTGGATTGGGGCATAAAATTTTCCCGGTGGATGAAGTAGATCATCCCGGGGGCATTTTTTTCTCCGGTAGAGCCGGGGGCGGCCCGGTCGAAAGCAGGGGAAAGGGAGATTAGTTGGTATTGCTGCGGGATTCGGATGATGAAATCCGCGGATTGTAGAGGGCGGTTCCATTTTTGAGTGGAGGTCAGGATATACTCCATTTTCGCGGAAGGAGTTTTCTGGCGGTAGCGCACCCGGTATATGGCGGTGTCCGGCGGGGGAACGGAAACCGGGAAATAGACCCCGCGGGCGGATTCGATAAATTGAACCGGGCGGCCGCTGCGCAAATCCGTTACCTGAATGGAATCGGGAAAAGGCAGTTCCGGGGTAACCACAAAAGGATAGTACAGGGTGATGTTGAAGGGGAAATTTGCAGAATCCGGCCTTTCCACGCTGAGCGGCTGCCTGGCGGCGGGGCCGGTTTCACAAAAGTAATAGGTCCCGGTTAGCACGCACGCCTCGCCTAATACCTCTACCTCGATGCGCTCCCGGGCAAACTGAAGCGGCTGGGCGTGCAGGGAGAGAAAAAGGGGGAAAACCAGCGAGAAAATGAATCTCGACCGGAGAAATTTGAAAAATGATAGAGGCATCATGCGCCTCCCGAATTTGTGTTACAGTGTTATGGTGTTAGGGTGTTATAGTTGCGGGTTTCGAGTTTCGAGTTTCGGGTTTTTCTGAAGGAACGGCTTCGCCGCGAGTTTCGGGTTGCCGGTCTCTTGTCGCTGCAACATAAACACTATAACACCATAACACCCAAACACTGATTTACCTCCCGTTCACATCCGTCACCGCCTTCTGCCCCCACTTGAAGGCTTCTTCGTTGAGGGGGATGAGCGAGCATTTGTGCGCCAACGCGCTGCGGATGGCGGTCAGGAAGGTCTCCGCCGGGAAGATGTTGGTCGCGGCCTGTAATGCGCCTAACGCGACGATGTTCTTCACCAGCAGCTTGCCGAGGTCTAAGGCGATCTGGGTAAAGGGCACCCCGTACATTTTGACGCTGGCGTCCAACTTCGGCGGCTCGCTGATGACCGAGCTGTCGTAAATCACCGCGCCGCCGCGCTGCACCGCGGGGCCGAATTTGGCTAAGCTGGGGGCATTGAAGGCGATCAACACGTGGGGATTGGGCGAGGCCGGGGAGAGCACCTCGGTTTTGGCCACGTGCACGTCCGCATAAGAAGTGCCCCCGCGCGATTCCGGCCCGTAGCTGGGAATGTGGGTGGAGTCGAATCCTTCGTTGATGGCCGCGCGGGTGATGAGCATGGCCGCGGTCTGCGCCCCGTCGCCGCCGGAGCCGGCTAACTTCAGGGAAATGTCCTCCGGGTGCAGGTGCGCCGGGAAGCCGGGGGAAAAACGCTCGCTGGCCTCCGCAGCGGCTTCGATCTGCTGCAAGAGCGTTTGGGGATCGAAATTGGGCTTGTTCATGTGGAACCAGGGCTCCGCTTCTAACTCTTTCTTCACTCCCAACGGGAAGATGGGGACCATCTGGTCGCGCACCCAGTTTTCCGCTTCCTGGGGAGTCAGCTTGAGGTGGGTGGGGCACTCGGAGAGCACCTCCACGAAGGCAAAGCCGCGATTTTCCACCTGCATTTGCAGCGCCTTGCGGATGGCCTTTTTGGCGCGGGTGCGCTGCTTGGCGTCGTACAGGGCCACGCGCTCCACGTACACCGAGCCGTCCAGCTGGGCGATCAATTCCGCCATCTTCATGGGCTGGCCGGTGAGGCGGTCGCGGCCCCAGGGGGAGGTGCTGGTTTTCATCTCCATCAAAGTGGTGGGGGCCATTTGCCCGCCGGTCATCCCGTAAATGGCGTTGTTGACGAACACCACGGAAAGAGGGATGCCCAACTGCGCCGCGCTGACGATCTCCGCCAGCCCGATGGAGGCGAGGTCGCCGTCGCCCTGGTAGCTAATTACGATGGATTCCGGGTTGGCCACTTTGTGCCCGATGGCCACCGCAGGGGCGCGCCCGTGCGCCGCCTGGGTGTTGCCCACGTCGAGGTAATAGTACATGAACACGCTGCACCCCACCGGGGAAATGGCCACGGTGCGGTTCTGGATGCCCAATTCATCGATCGCCTCGGCCAGGAATTTATGCACCAGTCCGTGCCCGCAGCCGGGGCAGTAGTGGGTTGCGTGCCCTTTCAGCCCCTGCCCGTGGGCATGGCGGTCAAAAGTTTTATAAAATACGCTGTCGCTCATTTTCGTTTCTCCTCAGGAAGAATGATTTTAAATTGGCAATTACCAATTGACAATTGCCAATTGGCAATTAAAATTCATGCCATCAGCATCTCACGGGAAGCCACTTTATCAATGATCTCCTGCTGCTGCGGCAGCACCCCGCCGAAATGGCGCACGTGCTCGATGCGGGGGAGGTTGGGCGCCTCGGCGTGGCTGAGGGCCAGGCGCAGCTCGTCTTCCAACTGCCCGTTGCTGGCTTCCACCACGATGATGCGCTCCACCTGGTTCAGCAGCGGGCGCAGGTAATCAACCGGGAAAGGCCACAGGGTGACGGGGCGGAACAGCCCGGCGCGCACGCCCTGTTCCCGCAGCTGCTGCACCGCCCCCTTGGCCATGCGCGAGGGAGTGTTGGCGGCGACGATGAGGATTTCCGCGTCCTCGCAGTAGTAAAGATCGGCGCGCTGCTCGTTGGCGATCATCTGCTGGTATTTCTTGTTGAGGTGGAGATTGTGCAGCTCTAAATCCGGCTCGGAAAGCTGGATGGAGCAGATAAGGTTGCCGCGGTGCATTTCGTCGCCGTAAACCGCCCACTCGGGAATGCCGGGTTTGATCATGTGATCCGGCAGGGTCACCCGCCCGGTCATCTGGCCTAAGTAACCGTCGGCCAAGATGATGACCGGGTTGCGGTATTTGAAGGTCAGCTCGAAAGAGAGCATGGTCAAATCCAGCATCTCCTGGGGAGAGGAGGGCGCCAGGGTGACGGCGTGGGTGTTGCCGTGCCCTAACCCGCGGCAGGCTAATTTGATGTCCGCCTGCTCCGGGCCGATGTTGCCCAACCCCGGCCCCCCGCGCATCACGTTCACGAATACGCCCGGCAGCTCCGCGCCGATCATGTAAGAGACGCCCTCTAACATCAGGCTGAAGCCGGGGGAGGAGGTGAAGGTCATGCAGGGCAGTCCCGCCCCGCCGCAGCCGTACATCAGGTTCACGGTAGCGACTTCGCTGACCGCCTGGAGAAAAACGCCGTCTAATTTGGGCAGCAGTTTCGCCATCAATTCCGCGCCCTCGGTGGAGGGGGTGATGGGGTAGCCGAAGAAATGCCGGCAGCCGGCTAACAGCGCCCCGATGGCGGAGGCGTAGGAGCCTTTGGTGACCAGCGGCTCCATTTTTGGCAGGGGAACTACGGTATCGGGAATGGGCTGCGGCTGCGGGCGCTCTGGTTTGGCGTCGCCGAAATAGGCGTGGCGGTCCAGCTCTTCCACGTCGGGCATCAGCTCCACCAGGGCCTTTTCCAGCCCGTAGGGTTCCGGGCAGGCCATATAACATAGCCCGCAGCCGTTGCAGATGGCCAGGTCGATGATGATGGGAACCAGCCCCGATTCGGGGTTGATTTCCGTTCCCAACTGAATGCAGTGCTTGGGGCAGGCCTCGATGCAGCGCCCGCAGCCCTTGCAATATTCCGGCAGCACAAAGGGTTTAGGTCTTTCCCGGGTTTTCGCCTGGGTTTGCTCCATATCGGTCTCCTTTTTTAACGGAGTGCAAAATTTATTTTGCACTCCTGAATTCAGGTTATTTCTATCATCACCTGTTTTACGAAATCCGGCAGCGTTTTTTCCACTGCCGGGCTAAGTTTTGCTCCATAGTCAAAATTCTTCCCCTCGATTCCGAAGATGATCAGGCGGGGAGGCAACTGATCCAACGTCCGCGCCAGCTCCACCGCCTCCGCTGCTCCAAAGCGGTGGGTGGAGTAGTGGAAAAAATCCGCCGGAATGGTTTGCGCATGGGCGTCCATCCGGTAAATGGTTCCGGCGGGTTTTTTTCCGGTGAATACCGCGTCGAAGAGAAACACTGCATCGGCGCCCTGCCAGGCTTCCATCAGCGCGGCGCCTTCGCCGCTCAACTCCCGCACGGTTACGCCGGGAAGATTCATTTCCGTTAGGCGACGCGCGATGAGCAAGCCCACCGCGTCGTCGCCGCGGAATTCATTTCCAACACCAATCAAAACGATTTGAGATTTCGGATTACGGATTGCGGATTTGAAATCACGGAAGATTTCATCCCGACACGCGAACCGGATGTTCGCGCTGGTGTCGGGATCATCCCGAGTTGCGAACGGGATGTTCGCGTTTTTGTCGGGATCATATTTGTCTTTAATCCTGTCCATCCGGTTCATCCCGTCCTGTAGGGGCGAAGCATTCGGGGCGCTGATTTGCTCACAACATCGAGCGATCTTCCGAATGCTTCGCCCCTACACATTATTTCCCCCCTGCGTATTACAAATAATGCAATTCTTTGGCCTGTTTGGTCAATTCTTCCCGGAACTGCGGCGCGGCGATGTTGATCAACATCTGCGCCCGTTGCCTGATGGTCTTGCCGAACAGGTCCGCCGCCCCGTACTCGGTCACAATGGTGGCGCCGTCGCTGCGGGTGGTGGTGATGCCGGTGCCGGTCTTCAGGGTGGCCACGATGCGGGAAATTTCCCCGCCCTTGGCTGTGGCCGGCAGGGCGATGATCGGCTTGCCGCCTTTAGACCGCGACGCGCCGCGCACGAAATCCATCTGCCCGCCTACCCCGCTGTAAAACGAGGTTCCCACGGAATCCGCCGCCACCTGGCCGGTCAAATCCACTTCCAGGGCGCTGTTGATGCTGTACATATAATCATTCTGGGCAATGATAAACGGATCGTTCACGTACTCGGTGGGGTGCATTTCGATGATCGGGTTATCGGACACGAAGTTATAAAGCCGCTGGGTGCCGAACAGAAATCCTACCACCACTTTGCCGGGGTGCAGGGTTTTCTTCGCTCCGTTTACAATCCCGGCCTCGATCAAATCCACCACCCCGTCGGAGAACATTTCGGTATGGATGCCTAAGTCGCGGTGGCTGCCTAAGTTTTTCAACACCGCGTCGGGAATGCTGCCGATGCCCATCTGCAGGGTGGCGCCGTTGGGAATCCGTTCCGCGATGATCTGGCCGATTTTAGCATGAGCGGGAGTGCCGCCGCCCTGGGGAGCCTCCGGCAGGGGGTAGTCGGTTTCCACAATCACGTCGATGTCGCGCACGTGCATGAAGCTGTCCCCTAAGGTGCGGGGGGTGCGCTGGTTGATCTCCGCAATCACGTATTTGGCCGATTCCGCGGCCGGCTTGGTGCAGCCCACTTCCGCGCCGAAGGAGCAGAAGCCATGTTCATCCGGGGGTGAAAGCTGTACAAAGGCGTAATCCAGGGGCAGCACGTTGTGCTTGAAAAGATAGGGAATCTCGCCCAAGAACACCGGGGTAAAGTCCGAGCGCCCTTCCTGCACGGACTTGCGCACGTTGGCGCCGATGAACACGGCGTTGTGCCGGAAACTCTTAGCGTACTTGGCTTCAACATAGGGAGCCTCGCCGAAGTGCAGCATGTGGGTAATTTCCACATCTTTCAGGGAATCGGCGCGTTCCACCAGGGCTTTGACCAGCACCTGGGGAACCCCGGCCCCGCCGCCTAAATAGATACGCTCCCCGGATTTGACCCGCGAGACTGCCGCGGCCGGGTCGGTTGCTTTTTGGCGATATATGTCCATCCAGCTCATATTTTGGCCTCCACTTTTTTGCCCAGCGCCGCTGCAATGAGGGGATGGGCTAATTTACCTTCGAATGTGTTTACACCCCGTTTCAAGTCCGGCAGGGCTTTGAATGCCTCGGCAATACCTAACCGTCCCATTTCCAACAGGTAGGGCAGAATTGCGTTGGACAGGCTGTGGCTGCCGGTGCGCGCCACCCGGGAAGGAACGTTGGGCACGCAGTAATGGATCACTTCTTCTTCGATATAAGAGGGATCGCCTAATTCCGTGGGCCGGCTGGTTTCCACGTTGCCGCCGCTGTTGATGGCCAAGTCCAAGATCACCGCCCGGCGCTGCATTTTTTTCACCATCTCCCGGGTGACCAGGATGGGCGCTTTGCCCCCCGGGGTGGCCGCGGTGCACACTAACACGTCCGCAAAGGCCACGGTTTTGGCGATGTTGTGGGGATTGGCGAACATGGTGGTCACTTTGCCGCCCAACATGGAATCGATGCGCTGCAGGGCGCGGAAATCCACGTCTAACATGATTACCTGCGCGCCTAAGTTGTGAAACGCTCGCGCGGCGTGGAATCCTAACACTCCCGCGCCGAGAATCACCACCGCCGCGGGGGGAGTCCCGGGAACCCCGGCGACCAGAATTCCCCGTCCCCCGTGCACGCTGCTGAGCAGGCCGCCGGCAATGGCCGGCGCCAGCCGCCCGGCGATTTCGCTGGTGGTAATCATCACCGGCAGGGTTCCGTCTTCGGTTTCGATGGTTTCATATCCCAGCGCGGTAATTTTCTGGTTTTGCAGGGCGTTCAGCAAATCCGGGGAAGCCACCGCCAGGTGCAGGAAACTGAAAATCACCTGCTGGGGGTTGAAATATTGGTACTCCGCTTCCGCAGGTCGCCCCACTTTTACCACCACGTCGGCGCGGCCGTAGGCTTCCTGGGGGGTGTACACTACCTGCGCGCCCATGGCCTGGTAATCTTCATTCTTGAAGCCGGCGTGCTTTCCTGCATTGGTCTCGACAAACACTTTGTGCCCGGCCCGCACCAGGGAATCCACCGTTGCGGGAGTCAATCCCACCCGGTACTCGTGCGCCCGAACTTCTTTGGGAATTCCGAAATTCATGGGGTTCTCCTTCATTTAAACAGAGTTTAAAAAAAGCAATGCTAAAGCGAAACAGTTTTTTAGTGAATCAATAGCATTTTATGGCTTTCGACAAAGTTGTTTGCTTCCATGCGATATATATAAACGCCCGAGCTTACCTGTGCCCCGCCATTGTCGCGGCCATCCCAAACGACTTTGTGTGCGCCAGCAGGCATCTCCCTGTTGGTCAGCGTCTTTACCAGCCGCCCCTGGATGTCGTAAATCTTCAGGCTGACGGCGCTGTTCTTTGGCAACTCGAATTGGATGGTGGTTTCCGGGTTGAAGGGGTTGGGATAGTTCTGGTATAAGTGGTAAGAACTTACTGCGCTTATGTCTGCGGTTGGTGCCTGACCGGGAGTTTTCCCGGCAAAGATTTGACTTTCTACCCGAGTGTGATTGACCAGGGTAAACTCCGCAGCGCCGGTCACCGCGAGATTCATTCGCAAATAATACCGCCCCGGGCTGATGGCGGAACAATTGATCTGAAAATTATTCTTCTTCTGCTTTTTCAGATTTCCTTTATGATAGGTAACGGAATCAATTAGGCCGGCCACGGTGTGATTTATGGCATCCACCAACTCAACTTTGAAAGATACCCGGTCACTGTCTGTCAGGGCGGAGTGAACTGGCAGGCGGTTCAACACCTCATAGCGGGTGCGGAGCTGAAAAGAACTGTTGGGTTGAAGCAGAAAATCTTCGCTTATCAAACCCTGGTTCAGTTGCGAGGTGGAGGAAAAAACCGTCGTATCGGGAACCGGGATGAAACCGATCACACTGTCTTCCACCAGAACATCTCCGAAGTGAAAGATGAATTCCAGGCTGTCTTTGTAAATTACCCCGCTTCTGCCGTAGGAGAGATTAAACTGCGATGGCGACCTGGCCAGGGGGGATTCAAAGGGCAATTCCTGGCTGAAATCTGTGCTCGCTTGAGTAAAAGCAGGGGGATTGAACACCATGGCATACATATTTTGCAGGCTGCTGCCCGGGCAGATATGAACCTGGCTGCCAGCGTGGCTGAGAGACTGCGGTGTGGAATAGAAAGCGCCGCTTCTGCTCACCCATTTACTGGCCGGAGGGGAACCGGCGCTCCAGATAATAACGGTCTGCTGCTGGGAGTAAACGGAATTGTTAACCGTCCAGATAATTTCATTAGGGTATTGGCTGTAGGTCTGAATCGTTCCCCAGCTTTGCCCACCCTGGGACCCCACCCGGACGCTGGCCACGGTATAAGAAAGCTGCTGCCCGGTCCACACCCCGGCGGTCCAGCTCACGATCGGGTCTGCGATCCAGGGGTCGCCGTGATGACGGGCGCTGATGCAGGGTTCGATATTCATCGGGTAAGAACCGCCTTTGGAAACATCGACGTCATACAGTAAATCTAATTCCCAGAGATCTGGATCATCCGAACCCATCTTATTGATTCTTATTTTTCGATAGATGACGGCGCTGCGGTCAGAAGCGGTCCTTTTTGAAACGGTGAGGTGGAAAGAGTGGTCGTTAGCAACCGCTAAAGATAAGCCGGAGCCATTGCTCTCCATCAAGGGCCAATGAGTAGCGCCATAGGTAGCGCCGATATGGGGATAAGTGGCATTCCAGACCCTTCCGATCCGGCACCAAACCGCTCCATCCACTTCCCAGCCGGTTAAAATGACGGAACCGGCGGCAAAGGAAAAATCGCTGGAAGGATAGAGCCGGGCCTCCTCCGGATTAGATACCGACAGGGAAGCCACCTCCACGATCTCCTGATCGTAATCATCATAGCTGACGATTTTTATGGTGGAGGCGTTTTCCTGGTAGGTGATGAGCAAGGTGGTGCCGTCAGTGGAAAGGGAAGGGCATTGGGCGCCGGCGGTACCCAGGGGCTGGGCGTTATTGCGGAGGTTCCAGGTGAGTCCGTTATCCTCGCTGGATTCCAGCCAGATGGTGTTAGCGTCTTCATACACCGAAAAGAGTTTTCCCTGGCAGTTGAGAAATTTTTTCTGCCCGTTGCTCTGGTAACTGTTGCCGACCTGGGTTCCCTTATAGTTAGCCTGCACGACCACATTGGGGTTTTTGAAGACCACCGGGGTTTGCGGTGCATTGGCATTCTGGAACTCGGCGGCGGCAGGCGGCAGCGCGTCCCACTTCCAGAAATGAAACCGGTGGGTGCGCCCGCTCTGGGGTAAATTGATATCCTGCGTTTGCGGGGCGCGCACGGAGTAGTAGGGTTTTTCAGGATTGATTGGATCCGGTACTTGATCCAAAAACACGCCTTTAAAATTGCTCGTGGTGAGCAGCTCCAGAGGCAAGTCGCTATATTGCTCAAGTTCTGCTTCATCCATGCCCAGGTTGCGGTAACCGTAGGGTGGGTCATAATATTTCGGATCGCCGTCGATTCTCAGCCAGGGGTCTTTAAATTCCACATATCCCACGTTTGCCTGGCCGGGGGTTACCAACCTGGTTTGAATGGTAGCGTTGTGGGCGGTTTTGAAGCTCGCACTTATTGGAGGTTGGTTGTTTACAATGGTAAAGGAGTCATGGTTGACAATATTATCAAAAACATTGTTTATCAGCCAGTGATTATATTTTTGCGTCGTTCCGGGTTTAAATTCCTGGTCTGCTCTTAAAACCTCCTCTGTCTCTTCCTCAAGAACAAATTCGTAAGGCGCTGTATAGTTGGTAAAGGCTCCCTGGTTCCAGCGCCCGACCTTGCCAAAGGCCTGAAAATTTTCATCCAGTTGTTTAACAACCACTTTGGAATAATTACTTGGCGGGGGGATTTCGTTTACATCAAAGGCGCGGAAATAGAGTTGGATGGGATCATCCGGCGCGTGGTCGGTATGATGTTCACTCCACAATCCATACACTTTTCCTCTCCAGCTTGTCAGACCATGATAATCTCCCAAAAGCGGCTGGAAAGGCGCAGAACCGGAAAACAGCGTAAAGCCCGGGTTATTTAAAATATTGGCGGTGAAGGTTTCCCCGCCGTCAAAGCTTTTCCTTAAGTAGGCGGTAATAGGATCGTCATACCTATTTGATTCGCTGTTATAAAATAGAACGGAAAGAACCCCATCCGGGCTAACGCCGGGCGCCGGCTGCCATTGTAAATATTCATCGATATGGACGGTGCCGTCATCCCACACCCAGTTCCCGGATACGTCTTTCTTTCTGCGTATCATCAGAATCTCAGCATCGAAAATTTCACTCAACTTTCCGGCCCAGACAATATATGCCCGGCCCCGCGTGCCGGCATTGAGGCTATGATCGACTGTAATCCGGGGATAGCTGTCTACCCGTACCCTTCCACCTTTTACAAAAAACTGTTTATTGCCATGAGGTTCACCGATCTGCTGGGTGGCGCGAGCATGCGAGCTTTCCAATGTGCCGCCTTCATTCGCATATAAATTGACATGAATTTTTTCAACCGCAGAATCGGAGAATTTTAATTCTGCCCAGGCCAAATAAACCTTTCCTTCCGGATCTACTGCGACATAAGAACCCTGGAGAATATGGTTTGCGCCCGGAGAGATTTCCTCAATCAGCTCAAAATTCTCTCCGCCATCCCGGCTTCTGTGCAGAGCAATTGAATAGGAATTATTGTTTACATCCTCCAGGGTATAGGAAATATAGAGATTAAATTTCTGGGTATTCTGATTGCGGATGAGGCTGAAAGCCATCCAGGGACGATCCACATTCTTAATGGCGGTATTCAAATCCACCACTGTTATGGGCGGATCGCTCCAATTCATGCCGCCACCGGTAGATTTATGCAGCAGCAGTTTGCCTTCCGATCGCTTTTGATATAACAGGTATGCCGTACCGTCGGGATCAAAAGCCACTACCGGGTCTGCGCCGTCATTGCCAAGCGTATTTTCCGAACCGTCCCAGGTAACTCCACCATCAAAAGAGTAATAATAACCGATCTGCTTATTGTTATCTTTGATGGTGATTGCCGCGCCCACCTGGTTTTGGGGATTGGTGGGATTAATGGCAATCGGCGCTTCCACCTGGGCTCTATTGCTCTCAAAAATACGTTCCTGGGCGGTGATTGAAAAAATAAAAGCGAAAATGAGCAAAAAATATTGGTAATAATTTGCAGCAGCGTTCATGGTTTAGTTCTTCTATTTTTAAGATGAGTCACTTCTCTCGCCAGCCGCGTAAAATGATGGCTTGATCTCCAATCCAACCAACTGCAACCAGAAAGTTGGATTGATAATCGACCGATCCATAAGTACCAAAGAACGAAGGCAATTCGTTGTCTTTATAATGATGCCAGCCGACGCCATTAAAATGAGAAACCAGTCCGAAACCACCGACAATGATAACATCATCGATCTGGCTCCCACGAACTGCTGATTTGTATAACATCGGATGGTTGCTATCGTGCTGCCAGGATTTTCCAATTTCATCGGTATGGAAAACCCCATCCCCGACCAGGTAATATTTCTTCCCCGGAATGAACCAGATACTGCTCAACCCCGGCGGCAGACCTTCAGTGGAAACGCTGGCGATTGTCGTTCCCCGGATTTGGAGAATTTTTATTTCCGTCGGATTGACCGGCCCGAAAGACGCCACCGCGAGTATTTCATATTCCCCGGTCTGGGGATTTAAGGCCCCCCAAATATCCTGAATATCCACCGTAGTGCCGCTCTCTAACTTCTGCCAACTGCTGCCGTTGTAATGAGTAATATTACCATTGGTGCCAACAAAATATAAATCAGTTGAAGAACTTCCCCAGATTTTGTTTATTCCGCCCTGTCTTTCCGGAACATACTGGCTTTGCCAATTAGTGCCATTCCAATGACAATAAGAACCGGCATCCGAAAACATCCAGATGTTATCCGAACCAAAGGCAAAAACAGTATGAATTGGATAATAACCTATGCCGACTACTGAATTTGTTGGTATCCATTTCAACTCCCACTGCTGCCCATCCCAGTGCACCGCGTTGTAAGGCGGCACCCAGTTCCCCAGGCTGTCAAAGGTATCGGTTTCAGCAGTATGGATTTCTCCTACTGCCCAAATATCGTTTTCGTCAACAATCGCAACGTCTAACAAATAAGAACTGTAGAGGCCGATAGTATCAATCTGCCAGGTAAAGTGGTGGCTGGTGGTGTCCGGGCCTGCGGGGGGAGGAGGGGGGTTGGTGGTGGATTTTTCGCAGCTACAGGCTATCAGGAACAGCAATAACAGACAGGCGAGTTTTAACCGGCAATGGTAACAGGCTAATTTCCAGTTGCCAAGGGATTGTTTTCCATGATTGCACATGTTCTGTCCCTCTATCAATAAATGATAAAAAAAGGTGAGATCGTCTCCCCGGTCATTCCCATTCGATCTCCAATTTTAAAAAATGGGTGGCGCAGGAGATGCAGGGGTCGTAATTGCGCAGCGCCTGCTCGCACTCCCAGGTGAGGCGCTCTTTGGGCAGGTCAAGGTGCTTCTGCACGTACTCCCGCAAATCTTCCTCCATGGTCTTCTGATTCTGCGAGGTGGGGGGAACGATCCTGGCGAAGCGGATGATGCCTTTTTCGTCCACGGTGTATTTGTGCCAGCAGATTCCCCGGGGCGCTTCGGTGCAGCCGTAGCCGGTGCCGGCGCGCACCCGCAGCTCCACCCGCGGCGCTTCCGGCAGTTCCAGGTTTCCGATGATCCGCAGGGCTTCCTCGCAGGCAAACAGGGTTTCCAGGCTGCGCACCACGATGCTTTTGAAGGGGTTTTTCACCGGCGGGAGAAAGCCTAACTCCTTCGCCAGCCTCTTGCAGCTTGGGGGCAGTTGTTTGAAATTCAGGTTGTAGCGCGCCAGCGGGCCTACTTTGTAAGCCCCCCGCCCCTTCATCACCGATTGCAGGGCGTTGGAATGCTCCACGTGGACTTCCTCGAAGTAGTTTTCATACTCATTGATATCGATATCCAGCCCGCTTGTAGAAACCAGCCGCCCCTCGGCAATGGCGTATTCTGCGGGATGGTGCAGGGCCACGAATTCGTACTCCCGCTCCAGATCCGGGAATTTGAAGCCGGCGGTCAGCTTCACCATCTCCACTGCGGCGTCGCGCGCCCATTTCAGTTTATCCGCCATCGCCAAAAAGCGCTCCCGCGGGGGGATGTAATAGAACCCGCCCACGGCCACGTTGATGGGGTGAATATCCCGCCCGCCCACTAACTGCATCAACTCGTTGCCGATTTTTTTCAACTGCAGAGCCTGTTTTACCACCTCGCCGTAGTCTTTGGCCATGTGGATCACGCTCTCGTAGCCCAAAAAATCCGGGGCGTGGAGCATGTACACGTGCAGGGCGTGGCTTTGAATCCACTCCCCGCAATAAATCAGGCGGCGCAGTTCCCGCAGCGGCCCCTCCACTTTCACGCCGAAGGCATTTTCCATAGCCTGGGCGGAGCTCATCTGGTAGGCGATGGGGCAGATGCCGCAGATGCGCGCGGTAATATCCGGCGCTTCGTAATAGTTGCGCCCGCGCAGGAAGGCCTCGAAGAAGCGCGGCGGCTCGAAAATCTTGAATTTCGCGTCCACCACCCGGTTGTCTTTGATTTTGACAAAGAGGGAGCCTTCCCCCTCCACCCGGGCGAGGTAATCGACCTTCAGAGTATCCGAACGGCCTTTTTGTTTAATCCTTTGAGAAGTGTTCATGTTGAATATTTCCTGTTTTTGGTACTTTTGGCGACCTTTTTTCAGTAGGCAGTAGGCAAGTAGGCAGTAGGCAATTTCGCTACCGACTGCGCACTGCTTACTGCCCACTGCTTACTGCCTACTCTGCCTATTGCCTACTGACCATCAGCGGTACTCCAGCGTCTCGCTCTCGCGGCGGAACGCCTCCGCGTAGGCGTTAAAGGTGCGGAAACTGCGCACGATGTCTTCTTCGGACATGCCCATCTGGCTCAACCATTCCCCCATCGCGGTGGGATTAGGCGTTTCCTTGGGCCCAAAACATCCGTAGCAGCCGCGATTGTAAGCCGGGCAGAGCGCCCCGCAGCCGGCCTGGGTTACCGGCCCCAGGCAAGGCGTGCCGTGCGCCACCATCACGCAGGCGTTGCCGTTCAGCTTGCACTCCAGGCACACGCTGTGCGGGGGGACGTTGGGCTTGCGCCCGTTCAGGTAGGCGTTGAACACTTCCAAGAGTTGGTATTTGTTGATTGGGCAGCCGCGCAGCTCGAAATCCACGAACACGTGCTCGTTGATGGGAGTGGATTTTTTCAGGGTTTCGATGTACTGCGGGGAGGCGTACACCATGGGGATGTATTTCTCCACCTCCGCGAAGTTGCGCAGCGCCTGGATGCCCCCGGCGGTGGCGCAGGCCCCGATGGTGATCAGCACTTTGGAGAGCCGCCGCACCTGGTGGATGCGCTCGGCGTCGTGCGGGGTGGTGATGGAGCCTTCCACTAAGGAAATATCATACGGCCCCTTGCCGAAGGCGCGCGAGGCCTCCGGGAAATAGGCGATTTCCACCGCCCCCACAATGTCCAACAATTCATCTTCGCAATCCAACAGCGACAACTGGCAGCCGTCGCAGGAGGCGAACTTCCACACCGCGATTCTTGGCTTCTTGGTTTGTTTCATGTTCGAATCTCTTATTTTGCAGAATGCGTTTTATTGTGTTCATGTGTTCATGTGTTCAGGTTACTCGAACGCACGAATACATGAACACACGAACACATGAACACCGTTTTACCGTTCTTCCAAAATATGGCGAACGCGCGGCAGGCGGAATACCGGGCCGTCTTTGCAGATGAAGGGTACGCCCATCTGGCAGTGGCCGCACAAACCGATACCGCATTTCATGTTGCGCTCCATGGAGAGGCAGATATTTTCCATGGGCATGCCCCGGTCCATCAACGCCAGGGCGGTAAAGCGCATCATCGCTTCCGGGCCGCACACGAAGGCGGTGGCGTTGTGGGGGTCGAAAGGGGAGCGGGGAATCATGCGCGTTACCACCCCCACGTTGCCGCGCCAGTCGCCGGTGGCGCGGTCCACGGTCACGAACACCTCCAGGTCGAAGCGCTTGCGCCAGTTCTCCAGCTCTTTTTTGTAGAGAATATCCTCCGGGGTGCGGGTTCCGTAGAGCAGAATCACCTTGCCGAACTTTTCCCGCTGGCTGAGCACCTGGTAGAGCGCCGGGCGCAGGGGGGCCAGGCCGATCCCCCCGGCCACGAAGATCACGTCGTCGCCGTAGGCTTCTTCCACCGGCCAGGGAACGCCGAAAGGCCCGCGCACCCCGATGGCCATGCCCGGTTTTAGTTTGTTCATCGCGTCGGTTACGCTGCCCACCGCCCGGGTGGTGTGGGTTATCCCGTTGGGATGGGTGGGGTCGCCGCTGATGGAGATGGGCACTTCGCCCACCCCGTACACGTAGAGCATGTTGAATTGCCCGGGTTTGAAGCGGAAAACGGATTTTTTTTCTGCCGGCGACAATTCCATAGTAAAGGTATCGCCGGTCTCTTTCTGAAATTTTTCCACCCGGTAGATAACCGGGACCATCGGATCACTCATGGCAGCCATTTCTGAATTCTCATTTTTAAAGTTTTTCGGGTGTTCGGGTGTTTTGGTGTTATAGTGATCTACCACTTACGCACCAGAACACTTAAACATTATAACACCCAAACACGCTGTTACCGATTAAAAATCGTGGCATACTTGGGGCTTTTGTACACGTCCACCAATTGCAGGCGGGTGGACTCCAGGCGTTCTTGCAGCACCCGGGCAAAGCGCACCATCAGTTCGTACCCCAACACCTTATCCTTTTCCGATTTATCGCGGATGCACTTTCCGTCCATGACGATGGCGCGGGTCAATTCCAGCGCCCGGGCGTCAAAATGCCAGCGATGGGGCGGAAACAGCCAGGACCAGCCCATCACGTTCCCTTCTTCCACGGTCTGGATGGTGAGGGGGGCCTGCCCGGGGATATAGGTTTCGATGGCGACCAGCCCGTGCCGGATCAGGAAAAATTTTTCCGCCGGCTGCCCCTCCTTGAACAAATATTCGTTGGTGTTAAAGCGCGCATTCGAGGCGCAGCCCACGATGGCTTCCAAATACTCCGGCGCTAAATCACGGAAAAAGGGATGTTCGGATAAAATCTTTTTGAGGTCTTCCATTTCTGTTCTCCTGATTTTATGGAGTTTCCTTTTTAAAGTGTCTAAAGTGAACTAAAGTGCCTAAAGTGAGCTAAAGTTGATTCTGGGCTTTCATGTGTGTCAGTCATTTTAGTCATTTTAGTCACTTTAGCTCACTTCTCTTCTTACTCTCCCTTAGCGCCCGCGCTTCCTCGGTAATATCGATCCCCACCGGGCACCAGGTGATGCAGCGCCCGCAGCCCACGCAGCCGGAAATGCCGAACTGGTCGTACCAGCGCCCCAATTTATGGCTCATCCACTGCCGGTAGCGCGACATTACGGTCTGGCGCACGCTGCCCCCGTGAATGTAGGTGAACTCCAGGGTGAAACAGGAGTCCCAGCGGCGCACCCGCGCGGCCTTGTCCCCGGCCAGCTCCGTGGTATCTTCCACGGTGGTGCAGAAGCAGGTGGGGCAGACCATGGTGCAATTGGCGCAGCTCAAACAGCGTTTGGCGACCCGGTCCCAAAAGGGATTGTCGAAATTATCGGCGATCAATTCCTTGATCCCCGCGGTATCCAGGGTGCGCCCCATGCTGCGGGCGGCTTTTTCCAGGGCTTTCGCGGCGGAATCGATTTCTGCTTCCGCGGCGGGCTGGCAGGGAATTTCTCGCAGGATTTCTTCCCCCAACTTGCTGCCGCTTTCCGCCAGGAAGTAGTGGCGCTTTTTCTCCAACACTTCCGTCAGGGCGAGGTCGAAACCCTTGCTGGCCTGCGGGCCGGTATCCATGGAGGCGCAGAAGCAGGTGCTGCCCGGCTCGGTGCAGTTCACCGCTAGGATGAAAATGCCTTTGCGCCGCGCCTGGTAGTGCGGATCCACATAGCTGCCCTGGAGCAGCACCCGGTCGAGAACATCGATGGCGGTCAGCTCGCAAGGGCGCACCCCGATGAAAGCGTAGCGGGGGGTTTGCGGCTCCGTGGGGGTGATGCTGAAAGAACCGTTGTTGCGCTGCGCTTCCCAGAGCTTCAGGCGGTTGGGGAAGAGGTATTTTTTCCAGGACTGCGGGCCCATGACGTACCCAAAACAGGCTTTATCGCTGCGTTTTTCCAGCCGGTAGGCACCTTTTTCCTGGCGGTCGGTGTAGCCGACGGGCAGGTCCGCGGCGCTCTCTAAGGTATCGTACACGATGGCGTTGTTGTGAATGGTTGGGCCGACCAATTGGTAGCCGCGCTTTTTGAGGGCCTGCAAAAGCGCGTCGAAGTTTGCCCGGTCGATGATTACCGGCGCTTTTTCTTTGCTAACGGATTTCAAGGAAACATTCGGTTGTGATGCCATAGGTTTTTTAACCACCTCATCATTTTCTTCTATGGAGAATCTAAAGAGTTGTACCCTCGAAAAGACATGAGGAGCGTCAGGTTAAAACATGATTTTCGTCATGTTTGGATCGGAGTGTCAAGCTTCAGCTTGACCAGTGGCATGGCAGGCCGGGGCCCCGGGAGTCGTTCCCCAAACCGTAACTTTCTACGAAGTGTTCCGCAGAAGCTCAAACGGCCGGGTTTGGAATTCACAGCAATTCCCGGAGCAAACTTTCCAGGTTTTCAAGGATGGCGGGGAGTTTTTCTTTTAATTCAGGAGAGAGGGAGGGGGAAATATCGAAAGGTTGGGAAATTTCGATGCCGAGGATGTGCACGTTTGCCGGGAAAGGAATGCGCATCTCCCTGGCCAACTGTGCGGCTTCCGGCAGCCCTAAATAGTGGGCGCTGCCGTTAGCCCGGGGGGGAAAATCTTCCAGGGAAAAGCGGTGAATTTCTCCCGCCTCGCCCCCCGTGGTGCAGATGCTGTCAATAATCAGGGCCTCTTCATACCCGGAGAGGTAGTCCAGCAGGGCAAACCCCATCTCTTCGGTGCAGACGAATTCCGCGCGGCCGGCGAACTTCTTCGCCAGTTCTGCTGTCGCTGCAATCCCGATGCCGTCGTCGCCGCGCAGGGTATTGCCGAGGCCCAGCACGATTTTACCCTGCTGGGTTCCGTTTCTTTCCATGTAATACCCGCACTAATCTTATTTTAATTGCCAATTGCCAATTAGCAATTGCCAATTGCCAATTTCAAAAGGATGGCAATTTCAGCCTGTCGTAATCTTCCGGATAATATTCCCTGCTTTATCCCGAATATTGATCACCGGAAAAAACTGCCCCGGCAGGGTATGGGTTCCGCAGGCGTTGCAGGGATCGTAGGCGCGGAAGGCCATTTCCACCATGTTCAGAATGCCGTCATCCGCCCGGCCGTTTTTGATCAGCCCTTTGGCGGCCTTGTCCACCGACATGGCGATGCGGGCAGCGTTGTTCTGCGTCGCCACTAACAGATTGGACTCCGTAACCAGCCCTCGCTCATCGCTTTTGTAGTGGTGGAAGAGGGTTCCCCGGGGCGCTTCCACCACTCCCACCCCTTCGCAGGGGGTTTCCGTGGGAACCAGGCGGATTTTCTCGGAAGTGATCTCCTCATCCCGCGCCAGCTCTAAGAAGCGTTCCGCGGCGTTGATGATTTCCACCACCCGCGCCCAGTGGGTCGCCAGGGTGTGGTGCACCGGTTTTCCGCCCAGGGTCTGGAAGTACTCTTCGCAGGCCGCCTGGGATTTGGGAGTATTCATCCCCGCGGAAGCGTTCAGCCGCGCCAGGGGAGCCACCGCGTAAACCCCGGAATCCGCGCCATCCACAAAACCTTTCCAGCCGATGTCTTTGAGGTAGAGGAACTTGATGTAGGTCCACGGTTCCACGTGTTCCGCCAGGTATTGGGGGTACTCCCGCGCCTTGAACCGCGCGAACTCTTTCCCCGCGGGATCGACCACCCGGATCCAGCCGTCGTAGAAGTTCACCCGGTTCTGCTCGTCCACCAAACCCATGTAGTAGGTTTTGTGGGTGTAGGTATCCGAGGTGATCAATTCCAGGTATTGGGGATTCGCCAGCACCAGGTCTTTGAAGGCTTGCAGGGTGAATTTCGCGAATGCCACGCAGCGTTCCCCCGCGGCGATGAATTTCTGCTGATCTTCTTTGGTCAGCCCTTTGGCGACCCCGCCGGGCAGGCCCCACACCGGGTGGATCACCTTGCCGGTGAGGAAGGTCATCAGCTCCCGCACCTCTTTGCGGATGCCGATCACCTGTTTGCCCACCTCCAGCCCCACTTTGTTGATCACGCCTAACACGTTGCGCTCCGCCTTCGGCGCGCCCGGCCCGACGATGAAATCCGGCCCGCCTAAGATGTAAAAGTGCAGGGTGTGGTCCTCGAACATGAACATGTTGTAGAGCATTTCGCGCAGTTTTTTAGCCGCCGGGGGCGGTTCCACTTTGTAGAGATCGTCGAGGGCCTTGGTCGCGGCCATGTGGTGGGCGGTGGGGCAGACCCCGCAGATGCGGGCGGTGATCTGGGGCATCAGCTCCGCGGCTTTGCCTTTGGAGAAGGTCTCGAACCCCCGCAGCTCCGGAATGGAGAAGTAGGCTTTCTCCACCTCCCCGCGGTCGTCTAAGAAGATTTCGATTTTCCCGTGCCCCTCCAGGCGGGTGATGGGATCGATTTCGATGATTCGGCTCATAATAATTTCCTCAGATTTTTAGATGGGAACGCGGATGACACGGATGCAGCGGATTTTCACGGGTTTTTTTGTTACTGAATTTTTTGAAACAGTAGCTTACGGAAATAGAGGTTTTCAATATGAGGCATCATTAATTCGTGTAATTCGTGGTTAACCCAAAATCCGCGAATATCCGTAAAAATCCGCGTTATCCGTGTTCCCATTTTCCTTTGAACAGCAGCGCCTTCGGCAACGAGTACATGTAAAACGTCCCCACGGGGTCGGGTATGCCTTTGTCGATGATGCGCTGGATCTCCGCGGGATCGTTAGAATCAATAATCGAGGCGATGAAGGAGAGCGCCGCGGCGCCGTAATCCTTCACCCCGTCGAGGGGGCCGAAACAGCCGGTGCAGGGCATCCTCCCCTGGATGCACAGCGCGCCGCAGCCGCCGCGGGTGACGGGGCCGAGGCAGAGCAGTCCTTGCAGCAGCAGGCAGGTATGCGGATCGATCTTCTCCACTTCGTGAAAGCGTTTGAATTCCTTGATGCGGATGCCCTCATCCGGCTTGGTTTTATTGAGTTCGCACTCTTCGCACAATGCTTTCGGCGAGGCCAGCACCGTTCCTTTGGGGGGCAGATTCCCGGAGAGCAGCGCCAGAACGGCGTTTTTCACCACGTTGGGGGTGGGAGCGCAGCCGGGGAGGTAGTAATCCACCTTGATCACCTGGTCGAGGGCGCGCACGGCATCGTAGAATTCCGGGAGATCGAAGCCCAACTTCTCCTCCACGTAGTGGTGGTCGGGAACGGTTTTTTCGGGATTATTTACAATCGGGCCGTGGTGGTAATAGTAGTCGAAGATTTCCTGCCGGGAGTTGGCGTTGGCCAGCCCCGGCACCCCGCCTAAGTGGGCGCAGGAACCGAAGGCGACGATCAACTGCGATTTGCGGCGCAGCAATTTTGCCATCTCCTCCTGCTCGGAGAGCCGCACCGCCCCGTTGATGAAGGCGGCGGTAATTTCCCCGTCGGCCAGCTTCTCCAGGTCCGCGCGCTTGAAATCCAGGGCCACCGGCCAGAAGACGATCTCCGCCCGGTCGGCCACCAACAGCAGGTCTTCCGCTAAATCCACCACCGCTTCCTCGCAGCCGCCGCAGGAAGCGCACCAGTAAAAGCCGATTTTCGGTTTTGTCATGACATCACCTTTGTTTAGGGGTGTTCAGGTGTTCAAGTGTTTTAGTGGGAGCGCATGTACGCCCCATACCACCCAACCACGAAAACACCATAACATTTAAACACTATAACACCTGAACACTTATTTCAAAACCATCATCTTGCGAGTTTGGACGAATTCTCCTGCTTTTATACCTGCCTGGCTAACGCCATAGGCAGACAGGCGATCCAGGGAAATACCTCTTTTAATGAAAAGTTGATAGACATTGTTTTTAAGGAGAAACTTTTATGAGGCGCTCTCCCGATTGCGAAACGGGCGCTTCCTGAAAATCACGATCATCGCAACAGCACCATTTTTTTAGTTAAAGAATTCCTTGGGGTCTTTAAACGGTACATATAGATCCCCGAGGGAAGACCGGAAGCATCAAAAATCAAGCGATGCTTTCCGGGGGTGGCTTCTCCTTCATAGAGGGTTTCCACCTTTATCCCGAGAATATTGAAAATTTCAATGATAATCTTTTCTTTTCGGGGAGAATAAAACTCAATAGTCGTTTGAGGATTGAAGGGATTGGGGTAATTTTGTTCCAGGAAAAACTCCAAAGGAATAGGCTCAGTTATATTATCAATTGAAGTAATCGGATTAACGCTGCGAAAAACCCCGCCATCTAAGGTTCCGGCGAAAATATACCCCTCATAATTAATGGCCAGGGAGAAAACCGTAGCATAAGGTAACCCGGAGTTAACCTGGTTCCAGCTATTACCATTATCTTCGGAGCGGTACACTCCTCCAAACCAGGTACCAGCAAACAAATGATCGGAAGGATTAATGGCTATGCTCGTTATTCGGGAGTGATTTAGCCCGTTATTAATGGTTCCCCAGCTATTTCCATAATCCGTGGAACGATAAATTCCACTGAAGAAGGTGCCGGCAAAAATATGATCCTGGGAATTGACCGCCAGGGTAGAAATTTGATAAAAGAATAATCCCAGGTAGGTCCAGCTGTTTCCATCATCGGTCGAAACATGAACGCCCCAGGGAGGCGCTACAAACCCGCTGTGATCGAAGCCGATATAAATATGCCCGTGGGAATTCATCGCCAATGCAGTCGCTTTCCCCTGGGGAGGAGGGCCAATGTAAGACCATAAATCGCCATTATCGGTGGAGCGATACCCTCCCAGGTTAGTGGCAAGGAAAATATAATTGTTGCCAGGTTTGATTAAAATTGCATAAATCCCGACTCCGGGGGGCAGGCCATTGTTGATCTGCATCCAGGTCAATCCGTTATCAGTAGAGCGGAACATCCCCTGCTCCCCTACAAAAATGTGATTCATGGAACTGATAGCGATCGCTTGGATGCGCTGACCCTGGAAACCACTCTGCGACCAATTCTCTCCTTGATCGGTAGAACTGAACAGGCCGTTTCCCCGGGTTCCGGCAAAAAGGGTATTATCTGATCTAACTGCTAAGGCATAAATATCTGTATTGATGAAACCGGTATTGGTTTGTGCCCAGCTATCACCATTGTTCACGGAGTGAAACACTCCCCCTCCAAACGTTCCCGCAAAAATGTGGTCGTCAAAATTGATCGCCGTTGCCCAAATTTCTCTATTATAAAGCCCGTTATTTACCGATACCCAACTATTTCCATTATCGAGGGAACGCAAAACCCCTCCAAAAGCGCTTCCGGCAAACAGATGCCCGGCGGAATTAATGGAAATGCTCTCGACCGCTCCACCGGTCAGCCCCAGCCAGGTATTGCCGTTATCATTGGAACGATAAATACCGGTGCCGGTGCCGGTGCCGGTGCCGGTGCCGGCAAAAATATCGCCATTGGGATGAATCGCTAACGCACTCACCCAATAACCTGCCAATCCTACCTGCATCCAGTTGTTCCCGTTGTCGAAAGAGCGATAAATCCCATCATTGGAGCCTAAATAAATTTCCCCGGAAACCTGAATTGCGAAGGATAAGACGGATATGAAACCCGGTAAGCCATTGGTTAATGGCAGCCAATTTTGCCCGGCATCCGTTGAACGATATAATCCGATTCCATTGTTCACGGCCCCGTTGGTGCCCGCAAAAACATCTCCGCTGGCATTAGTGGTTAGAGATAATATTGAGATGCCGGGCAAGGTATGATGCCAGAAATTTCCATTATTGGTCGAGAAGAACACCCCTCCGGCGTTATATGCCCCGGCGAAAATCATTCCGCCGGGGTGGATGGCAAAGTCATTGATATAGAAGTTTGTTAACCCTTGATTTACCTGAACCCAGGAGTCCCCATTATCGCGAGAGCGGAATATTCCCGCTCCCCAGGTTCCGGCATAAATGTCTCCGTCAAGGTTTACCGCCAGCGCCCGCACGTCGCCCCCGGTAGGCCCCCCGGTTTGCTCCCAAAAGTTTTGCGCGTTACTAAAACAGGAGCAAATCCCCACCAGGAATATGATCAGAAAAAAACGATTTCTCATGGCTTCCTTCTGAATTGTATTTCTTCTTGCATGCCGCTTGCCGGAAAAGGCTCCTCGCTCCTCAACCATATCCCTCGCATTTAACCGATCCGAAAAGAGGTTTCTTCTTCCAATGGGCTTGTTTCCGGCAGCTTGTGGGAATCCTCTCCCGCGACAACGTCCGGCAGTTTGTCTTTCAAGCCCAGCGGCCCTAACGCCCGCAGCTCCTCGGTAAACTCGTTGACCACCTTCTTCAGCCGGTCGGCCTCGGAGCCGGAAATCCATTCTAAGCGCAGCCGCCGCTCGTCGATGCCGAACTGTTTCAACACGCGTTTGAGCAGCAGGTAGCGGCGCAGCGCCTTGTAGTTGCCCTCGATGTAGTGGCAGTCGCCGGGATGGCAGCCGCCGATCAGCACCCCGTCAGCCCCGTTCTTGAAGGCCCAGAGCACGAATTCGGGATGCACCCGCCCGGAGCACATTACCCGGGCAATGCGCAGGTTGGCGGCGTAGTGCATCCGCGACACCCCCGCCAAATCCGCGGCCATGTAGGTGCACCAGTTGCAGAAAATCCCGCAAATTTTCGGTTCGAATGTATTTTCCATGCAATCCTCCCGAAGGGAAGTGAGCTAAAGTGAGCTAAAGTGAACTAAAGTGAACTAAAGTGCCTGAAGTCAGTCTCCAATTTCGTAAATCGTAATTCGCAACTCGCCAATCGTAAATTTTCAATCATCGATCTTCAATTTTCAATCATCAACCCTTCGATTTCCGCAAAAATCTGCTCGTCCTCGAAAAGCTGCTGGCTGATGGCTTTAGAGGGGCAGGCGCCCACGCAGGTTCCGCAACCCTTGCACAGCGCTTCGTTGATGTGCGCGGTCTCTTTCACGGGATCGAAAGAAATCGCCGAGTAGGGGCACAGGGAGACGCACACGTGGCAGCCGGAGCAAATCTCGTCGTTTACCATCGCCACGTTCGGCTCCATTTCGATGAAACCTTTGTCGATCAGCGCCAGCGCCTCCGCCGCCGCGCCCTGCGCCTGGGCCACGCTTTCGGGAATGTCTTTCGGCCCCTGGCAGGCCCCGGCGATGAAAATCCCCTCGGTGTAGGTGGAAACCGGGGCTAACTTGGGATGGCGCTCCTGGAACCAGCCCTCTTTGGAGCAGGAGATGTTGAACAAACGCCGCACCTGGTCGGCGTCGCTCTGCGGCTCCAGGCCGATGGAGAGCACCACCATGTCCACCGGGATTCTGCGCACCACCCCGACTAAAGTATCCTCCACCCGCAGCACCAACTTGCCCGCTTCCGCGTCGGTGACCGCCCAGTCGGTCACCTCCGCCACTTTGCCGCGGATGAAATGCACCCCTTCTTCCAACAGCTTATCGTAAAACTCCTCGTAGCCCTTGCCGGGGGTGCGCATGTCGATGTAGAAATTGTACACCTCCGCCCCGGTGCGCTCCTTCAGCAGGTGCGCCAATTTCAGGGAGTACATGCAGCAGACTTTGGAGCACCAGCGGTGATAATTCTTATCCCGGGAGCCGACGCAGTGGATGATGCCCACGCTCTTCGGCTTCTTCCCGCTGCGCAGCACGATCTCCCCGCCGGTCGGCCCGGAGGCGTTCACCAGCCGCTCCACTTCTAACGAGGTATAGACGTTAGGATACTTGCCGTGCCCGTATTCCGGCATGCGCATCGCGTCGAAGGTTTTGAACCCGGTGGCCAGCACCACCGCGCCCACTTCCATCTCCACCAGCTCCTCTTTCTGGTTGAAATCGATCGCCTTGCGCCCGGCCACTTCCGCGCAGGCGGTCACGCAGCTTTTTTTGCACTTGTGGGTCTTGAACTCGATGCAGGTTTCCGGGTCGATGATCGCTTTCAGGGGAATGGCCTGGGGGAAGGGGATGTACACCGGCTTGCGCATCCCCACCCCCTCGTCGAATTCGGAGGGAAATTTGGCGGTTTTGAACACGCACTGCTCCACGCAGGCGTAGCAGCCGATGCACTCCTCCTCGATCACGTAGCGCGGTTTTTTCTTCACCTTCACCTTGAAATTGCCCACGTAGCCTTCCACTTCCGCCGCCTCCGCGTAAGTCATCAGGGTGATGTTGGGATGCTCCTTCACCGCGTTCATTTTCGGGGTCAGAATGCAGGAGGCGCAGTCGAGGGTAGGAAAGGTTTTATCGAACTTGGCCATGTGCCCGCCGATGGTGGGTTCTTTTTCCACCAGATAGACGCGCTTGCCGGCCTCGGCCATAACCAGCGCCGCGGTAATACCGGAGATGCCGCCTCCTACCACCAGCACGTCTGCATGAACCTTCTCGCGCTTCGTCTCTAATTGCTTATGAAATTTCACCCGATGAACCGCCGCACGCACCATCGCTTTCGCTTTCGCAGTCGCTTCGGCGGAATCCCCGGTCACCCAGGATACGTGTTCGCGAATATTCGCCATGTGGAACAGGAAGGGATTCTCGCCGCCTTCGGAAGTGGCTTTGCGGAAGGTGTGCTCATGCAGATGCGGCGAGCAGGAGGCGACAACCACCCGGTTGATGCCTAAATTTTTGATGTCTTCTTTGATCAGGGTCTGACCGGGGTCGGCGCACATGTATTTATATTCCCGCGCAACCGCCACCCCCGGCAGGGTTTGCGCGTAGGCGGTCACCTCGGCCACGTTTACCTTGCCGCCGATATTGGTGCCGCAGTGGCAGACATACACGCCGATTTTCACTTCTTTTTTGCCATTGGAACCCATGGTTGCTCCTCGGGAACTTTCCTCATTCATCATTCTCTATTCACTATTCTCTATTCTCTATTTTGAATTCACTATTCTGCCATCTGCATTACTAAAAGGATCAGTATGATCCTATTTGAGCAGCAGCATCCGCCGGGTTTGCACGAATTCCCCGATTTTTCCCGCAAGGGAGGGCTTCGCCCACATTCGATAAAGGTACATGCCGCTGGCCAGTCGAGAAGCGTCAAATGCGATCTGGTGATAGCCGGGGGGATATTCACCTTCAACCAGCGTAGCCACATGCTCCCCGGCAATGTTGTAAATTGTTATCTGCACTTTGCTTTTTTCCTGTAAGCCGAATTGAATGGTGGTGACAGGATTAAAGGGGTTGGGATAATTCTGCGCCAAAAAGAAATCTGGTAGATGGGAGTGAGTGGTTTGATCAATCGAAACGATGGGGTTAACGCTGCGAAATACCCCGCCGCCATTGGTTCCGGCAAAAATATATCCCTGGGAATTAATGGCCAGGGAATAGGCCGCGGAATAGGTTAAACCGGAATTCACCTGAACCCAATTATCCCCATTATCTACCGACCTGTGAACCCCTCCACCCAGGGTGCCGGCAAAGAGGTGATCTTCCGAACTTGTTATAATAGTCGTGATATAGGGAGGGGTAAGCCCATTATTGATTGGCGCCCAGTTGCTTCCCAGGTCTGTCGAGCGATGGACGCCGAAGGCTTCGCCGGTAAAAATATGGTCCTGGGAGTTGATTGCAATGGAAAAAATCTGAGATAAGAATAATCCCAGGAAATCCCAGTTGTTTCCGTTGTCAGCCGAAACATGAATTCCCCACTGCGGTCCTACAAATCCCCCATGATCAAAACCGATATAAATATACTCCTGGGAATTTATGGCGAGCGAGGTTGCCCTGCCGGGAGGAGGAGGACCTACGTAAGTCCAGGAATCGCCATTATCGGTAGAACAATACCCTCCCCTGTTTGTGGCCAGGAAAATATACTGGTTGGCCGGTTTGATCAAAATCGCATAGATTTTATCTTGAATCACGTCGCCAGGAAGGCCATTATTAATCTGATCCCAGACCAATCCGTCATCCGTGGAACGGAATATTCCCAGCCCCTGTGTCCCCACAAAAATATGATTCTGGGAATTGAAGGAGATCGAGGCGATTTTTTGGCCTTGGAAACCGATTTGCAACCAGTTTTCTCCCTCATCGGAAGAACGAAAAAGACCGTCTCCCCAGGTTCCGGCGAATAAATCGTCATTAATATCCACCGCCAGCGCCCGCACATCGCCGCCGGTAGGCCCGCTGGTTTGTTCCCAAAAGTTTTGCGCCTTGCTAAAAAATGGATAGACGCTAATGAAAAACAGCAAAAGGAAAGAAAGGGTTTTCATGGCTCCTCCTGAATTTTATTCTTTCCTTATTATAAGTCACTGCAAGGGAAAAAGCTCCTCGATTGGCCGGTGTTACTTACCTTCCTCATCCTTCACTTCAGCCCCTTTCAGCACCTCATTTGCCGGAACGATCAATTGCGAAAACCCCAAATCTTCCGGTTCGATCCCCACGGCGTAGCCCAAAAGCTGGGTAAAATAAAGCACCGGCAGGCGGAAGGTTTCGCGGTACTGCTTCTCTACCTTCTTCTGGTAGGCTTCTAAGTTGAACTGGCAGAGCGGGCAGAGGGCGGCGATGGCCTTCACCTCTTTTTTCTTCGCTTCGTGCAGGAGATGGTACACCAACCGCAGGCCCACCTCTTCGATGGTGCCGGTGAGGGAGCCGCCGCAGCACTTGGTTTTCAGGGCGTGATCGACCGGTTTGCATCCCAGCGCTTCCAACAGGCGGTCCATGGTAGTGGGATACCAGGGATCATCGAAGGCGTTGGTTTTGGGGCGCACGATCAGGCAGCCGTAGTAAGGGAAAATTTTCAGGCCCGAAAGCGGGCGGCTCACCCGCTTTTTGATCTCCTGCACCCCGAAGTCGTTCACCAGCACCTCTAAGGGATGGCGCACCCGGATGCGCTTGCCGTGCAGCTTCAGCCCGGCGTTGGCCAGCGCCGCGCGGATGGTTTTGCCCATTTCGGGGTACTCGTTCACCTGGTGCTGCGCTTTGTTCAGGATCATGTAGCAGGCGCTGCACGGGGCGATGACGTCCTGCTCCAAATCTTCCGCAATCGCTAAGTTGCGGGCGGCCAGGGCCAGGGCGGCCTTGTTGTCCACCCCCATGTAGGTAGTGGCGCCGCAGCAGTTCCAGTCCGGCAGCTCTTCTAAAACGATCCCCAACTTCTCGAAGCTGGCCAGGAGGGATTTTTCGTACGGGGTAGCCTGCCCTTTCAAGGAGCAGCCGGGATAATAGAGATATTTCATCATAGTGCCTCCACAAAGACTTCAACGGAGTGCCACAAAGTGGCTCCTTTGGAGCAAAACTTCAGTTTTGCACAACGGAATACACGTGGGCAGTGCAAAGCTGAAGCTTTGCACTCCATTTAGTTTATTTCGTGTGTTTCGAGCCAAAGACTCTCCCCACGGGGTGGGCTGAAGAATAATTCGCTTCCAACCCTTTCATAATGAGAGCCAACTCTTCCCTCTTGCGGATGGATTCGGATTTGAGGGGAAGGCGTTTGCGGGTCAGCAAATTCCACCCTAAGGGGGCCATAGAGAGCAGTTTGAAGAGGGAAATTTTCAAGTACACCGAGAGCACCAGGCGCATTTCCGAGCTGCGGCCCTTGCGGGTAACCATCTTGAAAAACGACTGCGCCAGCGCCGGCACCGCAAACCCCCGGGGATAGCGCTTCTCCCGGATGGCCATCTGCTTCAGCGCGTACATAATGTCGGTGATGTGAATATTCTGCGGGCAGTGTACCGTGCAGGCGTAACAGGAGGCGCACAGCCAGATGGTATTGGAGGAAAGAACTTCTTTTTTGAATCCGGCGCGGGTCATGGCGATAATCCGGCGGGGCGGGTAGTCCATATAAATGGAGAGCGGGCAGGTGGCGGAGCACATGCCGCACTGGATGCACTGGGAAAGGTGTTCTCCCCCCTCCAGCGCCATGATCGCGTCGCGGAAATGAGGATCCAGCTCCTCTTCGTATTTAATCGTGCGTTTGAAGGTTTCCATAAAAACCTCTCGGGGAAAAGATGAAATTTGTTTGCAAGCTGTACCCGGTGGTTCTTCCACCTTTTCGGAGGTTCAAAACAATGACTTTGATCAGGTTTTAATATGACTTTCGTCAAGTCGGGAGGGAACGGAAAGGGGGGACAAAAAAACCATGGGGATTTCGAGTACAGCGAGGAAGTTTTCGCGAAAGTAGAGCAGGGAACGGTGATTTCCGGCTTCGAGCTGCGCCAGAACTATCCCAACCCCTTCAACCCCCGCACCGCCATACAATTCGCGATTCCCGCCGATCATACCGGCGAAATCCGCTTGCAGGTTTTCGATGCGAGCGGGAAGCCGGTAAAAACGCTGGCGAGGGGGGCCTGGTCCCCGGGAACGCACACCGTGGAGTGGAACGGAACCAATGAAGCCGGCCAGCCGGCGGCCAGCGGCGTATATTACTATGTATTGAAAACCGGATCGCTCAGCTTAAGCAAAAAAATGGTCTTTTTGCGCTGACGGCGCAAAAAATTTGATACGAACCTCCAACAAAAAAGCTCGCCTGCAACAGCGAGCTTTTTTGGTAATAGCGGGTTTCTGATTGTCATGGATTCTGTTGGTCACAGAGATTCTTATGCAACGTTGTGCTGAAACATGTATGAACTTACTGTTTTTGAAAACCCAACCCCGGAAGGCCGCATTCCCGTTAACCTTAGGTATTTTTAACCGCAAAGACGCTAAGACGCAAAGAAAACAGTGTTGATTTTTGTGAAGATCAGGAGGAATTTCAGG
>JABWBP010000074.1 GCA_013360445.1 Calditrichaceae bacterium | reverse complement strand
CACTTCGGGGTTGCTCCGATGCGTAATAAAGTTTTTTAAAATCATAGCCCAATATATGAATTTTTTAAGTATTTTTTTAAAGTCTTAAAGTAGAATTAGGTTTGTTTTTTTATTCTGATTTGTTCGAAAATACTATCCATAATACTTGTAACTTTTAGGATCTCATCATATGAAATTGGCAGAGGGCTGTCATCGTGAATGGATTCATAAAATGACTCTATTAAGTACTTCATTCCTGATTTCATATGGAAATCTCTAGCTACAAATGATCTTAAATTATGGAGAAAATTGCCCAAATACTGTTTGGCAAAAATAATAGGTGGTAAAAATTTTTCTGTATAACTTACAAATCTTTGCCCCCTCAATTTGATTAAAGTCTGATTATCTTCATCCAGAATTAAACCATTTTTAGGTCCAAAAATCCTAAATAAATGTAAATCTGGTCGCATCTGCGAGGAGAAAGTAAAATATGCAGTTATTCGATTTTCTTCGGAAATTATCACTCTAAGCTCGTCAATGATTTCACTCTCACCTAAGTTTTTAAGGACTGGACTAGTAAAACCATGGACTATAACATTAACCTTGTCTGTTTGAAGATACTCAGCAATCCGAGCCAGACCATGACTTATAATATTTTGTAACAATTGTCCTGGTAGTTTACGTACCCAATGATTTTTATCCCCTATTAGAGCGTTAGCATAAGCCCCTTTCATTTCATATCCGTAGTAGCTTTCCATATGTATCGGTGGCCCCCCCAAGAAACCTTCCTTTATCAAACGTCTTAGTCTTCTTGCAACTGGAGAGAATTGATCATCATGTCCAACAATAATTTTTAGTCCCCTTTCTTTTGCTAAATTTATCAATTGAATCGCTTCATTTAAATTTAAAGTAAAAGGCTTTTCAACATATACATGACAACCATATTCTAGGCACCTTTGAGCCAGCGGAAAATGACTTTGTGGAGGTGTAGTAATATGTACAACATTAGGACTGGCACTTTCCAACATAACATTAAGGTCAGTATAATATGCATCTATAGGGAATCGCTCATAAAGCTGTTTGGCCATAAGCTCTTCGCTATCGAGTACTCCAACAATTCTGCAATTATCTATTCTTTGAATTGAAAAAGCATGGGCATCAGCAATTTTCCCACATCCAATAATTGCTATTTTAAGCATCTTTTAATCTCTCCCTACAAATCTTAAAATATATATTGAGAGCATCATGTGTAGATACCTTTTGCCTCCAACCTAGTAATTGTTTAATTTTTGAATTAGTATAATTTGTTTTTTTCCATGTCGCGTACCAATCTCTAATATTAAAAGAATTCGGTAACTGACCTTTTGACCAGTAAAAATATTTTTCCCAACCATATGAGAGTACTAAACTTATGGATTTGGGTATATATAGTGAAGGAAAATTTTTAACATGCTTTTTGTAAAGATGCAAAAATTCCCTACTTGATGGTAGATCATCATCTACTACATTGAATACCTCACTTTCAACTCCTCCGACTAAACCTGAAAGCACTATTGCTTCTGCACAATTATCTACATATGTTAAAGGTAATGTGTTTGCCCCCCCTAGATGTAAAAAAATACCAAATGTATCTAAACCAACTCTGGCATGGATACCCTCATTGCCAGGTCCATACACTACTCCTGGGCGAATAATTACATAAGGAATTGAATATTTAGTGCTATATTCATTTAATAATTCTTCTTGTTTTATCTTAGCAAAACAATAGGCATCTCCGCGAAATAAAGGTTGCTTTTCAACTGGACAAGTTTCATCTAGAATACGATTATTTGTTTTATAGCGATTAGTGTATACAGCGAATGAGCTCACATTTACAAATCTTTTTAAGAAACCAGCTCTGATTGATTGATCTAATAAGTTACGTGTAGTGACAACAGAATTTAAATAGGCATCGGGATATGATTTTAAACCACGCCCAGCAGCTAAGTGGAAGACTACATTAGTATTTTTAGAGACTTGAGCGCAATCTTCAGGTGAAAGTAAATTACCCTCGAATATTTCAATGCGATGATCATTTTGCTCAACTCCAAGTGCCTTATACATACGATCTGGATCAGTAGATGGTCTAGCTAAACATCTTATTTTTGTAAAACCATTTTCAAGTAAGCTTAGCACTACCCTTTTGCCTATAAAACCGCCAGCACCTGTAACGAGTATCTGAGAATTAGAATCTAGAATTTGATTTTTTATCTCCATTTAAATTTTCCGATCATTAAAATTATATTGTATATTACACAAATATTATTTCTAATTTAAAAAAATGTATCAAACAAACATCTATTTTGCTAATTCACTGTAAAGTACATTCCAGTTATAATTAGAATAGTATTAGATTTAATAAATTTTTTACATTTCTCGCTCCTTTATAGGATTTAGACCTATGAGAGCAAGGAGTTTTCCACTATGATCGCAAAGTTTAATCATATAAATCATAAATAGATGATGACCTATAATCTGTAGTAAAGGCAATAATATCAAGTACGCTGGCACTGCGAGAAAAGACTTTAATATGCCACGTACTCGATTCTTACGGTGAAGTAATGAAATTCTTCCCCTTAACAAAGCACGCTTTATCATAAAACTACGTTTCCAACGGTTTGGAGGTACCACCTCATAAACGAATGCCTCATTGCACCAGACAAACTTATGTCCTGCGTCAATTAACCTACGAAAAAGTTCAATATCGCTCGCACCAGCTCCAAAATCGGGATTAAATACCGTTTCCATACCTACTATTATATCTTTAAGAATCAGAACATTTCCTGTTCTACATTCTGACCAGGGCATTATAAACCCAGTTTGATGTTCTGGTCTATCAAAGAATCTACCTTTAACTATCCAATTTGGAGGTTTACTATCAAAATGTGGTTTTACTGGTCCGAAAACTCCTGCCACCTTATATTTGTTGAGAGTGTTAACCATAAGATACAACCAATCTTTCGGGGGGAACTCATCATCGTCAATAAAAGCTATAGCATCCCCATTGGCATACTCCAAAGCTTTATTACGAGCATGTGAAATACTTTTGCGGGGCTCGAAACAATATGTTATATCTAGTAGAGAACTAACAGCAAAGTCTTCCACTAATTCTTTCGCAGACTTCTGAGCATCATTATCGGCAATAACTAAGGAAAAACTAAAAAATCCTCTTGTATCTTGCTGGTCCGCCGCACTTAAGAGTCTTTTTAGGAGCTCAGGTCGCTTATATGTACATATACAAATACAGATATGCATAGAACATCTGTTCTTTGTAGTAAATTAAAACTTCGTGATTAAATTCTATTAGGAATCACGATTTAAAGATGTCACCTTATAGGTGACAAGCATATAAAAAATTACAATTGAGAGTAAGTTCCCTTTTCAAAGTTTAAATTTTTTAGAAATTTTATATTTTCCGTAAGCCATTTGAAGTCCGCCTCTTCTCCAGGGTGGGTTTCCAATTCCACAACAGAGGTTTTTGCTAATTCAATGACTTGTTCAAGTCGACCAAAGTTGAGAGTTTCCGATAAGGAAAAGAGATAATCTGTTGTAAAATACATTTTTACTAAAAAATTATCAATAAACCTGCGATACAACCTATTCAAAAGATTTTTCTCCCCCCGAGCATAGGTAAAGTTTCTTCTTACTTTCTGACCTTTGGGAATAATTTTTTCAATAAGCATATTTGTACAAAGATGCATATGATGATGTCCATTAATATGAGACGCAGAGTTACCATAAATGCGTTCAAACTCTTCAACTTGCATGTGATATACATACTCAAATGCATTTCGTAGTGTAGGGTTGTAAATTATAAAATTATATTTATTTTGGTTTAAAAATCTTATTATTTTATTATGATATTCTGATAATAAATGGTTATTAATTTGTGAGGAAAACTTTTCGGTGTAATTAAGATGTAATCCCACATCAATATTATTTTCTTTCGCTAAATCTGCTGCCCTGTAAGAGTCTTCCATGAAAACCATCGCACTTGTCGATGTTACACTATCTTGTTTCCAACAGGAAATTATTCGATTTGTAGTAAGTTTATTTTTCCCAAAATCATCAGCATTTATGATCAACATAAATTTGATCCGTTGTGCGAATTAAAGTAGCAAATGTTTCGTTTTACAAATATCTGTTATATCATTTTTCAATTCAAACTTATTACACTGTAAAAAAAGTTTTTTGCTGTTATTCATCCTTCGACTTCCTGCCCGATGGTCAGGCGGGTGTTCAGGATGCCCAGCTGCCACACTATGCGCCTGCCTGCCGGAGCATTCAGGCAGGAGATATGATGATGTTAAAAAACTTAATTTACAGTGTACTTATTCAGAAAATGTATTGGTGTTTTTAATAGCAATTCATCTATTGTTAAATTTAACAAAACCTTCCAAGTTTAAATCGCTCTCTATCGACAATATCTCCACCTCTTAAAAGACGAACAGCCATGGAATAAACAGGGTATTTTATAGGATTAATAGAATATTTCCATATATAGCCTTGTACCAATTCTCCACCAAAACGCTGCTTATATAACATCAACCCTTCTTGCTTTGATCCTTTTTTGGGATTAATACGCACCCCTACAAAATCATAACGCTTAACATTCCGTTCTTTAAAATAACGAATAGCTTCCCAATGTAGAAGATTAGTAGCACCAACTTCCGGTTGGAGTATGCTACCGCCATATACGTAATAGGCGCTATGGTTGCTGAAAGGAACTACCAGACATCCCTGTACACTCCTGCCATGTTCAGCAATAAAGATTTTCACATTCTCGCTCAAACCTGTAATCATACGGGAAAACTCGTTTAATCCCATAAATGGGATCGATGATCTCTTGAAAGTATCCCGCACCAGTTGATGGACAATTTCCAGATATTCCAGGCCGTTTTTAATTTCCACGCCGTTCTTCCGGGCATGTCTGATCTTGCGGCGGTGACTGCTGCTGATATTACCCCAGATAGTTTTTTCCGGTTGCTGTAAATCAATGATATAGGTACCGTACGGTGCAGCATCAGCTCCGTCGGGATAGGTGCGGAAAATGGTATTGGTAGTGGCCGGAATGATCATATCGGCGCCAATACCGCGGAAAAATTCAATTGCGCTGTTCAGAAAATTTTTTTCCTCCTGGATCTCAAGATCTGCCCTCATGGGAATGGTTTCAACTCGAAAGCGTACCAGGCGAAAAAAGGCCTTCTTGATTATCGTGTAGGGTAATATACAACGGATGTTCCCCTGCCCGTCAATTCCTCCCAGCCACCCGTATTCATCGCTAACCGATTTAAGAAAAGATTCAGAGGCATAAATCGAAAGATCGGGATTCCAGTCGATTTTGATAGGTAATACTTTAAGGGACATAGGCTAAAGAATCATCAATTACAATCTTAGGATAAACCTGTTTGAATGTTGATATTGGAATGTGCTTTTGATTCAGGTAGGACAAAAAAGTATCTATTGTTTCAATATCCGCCAGGTCTTTGGTATGGCCGATAGCAACGATCGGTTTGAATGTTGACGGTTCCCGCCGATCCAATTTGATAATCCCGTTGATCATCGCGATGAGTTCATCAAGGGTCATACGGCAGAAATCAAATTTCAACGGATAGCGAAAACGGAATCGGTCTTTAAATCGTTCTGTCCAGGTTTGAACCCTGGATTTTACTCCTTCATTGGTGATTCCGGGCGCTTTTCTATCCAATTCCACCCGTTTTTTGGTGTACATTTTCCAGGGGAATACCATTTGTGTATAGGTGGGTATCTCCAGCAGGCTGCCCCGGGGATCAGGAACATTCACATCTTGCTGAAAATGCCAATAGAACCCATTATTCAGCGCTGCCCGGTAATCCAGGTTATTTTTACTTTGCAGCCCCCCTTTAAAAACCGATGAATCTACTTTGATCTGCCGCTCCGCTAACGCTCCGGTAATAGATTGCGTCGGCTGTAATAACCAGTTACCGGCGCGGAAAGAAAAGGGTGAAAATTCCGGTAAATCTAAAGTCTTGCGAAAATAAGCTATTGACCGGTCCAGATACTCGATCATCCGTTCCTGTTTTAAATTGCACAGGTTGTATTCCGAGTAATCCAGAATCCATTTTCTATTCTCATATTTGGCCCCGTACCATTGCGGGTGCAGGTGAAGTCCCAGTTCAAAACCGCTCCGGTGAAATTCGCGTATCTGTTCTTTTACCAGCTCGATGGCAGGATCCGCTTCTTTAGCTTCAATCATCTCCAGTTCCGCAACCTCCACAAAAATTACCAATCGCGCATTCCATCTTAAAAAAATTTCTTTCAGTTTTTCGGCCGGTTCATATACCACTTCTCTCAATGACCCCTGGCCATTCCCGTAGATCTCGTAATCGATGGTAAAAATACACTCAATCATGATCCATCTATTTTAGTGTCTAGAAGTTTCTAAGATTTTTTCCAGACTCCGCCGGAAAAAATGGATCAATGGATCGTTGGAGTAATGGATGAATGGGAACCATAAATCCAACAATCCATTAATCCAATACTCCATATCGACAATTTGTTGTCGATTTAGGCGCTATATTAGCACCTGATTTTCCGGCCAACACCGAAAGGGCATACAACATCCAGGCCTGCGACCAGCGCATATAGGGAATCCGGTTGGTATAAAAACGCCTTTTTTGATAATAAAAATACCCCCCCCCGTTCTGCATATATTGTATTGACCAGGTAAATATTTGCCTGACCAGATCCTCTGAACGAGGATCCAGATGTTTCAACTCCACCAGGGTGATCATACTCTGCGCCAGGCTGTGAATGTCGATCGGATAAAGACGATTATGAAAATATTTGGGTAAACCATCCTCGGTAAAGAGATGATTGAGATAATACTCATATCCCCTCTTCAAATGACTCTCGAATTCGTTGCTTCCGCTGAAGCGCCTAAAATTATGGATGGCGATCAGGTTGTAGCCGGTATGAAAATTGTCGATCCATTTTTGCGTTTTGTCTTCCCCGTAATACCAGGATCCGTCGGCATTTTGTTGTTGAATAGAAAAGCGCATGGCTTTAATGCTGAAGTCTAAAAACTTCTTTTCACCGGTTTTTTCATAAAGCCTGGCCAGATAAGCTGCCCCTAAAAGATTGGCGTTATGTATTTGACCATAGTCAAGCGGGGTGTAACTGAAACAAATATTCCCATCATGTTTGGTGATATGTAATCCCCGCAGCAAGAACTGAGCGGCGCTCTCTGCTGTTTCCAGGTACTTTTGCTCACTATATCTTTCAAAAGCATCCAGCAAAGCATTTCCGGCAAAGGTAGTGGCAATAATATTGGGTTCATATTTGGGCAAAAAAAATCTCCGGTTTTGCCAATCAAAATTGTACCCCCAGCAATAATACGGTTTTCCCGGGCTCCGCAACTGCACCAGCCGGTCAAGTAAGCTGATAACCAGGGTATTATCCTCTAACCGTTGCGAATTTACCAGATGAATGAGCGCGGAACAGAACAGGGCTAAACCCTTGGGATTCTGTTCCCTGGGCACAAGAAAAACCGGGCGTAAATTGACCGGCAGACGCTTGAAACTTTGAATGAAAATCAGGCGGGGGATACGATGATGGGTAAACGGAAATGCCGAAAAGACCCGGCTGCTCAATCCGTCGAACGGATCCCATCCCGCCCAATCATTCCTTTTACAATACTCCAGTAATTGAGTTATCGCTTTATCGAGTGACTTTTGCAGTTCCGGATATAACATCATTACCATTATCCTCCCTCAGGATCCCTGGATCTATATTCAGGTTTACTTCTACTTTCAATAGTTCGGACATTTTTTGAACCGTTTTCAGTTTTGGTTTTTTTCGTAAGCTCTTGAAGAAAAATGAATTAAAAAAACAGCCGTTTTGCTGAAATAATATTTTGCAAGTCAGCTTTTACCCCTAACTTTGCAAAAATTATTTCGCGCAAATTTTGTAAAATTGTAATCCATGTAAAATCAATATATTAGAAGAATTCAAATTTTAATGTTTTTGCTAAAAAATGTCCGAACCATTGACTTTAAGACACTATTGTCCGGTTATAAGTCAAATAAATTCAATTGGTTATCAATATAGGGTTTCGTTTTTTTGTAATCAGTTTCTGTAAGTAGTTGTAAAATATGAACTTTCTCGAATACGCTTACACTTAAAATCTGTAGAAAAGTGTAAAGGGTCATATCCAGGTTTAGCCGTTTTTTGACGATGGCGACAATGAGATACACACAAATAGCACTCCAAATTTGTGTCTTCACGGCGTTTTCGGAGGTTCCATAAAAGGTTTTGATTCTAAGATGCTGCTTGATCCACTTGAAGAATAATTCGATTTGCCAACGGCTTTTGAATAGTTGAGTAATAGTTAGTGCTGGTAAAATAAAGTTGTTTGATAAAAAAGTCAGATGTTTATTTTTTGTAACATCAAAAAACTTGATTCGGCGAAGTTTATCCGGATAGGCTTTTGCTGGATAATAAGTGGTTAACCGGATGGTTTGATCACACCTGAGCCCGCTTGTTTTATCAATAGGCGCTGAATATAATCGCTGGTATTTGAAATTGGATTTTGTTCGAGATATAAAAAAAGCCCCATGCTGATGGAAACGATACAATCGGAGGAAATCCAGGTAAGCACGATCCATCCCATAAAATGCTCCCGGCTCTGGTATGAGGTCATCCAAGATGTTTACATCATGGACTTTTCCATCGGTAATTTTAATAAAAACAGGGATATTCCCCTGCAGATCCAACAGTGTGTGCATCTTAACCGCCGCTTTCTTCTTGCGGAAGGATGCCCAGGGAAAGAGGGATAAACATAAATCGATAGTGGAGGAATCAAGGGCATAAACCGTCTCATCCAAATCGAGGATGAAGGGATCATCACGATAAAGGTCTCTGGCGATAGCAATCAGTATTTGCGCAAACTCGGCATAGATACGCCAATCTCGTTTCTCGTTAGCATCCGCCAGAGTGCTTCGGGATATTGCGGCGCGAAATCCCATATGATAGAGCTTACTTTGCATCGCATTCAAACAGGTGACAATATCACGAAGGCTCTCACGATAAGTCAGTTGAGCAAAAGCTAAACAAAGGAATTGATCCCAACAAGAAAAACTGCGAACTTTATGATTGCCACGATATTTGTCAACACATTTGTTGAATTCATATCGGGGAATATCAGACATCAATTGCGAGAAAACAAGTTTACCCTCATACATAGCTATTCTCCTTTTTGTGTAAAGGAAAATAGCGCAATCTTGGGGATGAATTTCAAGTAGAAAAATTAAAATGATACACTCTAACAATTGTTTATTATAAATTTATAAAGACACTTTTAAAAAACAACCGGACAGTAGTGACTTTAAGACTTTAAGATGTGAATTCCGGGACTGAGGGCTATTCAGCTTTTTACATCCCCCTTTGTCTCCCTACAAAGAGGGAATCTATGTCGCGGACACAGGCGATTCCCCCCTTTGAAGGGGGGCAGGGGGGATGTCAAATAGCGACGAAAAGTTTCAATATGCTGAATTTTCCTCTCAACTTTTAAAGCCTGAAATTGGATAATCAAATTATACACAATTCAGGATATGGGTGACGACCTCATTCAGTACATTATTATCTTTGTGGAGATTTACCCTTTTATCCCGTTTTACTAACTTTATTTGTTCTAAATCGCTCTGGTCATTGATAAAAAATAAGCGCCCCTGTTGATGGAGGTATTTATCGACCGCACCAATCTTCCCGCGGAAAATACTGTAAACCGGAACATTGAGGGCTGCCGCTTCCCGGTTCATGGTGCCGCCGCCGCTGATCACCAGGTCCGAAGCCCAGATTAATTCTAATCCATCAATAACTTTGGGAGGTATTATCATACGGCCTTGCTGAATAGCCTCACCCCACCTGGATTCGATAAAAAGCCGCTGTTTATGGGAACGGGGAAGTAGAATAAGTACCAGATTATCATTTGATTTTAAAAAGTCGATTGTTTCAATAAATAAATCATCGCTTGCAGCGACATGATAATGGGCCTCGGTTGCCGGAGGACGAATGGTGATAACAATTTTTTGATCTGCTATTCCGAACTGCTCACACAAATTCTCCCCCGGCTTGAAAAAAGGGACATATACATCTTCTTTTATCCCATGATAAAAAAAAGTAGGAATTTTACGATTGACTATTTTCGATTCTGCCAGAATTATGGGAATAATTGTATAGGTAAAATTTATAAATGGAATCGCATTCGTATATTCATAATCAGTTAGCAAGACAGATTTGATATTTAATAATTTAGAGGCTATTAAGTGCGATCTTGATCCATGACAGATGGCTAAACCTGGTTTATACTTCCGCATGTAGAGTGCCATACGAATTGCTCTTGAGAGCACGCCAAGAATTTTCAATATTTTTGTTTTGCCGTAATGCTTTCCGATACATGTATGAGACAAATGATGAAAATCCGCCAGGTCTCTGGTCTGATAGGCATCCCGGCATGTTACCATAACTGTGAATCCACGACGCTCAAGTTCGGAAATGATAGGTTTAAAAAATGGCACATGCGGCGAATTTTCTAAATCGATCCAGATAATATTTTTTGATGACAGAGGCATATTTTTTAATAATTTTGCTTTATTCCAGTTCCCCGGTATCATTGGCTAAATATGCAATAGTTGCCACTGCCGCCCTGGCGCTTTTTACCAAAAATTCAAAATCAATATGGTTCATCGAATCATCCCGGGAATGATTATAGGGGTTTTTATAGAATGAAATAATATAAATTGCATTATATCCTTTCTTCCAGAAAGATCCTTCGTCCCCTCAGCCGCAGTCATCCCGGATGCTCTCCACAACCTTCAATCCTGAATATTGCCTGAATAAATTCGAAACCGCTTTGACCAATTTCCCATTGGCCGGTTTACCGGCGATTTCAACCACATCCTTACCATGCCGCAGACCCCCAAAATTATTCATTTGAATGCGGTAAATCGCCTTCATCTTATTTCTGATTGATCCCTGGGCTCCGACTGCCCCGAAAGAAAAAAGACCGGAGGGTTTGTTATACCCTAAAATATCAAAATTGATCGCTGCCAGGATATTTAACCCTGATTCTTTAGCCTTTGCGGCATAATAATTACTTCCTGCTCTTCCGGTCTCCTCATTACTGAAAAAGCAAAAGGTGAGCGTGTAATTAAAATCAATATCCTTCAATACCCTGGCACTCTCCAGCAATATGGCAATACCGCTCCCGTTATCATCCGCGCCGGGAGCATGGTTCTCCGGATCATCCGAGATGGTATCAAAATGCGCCAGCAGAACAATGATCTTTGTGCTATCCCTCATGCCCTTTTTTTTTGCTATAACATTCGGCCACTCTTTATCCTTAAAATCATAGACTTGTATCGCCGCATCATAGTCTAAATCCTCCATTTTTTGTGCAATCCACCTCGCTGCCTCCCACTGCTTCTCCCAACGGTATCTGGTTTCATAGGATTGTAATTTGAGGATATTCTCTTTAAGATAACTTTCCTTTACCTGTGCAATCAGGTCGATAATATGGTTATCAGCCCTTGTTAAAATGATCTGTTGATTCGTCCGGTCCCTTGCCAGATAAAGAATACCTGTTATTATCAAGACGATACTAATTGCGATAACATATCTGATTTTCGACTTGGATAACGATCGCATATTTGTCAATATGTTATTGATCAAGGCTCTTTACCCAACATGCCGATAAACCATTTTCCCGATCATCTCATAAATCGGCTGTGGGCTGATGCGACAAAGGTTTTTTACAATTTTATATTTTATTGAATTTTCTTTAATCATCTTGTTTCGGTTGCTTAAATCTGGTTGAATATAGCTTGGTAAGTCCATCATCACTGTTCCCCAGTGATTCTTAAATTTAATCAATGCCTCCGAATTCAGCGATGTTCGTCCGAAGTCATAGATCTGATATCCTTGTTCGAATGAGGATTTGATAGTCTCCCAGAATAACAGATGAGTAGGACTAAGATTCAGATACTTTTCGTCATACGCCGAAATATCGACAGTTACTCGGTTTTTAAATTTTAACAATAGTAAAGCAGCAATAACAATCTCATCTTTGCTGGCAAAAACAATTTCAAGCATATTTTTTGAATGAAGAATATCCCACAAGTTATAAAAAAAATCGATCGGTTGTAGAGGAAGTCCCAACCTCTTTCGAGTATGTGAATGTAAAAGAATAAATTTCTGAAGTTCGGTTTTGCTTGCACATTGCGTTACCTGAATATTGCTTTCCTGAGCTCTGGAAATTCGTTGCCTGACACATGTTCGGTGAAACTGTTTTTTAAGTAAATCCGGTGGTTTGTCAAGTAAAATATAGTGATATTTATAGTGATGTATTAGTTCCAGCTTTAACTGATTAAAAAAGACACTTGAATTCATGGTTTTAATTTCAAGAGATTCAGCTTTATGCTCATCTTGTATCTTTTGAAGAATTAATTTTAAATCAATTGCCGAAGAAACTAATGGATCGCAAAACTGGGCAAAAGGAACGCTGACGAACCGATGACCGGTTAGCCAGCTTTTCACTTCATAGATCGGAAGCGCGGCTTTAATTTCATTATTTTCCACAACTGCGAGGAAAATTCCTCTGATATGAGGGAATGTTTTTTCAATGACTTTTTTCCATCCTGAGAGATGGTAAATCAAACCCATTTCATGATTTTCGACAAATTGATCCCACCGCTCATCTTTTTCAGGATCAATAAAAACAATTTTTCCGGTTTCCATTTACCGCACCTGTAAATGCTATTTTTCACATGATATTATAATATGAATTTTATATTGATTTGGCCACTCTTTTTATAGAGGTAACCATATAATCAATATCCTCATCACTCAAATCCTGGTGTACCGGCAATACCAGTAATTTTTGCTTTAAATTTTTTGCTTCAGGGAAATCATCCCAGTTTAATTTCTGGTTGAATCCCTCCCACCATCGAGTCGCTTTTATGCCCATCGTATTTAATTCACGAATCCATTTGAACACATCAGAAACTTTTAAAGGGAAGAGTAAAGGACAAACACCTTCAGGTAAATTTTCAAGCAAGAGCTTAATATTATTGATTTCAATAATACCATCGCGTAATCGCTTGAAATTCTTTCTCTTACAATTGAAAATTTTGTGAGGATCACTTGACTTTAAAATACCCGCAGAAATTCTTGAAATTGTCCAGGCCATAACATGTTCTGAAAAATAATAATCTTTTGGCATATCTAAATTTTCTAAAAAAGGTAAATCTGATTCAAACTTTGATAGATTATTTCCTACATAAAATAATGAATCAGAAACAATCGGAATACTTTGCGAAGAAGAAATGAACCACCGGAGTATAATCGGTATTGTTTCTTTAGCAATCACCCCGAAAGCTGGTTGAGTACCAGGCTGTGAATTTAAATCATAATTTGATAGCAGTGTCAAGGCTCCGCCATCTGCTACTGGCAGTGTTTTTTTGAAGCTATGAATAGCGCCATCTCCCACCAAACCAATCGGTCCGTCCGGGCCGTTGCTGAAAAGAGATAAGGCACAATCTTCGACAAGGTAGATATTTTTATTACTGCAGATTTTTTTGATATCTTCCAATGGGTGAGGCCAGCCAAAGTAATGAGTAACATAGATAATACGTGTCTTGTTCGTTATCCGCTGATATAAATCTTCAACGTCTATTTTGAGTCTATCGTCAATTCTGTACATTACTACCTTCATGCCAAACCATATAAAAGGATCCACCTCTGATCCGCAATTATAAGAGGGAACTAATATTTCGTCGCCTGCCTGAATATTCCATAATTTACAGAGAAGCACATTACCAATCCTCCCCAGGTGAGTATATATTACTTTTCTATTTTCAAATTGCGGCCATTTTAAATGTAAATCTTCCGGGAGCAGCCGATGCCTTATGATTTCAACCGGAGATAATCCATTATTCCTAAAAAAAATTCTTTTTCTTTTCATCTTTTAAAAAAGCCATCCAATTTAGGTTTAAAAGTAAATCATACTTTTCTGAGCCAAATTTCTCTCCACCAATGATGAAGATATCGGGAGCAGCCCAATTTGCATATCCCATAGCAAACAACGTCTTCCAATAGAACCGTATCTTTCAATTGTATCATTTGGCCATTTTTTTCGGAAATCATTTTATCTAACCTTTGCCGAACCCTGAACCTCTTTCCGCAAAAATGATGCATTTCGGAAGTAAATACCAACCTCCGATTTTTTCCATATTTATCTAATGTTCTCTTGATCTCTTCTTTACTTTTAACTTCAACCCAATCCCCCGGCTGCAGATTTAATGATTCCCGGGATGTTCCTGAACCCTCACCGATTAAAAATTGACAGTGTGATTTGGGTGAATTTTTTCCTAATTTGAAGTGAATATAGGAAAATAAATCTGCTAAAAATTTGCTGAATTTCCGGTTACCTGATAATGATTCTCTTAATAAATGACTAATTTTTGATAATCCCTTTACTTCTATAGATGCTTCCATTAGTCTTGTTGATTGGCAAATATATTGCTTTCCATTATCCACATGCGTTTTCAAACCATCCGTATCTTTTATGGATGTTTTCTGAATATCATTTACCCCCATACCGTCTGAACACTTTTTTAACCAGGCATCTTTCCAAAAGAGGGTACAAGATCTCTGGCAATTGTCATGATTGAACCCATCACAATAAATATTTTCTAAGTTAACGGTACGACTCAGCCCCCTCATTCCATTTCCATCTATACATACGTAATTCACGCGTTTATAAACTCGAAACTGCTGACCGCAGTACTGAAGCATTTCCGGCATAAAGGGCATATTTTCCAATTGCCCGTTTTCATCCAGGGTTTCCAGGATTTGCCGGTAAGGAAGCACTTCAACGATGTCACCGACTTTTAATTTTGAAGCATAGGATGCTGCAAAAGGGTTCATGATTTTACCGTAGGTTTATAAATTACTTTTTGTACTTCATTCATAAAAAACTGTGCCGCTTCCCTGGGAAGTGCGGACCAATACTGCCCGGCATAGCACTCCTTAACATATCTTAAAAATTCTCTATAATACTCTGCCGGATATTCTTCTAATCCCGGTTTGCTGCCATCAAAATTCATGTAATCCGGGTGACCGTTTAATAACGCCATCCCGCCATTCTCAGCAATCCAGTCCAGTTTGTCTTGCCAGATTTCAATGTCTTTTTGTTGCATTAGGATGAACAACGTAAAATCTTGCACTAAAGTATAAGGCAGTTCTACATACCCTTTTCGATCATCAGTACCGTCGACCCAAAAGGGGAAAATCGTTCCTACCCCATCGGATTGTGGTTCAAAGGGATCGGTATCGAAGGTGGAAGCATCATATTCGATATTTAGTTGACCAATCCATTCCAGGTTATGCTGCATAGAAGGAGAACGAAATCCCACCGCTTGCCAGTCCTTGAGGTATTGGTTGATCTTGCGAGCCCGCTCCCGGAATATCTTTTCCGACCGGTATAATTTCCCATCATGTTTCAGACCATGAACCCCTACTTCAAATCCGTTTTGAATCAACCGGCTGCGCAATACCGGCGATACCGGATAGCGTTCCGGCACAAAGTTAAAAGAGGACCGGAATCCCAGTTCCATTTCCAGGCGCATTAATTTTTCGGTTTTCTCGTGCCCTTTTGCAGTTTCGACATCATGGGTAAGTACCAGGGCAAATTTTTTCCCCTCCGGCCACCCGTTCCATCCGGCAGGAGGAGATTTTGATGCTTCGGAAATCGGCCAGACATCTGAATACTTCACTCGTTTTTTTCGGATAACTATACGGCGCAGCGAAATTTGGACGCATCTGGGTAAAAGGGGTTTAACCAGGTAATATAACCTGTTGATCAGAGAATTCATTCACTTTTTCCGTTCATTATAACTGCAATTCTGGTTATGCCCGCTTTGACGTAGTCCTGTGGTTTAACCTCAATTTTGAGAGAAGGTAAATCCGGGACAATCAGGTCAACTTGCGAACCAAACTTGATCATTCCGATTCTCTCTCCCTTTAGCACCATATTAGCTTCCTGGATATAAGGCACAATTCTCCGAACCAAACGGGAGGCTATCTGGACGATACCGATTTTAAAACGATCATTGTCAAGAACCGTCAGAACTCGCTCGTTTTTAAGAATAGCATCCTTTTTTTTCAATGAAAAGAATTGTCCTTTGATATGTTTTATAAGCGCTACTCTTCCGGCAATCGGCGCTCGGTTTACATGAACATCTAAAAATGTCATACTAATGCCAATAATATACCCTCCGCGTGAGAACAAATCGGATTCGACAAATTCGGTTAAAGGGAATTTTCGGCCATTTTTTTCTGAAAAGGGGACTTCTCCATTCTCGATTCTCTTGATATAGATGACGGTTCCGTCTGCAGGAGAGATAATGGAGTTTTCTTCTTCCGGAGGCTTTCGTTCCGGATCTCGATAAAATCGCCAGAGAATTAATAGTGCTGCGATTATCATGATCAACAAGAATTCCAATATCACCAGCACTAAAAATCCAAGCGGATAAAATTTCGAGACCCCGAAGGTAATAACACCACTGCTAATCCCCACAAAAATACAGGCGATTAGACTGATTCTTTTATTGAGTTCCCATTTAATAATTAGGGGAACCAGAACCAAAAATGCTAATGCCAAACCGATAAATAAAAATATTCCCAAGATTTCAAAACCCTCGCTTAAGCCATAAATAAGGAATCATGAGTATTTCCGCAAAAAAGGGGAGTGGATCCTGGAAGGAAAAAAGAGCAAATTCCTTTTTACCTTTCATAGAAGTAACATAATCTCTGACACTCATATTTCCCTTCATAATTTCTTTAAATACCGTTGGAATATCAGTTGTCAACCGCACCCACTTCATTCTTTCAAGAGGGATTGGAACATCAATTTTTTCTCCCAACATATCCAGATAAAGAAGATATGGGAGGTCAACCCCGGAAGCAATTGCCAGGGTATGCCATCCCCATATTCTCGGGTTCACTTCCAACAATTTGTAAGTATTATTTCGAGGATCTTCCATGAATTCCACTTCCCCGATACCATAATACCCAATTATTTTTAAAAATTTTTCCGCGGTCTCTTTCATTTCAGGTATATTTACAAGCTCTACAAAAGTAGAGGCATGGCCAAAATCCATGGGGTGTTGGCGTTTCCTTCTTCCCATAATGCCGGTAATTGCCGAACCGTCTTTAAAAAAAGGACAATAAGAAAAGAGATAACTGGGCCCCCCGGGAACAAACTCTTGAACTAAAATTTCTCTTGAATCTATAACGGATGATACGTAGTTATAAATTTTTATGAGTTCTTCCTTGTTGTTGACTCTATACGCTTTTGTCTTGACATTTCGATAAAAATTATCTCTGATTGAGGGTTTGATCACTAAAGGGAATGGAAGATCGGAATCAAGTAACTCAGTTAAACTTTTATTAAAATAAGTTTGGGGAATAGGAATTTGATGTTCTTCGGCAATTTTATAAGTATTCTCCTTAACATAGATTTTTTCAATCACCTCCCAGGAAGGAGTGGTCACCCGATAATACTCTTCCAGTGGCTCTTTGTATTTTGACAAGATATAAACCGTTTCATCACTGTTCGGGAAAATTATCCATCCGGAAATCTTCTCACGCTTAGCTAAATCAATTAGATAATTAAAATAAATTTCGTGATTCGCCGGTGATGGCGATCGGAAAAATTTCTTCTTATACCGGGTATACTGACTTACACAATGATCATTATCTAAAACAATAACCGGTATATTTTTTTTCGCAAAAGTTCTTACTGCTCCGAGTCCCTGAAAATCCCCCCCGGTAATTACAACACCTGGCCTTTTTGTCATTTTTCGATCCTCCCAAAATTGAAAAATGACGATAATTTGTTTGGCAGATGGAGCAAGTCATTCAATTCCTCAAAGCTTAAAGGATTTAGTCGAACCAATTCACCAGACCGGGGAATATCAACAATCCATTCAGCATTCCCTCCTTTGTCAGTACCAATTACCCACTACAAAAGTTATCTAAATCATTCATAAACAATTCCCATATCGTTAAATTTTTATAAACGATTTTTTTCACAATTCAATCCTACAAGCCCCCTAATTCTGCAAAACGAAGCCATTTCCACCACGGGCATTGAATATTGAATATCGAATATCCCAATTCTGCATCCGGCATCCGATATCTTTTACCTTCTTCCTTTTTCCTTTTTCCTTACTTCATCTTTTATCCTTAATCCTTGCTCTCCCTGTTCCCTGCTAAAATTATTCTTCAATATATTCCCGGATGATAAAGTAGCTGGTAACAACAAAAGCAATATCCCGCAAGATCGCTGAGATTTTAGTCCAGGTCCACCATTTGTTTTTACGAATATAAATTATATCACCGGGCTTCAGCAGGGGAGGCGGAGTTTTTGCTTCATTCTTCAGGTATTTTTTCATGTTGTAGGCAGATTTATCGGATGACGCATTCGCGGTGCCGGCTGAATCCGGGAATTCATAACGGGTTATAATGACATCACTTAGTTTGGAATATTCCGTCTCCCCCACTAACGGAATCAACTGGGCAAGGTTAGTATTGTCCGGAACTCTGAACCATCCCTGTTCAACGGTTGTCCCAAAAACATAAACCAGAATTTGCAGTTTCTGCTCTTGAAGCTCAGGAGTAGCGGGTATCCTTATCCTTTCCTGTGCGAAAATCTCATATTGAAAATAAAACATAAAAAATATATAGAACCAAATGAGCAACCTTCTTTGTGCAACCATTTTCTCTTTTTCCTTTTTCCTTTTCCCTGCCCCCTACCCCCTGCTACTGCCACTGCCAACTGCCCCTGTCACTTATGCTCCCTCCCCGAATAATAATAAGAGTAATAATACGACTTTTTTCGGGGCGCCTCCTTCGAGGCATTGATAATGATCCCTAAGAACTGCAGTGCAGCATTTTCAAATTCATCCAAATTCTCTTTCAATTGATTCAGGTTGGTCTGGCCGTAGCGCGCCACTAACAGGATATGCTGAACAAACTTGCTGTAAACAAATAGATCCGGGGTAATGCCGAAAGGAGGGGTATCGATAATAATGAACTCGAATTTATCCCGTAGAAAATCGAGCAAAAGCTTCAGCCGGTCATCATGCGCCAGTATCTCCGAGGCATAAGTTTTTGGTGAACCGCTGGGGATAAGAAAAAGATCCGGCAAATGGCAGATATGGATCAGTTGAGAGACGCTGTTTGAATTAATCGGTTGATTACTTTTTAAAAAATCGGCTAAATTCGAATGTTCTTCAATATTTAAAGAAGTGTGCAATTTCCCTTTTCTCAGATCTCCGTCAATTAATAAGGTAGAAACTTTTTGTTGCGCAAAGGTATGCGCTAAGTTTCTTGAAACAAAGGATTTTCCTTCCTGTGGATTCAGACTGGCAACCAAAAGCGTGCTTACTTTTTGCGATTCATTCAATAGTAATTTGGAACGGAGCCGCCGGAAAGACTCCGCCCCCACGGAACTGAGAAAATCGTCGGCTGGTTTTTGGGCGATATTGCCGTTTAAATAATTATTAAATTTCTCTACACTTTCCAGGAACGGAATCAATGTCAGAACCGGCAGTTCCAGTTTGTCCTGGATTTGTTCTTTATCTCGGGCAGTTTTATCCAAAAGGGCTAACGCCAGAATAGAACCTATACCAACCACCACCCCAAACAATACCCCAATGCCCGCCATTTTGATCTGCTGGGCTTTTGACTGGGCAGCCGGAGAAGCTTCGATGATATCAATAATGTAGGCATCGGGGATCACCGCCGCATCGGATATTTTTGCTTCATTATAACGAATCATGATGTTTCCTGCGATGGTTGCTTTTATTTCCCGGTCGCGTTCCAGTTTGGCCAGCTCCAATTCATTGCCGGGCAGCCGTTCTAAAATTTTTTCTACGCCGTCTATCTCCTCCTGCTTCTCCAAGCGTTCGCTCTTTAATTGCACAAGGTATTCGCTTACCCGTTTATCGATCTGACCCCTTAGCTCATTTATTTGATTATCCAATTCGATCAATTGCGGATGTTCACCCACATAATTGTTCAGCTTGAGCGCCTGGAGAAATTTTTCTCTTTCATAAATTAGCAGAGAATATTTTTCCTTTATATCGCCAATGCCCGGTAATTCCTGGGCGGTGAGAACATCCAGGATCTCCTGGTACACATAGTTTTTTTCTTTATCTTCGCCGGCCAGCGTTTTCTCCAGCAAAGAATTCAATTTTTCAATTTTGAGATTTAATTCCTGGACCGCCACCTCGTTTTTCGTCAATTCTGTAACCGCTTCCTGGCCTTCTACACCCAGGGCAAGCCTTATTTTATCTTTTCTGAACTCCCTCAGTTTCTGTTCGGAAAGTTCCAGCTCTTTCTGGGCCGCTTGCAGTTGTTCTTTCAGGGATTGCTGCACCTCGGCAGTTTGAAATCGCTTATATTCATGAAGCTGTTTAATGTATAAATGGGCGATGGTGTTAACGATTTTCGCTGAAAGCTCATGATCATTATTAGAGTAGTCTATCGTCAGGATGGTCTGGCTCCGGTTTAATGAGTATCCCATATCGTCGCGAATATTTTCTATTGCAGTTCTTCTCGGCATATAATCAAGGATAATATCTTTTGAATTACCGGTATATGCCATATCGAGCAACAACTGTAATCCATTGGCCGATACACTCAACATTGAATCCGGCACCAAATACCCCCTCTGCACTAAGCTGTCTTCAACGCCGTTTTCCCGGTTTGTATAAAGAATGGAATATTCACTGTCTGACCGGTTTATCTTATATAAGCCAAGCTTTGCATTATCAGCAATAGCCACTTCTTTGAGAAATTTTAAGCGATTAATTTCCGATGGCTCAACGGCAATGGCTAAAGAGAGAGAATCTACCAGCCGCCCCAGAAATGAATTGGTGTTCAGGATGGCCACCTTGCCTTCAGTATCAATGATATCAAATTCTGTTATGGCAACAATCTTCTTAGGGCTGTCAAAGCGGATTTTTGCAGTTGAAGTGTAAGATATAAATTTTTCCTTGAGAAACATGGTATATGCGACGAACCACAGACCGCTTGCCAATATGCAAATTAGTAACACCCAATATTTTTTTTCCCAGAGATATCGAAAATATTGTTTCCAACGGATGGGAGTCTGTTGACGAACATTGGAAATTAAATTGCTTAGATCCACCCTGACAAGTTCACCGTTGTTATCGTTTTTATGCTTTTTCATTAAACAATTCCGTAGTTTACTGGTGAGACATTTAAATTAAGGTTGTCCATAGCTCCGCCCCGTCACTTACATACCCGCTTCTCTGATATGCAAATTTCAAAGGCAGAAAAATTGAAAATACGAATCCTGGATTCAGCTATCAGAAGGCAATTGCTTAACATAGTCAGAATCCAGGTGATCAAGAAACTAACCTAACTGGGGAAAATCAATAATCTCTCTGTTGTGGCGCTATAAACCTCGGGTATTCAAAACCTTTGTTTTCTATGAAAATTTTTTAATTGATTCCACTACCCGCTCGATCTGCCCACCGGTTAATTCCGGGAACATCGGCAGGGAAACAAATTCTGCCGCGCACTGCTCCGCCACCGGGTAATCGCCCTTCTGCAATCCTAAAAATTGATAGGCTTTTTGAAGGTGCAGCGGAATGGGATAGTGGATGCCGCAGTAAATCTCATTTTCAGCAAGGTAGCTGATCAATTGGTCGCGCCCCGGGGTTCGCAGGGCGTAAATATGATAGACATGTTTCGCATACTGCGCCTCGGTAGGGGTAACCAGGTGATCCTGCCCCTTCAACAATTGGGTGTACAACACTGCATTCCGGCGGCGTTTCTCATTCCAATCTTCGAGGTGCTTTAACTTAACGCTCAGGACCGCTCCCTGGATCCCGTCCATGCGGCCATTCCAGCCGATCAGGTCGTGGTAGTATTTTTTTGCCTGGCCGTGGTCGCGGAGTTTGCGAATTTTGTCCGCCAATTCATCGCTGTTGGTTACCACCGCGCCGGCTTCGCCGTAAGCCCCCAGGTTTTTCCCGGGATAAAAGCTGAAGCACCCCAGGTCGCCAATCGATCCGGCGCGCCGCCCTTTATACTCCGCCCCATGCGCCTGGCTGGCATCTTCGATGACGTGCAGGCCGCGGCGGCGGGCAATTTCCATCACCGGGTCCATATCCGCCATCTGGCCGAAGAGATGAACCGGAATGATCGCCCTGGTGCGCGGGGTAATGGCCGCTTCCAACCGTTCCGGGTTCATATTGTAGGTCTGCGTTTCCACATCCACAAACACCGGCTTTGCCCCGGTAAAACTGATCGCTTCCGCGGTGGCGATAAAGGTATCTACCGCGGTAATCACCTCATCCCCCGCGCCGATCTCCAGGGCCAGCAAAGCCAGCCAAAGGGCGGAGGTTCCGCTGCTGACGCCCACGGCCTGGCGGGTGCGGCAAAATTCCGCGAATTCCTTTTCAAACTGTTCCACAAACGGTCCGCCGGCAAATGCCGTTTTGTCGATGACGTTTTGAATCGCAACATTTATTTCATCCGCAATCGCTGCATATTGCGCTTTCAGGTCTAAAAATGGCACTTTCATAGGGTTTTATCTCCTTTCGATTTTCCGGATAATCCTGGCCGGGTTGCCGGCAACAATGGTATTGGGCGGTACATCTTTGGTAACCACGCTTCCGGCGCCGACAATGGCATTTTCTCCCACGCTGATACCTGCCAGTATGGTGGCGTTGGAACCCAGGGAGGCTCCTTTTTTTATCAAAGTGGGAATGCACTTCCAGTCCGCCTCCGTCTGCAAAGCGCCTTCCGGGTTGGTGGCGCGGGGGTAGATATCGTTGATGAACATTACCCCATGGGCGACAAACACATTGTCTTCTATGGTAACCCCTTCGCAGATAAAGGAGTGGCTGGATATTTTGCAATTCTGCCCGATCTTCGCCCCTTTCTGTATTTCTACAAAGGTGCCGATCTTGCTGTTGTTGCCGATCTCGCAGCCGTAAAGATTCACAAAATCGAAGATTTTGACGTTTTCCCCTATTTTTACATCATTTGCGATGTTCTGATGCTTCATGGCCTTTTCCTGTCATTGTTTGGTATGAATTCGAATCGATTGCTACACTGGTACCTTGCATCGTTAACGATTGATTTGCCGCTTCCAGTACTTTGATCACATTTAATCCGACATATCCATTGCTGCGAGGGATTTGATTTTCCACGATGCAATGAAGAAAGTGGCGGCATTCTTCCCCAAGCGCTTCATGTTCATCGATTTTGGGGATATAAATATCGCCGTAACGGTAGGCATAATGGAAGTCACCGAAGGTGTCATAATACCGCGGTTTTTCCACCCCTTTGTCATAAATTTTAATCTTCTCGTTAGCACTTATGTCATCATATACCAGCATTTTTTTGGTCCCCACAAACACCATGTTTCGTATTTTTTGAGGATCCAGCCAACTGTTATGCAGGAATGCGATCATTCCGTTCTCATAATACAAAGTCATCATGGCCACATCTTCGATTCCCTTGGTGTAATGAGCTTTTCCCTGGGCGTTTACGGATATCGGGTTTTTGCCGAGTACGTAAGTGATGATTGAAACATCATGGGGCGCCAGGTCCCAGATCACGTTGATGTCCGGTTGAAAGAGTCCCAGGTTCACCCGGGTGCTGCTGACGTACATAATCTCCCCGATCTCTCCGCTGTCAATGATCGCTTTGATTTTGTTCACTGCCGCAGTGTACTCAAAGGTATGGCCAACCATTAACACCCGCTGCCTGCTTTCCGCCGTATTAATTAGATCCTGGCACTCTTCCGAGGAACGGGTGATCGGTTTTTCCACTAAAACATGTTTATCCGCCATCAGGCAGGCTTTTGCCAGCGGATAATGCGTTCCTACCGGCGTTGCAATGGCCACCGCATCCAGCTTTGCATCGAGTAAATCCTGGTAATTGGTGGTTGTTTTGATGCCGGGGAATAATGATTTCATCCGTTCGAGTTTCTTTTCATCCTTATCGCAGCAAATAACCATCTCACAGTTTTTAGTACTTCTGAAATTGCGAATCAAATTGGGTCCCCAGTACCCACACCCGATAACCCCGGTTTTCACCATGGCTCATTCCTTTCCTGTTTTATAGTCCCGATTTTCTATTAAACAGCACAGCGGCGGTTTTAAAGATAATTTTTACATCCAGCCAGATAGAACGATGCCGGATATATTGCAAATCCAGCCGAACCATTTCATCGAAGGTGGTTTTATTGCGCCCGTACACCTGCCATAGCCCGGTAACCCCCGGCGGCGTTTCGGTAATCCGGCGCAGGTGCCAGGGTTCGTACAATTCTACCTCGTAAGGAATGGGCGGGCGGGGACCTACCATGCTCATGGTTCCGTTCAGCACGTTGAAAAACTGCGGCAGCTCATCCAGGCTGGTACTGCGCAGAAACCGCCCCACCGCAGTAATACGCGGGTCGTCTTTGAGCTTATAAACCGGGCCGTTGGCATTGCCGGTGTTCACCTCTTCATTTTTACCCTCGATGAGCTTTTGGATGTACTCCCGGTGAATGCGGTCATCGGCGTTAACCCGCATGGTTCTGAATTTGTAACAGGTGAACAACTTTCCGCGGTAACCTACCCGTTTCTGTCTGAACAAGACCGGTCCCCGGGAGGTGAGTTTGATCAGAAGCGCGATAACCAGTATCACCGGCAGGAAAAGGAGCGTTCCACTCCCCGCGGCGGTTAGGTCCATCACCCGCTTCAAAAATGGGTAGGCAAAGGGCAAATTGTCGGGGAAATCCGCCTCCGACGGCGCCGGCGCGCCCAGGGGTTCCGGTTCCTGGGATAGGGAAAAAATCTTCCAATTGAAATAAAAATTATCCTCCTCCGCTAACACCGGGGAGGGGTTCTGGCTATGCGTGAAAGGGATTGAATTCCCGGAACCGGCGCTTGCCGGCGAGTCGTTGCCGGAAGCGCCGGCGGCCGCTGCAGGGTGCGATACGCCTTCTGCCAAAAGAATACCCTCTAAACGGAAATTGTGCTCCGGTTGGGTAAGGGAAACCGTGGAAAACGAGATGGTTTTCAATAAAGTCAGGTATTCCAACTTGCACTGATCCGAAAAATAGCGGTAGAGTTTCCGGAAGATTTTTTCGACAACCGCTTTGGCGCCTTCCGGGGAGGTATCCATCAGCAGTATGAAGACGCGGTAATCTTCTGAGAGGCACTTGAGGTCGATTTCGCGGGTATTGTCGGTAATGACAGCTACCAGGTGAGAGAGAAACCACTGGTACTTATCCTTGCAAACCAGGCCAGGCTCCCGGAAATGCTCGGAAAGGTCGATAACCACGTGAAAGGATGTGTGCTGGTTTCTTTCACTGCGGCAACGCTCCCATTTGGCCAGCAGATGGAAGTCTTCCTCCACAAACCAGCCATGAGCCTTGGTAATCAACGAGTGTAACTTGCCCTCGTTGTATTTCAAAAGGTGCAAGACTTCTGCTAACTCCATTTTTCCCTCCCTGGTGGCTATGGTTTATTCATAAGGAGAATTTGGAATATCTCGCTCACGCGGATCTCGGGCGTCCCGTTCCGTTCCTGGGATCCTGCATCCAGCAATTTGCCGTTATCCATGCTTATATTCCCCGGCAGCATAAAGAAAAAAATCACATATTATTCTAAAAAATCAGCCTGATTGCCGCCGTCCGTGGCGCTAAACCCCGCAGTTTTTCACTACCAGGGGGTCTGTTCACCCGGTTACTACGCCTGAAATGGTTCCCACGCCGGTATTAATGTCAGGAGATCGATAGAAAGAGAAAGCCACCAAACCTTCGCACGTGCTACGCAAAAAATCAACCTTATGGCCTCCCTTTTGGCTTCTTCAAAGAAGCCAGATATATATACCGCCCCTGAGGGGCCGCCTTTCACCGCACGCTGCCAAAACTGATTAAATATAATACAATCGCTCATAAGGGTAAAGCTTCACAAAGTAGCAATTTCGCGAAAAAATCGTCATCGTTTTATGACAACACTATTGCTCGGCTCAAGTGGGGGAAATTACCCACCCGGGAATGATATAAGGTTTGAGAAAATGTTAGGGGAGTGGCTTACAGGAGTAGTGGATGAATGGATTGATGGAGTATCGGGGAATTCAATTATAGCCCCAGTAGAATTCAGAAATGCCAATGTCTCGAAGCCCCGGCAGGGGCGATTGAACCTTGATAGACCGAAAGGTTGCAGGCAAACTAAACCAGGTTCAATTGAACCTGCACCCGTAACATATCGGCCAGGTGAATCCGCCGGCTGGAAACTAATCCAGGATATTTTCTTCGATCGAATAGCGAACAAGCTCGGCGTTGCTCTGCAAGCCCATCTTTTTCAAAATGCGGATCCGGTAGGTGCTCACGCTGCTCACGCTCAGGGAAAGCTCCTCGGCGATGCAGGTTAGTTTTTTACCGGCGGCGATCATTTTTAACACCTCCAGCTCCCGAACCGTTAGCAGCTCATGGGGTTTTTTACTTTGATCGCGTTGCAGCTCGGAGACCAATTGCTCCATCACCACGGTGTTAAAGTGCTTATGGCCGGAAAGCACCTTCTTCAGGGCCAGTTGCAATTCCCGGGGCGTCCCATCCTTGGTAAGGTAGCCGTGCGCGCCGAGTTTCAGGGCCTGCAAGGCATACTGGCTCTCGGGATGAAAGCTCATCATCAACACCCGGGTAGCCGGTTTCAACTGTTTGACCTCCTCCAAAATTTCCAACCCGTTCCTCCCGGGCATGGAGATGTCTAAAATGACCACGTCATAATCCGCTTTCAAAACCATTTTCAACACTTCCTGGCCGTTCGCAGCTTCAGCAATCTCCATACCTTTGAACAACTCCGTGATCGCGTCCTTCAATCCCCTGCGGAATAAGGGATGATCATCGGCGATAAGAATTCTGGCCATCTCCTCTCCTTCCACTTAGATTCCACCATTCCCCTTTTGGATATTTCTATTTCACCCTCTGCTTCCGCCTTCCGATTGATAGTTATCTGAAGAAAAATTCAAAAAGTTTGAATAGCAATCAAAGCCAGCGTTGCCAGGGAAATGAGCACCGTGGCGTTCCGGAAACTCAGCCAGCGTTTTCTGGAAACGTACACCTGGTCCCCGGATTCCAGGCCGATATCGTTCAATTTCCTGCCCTGCTTCAGGAATTGCTCCGCATCGATGTCTATCTTTTGGTCTCCCCGGATAAGTAGAATCTTCTTTAAATTAGCATCCCGGGTTTCCCCCCCGGCCATGGCAATCAGGTCGGACAATTTTTCCACCCCGGTGAGGTAATACACCCCCGGCGTGCGCACCTCCCCCAGCACGTTGATCTTGAACAGCGGCTGCACGGTCAGCTCCGGGTTGCGGTAAATAGCGGTGTATTTTTCGGCGATTTCATCGCGAATGGCGGCAAAATCCCGTTTCTGCGCCGCCACCAGCCCGATATAAGGCAACTGGATGTTCCCGTCCTGCTGTACCAGGTAATCGCCGGAAATTTTAAAGCGGTTACCCTTACCCCATCGCCGGGGTTCAATTGTTGGGAGAATGCTGTTTGCGATAGAAGCAGGGCGGCAGCCAATACCCTCAAACCGAGCTTCACCAGGTTAGAGAGAATGAACTCTTTTTCAGGCCGGGTTTTCATTCAAATGTGCTTTGCCTAATATGAATTAAGAATTCGGTTTTGGCGCATATACGCGCTGATCTTTGTAGCAAATTTAACAAAGACCGGGCAAAAATCAATGTAGTTTCTATAAAAGTCATAAGTGCGCAACCGGGCGCCTGGCGCTTAACTCCTCTTCCAGGCTGGCGACATTGGCTTTCCAAATCCCTTCCAGGTAAGAGATCTCCCGCTTGCGATAGTACCTTTGCAAGTACCAACCGGTCAGGAATCCGAATGCCGCGGCAATCCCTAAAAAAACGCTGATTTCTGCGATCAGGTACCACATGGCCGATTCCCTCTTGCTGTGATAATAGCATTATAAAACGCCAGCGGCGCGGCAGATGCCCCTTCCTGGGGGATTCCCATCTCCCTGAGGTTCTGCGTTGCCGCTGGCATCCTCCAAAAATTACCGGCTCCCGGTTATTCAGACTCGCGCTTTATAACCGTGAATTCCACCCGGCGATTTTTCAACCGCCCTTCCGGGGTGTTGTTGTCTGCAACCGGCCGGCTTTCTCCATAGCCGACCGTTGTCAAACGCCCCGGATTCACTCCTTTCCCGACCAGGTAGGCTTTTACCGTTTCGGCTCTTCTGCGGCTGAGTTCCAGGTTGAAGGCTTCTGCGCCGGTCGAATCGGTATGCCCGGAAATCTCGACCCGGGCCAGGGAATCTTGTTGTAATGCTTCCGCAACCAACTCCAGCAGGGGAAGGCCTGGCGGGGAGAGATCGCTATCCGCGCTAAACTCTATCCGGTAATTGGCGATCAGCTGGTCCAGGGTGGTTTGCAATTCCACCGCGGAGGGAGGAATCACTTCCAGTCTCCGGATTACCTTGCGAACCCCATAGACCGCCCCGGCGATCTCTGCCGCCCGGTCTGCAATTTCCCGGGAGGGGACGCGCCCGGCCAGGGCGGCGTCCCGCCCGCTCACGGAAACCCGCTCGATCGTGATTCCTTCTAAGCGGAGCGCCGCCTGGCAGCGGGCGCGCAGATCGTTTTCGATCTTACCCGCTTTCCCCAGGATGCAAACCAGGCAGATTATCAAAAACCCGCCGGCAGCAAGGAGTTTAATGGAGATGTCATTCATAGCTTCTCAACCCTCGACATCGGTTACCTGCTGCCTCTTTTGAAGCGCTCAATTTCCATGCCGGACTTTTCCACGGATCAAAAAACCGCACTATTACAAGAGAATCCCTTCTGCGGCGGCAATGCTCCCGCTAAAAAATTGGGTGATTTCCCGCAGCCGCCCGGATTTTTGGGGCATTTCCCCAAATCTCTGCCGGGATCGGATCATCCATCCGGCAGGCCGTGTTTCTCCAAACGGTAGCGAAAGGCGTCGCGGCTGAGGCGCAATAGTTTTGCGGCTTTGGACTGGTTTCCCCCGGCCAGTTTCAGGGCATCGCGGAGAAGTTTCTTCTCGATTTCCTCAAAAGACATTCCCCCGGCCGGCAGTCGGAAATTCTCCGCCGCGGGCGCCGCTTCCGGCCCCGGCCCGGCGGGGCCGACCAGGAGATCCGCCGCATCCAACCGCTCTCCTTCGGCAAAAATCATGGCGCGCTCGATGGCGTTTCGCAGCTCCCGAACGTTGCCGGGCCAGCGGTAGCGGAGCAGTTTTTCTTCCGCTTCCGCAGTTAGCCCGCTTATTTTTTTGTTGAAATCAATATTGAACGCCTGAATATAGCTTATTGCGATCTCTAAAATATCGCTTCCCAGTTCCCGCAGCGGGGGCAGCTCGATTTTAACCACGTTCAGCCGGTAATAGAGGTCCTCGCGGAACGCCCCGTTGCGAACCAGCTCATCTAAATCGCGGTTGGTGGAGGCGAGCAGCCGCAGCCGCACTTCCTTTTCCGCCGTGCTTCCTAACCGGCGAAAGCGCCGGGTTTCCAGAAAGGAGAGCATTTTTGCCTGCAATTTCAGGGACATGTCGCCGATCTCATCCAGGAAAAGCGTGCCCCCGTGCGCCTCTTCTAACAATCCCTGCTTGCTGGCAATGGCGTGGGTAAAAGCGCCCTTTTCATAGCCGAATAGCTCCGATTCCAACAAAGTTTCCGGTATGGCGGCGCAGTTGATCTCTACAAAGGGGGCGTTTTTTCCCGAGGAGGCGTGATGAAGCATCCGCGCCGCCATGCTTTTCCCGGTGCCGCTTTCTCCCTGGAGCAGGATGGTGGCGGCGGGAACCCGGGCCAGTTTTTCGATGGTCGCCCGGATTTTGCGAATGGGTTCGGAATTACCCAGGATGGAAAGCGATATTTCCTCTCTCCGCGCGGCAATCAGGCTTTCCAGCAGCCGGATTTCATTCATCTGCTGAATGATTTGCTGGCGCAGGCGCGCGGTTGCGGTGACCTCTTCGAGCAGGCAGAACAGCGGGGCGGCTTTTTCCGCGGTATGATAAAAAGAGAGGTGGAAGAACAGCGTTTCCTTGCCGGGTTTCTCGCGTTGCAGATTCTCTAATTGAAAAAAAACCTGCTTTCCCGCGGCGATCTGCTCCAAAACGTTCTCCAGCCCCACCGTCTCCGGGATGAGGACTTGAAGCGGCTGCCCCTGCGCAGGCCGGCCGGGCTGAATCAGGAATTCTAAAAAATAGGGATTGTGAGAAATGACCGTTAGTTGGGGAGAAAGGGAAGCAAAACCCATCCGTTTCTGCTGAAAAATTTTTTCAAAAAACCCTGCTTCCATTCCTCACCCTGCCCGTGTTTCAATTCAAATTACCTGCCCCCGCTTTGCGCGATTTGCCGGGCCAGCACTTGGAAACTTTTTTCCACGTTCTCCCCGGTTTTGGCGCTGGTCAGCAAAAAGGGCAGATGAGATTCTGCAGCGAACCGTTCCAACTCCCCAACCGTCTCCGGGGAGGTTTTTGCCAAATCAATTTTATTGCCCGCCAGCGCCACCTGCCCCGCCGGCGCCGCCTTGCGAAAGCGGTTGATAATGGCCGGCAGCGAGGCAATGGTTTCCGGCCGCAGCAAGTCCGCCACCACCAGCGCCCCGGCTGCGCCAACCAGGTAGTTGGAAAGCTGCGGTGAGTTTTCTTCGAACCCTTCGATGTCCCAGAGCAGAAAATTGAATTGGCCGAACTTCCCCTCGCCGGTTTGTATGGGAGGAAGGAGTTTTTGGGATACTTTTACGCCGATGGTGGAGAGGTAGCCGTCTTCGAACCGGTCATAAACAAACCGGCGCACCAGGCTGGTTTTTCCCACCCCGAACATTCCCAGCAGGCAAATCTTTTTCTGTATTATCGAATTATTCATCATTCATTGCGTTTCAGACCTTTAAAACCTGTTTCAGCAGTTTGTGGAGCGGTTTTTCCACCCCGCGCAACCGGGAATTATCCCCCTGGTATTCGCGCAGCCGGCGGTGAAACCGTTTGTGTATTTCCTGATGGCACGCCTTCAGCATCTCATCGAACCCGGCCGGGGGAATGCCGGCGTACACCGCGGCCAGGTAGGTATGCAGCCCCGGATCGATGCGAATGGCGCGGTCGCTGTGCTGAATTTCTTCCAGGGTTCCTTTGGCGCCCCCTGCGAAAGCGCTTTCCACGAAGGATTTGATCGCCGTCAGCATTCCGCCGATCACCTGCGCGTCGCTGTCGCTCTGCTGGTCGGGCGGGTTGCTGATGTAGGCCATCAACAACCCCGATTCTTTGGCGATGAGGAACAGCCGTTGCAGCTCGAACGGCGCAGCGCCGGCCAGGATCACCTCCCCGGCGTCCACCCCCAGGGCCCGGGCCTGGATCCGCTTCTTCCACAGGTCGAAGCTGAAAGTTCTGTTCAGGCTGGCGTTGATGTTGGCGACTAACTTTTTCATCGCCTCGGCCACGGAGCGGGCGACCATTTGCCCTAAAATAGGATACAGCGCATCCACCACGTCGTCTTTGGCGTCGCGAATCTGGCGCTTGATCGCCGCGCCCATCACCGGGGAAAGGGCTGCGGCCATTTCATCTTTGGAGTGCTTGATTTTGCGATCCAATAATTCGCCGAGAACCGGCTCCAGGGTGGCAATCAGCTGTTCCTTGCGGGAGAGCCGGGTTTGCAGCTCTTCGATTTTCTGTTCCAGTTCTTTAACGCGGGATTGGTCTTCGGTGAGGAGGATAGATTTTAACTGTTCGAGGGGGTCAACATCCTGATGATTTCTTTTAGCATCACTCATCTTTGACAATTCCCCTTTGGTCTTTGAGTATCTCCACTTCATGGCCGTCGTGCAGCCGGGCAACCACTTCTGCGAAAAGATCCCCTAATTGCCGTTTTGTAATGGTTTCGGAGCCCAATTGATCCAGCATCTCTATCAGTTGCCGTTCGGTTGCCCGGAGATGTTTTTCAAGCTTTGCTTCGGAACCGCCGATCTGCTCGGAAAGTTTTTGGTGCGAATTCTCATTTTGCGTCTTCAGACTTTCCAGGGACTTTTTCAACTCTTCAAAAGATGCGGACATTTGCTGCCGGACCCGGTCGATCTCTTTTTCCAGGGTTTCGAACTTCTGTTGATACTCGTCCATCTGCGCGCCAAAAATCAAATCCCGTATCTGGCCGATATTGTCTTTTGATAGAGAAGGATTCTTGCTCATCGGTATAAATCTCCCGGCGATTTCAATTTAAAATCAATCCTCATTCATTCGCTCTAAAGATACCCAAAAACTTCAAAAAATTCAATACTTATAATGCGTCTGCCAGCGATGAGCTTGAAAGCGCGGTTTTTATTTTGCAAGTATTGCCACAGATGAAAAAAAATGTTAATTTTTGCCATCGCACTCCATTGTTTCACGATCAGAGCATAGCGCGCGCTCACGCGCGTTTTCGGCGCCAGCGCCGTTTGATTCATAGATGAGCAGTTCGATTCGCGGTTAAGGGATTGGGTTATTCGGAAAGCAGGAACGCTGCGCCGGGGGAGCGAATGGTCTTTCGCCCCTCGAAACCATGCTCAATACAACTCTGGAGGTGGCTATGGAAATCTTTTCAACCGTTTTCTTGCACAAAGGGAAGTTGGCAGCGTTGGCAGGGATGGCGATAATCCTTTCTTCTTGTCCCTCCCCTATCAAACCTACGGTCTTTCCGAAGGTTATACTCACCCAACAAATGATCGACGAATATGGAATTTCATCAACGGAGTTACAGCAGATTCCGATTTACCTGGCAGACCCCCTGGTGCTGCAGGATGGAGATACCAAAAGGGGCAAAGAAATCATCCCGGGGCAGGGTATCAACCTGCGGACGAACCAGAGCTATGGCCGGCTGGTTCTTCAGTCCAATATTCCCGGGAAAGTTTTAAATGGGAGTGAAAAAGGTAGTTTTGGGGGGAGAAAAAGGTTGCTCCGGGTGCAATTCCAGGGGCCGGGCAATACGCTCACCTTAGAGTTCAGCCCCGATTCCGGGGGGAGATACCGGCTGAAAACGGAAAGCGGCTCCGGGGGCCGCTATATCAAATCCGGAACTAAGAAATATCTTTGCCTGGATCATTATACCAACAACTTCCTGCTGGTGCCGGCGGAGGAAATTCACAAAGCGGAACTGAACACCCAAACCATGGGCAGGCCCTGAATACTTCCCGCGCGCAGGACGGCAGGGGAGAAAAGGGTTGTTTTTTAGCGCCGGGTTTGGTACAATCGCCGCGTATGGAAACCAGAGCTTTCGGCCACAGCGGTTTACCGGTACCGGTGTTGGGTTTCGGCGCGGGGCAGATCGGCGACGCCCACATAGATGAAAAGGAGGCCGGCCGCCTCCTCAACTCACTGCCCCTGCTTCCAGCCGTCATATTTCAACAAATAGTGGTAATAGTTACTGCCGGGCAGTTTTGCGCCCAGGTAAAACTCTCCCTCCGGGATTACCGGCTCCCCTTCGAAGTAGTGCCCGTTTTTCTTCAAGAAAGTGAAGGTGTCTTCAAAAATCAGCGCTGCTTCTTCCGCCTTCGGGATGCTCATTTTGAAATAAACCGCGCTCCCGGGGTTCAGAAACCGATTGAATGGCGCATACAGATAAGCATTATACACGTCAAACGACAAATATTTTTCCGGGAACCCCACCGTGGCTGCATGGCTGACCTTTGCATCGACCTGGTAGTCCAACGCCCATTCGTATTTTGCGGATTCCCGGGAGTCGTTGGCGAATAAACGCAGGGTATAGGATGCCGCCAGGGGGAATACCGCATAAACTTCTACGCTATCCCCTTTTCGCTGGGTGAAGGTTAGCATCCCGTCGAGAGTGTTCTCCCCATATTGAAGCCGGCTGACGAACCGGGCGCTTCGGGAAGCCGCCAGGATCACTTTCAAAGAGTCTTGCGCAGTGATCCTGAGTGTGGGATGGCTGATGATTTTCATACCGTATTTAAAGAACGCCGGCCTGAGATAGACAAACTCCTCGAACTCTTTTTTGGTTTTTTTAGGATCGAGCAACTGCCAGCGAGTTTCATGGGGATAATGGGTGAGGATCAATTCTTCCGGCGGGGTCAAAAAGTAGTAATCGTTAAATGAACGAACAAAGCGGCTATTCTCATCTATATGCCCGGCTCCCCAGGTAGGGTCCAATAAGCGCCACCGGTCAGCAATTCTGACCGCATTCCAGGCGTGTAAATTATGCTCTGCAAATACGCTCCCGAATTCATACCCATATCCTTTGGAATAACCGGTTACAATTTCCGCTTCTAACCCGGCAAGGGAAATCATTTCTTTGAAAAGAGCTGCATATCCCCCGCACACAGAGCGGCGTTTTTTCAAAACATCTTCCGGCTTTGAGGATACCGGCCTTCTCTCCTGGTAGGCTTGAATATCGTACTCAATATTCGCAGCAATCCAGCGATAGACGGCGCGAACTTTTTCCGAATCCGCTTTGAAAGGGCTTACCAATGTATGGGTCAATTTAAGAAGATCCTCTTCACCGGCCCGGGAAAGATTCAATACGTATTGATCGACATGGGTGTAATCCCCGGCATACATGAGAGGGGATCGAAGGAGAGCGACGAAAAATATGAGCCTTAACCATACTGCCGTTCCGGCCATTTTGGATCTGTATCCCATAGGGAAGTTTCCGGAATTTTTAATACGCCATGCTCGTTAATGAATACTGACTGAAAATAATGCACCATGGAAAGAAACCCTGAGAACTGCGTTTCGGCATTGCCGGTGGGGGCGGTTGTTAGGCGGCATCATTGGGTGCGATGAGCCTCAATGACCATGGATTCAGCCCAGGTCTTCCCTTGGTCGAGAGACCTTTCTCCACTCCAGGTAAAGTGGTTTTCTGTTATGTTCGAAAAGGTAACCCGTGTAAGGGCATCCGGGGCGAACGTGTCGATGAAATTGAAAGTAATGGTCTTGGGGGCTACACGAACGCCGCCGAGCTTTTCAGGCCCCAACTCCAGCCAGAAAGAGCCTGTGGCGTTGAGCCATCTCATGACCCAGGTCTTCCTTTCGACGCTGTAGGAGCGGAAGTTCATTCCATGGACGATCAGCTCGCCTGCTTGATTCGTCATTCGATACTCATCAGCGATCACGTGGCCATCTAAGATGTAGCGACCAACCCAGGTTGCCTGGTATGGCTGCCACGCCCCATCTTCTCCCTTCACTCGTGCGTCACAACGCCATTTGCCAATGATGAAGGCGAACTGAGAGAGTTCCGGCGGCGCTTTAGGATTAGGAGTTCCGTATTCTTTATCACGATTCATGGTTTCACCAACTTTTTCTAATCTCACATCATTACCAGACTACAAATGTCAGGGTGACAATCAAGGCTCAAGTGGCCTAACGCTGGTTTGACCTGCAATTTCGAAGAAATTGACAGGTCGAAACTGATGTTAGATGCTTCTCTGCTCAATCCCATATCGTAATGCTGCTTCAAGTATATCAATGTTTATATCTTTTAGCGTTTTGAACTTAATACAATACCCCGTTACACTTGCCTTCCCGAGTTCTTTTGTATATGTCTGGGCTAAGTATTTCTTATCTTTTATTCCAAAAATATAGACAGAGATCCCTGTTGTGTTTGCACTAATACCAATTTGATAAAACTCCCTGGTTTTTCCATCGGCATATTTTATAGTCTGAACTCCATATCCTATATTAGGGTTAGAAACAGTTTTACCTTTCTCGTCTTTGCCATCTAAGAACCACAATTTACATTTTGGCATCAACTTCAGAATGATGCGGTGCAACTCTTGCATGTCGCTGCGTTTTGGTTCAGGTTGAGTGGCAATATACTCTTTGATTTGTTCATCAATGTTCATATAAATCTCCTTTGCTTAGTTCACCTGCCCGAAGTTAATGTTTTTTCATAAAGAAGCAAATTTCTTAATCAAGAAACTTTCAACAAAATTTATCTCCCCCGCCGCTTGCGGAAACGGTTCTGCGGCGTTATCTTGCTACGCAGGGCGCATGGCGCAGAGCGTAGGGAGGAAAGTCGCTTTTCACCTTCATCCAGGCCCGCTGCTCCTGCGTTTTCCACTTTGCACCATGCCCTATGCGCTATGCTCTTTGCGCCCTGCGCTTTGCTAACAACCATCTCCCGCGGAGGAACGCCGCATGAAGTTCGTCGCCGATCTGCACATCCACTCCCACTACTCCCGCGCTACCAGCAAGGATTTGAATTTCGAGCAGCTTAGCAAATGGGCGCAGCTCAAGGGCGTGCAGGTGGTGGGCAGCGGGGACATTGCCCACCCCGGCTGGCTGCAAGAGATGAAGGAAAAATTAGAGTCGGCAGAAGAGGGTCTGTTCCGCCTCAAAGAGGAATTCGCCGCGCCGCTGCGCAAAGAGGTTCCCCCCGCCTGCCGGGGCGAGGTGCGCTTTATGCTGGCGGGAGAGATCAGCAACATCTACAAGAAAAACGACAAGGTGCGCAAAATCCACAATGTAGTTTTCCTGCCCTCCTTTGCGGCGGTGGAAAAGTTGCAGGCGGAATTGGAAAAGATCGGCAACATCCGCTCCGACGGCCGCCCGATCTTAGGGCTGGATGCGCGGGATCTGTTAGAGATCGTGCTGCAAACCGATGCGCAGGCGCACTTCATCCCCGCCCACGTTTGGACTCCCTGGTTCTCCCTGTTCGGTTCCAAATCCGGCTTCGATTCCATCGAAGAGTGCTTCGAAGACCTCACTCCCCATATTTTTGCGCTGGAAACCGGGCTTTCTTCCGATCCGCCCATGAACTGGCGCTGGTCTGCGCTGGATCGCTATACCTTAGTCTCCAACTCCGACGCCCATTCTCCCCAGAAACTGGCCCGGGAAGCCAACGTTTTCCTCTGCGAATTATCCTACCCGGCCATCTTCGCGGCCCTGAAGAGCAGCGATCCGCAACAGTTCGGCGGCACCATCGAATTCTTCCCCGAAGAGGGCAAGTACCATTACGACGGGCATCGCAAGTGCGGCGTTCGCTGGAACCCCAAAACCACTATCGAGCACGGGGGGATTTGCCCGGAATGCGGCAAACCGGTTACCGTGGGGGTGATGCACCGGGTGGAGCTGCTGGCCGACCGGAAGGAAGGGGAGCGCCCGGTGGGAATCCACCCCCCCGGGGCGAACCGCCCCTCCTTCACCAGCCTGATTCCTTTGCCGGAGGTGTTAGGAGAGGTGTACGGGGTGGGCGCCGCTTCCAACCGGGTGGCGCAGGGCTACGAGCAACTGCTGGCGCGCCTCGGTTCGGAACTGTTCATCCTGCAGGATGCGCCCCTGGAGGCCCTGGAAAAGATCGCCGGAACCCGCCTGGCGGAAGGAATTCGCCGGGTGCGGGCGGGAGAGGTGCAGTTGGCCGCGGGCTATGACGGGGAATACGGAACCATCAAACTGTTCGAGGAGGGTGAAAAAGAGATTTTTGCCGCGCAGTTGGATTTGTTCGGAGCGAAAACATCCCGGCAGGGCAAACCGGAAGTGGAGCCGGAAGCCACCCGCTCAAACAGCGCCCCGAAACCGGATTTATTTACTTCAGCGCCGCCAGCGCAGGCGGACGGGGAGGCTCCGGATTCTCCCCAACCGCCGCCCCCCGCTCCGCCGCAGCCGCGGGTTTCCGAGCCGGAAGCCGCGGCGCAGTACCGCGCCAATCCCTTTGCTCCCGGGGGAGCGGATGCCGGTAAAGCTTCGCTCCCGGCGGGCTTACAGAATCCCCTGTTCGAGGGCCTCAACCCCGAGCAGCGGGAAGCGGTGTTGTGCACCGACGCCCCGCTGATCATCCTGGCCGGGCCGGGAACCGGGAAAACCCGCACCCTCACCCACCGCATCGCCTGCCTGGTCTCCGAAAAAGGGGTTGCGCCGGAAAATATCCTCGCCGTCACCTTTACCAACAAGGCCGCGGAGGAAATGGCCGGGCGGCTGGCGAATCTGCTAAGCCCTGCGGTTGCGAAACGGGTAACCGTCAAGACTTTCCACGCTTTTGGAGCGCTGATCTTGCGGGCGGAGGGAGAAGCGTTGGGCATCCCGGGGCGGTTTACCATCTTAGGAGAGGAAGACCGGCATTCGCTGTTGAAAGAAAAATATCCCGGCCTGGCCGAAGATGATATCGGGCAATTTTTGGAATACATTTCCGCGGTGAAGAACAAGCTGATCGCCCCGGAATCGCCCCTGGTGGAGAGCCTCTACCCGCCCCGCGAGGCCCGCTCCGCGCCGGAACCCCGGTTTGCAGAGGTTTACCGGGAGTATGAATCCGCCCTGCGCGCCCACCACGCCGTGGATTACGACGGCCTGATCATGCAGCCGATCCGCTTATTCGAATCCTTCCCGGAAATCCTCGAAAAATACCGCCAACGCTACCGCTGGATTTCCGTGGATGAGTACCAGGACATCAACTACGCCCAGTACCGCCTGCTGCGGCTGTTAGCGGGGCCGGAAACCAACCTTTGCGTTATCGGCGACCCGGACCAGGCGATTTATGGATTCCGGGGAGCCAACCGGGAGTATTTTTTGAAATTCCGGGAAGATTATCCCGCCGCCCGCGCCATTACCCTTACCCGCAACTACCGCTCTACCCGGAACATTTTAGAGGCTTCCCGCCAGGTGATCGCCAAAAAAGCCGAAAAAGGGGAGATCGACCTCTGGTCCGATATCATCAGCAAAACCCGGCTGGAAATTTACCAGGCCCCCACTCACAAGGCGGAGGCGGAATACGTGGTGCACCAGGTGGAGCGCATGGTGGGGGGCGTCAGTTATTTTTCCCTGGACTCCGGGCGGGTGGACGGGGATGAGGAAGACGCCGCCGGGCGCTCTTTTTCCGATTTTGCGGTGCTCTACCGGATCGGCGCGCTGGGTTACTTTTTGGAAGAAGCGTTCCAGCGTTCCGGGATTCCCTACCAGACCGCGGGGCAGACCCCTTTTTACCGGCGCAAGGAGGTTCGCGAGCTGCTCGCCTGCCTCTGGCTGATTCACCATCCCGGTGCGGTTTTTCATTTGCAGAAAATTTCCCCGCAACTGCGGCCGGCGCTGTTGGAATTGAGCGGGGCGGCAGAGAACTTGCCGGTTACGGAACTGCTCGAGCGCATCGAACGCTTCATTTCCGAAAGCCGGGGGGAAAAAGCCGCGGCAAAACGGGCGGAGCTTCTGCAAAAGCTGGCGCAGCGAGCGCAGCCCTTCGGCAACCGCCTGGGGGATTTCCTGGAGTCCACCGCCCTGCAAAGAGAGACCGATGAATACGATCCCCGCGCCGACCGGGTGGCCCTGCTGACCCTGCACGCTTCCAAGGGGCTGGAATTTCCGGTGGTGTTCATCATCGGCTGCGAAGAGGGTTTGATTCCCTACCGGCGAAAAGACAAACCCACCGACGCGGAGGAAGAGCGGCGGCTCTTTTACGTGGGCATGACCCGGGCGCAGGAAAAGCTGATCCTCACCCACGCCCAAAAACGTTTCCTGTTCGGCGAGATGCAGCAAAACCCGCCCTCCCGCTTTTTGAGCGACATCGAAGCCGCCCTCAAAGAATACACGAAAATGCAGGGGGCCAAAAAGCCGCCCAAAGAGAAACCCGGGGATAAGCAATTGAAATTGTTTTGAGTGTTCGGAGTGCAAAGCTTCAGCTTTGCACTGCAAAACTGAAATTTTGCACTCCGTTAACATACACCATAACCTGACACGCGAATAACTATAGGATCAAGACCGGCCGAAATTAGTGTTTATTCGCGTCAATTCGCGGTTAGATCGAGTGTCCGTTGGTAGAACTAGCACTACAAGTACACCATAGTACTTACAAAGCGCGGGATAGCATGCAAGAGAACCTGAACTACCTGTTTCGCCCGCTGGGGGCGGATAACCGGGGGGATTTTGAAAAACTGTTCGGCAAGAACGGCGCTTGCGGAGGCTGCTGGTGTATGTTTTGGCGGCTGGCGCGGGCGGAGTTCAGCGGGCAAAAGGGAGAGGGGAACCGCCAGGCGATGAAGAAGCTCATCGAATCCGGGGAGACGCCGGGAATTCTCGCCTACCTGGGGGATGAGCCGGTGGGCTGGTGCTCGGTCGCCCCGCGGGAGAAATTTCCCGCGCTGGAGCGCTCTCGCGTCTCCGCCCGCATCGACGATCAGCCGGTGTGGTCGATCACCTGCTTTTTCATCCACAAAAATTACCGGCGCAAGGGATTATCGCTGGCGCTGCTGCGCGCGGCGGTGGATTATGTTCGCGAACAAGGGGGAAAGATTGTAGAGGGATACCCGGTAGAACCGAAAAAGCCCCAGCCGGGCGCGTTTGTGTGGACCGGCCTGGCCTCCGCGTTCCGCCAGGCGGGATTCCAGGAATGCGCCCGCCGCTCCGAAACCCGCCCGCTGATGCGGCTCGTGATCGGAGGGTGAACACTATTTCAAAGCCGATGATGAACACCGATGAACTCGAATAAATACTTCTATATGAAGCCATTCGTACAGATTCGTGATCATTCGTGGCTTAATTTTTCGTGCTGCCGGGTGCAAAATAAATTTTGCCCTCCTTACTCCAGGCGCATCCACATGCAGGCGGCGCTGGCGGGACAGGCAGTGCTGAATTCCACGGAGGTTTTTACCGCCTCATCGACCTGATCCCGGGAAATCTTTTCAAATCCTCGCGCGGAAAAAAATGCTTCGGCGGTCTCGGTTAGCAAGTAAACTTCCCGGATGCGGCGCTTCCTTGCCTGTTCCAAAATGGCGCGGTACAATCGCGTTCCGTACCCTTTTCCCTGGAGAGAACGTTCCACGGCCAGGGAGCGCAACAAAGCTTTCCGGCCATACACTTCCAGGCCTACCACGCCGCTCAGCTTTCCGCCCAGTGACAGCACCCAAAAATTTTCCAGATGCTCCTGCACGCCCTCCACCGGCAACTTCAGGTTTTTCAACAAATCGAGGATAACAGGGCAATCAAGAGCTTCTGCCTGGCGGATTTCCATACTATTTGGCGCTGGTTTTCCCGGTTTCATACTCGAATTCTCTCCGACGGTTAGAGAACGTTTACCAATTTATTGAGGATATAGATCGGTTAAAGGGCAGCGTGTTGATTTCAAAGAAGGAATAACGGAGAGCATGGGACTTCTCCATGCTCTCCGGGGCTTCCGAGAAGAGCCATTATCCGTTCTTCTTTTCGAAGTCTTTCATAAAATCGACCAGCTGCTGCACCCCCTTCAGGGTCATGGCGTTGTAAACGGAGGCGCGGATGCCGCCCACGGAACGGTGGCCTTTTAAGCCGATGAATTTTTGGGCGGTGGCTTCGGCAATGAATTTTTTCTCCAGGTCTTCGCTGCCCAGCCGCCAGGTGATGTTCATGAGCGAGCGGCTGTCCTTGCGGGCGTGGGGTTTGTAAAAATCGCTGGAATCCAGGGTGTCATAGAGAAGCTTTGCCTTATCCCGGTTCATCTTTTCCACTTTGTCGATCCCGCCTTGCTCTTTGATCCACTTCATCACCAGGTTCACCACGTAAATTCCGAAGGTGCTGGGGGTGTTGTAAAGCGAGTTCTCCTTTGCGAAAATTTGATAATTCATAATGGTGGGAATATTGTTGGGGCTGCGTTCCAGCAAGTCTTTGCGAATGATCACCATGGTAACCCCGGAAGGCCCGGCGTTTTTCTGCGCCCCGGCGTAGATCAGGGCGAATTTGTTGGGATCAAATCGTTTACAGTAAAAATCGGAAGACATATCCGCCACTAAGGGCACGTTACCGGTACCGGGGAAAGATTGCCATTGGGTGCCGTAAATGGTGTTGTTAGAGGTGATGTGCAAGTAAGCGGCGTCTTTGCCGATAACGAAATCGGTGGGAATGTATTTGTACGCGTCTGCTTTGGAGGACGCCGGCACCCGGTAAGGTTTGCCCAACTTCTCCGCTTCTTTGACGGCCTTGCTGGCCCAGGAGCCGCTGTCGATGTATTCCGCGGTTTTCCCGGCCACGGAAAGGTTCAGGGGCACCGCGGCGAATTGCGCCGTGGCCCCGCCTTGCAGGAACAGGGTCTGGTAATCGGCGGAGAATCCCACAATTTCCCGCACCAGCGCCTCGGTTTCGACCACCAGCGCATCGAAAGCTTTGGAGCGGTGGCTCATTTCAATGATCGACATGCCTTCCCCATGATAATCCAGGAATTCCTCCTGAACTTTTTGCAGCACCGTTAGCGGTAAAGTTGCGGGACCTGCATTAAAATTAACGACTCGATGTGCCATTTTGCACCTCCGATTTTGTTGAACAGTGAGGTTTTTTGTTCTACCGGGATTTTTCGCATCACGTTTTGAAGCATCGTTTCGGAAAACTCCCTCAAAATGCTGAAAAGTCTTATTTTTTCTGAAAATTAATAAAATCCCTCGCAGGGTCAAAAGGAAAAAACAGAAGGTCAGGTTTTGCGCTCGCCGGGCTTCCAGAGGGTCTCTTCGGCGCCGGTTTTTAAAGCCGCAAAACGCCCGGCAACGAAAAACCAGTCGCTCAAACGGTTGATGTAGGGGATTTCCGGGCCGTCCAACGGCTCCTGCTCCGCGAGCCGGATGATCTCCCGTTCCGCCCGGCGGCAAACCGTTCGGGCAACGTGGAATTGCGCGGAAATGCCGCCTCCCCCCGGAAGGATAAAAGATTTCAGAGGAGGAAGCTCGGCGTTCATGGCGTCGATTTCCCGCTCCAGCCGCTCCACGTCGCCGGAGCGGATCACCGGGGTGTTTTCCCGCCGGTCTTCTTTCAATACCGCTAATTGCGAACCGAGGTCAAATAACTCGTTTTGAATCCGCAGAATCTGCTTTTGCAGCGATTCCAGGTGCGGAACCCGTCGCAGAGACTCCGCTAAAACACCCAAGTGGGCATTCAATTCATCCACCGTGCCGTACGCCTCGATTCGTTCGGAGCATTTACTTATCGGCTGTCCCCCGGCCAGGCGGGTCATCCCCTGGTCGCCGGTGCGGGTATAAACTTTCGTGATTCTGACCATATCGCTCTCCGCCATTAGCGTCTGATGTTTTTTTGACTCCCATGCTCTCCCGGAACCGCCGGAGACAAATTTATCGAAATAAAACTGCTTTTAACAGGAAAATTCTGCAAGGTTTGCCCGGATGATTCAAAAATTCAAAAGAGTTTGATTTTCGAGGCGCTCGTATCTATAATGCAACTGGTTTTGATTGCACCAATTAAGGACGAAATGAATCGCGTGGTTGTGAAACTCAAGAGGAGAGAACCATGGTCAAAGTGAATCCGAAAACCCAACAAACCACCTTTCAAGTCACCCTTCCGGAGGCCAATTCCGTGGCGTTGACGGGAGACTTTAACGGATGGGATCATTCCGCCAATCCCATGAAAAAAAGCCGCACCGGCGCATGGAAAGCCGAATTGAAATTAAACGCGGGTGAATACCAGTTCCGCTATTTGGTCAACGAATATGAATGGGTGAACGATGATGAAGCCCCGGTAGTAGCGAATGCTTTCGGAACTTACAATTCGCTGGTGAAAGTGGAATTCCCGGCCGCTAAAAGAACCGCAAAGAAGACCCCGGCAAAAAAAACGAGCGGTCGCCGTAAGCCCGGCAAGTGATTGTGGAAAAAGATGCACGTCTGAACGTTGAAGACGCGGGGGGCGATTATAACGCTTGATTTTAAGGGATTTTTGGCAGTTCAAAAAACAAATTTCTGTTGACTGGCAGAAAAAGAGGATATATATTTTTCGCCGTTTCATTGATATTCTTCCGGAGTAGCTCAATGGCAGAGCGGGTGGCTGTTAACCACTAGGTTGGGGGTTCAAGTCCCTCCTCCGGAGCCATCTGAAAAGCCTCCTCATCGAGGCTTTTTTTATTTTTCCAAAGGAGACCTGTTATGCGTTACCGAATCTTTATTACCGGCTCCGGAATTGCAAAAGAAGCCCAACAATTGTTACGAGAGGAAAATTGTACCTTTGAAACCGGCGATCCCAAAGATACCCCGGCGGACATCGCCCGAAAATTGCGGGAATTCGATCCCCATGGCCTGATTGTCCGGCAGGGAAAAATCAACGCGGAGGTGCAAGACGCCGCGAGGAGTTTGAAGGTTATCTGCAAGCACGGGGTGGGAACGGATAATATCGACGTGGCGGAGGCCACCCGGCGCGGGATTCCGGTAATGTTCACCCCCCTGGCCAATTACGAATCCGTGGCCGAGCATACCCTGGCGTTGATTTTCGCACTGCTGCGCAGAATCCCCCTGGAGGATAAGCGTATTCGCAGCGGCGTTTTCGATAAAAAGAATTACAACGGGCAGGAGATTTCAGGGAAAACTTTAGGCATTATCGGTTTCGGGCATATCGGAAGGCGGCTGGCGGAATTAGCCGCCCCTTTCAAAATGGAGGTCTTGGTATATCATCCTTCCTGCACCAGAGAGGCCCTGCCGCCATATATTTCAAAGGTAAAAAAAGTGGAGGAGATCTTTCCCCGGGCGGATATTATCAGCCTGCACTGCCCGCTGACCCCGGAGACCAGGGGAATGATCAACCGGAACACGATCGCGCAAATGAAGCAGGGCGTCTATATCATCAACACCGCGCGCGGCGGCATCGTCAATGAAGACGATTTATTCCGCGCTTTGCAAGAGCGGCGGGTGGGCGGCGCGGCGTTAGACGTGTTCGAGGAGGAACCGCCGGCGGCGGATCACCCGCTCTTTAAACTGGATAACGCCATTTTTACCACTCACGTTGCCGGGGCGTCCGATAATTCTTTGAGGAACATGGGGGTGGACTCCGTCAAAAACGTGTTAGCCGTGCTAAAAGGGGAGCCTCCCGACCCGGAATCCCTGGTCAACAAAGAAGCTCTGGCAAATGGAAGGTTGGACTAATGGATGAATGGATTATGGTTCGATACATTCATTCCTCCATCAATCCATTGATCCATTGCCCCCTCACTCTACCCTAAAATTTCCGCTGCCGGATGAGCGCTTCGTCCATCTGCGACTGGCGGATATACTGCGCCAACAGGTGCATGAGCGACTGGTGAACGTCCTCGATGACGCCGTAATTATCCGCGCTTACGTGCAGGTTGACGTCCGCCAGCGCCGCGGAGCGCCCGCCCGAAAACCCGGTCATGGCGATTACCGGAATTCCGTTCTCCCGGGCCCAGACCGCGGCGCGAACAATATTTTCGGAATCCCCCGAGGAGCTGATGGTGATGAGCGCGTCGCCGGATTTGGCCAGGCAGCGCAGTTGATAAACAAAAATCTCATCATAAGAGAGATCGTTGCCGATGGCGGTGATAAGTTCCACCGTGGCGCTCAGCGAATAGATCCGCGAACTGAGCTGCGTATCCGTGCGAATTAATTTGCAATGGTCGCAGACCAGGTGATTGGCAATCGCCGCGGACCCCCCGTTTCCGCAGGAGTAAACCATTCCGCCGGCGCGATAGACCCCGGCTAAAATGGCGGCTGCCTGCTGCAGCTTTTCCCGGTCAACCGAGGCGGCGGCCTCTTTCACTTTGGTGAAGTAGGCGTCGGCGTAGCTTCCGACGTCGCTGAATTTTTTATCCGGAAAAGTCATGACAAGTCCCCTTTCAATTCGCTTCTTTCAGGCCGTTGCGCACCGCCTCCACCTCTTCCTTGGCTCTGGACATGAGGAAACGGTCGTCGCTCTGCAGCGAGGTTAGCTGGAATCCCTCTTTGATCATTTCCACCGCAACTTTGGTGGAGTTGGTGTGAATGCCGGCCGGAATACCGTGGCGTTTGGCGGCTGCCAAAATCATGCGCCGCGCTTCCACCACTTCCGGATCGCTCTGCCCCTTGCGCGGCTCTTTTCCTAAGGCCATGGAGAGGTCCGAAGGCCCGATATAGATCCCCGCGATGCCCGGAACCTCTAAGATGGCGTCGAGATTCTGGATCGCCTCCCGGGTTTCGATCTGGGGAATGACCAGGGTTTCCTCATCGGCAAAATGGTGGTAATCCCCGCCGCCGTGGGTGCTGCCCCCGCCGTAGTACTTCGCCCGGATAGGCCCGAAGCTGCGAAAGCCGCGCGGGGGATATTTGCAGGCGGCCACCAGCGCCTCCGCATCTTCCGGGGTGTTGATCATCGGGCAGATGACCCCGTAAGCGCCGGCGTCGAGGATTTTCATCAGAAAGCCGGGCTCGTTCCAGGGAACCCGCACCAGGGGAATGACCGGGGTGGTGGAGATGGCTTGCAGCATGGTCACGCCGATTTCGTAATAGACCAGCCCGTGCTGCATGTCGATGGTAATGGAATCGAATCCCTGGTGGGCCATGATCTCGGCGGAAAAGGAACTGGGAATGGAACACCAGCCGTTGATCGCCGCCCCGCCGTTAGCCCAGATTTCTTTGATCGTGTTTTTTCTCATCAGTTGCTCCTTTAGTTGCTTTTTTATGGCTGAATGGTAATCGTGGAACGTGAAACGTAATGCGTGAAACGTAACTCTTGAAAAATTATCTTTATTACGTATTACGTTTTACGCATTACGAATCCTGTCCGAAAATTTAAATCGCGGTTATGGCGTCATGAATACGGAGACCGGGGTTTGGAATTGCGAAAGAATCAGGCGCAGCGGAATATCTCTGTAAGAACCGTTTTTTTGGGCCTCGGCATACCTCACGTGTTTATCCGCCCCGGAAAACAATAAAAATACTTTTCTGGCGTTGAGAATTGCCGACGCCGTAAGAGACATGCGCGGCAGGCGGGTTTCCCTCGCCGCAACCGCGACGCAGAGGCTATCGCGAGCCTCCAGCGCCGGATCGCCGGGGAACAGCGAGGCGAAATGGCCGTCGCCGCCCATGCCTAAATAAACCGCGTCGAAGGGCAGCGCCAGCGCTTTCAGCCGCGCTTCGCAGGCGGGCTGGCCGGCCTCGGGCGAACCCTCCCCGCCAAAGAGGGGAATGAAAGCCGCCGCTTTCGCCGCGCCCTGAAGTAAATGATCCCGTACCAGCCGCTCGTTGCTGTCGGGATGATCGGCGGGAACCCAGCGCTCGTCGGTCAGGGTGAGGGTAACGCGGCGCCAATCCAGCTCCGACTGGCGCAAACGCTCGAACACCAGTTGGGGGGTGCGACCGCCGGAAACGGCCAGCAAAGTCCGTCCCCGGGCGGATATGGCTTCGTGCAAGGCCGCGGCCAGCTCCCCGGCCAGGGCGCGGGCAGCCGTTTCGATAGTGGGAAAACTGCGCTCCGTGATGGGCATATACTCGTTAAGGGTTAATTGTTGCGCTATATATCTTTGTGTTCAGGTGTTCATGGGGTCAAGTTACTCGAACACGCGAATACCTGAATACGCCAACACTTGCTCAGCCCGCGGGCGGATAGTCGGCGGTGGGGATTTTGTTCTCATCCAATCCTTGAATGGCCGCCCGGCCCATGGCCAGGATCGCCTCCTCGGAGCTGCCGCCGATGTGCGGCGTGGCCAGGAAGTTGGGCAGGCGGAGCAGCTCCAGGTCCTCCGGCGGCTCCGCAGCGAATACGTCGAAGCCCGCGCCGGCCAGCCGGCCTTCCATGAGCATGCGCTTCAATGCCGCTTCATCCACCAGTCCGCCCCGGGCGGTATTGATCAGTATCGCTTCCGGCTTCATCAACGCCAGGCGCTCCGCGCTCAGCATGTTGCGGGTGCTGCCGTCCAACGGCACGTGCAGGGTTACGATGTCGGAGCGGCGCAGAAGTTCCTCCAGTTCCACCGGCTCCACCTGGTGGACGGCGTAAAATTCCGGGAAATCCAGGATGTCATGGGCCAGCACCTTGCACCCGAACGCCCGCAAAATTGGGGTGAGGTCTTTTCCGATGTTCCCGCACCCGATAATGCCCACGGTGCGACCGGTAATCTGCTTACCTTTGCGATTTTTCCAGATTCCCTCGCGCACTTCCCGGCTGGCCAGGGGAACCTGGCGCAGCAGCGCAATCATAAACATAATTGCTAACTCCGTGACGGAGCGTTTGTTGACCCCGCCGGTCCATCCTAAGCGGATTCCATGCCGGATCATGGCCTGCTTGTCGAGCATGTCGGTGCCCACGCCATATTTGCTGAGCACCTCCAGTTCCGGAAGGGCGGCCAGGATGGTTTCATCGATCCGTTCCAGCGCCACGATCAATTTGCGGCGCCCGCGGGCGAATTCGATCAAACTTTCGCCCTTCAGCGCCAGCCCCTCATCATTGAAGCGCACGTTGGAATAGCGTTCCAGCAGTTCCGCGCGTAAAACCGGGTGCTGCGAAAAAGAGCGCGAGGTGACGGCGATGGGGGTGTTATTTTGCACTAAGACTCCTTAATGGTGTTCGGGTGTTCATGTGTTCATGTGCTCAAGTGTTTAATCTACTCTAACACATGAATACATGAACACAAGTATCTTCGGATACCGCTTGATCAGGCAAACTCTTTTTATTTCTTCCTTGTTACTATTCAGCCACATGGTTCGATAAACTCACCATGCGAAGTTCACAGAGGCCACAGAGGAAGAATTTTGGGTATCCACCACTTCGTGGAGAGCA
>JABWBP010000151.1 GCA_013360445.1 Calditrichaceae bacterium | reverse complement strand
AGCCATGGCGCTGAAGCCCAGGGAAACCGGGTTGCCGGAAAGCGCTTCCACATTCCCCTTGAGGGTAAAACGGGCATTGAGGACGTTCACTTCGCCCTCTCCGCCCCGGGGATAGGCGTGCGCCGCGACCAATCGCCCTTGTTTGGCGTTCAGATCGTTCACGACCGGATCGGCAAAGCCGTCGGTATTGCCGCCGCTAAAGCCGGTGAATTCCAACAGGGCGGGATTCCAGCTCAGGGTCATGGTGTAGCTGCCTAATTTCTCGCCGGAATTGGCCATGTCAATCGTCACCGGTACTTCCAGAGTTTGACCGGATAAGTTTAGAGACGGGTAGGCTTGCACTACGCTGCCTTCCGCTGCCGGGGGCAGGGTTGCCTTGCCGAGAGCAGCCGGCGCGGGCAAGCAGACCACCGTTCCCACCGGGAAGGGTACCGGGAAGCCTACTTCCCAACTGAGGGTGACCAGGGCGTCGGTGGAGTTGGTAAGCCCGTCTTCGGTCACGTCGCCAAAACCGATGGCAATGCGATCTAAGAACGGCTGCGGCAGGGGCAGTGCGGCGTCGTAGGAGAGCATCAGCAGGGCGTCGAGAGAGTTGACCGCGTCGTCGCCGTTAATATCGCCTAACAAGCCGACAGTGCAGCCGCCGGTGACTTCCATGTGCGCATTCACCACGTCGCTGGGGTTATTCGCGTCGTTTCCACTTACCACGATGTCGGCATAGTAATCGCCCGGCAAAGTATCGGCGTCGAAAGTTACCGTCACGTTCACGCTGCCGCCGGCAGGTACCGTTCCGGCGGTAGTGCCCACGCTCAGCCAGAAGTCGGCCGCGGTACCTTCGATGATGAAGGGCAATCCTTGCTGCGCTTGTGCGGTTCCGTTGTCGATCAAGGGGTTCCACACCATCGCCGTCGCATCGTACTGCAGGCCGTTGCCGGTAACGGTTACCCCGTTGATGGTGATGGGGGGTGCCCAGGGCCCGGAGGCCAGGGTGCCGCCGGACTGCCAATCCAGCCAGTAGGTTCCGGGAGCCAGGGAGAGGCCCAGGCCGCCGCACTCATCTTTCATGATCGGGCGAGTGTTGCCCAGGGGAGCGGTATCAATGGAGCGATAGCTGTTCGTCCAACTGGTGGCGGTCAGGCGGTTGGTGGTAATATCGCCAAACACCACGTTGCTGCCGGGATCCCCGGGAGGGCCGTCCCAGATGCGGAAATTCACGTTGTTGATGGTAGAGGTGGTGGTAGAACCGGTCTGGTAGGCGAAGAAGCTGATCTTGTCGATGATCCAGCCTCCCGCGGGAACCGTGAAATCATCCGCCACCCGGAAGCCGGAAGCAACCGCGTGCCCGAAGCCATAGACGTTCAACCCGATGGCGGATTGCAGCACCGAGGCGTCCGCCCCGCCAAAGCCGCCGCCGGGCAGGTTCACGAAGGGACCGTTGTCATAGAGAACCGCCAACTCGCTGGCGCGCGGATGGCGATAGTTGGGATCCAGCTTCACGGCCGGGCTGCCGGTCGCTTCGGCAACATCGTAGGCCGCCGCGGGGTTGGGGTTGGAAACCGCCCGGGGGGTGTTTTCCGGCGCGGTTCCGGTTTTGATCGTCACTTTGGTGGATGCCGCGGTTAGAGGAACGATTGCCACCGTGAAATCCAGGGGCTGGTCGCCAGTGTTGGAGATGGTGATAGTCTCATCCTGGGTAGCGCCCTGCGGGAGGGTGACGTCCAGTAGCGTGGGCGTAACCACCATCACCGGGCCTTGCTGTACCGTCAGGGAGACGCTCACGGTGACGTTGCCGGCGTTGCTGGTGATTTGCAGGGAGGCGGAGTAGTTGCCGGGCGCCACGTTGGCCGTGAAAATGACATCCACGTTGCTGGTTGAACCGCCGGTGGTAACGCCGTTTGTGGGGTTCACTTCTAACCAGCCCACCGCGGGAACTTCGCTGATGCTCCAGGTCAGGTCACCGGCCAAAATACCGCCGGAGTTGGTGATGGACAGGGTTTGAGTGGAGGAATTCCCCGCTATCAGGGTTTCGGAAAGGGAGAGCGGATCGACCGTAATTTCCGGCTGGGTGGTAGTGCTACGGAAGAAATCCAGGTACGCCGCCATCAGGTCTTCTTTGGTGTTGGCGAGAATTTCTACCCCGTTGGAAGTGATTTTATAGAGCGGGTTTTCCGGGGAGCGTTGCACCTTCAGCCCCGGATAGTAAGCCGCTTTTTTGGCGAAAGTCGCCGGGGCGGTTCTTTCCGGGCGCGCCGGTTTCACCGCGCTGCCGGCAATCTCTTGCGGGAAATAATTTTCCAGGGTGCGCCGCACCGGGTTCAAGGGTTCGGGGCTGTCCACCAGTCCGCCGAAAGAGGGTACCACCCCGATGGTTCTGCCGCTGCCCGGGGCGAATCCGGCATAGAACACCCCGCTGATGTCGGCATTGGCGTTGTTTTGCCAGACCGGGGTGGAGGTTGCCGGCGCCAGCTCGTCCATCCAGTTGTTTTCGCCGGTGTACGAGAAGGCAAAGGCGGAAAGATCATTCAAACCGATGATCCCGAACAGGTCGCCGCTGCCGTCGTTGCCGCTATTCAGGCCGAACCAGGGCAGGATGTTGTAGCCGCCCACTAACGGGTCATAGTTATAGCAGTCGCCGCCTTCCAAGTAAATGTGCCCGCCGACAGTCAGGTAGGCTTCCAGGGCGGCGCCTTCCGGGTCGGTGGCGAGAATAGTGTGGTTGTTCGCAAAAATTCCTAACACCACAAAGATCGCTTCATACACGCTCAGGTCGCTGCCGAATTCGAACAGGTTGTTGGTCAGATAGCAGCTTTCGCCGTTGGCTGCCAGGGCTTCAAAAATGCTGTCGCCGCTGGCCGCGCTGGCGCCAAGCGCTCCCGGGCCTACCCAGACCAGGATGTTCGGCAGGCCGCCCACGTAAATTTGCGCGGCGTTGCTGGGATCGCTCTCGTTGGGCGGAACTTCATTGTCCACCGCAGTAACGGTGTAGGTGTAAACGAAGCCCGGGGGAGGGGTATCGACATAGGTTTGCACCCCGGGGTTCACTTCACCCACCTGCGCGCCGTTACGATAAATGCGAATCTTGGCCAGGTCATCCAGGGGAGTGCCGTCCTCCTGGGTGGTGGGATCGGTCCAGTTCAGGGTGGCATTCGTGGTCGTGCCCGTACCGGCCAGGTTGGTCGGGGCGGAAGGCACCGGGGAACCGCCGGCATACCAGCTGACGGTGGTTACGATGCTGGTACTGTCGTTCGCAACTAATTGGGCATACAAATCATAGGTGTACAGCGTACCATCATTCAGGCCGGTATCGGTATAGCTGCCGGTGCCGCCGGCCACGGAGGCGATAGGCGCTCCATTGCGCTTAATCTTGATGGTAAAAGCCGAAGATGAAATCGGAGTCCCATTCACCAACGTGGTAGGGTCTGTCCAGCTTAGCGCCATCGAGGTAGGTGTTGTAAAATCGCTGTAAGCGGCTACATTGGTGGGGGGATTGGGGTCTAACTCATCGCCGGCGGCTCCTTCGGCGCGGATAAACAACGCCCGGTAGTCTAAGAAAATGAGTTGAGTCTGCGTCCAGGTAGCCGCTCCGTCAGAGGTACCATAGCCGGTGTGAAGCGGCGTGGTTGGAGTCTCGTCGGCGGCGATGAAGAAATTCTGATCCACCGCGGGCAACCAGCGCGCCCCAATATAGACACTTCCGCTGGTGATGATCGGAGAAGTAAGAGATACATCGTAGTCATAGAATAGCGTGGCTGGCCAGGTTGGTACAGCAGTAGCGCTTACCGGAATAGAAGCTAAAAGGGTTCCCGGTGCGCCCCCGGCTCCATCGTCATCGTAGAAAACGATGTTAAAATCAACCTGAGTGTCAGCGCCATTTCTAGTCCAGTTAATACAAACCTGGCTATAGATGAAGGGGTAGGCAGCGGGTGTAAACAACTCCACAAACCCCCCATCGGTGACTACAGTGGGGTTCCAGCCGTAGCCATTTTCAACCGTGCCATCATCGTGAATTTCACCGTCGCTGCACTCTGGTCCCGCGTTAACGGACTCACCAACCAGACCAATCGAGCCGAGTTCAACAGCTTTATCGGTTTGGGAAAAGGCAAGACCGCAAAATACTAAAATCGAAGATAAAAGTAACACCATAGAAAATTTCATACATACCTCCAGAATTTGTTTTGATAGATTCACGGTACTGTAACTTAGAGATATCTTAAAGGGTGTTTGGAAATTCGCCACAAAGTCACGAAGTCTCAAAGATTCACAAAAAACATTAAAAAGGGAAGGGACACAAAAACAGATTACCGCAAACTTTGAATAACCTCCTTTCTGCCGGTTCGTCTGAAAGGAATAAAAACGGAGTGGCGAATGCCACTATGGATTCGCCACTCCGGGGGAAAAGAAAGGTTACTTCAACAGCAGGAGCTTGCGATCGGCGACGAACTTGCCGGCCTTCATACGCAGGAAGTACATCCCCGAGGGAACCGCCTGGTTCTGCTCGTTTACGC
>JABWBP010000073.1 GCA_013360445.1 Calditrichaceae bacterium | reverse complement strand
GCGCCGGGAAGCGGGCTACCACCACATCGCCTGGGACGGGCGCAACGACGCCGGCGCGGCGGTGGGCAGCGGAATCTACATCTACCGCTTTACCGCCAACAGCTTCAGCAAAGTGCAGAAAATGATGCTCTTGAAGTAAAACCCGGAAGGTTTTATCCCGCACCAATCAACAGGGATGTTGATGGATTGGTCGGGATCGCCTGAGATTTAGGTCTATTCCAAAGAAAAGCCCCGGCGCGGGAATTAGCGCCGGGGCTTTCTTTTGAGCGTTCTTTTTGTCAAAAGCGTATTTCGAGGATTTTACCGGCTTACTTCCGCCGCTTCCGCTTCATGAACGGTGTGATAGCCCTCCATGGAAGCAGAGAGGATTTGCCAGGCTTCATCTACGTCCCCAAACCCCTTGAATTCCATGATCCCGGGACCTTTGTAGTTGGTAAACCAGGTTTCCAGGATGGTGGTGACGCCTGGGAAATCGCGGTTTAGCTCCGCTAAATTATCGACCTCGCGCAGGGGGCTGTCCACGATAACCGCCAGAATCTTGTCATCCTGCTCCCCCTTATCTAAGAGCTTGAGGACCCCGATGACTTTGGCGCGCAAGATGCTCCCGCGCGGCTGCGAGGGACCCAGCACCAGGGCGTCTAAGGGATCGCCGTCCCCGCCGAATTCTTTGGGCAATATGGTTTTGGGAAACATCCCGTAGTTGACCGGGTACCCCAAATATTTTACCACCCGGGGTTTCCCGTCTTTCATATCCCAGCGCATGATCCCGTCGGAAGGTTTTACTTCCCACTTGTCGTTGCTGCCGGCCGGTATTTCCACCACCATATTAACGGTGCTGTCGGGATTGAGCGGTTCATAGCCATGCAGGAAATTTTTCTCTCCCACCAGGGTGTGTTCCCCGGCCGGTTTGGAAACGGCGGGCTTGGCGGATTCTTTCGGCGGTACTTCCCGCACGCAGCCCGGGAGGAAAAGCGTGAGATTGGCGATCAATATTCCGAATAATATCTTGCTCATATTTTCTCCTTGAAGTTCAATGCGAGTAGGAAGTAAGTGTTTATCGCATCGACGGCTGTAGCAGGTCTCACAAACTCCATCGTGAAGATTTTGGGAAGCGCAGAGCGAATGGCGCGGGGAAAGTAGAAGCGGGGGGTGGACAAAATGGGTAGTGTTTATATTTTGACTGATAACATTCAACTGTGAATTGTGAACGGTGAACTCAGAATAGTGAATTATAGTCTCGATGCCCTTATCCAAACGGCATTGGCTCACCCCTCACCAATCCCCCATGACGTGACGATTTCCGGATAATCCGTGAACACGCCGTCCACTCCCAGCGCGATCACGCGGGCGAGGTCTTGCCGGCGGTTGACGGTGTAAACGAAGACCTTCAGCCCGCGCCGGTGGGCGTCTTCCACAAAAGCGCGGTCGAGGAATTCGACGCCCGGGTGGACGGAATAAGCGTTTAACGCTTCCGCGAAGCGGGCATACTCCAGGGGCAGGGCCAGGATCAGCGCGCCGGTGCGGAGTTTCGGCTGAAGGTGTTTGATGGCTCGCAATTCGTGGTGATCGAAGGAAGAGACCAGGAATTCCTCGTAGCGCCAGCCGCGCTCTTTCACCCAGCGGTCGATCAATAGCGCGACCGGGGCGGCGGTTCCGGGGCCTTTCAGCTCCACGTTGACCCCGGTGCGACGGTTTACCTGCTCGAATACTTCCCAGAGGAAGGGGATCTTTTCACCGTTCCCCGCGTCCAGGGAGCGCAAGTATTCCAACGATTGCTCCGCGACGTACCCCACGCCGTTGGTGGTGCGCTCCAGCCGGTCGTCGTGGATGACCAGCAGTTCTCCTTCCACCGCATACACGTCCACCTCCACCCAGTCGGCGCCCAGGGAAATTGCCTTCTCGACCGCGGCGAGGGTGTTTTCCGGGGCATGTCCCGCGGCCCCGCGATGCTCGAAACAGAGTAGTTGGCTCATTCTGCCATTCCCGGGTTAGGTATCCTCATTCTCAGTTCCCCATTGTACATTCAATATTCATGCGAATTAAGAGTTCGAGAAATATTTGCCACAGAGGCACGAAGGCACAAAGTTTACACGAAGATGTTTATTGGATATGCTTTTTGAAACCCTCTTTCCCTTTGTGAAACTTCGTGTATTTGTGGCTTGGTGGCATAAAATGTTTCAACTCTTAATTGGCATTATTCCTCATTCTCCAACCGCGCTTGATTTTCAACCTTATCGCACATTGAGAATAATGAATAGTGAATGGTGAATAGTGAATGGTGAATAGTGAATGGTGAATAGTGAACAGTGAATTTATAATGGGGAATTTTATTCCTCTGCGCCAGAGGATTCTGACAACAGCGCCAGCGCCTCCGGCAGCAGCGCCGGGGCGGCGGCCAGCGCCTCGCCGCGGTAAATGGTGGGATTGCCCTGCCAGTCGCCGAAATAGCCCCCGGCCTCGCGGAAAATCGGCGGGTAGGGGGCGTTATCCCACACTTCCATGGCCGGATCGAGGGCGATTTCCGCCCGCCCGGTGGCGACCAATAAATACCCGTAGGCGTCGCTCCAGCCGCGGGCGCAATTTGCCGCTTTTTTCAAACGCTCCCAGGGAGCCTGTTTGCCGCGTTTCGCAAAGGTATCCGGGTCGGTGAAGACGATCAGTGCGTCTTGCAGCCGGGAAGTTTCGGAAACCCGGGCGGGGCGGCCGTTCCACCAGCATCCCTGGCCGGCAGCGGCGGCGAGCATCTCGTCCAGCGCCGGGAAATAAGCTGCGCCCACCTCCACGGTTCCGTCGATCTCCAGCCCGATCAGCACCGCGTACAAGGGCACCCCGTGCAAAAACGATTTGGTTCCGTCGATGGGATCGATGATCCAGCGGTGGCTGGCCCCTTCGCGCTCCTTGATCCCGTATTCTTCCCCCACGATGGCATGCCCGGGGAATTTTTTTTCGATGCGGGAGCGGATCAGCTCCTCGGCCCGGCGGTCGGCGATGGTAACCGGGGAATTATCGCCCTTGAAATCCGGCCGCACCCCGGCCTGAAAATATCCCAGGGTGAGTTTTCCGGCCAGGTACGCGGTTTCCACAGTAAAATCGAGGTAGCGGCGCAATGTTTCGGGCATGAAGTTTGTCCGTTTAGCAGGATGGAAGTTTATTAGTGTTCAGGTGTTCGGGTGTTCAAGTGCTCAGGTGCAATGCGCCCTGGTACTCTCACTTTACTACCAAAGCACATGAACACAGGAACACTTGAAAATCCTCATCTCCCCACCAATTTATCGAATTCTTCCACCGGGATGGCCGGGAGGGTGGAGAAGGAGATGCCCAGGGATTGGGAGATGGTTACCGAGGCTTTGAGGGCGTCTTCCATGCTGCTAAACTTCACGATCAGCACTAAATCGTACGCGCCCAACAGGGCATACATGGCGAGGATTTCACCGCCAAAGCGGTCCACAATATCCGCCACTTCCCGGGTTCTTTGGGCGGAAATGCTTCTCATGGATTCCGCGGAGTACTTGCCGAACATGAAAAAGGTTGACATGGCTGGCTCCTTTTTATGCGGTTGAGGTTAGCGCGCTGCTCGCTGCTCGTTGCTCGATGCTGGATATTCGCGCATCAAACTTCACGCATCCCGCATCGAGTATCGAGCATCCAGTATCCGGCAGCAAGCATCCAGCAGCGACTAACGTGCTGCCGGGGAAAGTTACGCCGAAAATTCATTCCGCACAATTCAGGGATGAAATTCCCCGTCGCGGCCGTTTTTTTCCAGTTCGCGCAGGGCATATTCTGCCGCCTCCCGAACCACCTGTTCGCGGTCGGATGCCAGGGTCAGGATTTCCGCGGCGAATTGCCCGGCTTTCGCCGTTCCTGCCAGGTACGCCGCGCAGGCTTTCAGCCAGCCGTCATCCCCGGTAAGCAACTGATGCAGGCAGTCCTGCTCGGGAAGGAGGTGATGTTCGAGGCGGTTTCGGGCGCTCCCCGGCAAACTCTGCGAAGAGTGTGCTTCCACAATCGGGATCAGGTCTTTTTTGTAGCGGGGAGCCAGCAGGTTGTCGAGAAATTCCAGCGCATTGGCCCGGGTATCCTGCCGGGCGCTCACAATTCCTAAATAGGCGTTATACATGTCCCGGGGCGGGTAAATCAATCCTGACAACCGGAAAATCCGTTCCAGGGAATTATCCAGCTTTTCTTCCATCGCCCTGGCGAGCAACAGGCGGGCAGCGCCCTCCCGGGGGCCGTTTTGCCCCTGGACCTGCCGGCAGGAGTATAAAATAGCGGCGCCATTCAAATAGCGCCGGATTTCTTTTAAAATTTCCTGTTCTAACAGCTTTTCGTTGAATTTTAACACGGGGAAATTATTCCGCAGACGGTTCAGGGCTTTCAGCGCCTGAAAACGCACCTGCGGGTGGGGATGATTCAATTGCGCCAGCAAGCTATCCACGGTTTTTTGCTCCCCGATTCGGCCCAAAACCCGGGAAAGCTCCCGGGCCAGGGATGGGGAATCGCCGGACTCTTGCAAGCGAGCGATCAATTCATCGAGGATATCTTCCCCATATTCCGCCAGGGCCTGGCGGGCGTATTTGCGGGTTTCCCGGCGCTCCAGCAGAGCGAGCAGCGCCGGCGCAAACGCTTTTTCGCGGTTTTTTCCGGCGCTGAGCGCCGCATTTTGCAGCACTTCGGGATCCTCATCATTTAACAGGCGATGCAAAAAAGGGTATAACTCCGGCCTTTTGACGGTTCCCAGCGCCCGGGCAATATTGATTTTGATAAATTTCTTTTCAGTGGGATTGCCCTCCGCCTGCCCGGCTTGTAGCAGGGTGTTTTCGACCAGTTCTTTCAGCGGGAAGGAAGTCCGGATCCATTCTTCCTCGGCGCTGCAGCGGGTGGCGCAGGTCAACGCCGCGGCCTGCACCCGGTAGTCGGGATGATTCAGGAATTCCCGCAGCAGGCGGGCTTTTTTCTCCCCCCCGGATTTCTGGAAGAGATAGGCGATGGCTTCGGCGCGCACCTCCGGCTGCTCATCGCCGACCAGGGAGTAAATCTCTTCGGACAAATCCGGGCTGTCGTAGCGCGCCAGCATTTTCAAGACCTGGCAGCGGATTTCGCCCGAGGGATGGCGAAGCAGCGCCTGCAAACAGGGCAGCAACCGCTCGTGGCGCACGCTCTCCAAAAGATTCAACACGTAGAGTATCTGCCGCTCATTCTTCCCTTCCATCACTTTTAAAGCGGTTTCCACCAGGGAAGCGTCCTGCAGGTTGGTGAACTGCTCTTCCAGGTCGATGGTGCGCTTCTCGATGGCGGTGCGGAAGGCCTCCAGGTACTGTTTGCGAACCCGCAGCGCCAGGTAGAGCCAGGCGAGCACCAGGGGAACGATCACCAGGCTGATATTTCCCACCGAAAAACCCCACACCCCGGTAAAGAGGATGAGCAGCAGCCCGCCCACCCCGGTGGCGGTGCTGTCCACCAATACGTCGATGAAGGCTTTGGCCTGGGGCTTGATGGCGGAGGGAATCGGGAGCATCAGCAATTCGATGCCGGCTTTGTTGATGGACTGCTTGAAACTGCCGTCGCTGACCTTGATGAGGATGGCCGCCCAGAGCACCGGGTAGAGCCAGATCGCCAGGGCGCCGAGCAAAATTCCCAGGGGCAGAAAAAACAGCGAGGGTCCCACCCCTAAGCTGCCCAGGATTCTCCGGGTAAAAAGTAATTGAATCAGCAGGGAAATGATGCTGAGGGTGGAGAGCCAGAAGCCGAAGAAGGCGGTCAGCGCGTCTTTATCGGGAATCTCGGCTTTGGCGATGGCGATATATTGGTAATCCAACAGGTTGGCCACGATCACGCTGACGCCCACGATCCCGGCCAGTATGGCCAGGTAAGGGGATTCGCGCAGCATCCGGAAGGGATTTCCTCCTCGCAGGCGCAGCTGCCCCGGCCGGCCGGGGCGGCTTTGCTCCGCCTGCACCTCGCGGGCGCGCCGTTTCCAGGCCGCGGGAACGATGAGCAGGCAGAGGGAGAGCAGCGCGATGCAGATCAGCAGGATATTTTCGGTGCCGATCAGCAGGGCGACGCGGGCGGCGTAACCGCCCACGATCCCGCCGGAAATGGCCCCGGCGCCTACAAATCCGAACAACCGTTTGGCCTCCCGGGCGTCGAACACGAAGTTGGCCAGGGTCCAGAACTGCGACACCGCGATCACCCCGAAGATGGCCACCCAAACGAAGAAAATGAATAGAAACCATCCTCCTTTGTAATCGAAGCGCAGCAGCAGCCAGAAGATCAGGAGATTGGAGAGGATGAACAGCAGGGAGATTTTGATCAGCCGATCCAGGCGCGCTTTGCGGGCGAAGCGGGCGTAGAAGGTGGTCACCGCGGCGGCGGAGACGGCCACCAGGATGTACACGTAGGGAATGTCTTTTACGGAATATTTTTCTAAGAACAGGGAATTGCGCACCGGCTTGAGCATCAACAGGCAGCAGATCACCAGGAAAACGTAGCCGAACATCAGCAGGGCGCGGGGGGCCTCGCCTTCCCGGATGTCGAAGAGTTTGTGTAACAGGGTAGTCATGGGATGAATGCCGCACCTTAGCGTTGCGTGTCCTATCAGAGCAATATCTGAAAGGTAGGGGTATAACAGCAAATCGGGGAGATGCAGTAGGCACGTAGGCAGTGCGCAGTCAATGCCGTTTAGTTAAGGGTATCAAGACTAAAATTCACTATTCTGAGTTCACCATTCACAATTCACAATTGCTCTTATTTCGCAAGATGAAAGCGGTTCAATAATTGTGAATAGAGAACGGTGAATAGTGAATGCTTAACTAAATGACATTGCGTAAGCAATAAGCAAACTATGGGGCGCCCCTGCCTGCTGCCTACTGCCTACCGCCTACCGAACCCGGCGGTTCAATTGAGCTTCACGATCTGCCCCAGGCTGACCTTCAGCAAGGTCAGTTTGCTGTTCACCCGCGGGGTGGTGGAAAAATCAATGTTTTCCAAAATGCCCTGGTACGGTTCGGTATTCTCCAGGCTGTTGCGAAGCTGCTCCGTGGTCATTCCGGGGCGGTAATTGGAGAGCAGCCACTTCATCACGTCGTAGCCCAACAGGTGGTAAAGCTCCGGGGTCGCCTTCATTTCGGTGCGGAAGCGGTTCATGAACACCCGGTAATCGGAAGCGTTGGGATCGAAATACCCCGCGGTGATGTACACCATGCCGTCGAGGTGATCTTTGAATTTTCGCAGTTGCGCCGAATCGTTCCAGCCCTCGTTGCCTAACAGGGTCGCGCGAATGTTATTGAACGCAAACTGCGGGGCGATGTACTGGATGAACTGGGAAGAACGGATCACGATCAGCACCGCGTCGATGCCCGCGGCGGGAAAGTCCGCGGAATCCGGGCGCACCCCCACGGCGTTGGGCTGGTACAACGAATCGGTGTAGGCGCGGTAGCGGGATTTGACCTGGTTAGGGGTGAGGTTGGGGAATTGGCGCATCATGGAATCGGAGAAAGCCAGGTAATGCGACTCCCGCCAGATGGCGCGGAACTGCCGGGAAAAATCCTGGGTGGATTCGTAATACCACTGCGTGGTGACCACCTCTCCCCCGCCGGCCTGCACCTCTTCCACAAAATTCTGCACAAAGGTTTCCCCGTAATCATTGACCGGGGCGAGCACCGCCACCCGGCGTGCGCCCATCTCCGCGGCGGCGTAATTGCCTAAGAAACGCCCCTTGGTGCGGGCGTCGGGGTTGATCTGGAAGGTGTAGGGGCTGAGCTCGGTCAAACCGGTCTGGGAACTTAAGGGGACAATGTAGGGGCGTTTTTCATAGCGGGAGATCACCGCTAAGCTGGCGCACTGGTCGGAATCCACCGGGCCGAGCAGGCACAGGGGATCGGAGTCCACCAGCACCCGGGTGGCGGCGGAGACCGCGCCGATCACCGACGGCTCGATCTCCACGGTCTGCAATTCTACCCGGTCGTTGGGATTGCGAAGCTGGTATTCCAGCAGGGCGTAGCGCATTCCCAACTCCAGGTCCGCAGCGATGGGTTTGGTTTCCGGGTCTAAGGTCTTCAGGTAAACGAAGCCGTTGCGCGAGGCGGAGACCGCCGCGGGGGTTCCTAACAGCTTGCGGGCCTCGTCGGCGTAGAAATGGTTGGGCTGCTCGCGCAGGAAGGAGCGGAGCAGGTTTTGCGCCTCCTCCCGGCTTCCCTGTTCCATCATCTTCTTGGCCAGCACAATGGTGACCAGGCCCTGGAACACGTTATCGGGGTATTTGCGCTGCAAATCTTCGATCTGCCGGCGGGTGAGAAAATGCTCCATGGTTTTGTAAATATACTCCCCGCTGGTGCGTTTCAGGCGGGGGTCTTTGCTGTGCTGGATCACCCAGAGCCACTCCTCCACCGCCCCGTTATAATTCCGCTGTTTGAAGAGAATATTGCCTAACAGGTGGTGCACATCGTCCAGGTAGGCGCTGTCGGAATGTTTGCTGAAGAAGTAGCGGCAGACCACTTCCGCTTTGGAATAATCGCTGAGTTTGTAGTAGGATTTTCCCAACATCAGGCGGGTGGCGGTGGTGAGGCGGCCGTTGGGGTAATTTTGCAGCATTTGCAGGAAAATGATCTCCGCTTCCGGGTACTTTCCCTGTTGGTAAGCATTCAGGGCGCGGTCGAAGTTTTCCTGCTCGGACTGCGCCCGGGCGGTCAGCAGCATTCCCGGCAGCAGGCCTAAGCACAGAACCAGATAGAGCTTTTTCAAACGCTTCTCCTTCGTCATTTCGGCATACTCAATTGGCATACCCTGCCGGGCAGCGCGGGCAATTCTCTCGACGGGTGAGCGGCAGGGGGCTAAAAATATAAGTCTTTGGAAAACAAATGTCAACCGGGGAGAATATTGGGCGGTTCATGGTAAATCTTCCATAGTAAATGAAAAAACCGCCCTTCCCCATTGCCCACTCCCCATATTTTTCCGTTTTGCATTTCCCAACCGTTTTCCGTATTTTCTCCTGCCAAATTCGGAGGATCGCGATGAACGCTGCCGGAATGATTCGTTTTCCGGTTTTTTGTTTGCTGGCCCTGCTTGCCCTGGCGAGTGCGTTGGCCGCGCAGGAGATCGTGGTATATTCTCTTCCGCAGGAGAAAGCCGACGCCGGCCTGAAGGAACGCCTGGACTGGGAAATCCCCTCCCGGCAGTGGATTCCCCTCAACGGCCTGTGGCGGCTGAAACACCCCGAAACCGGGGAAGCCGTGGGCAGCGTGCACCTCCCCTGCACCTTCCGGGGAGCGGAGCGGTTAGTATTCGAAAAAAAATTCGATTTAGAGCGGAAAGCGGGCTGCCGCTACGAGCTGCACTTAGGCCCCACGAGCGGCCGGGTGCGGGTTTGGCTGAACGACTCCTTAGTGTACCGCGACAGTAAGGACCATTACCCCCTCTCCATCACGCTTCCGTATGAATTGCTGCACGGGGGGCAGAATACCCTGGCCGTTTCAGTGCGGCCGGGCAACCGCCGTTTTTCGGATTTGCCGGGATTTCTGCCGGTAAACATGCCCCGCCTGGATACCGGGATATTGACTCCCATCTACCTGGAAATCAAGCCGCCGCTGTGCGTGGAAACCATCCGCGCCTCCGTAAACCCGGGCGATTCTCTCCTGATCCCCCGCGGGAGCGTTTCTTTCAACCGCCCCATCCCGGCCGGGGGGCAATTCCGGGTTCGCATCGGCTACCTCTTTTCCGATTCCTCGGGAATTGCTTCACCCCAAACGCTGCTGAGCCAGGAGCTTCCGGTCAAAGATCAGGCTATCAGCGAAATGGCGCTGCCGGCCTGGCCGCTGCAACCCTTGCAGCCCTGGAGCCCGGAGCAGCCCCGGCGCTACTGGATCGAGGTGAGCATCGACAGCGCCGGGCAGGCGCTGGACCTGCTGCGGCGTCCCCTGGCGATTCGCGCGGTTCACGCCGAAAATCGGGAGTTCTTCTGGAACCGCGAGCACCGCATCGTCAAGGGAATCAATTACGTGTACCAGAACAGCGAAGGCTCCCAACTGTTCGACCCGGAGCTGGCGCGGAAGGATCTGCAGGACATCAAACGGCGGGGATTCGACGCCGTGCGGGTGATCCTGCACCCCCTGCCGGAAGCGTTTTACCGCCTCTGCGACGAGGTGGGCTTGCTGTGTTTCCAGGACCTTCCCATCTCCCTGTTGCCGGCCCGCATCCTCGAAACTTCTCCCGAGGCCGGTTCCCCGGGCGCAGAAGGGATGGTTTCCCAAAGCCGCAAGACCTTGCAGCGCTGGCAGGAGCATTACCAGTATCTCACCGCCCTGGCGGAGCGTTATAACTCCCTGGCCGCCATCGGGGTGGCCTTTTCCCTGGACGGGGAATCGCCCTTGCAGCGCCAGCGGCTGCGAATATTGCTCGACCGCCTGGGCGGAACCCGCCCGCTTCCCCGGTACGTTTCCAGCCTCGTTCCGCTGCCGGCGCGCCCGAACGATCCTGCCGGGCAGGAAATCGCCGGATTGCTGGATTTTCAAATCGTCGAGATCGTACAGCGCAACGAGATCGAAGCGGAATTCCAAAAAGTGTACGCCGCCCTGGAAAAACAGCTTTTCTTCCCTTCCGCCTACTCCAAAGCCCTCACCTACCGGATCGATTCCACCACGGTAACCTTCGACCTGCTGCAAATCCACGATTTTTATGACAAGCTGACCCGCAACAAGCTCCCCGGCGAATTCGAAGGCCATTTTATTCCCACCTACAACGACTTCTACTTAGAACTTCCCTCGGTGCAGAACGGCCTGAAAGGGGAATTCGAGTATAACCGGGTGGGGCTGGTGGACATCAAGCGGCAGGCGCGGGATATTTCCCCGCCCTCGCAAACGGAGCATATTTTTTCTCCCCCGGAAATCGGGATGGTGTACGAAGAAAAAGCCGCCCGTTCCTTTTTATATATCCTGATCGGTTTCCTCAACGTGGTGCTGTTCCTGATCTCCTATAACCGCTACCGGGTTTTCCGGCAAAACCTGGCCTACAGCATCCGCAAACCGCACGGTTTTTTTGTAAATCTCCAGGAACGCATTTCCCTGCCCTTCAAGCAGTCTTTCTTCTTGTTAATGGCCATCTCCCTCAACGGGGCGATCATTTACAGTTCCGTGGCCTATTTTTTTCGCAGCAACTTACTGTTCGATTACCTGCTCTCGCTGATTTTTTACGTCCCTTCCCAAAAGCAGCTCGCGGCTCACTTAGTATGGAACCAGCCGGTTTTTCTGGTGGCCGTCACCGTTGCGATCATTTTGATTTTTTATCTTCTGGCGCTGGCGATCAAGGTTCTTTCCCTGTTGGGCGCGAACCGGGTGCGCTTCAACCAGGCCCTGACCGCCACCATCTGGTCCGCCTCTCCTTTTGCCATTTTACTGCCCTTAGGCATTTTTATGTACAGCATTCTCCTCACCATGAAATCCTATTGGATTCTCTCCGGGGTGCTGCTATATTTCCACGTTTGGGTCTATTTTCGCTGGATCAACGCTCTGCGGGTCTTAACCGACCGCTTGTATTTCCGGGTTCTCCTGGGGTTTACGGTGCTGTTCCTGCTCGCCCTGGGAGGCGCCGCTTATCTCTACAATCAACATTACAACGCCCGGGAGCATTTGCAGTTTGTGTACCATTTGTATGAGTTTACGAAGTAGTAAGAAGCGGCAAGTTGCAAGTGAGAAGTATCCCTGCTGCCACTTCTCACTTGCGACTTCTTACTCACCACTCAATTTTCGCAATTCAGTATAACCAGACATAGATGTATTTAGCAAAATTAGACATTTTCGGATTCAAATCTTTTGCCCAGAAGACCGCGTTTACCTTCAATGAGGGGCTGACCGGCATCATCGGGCCGAACGGATGCGGCAAAAGCAACGTGGTGGACGCCATCCGCTGGGTATTGGGGGAGCAGCGCCCCTCGGTGCTGCGCTGCGACCGCATGGAAAACCTCATCTTCAACGGCACCGCCACCCGCAAACCGTTGGGGCTGGCGGAAGTGTCCATGCACATCGAAAACACCAAAAATATCCTCCCTTCCGAATATAGCGAGATCAAAATCACCCGCCGGCTCTACCGCTCCGGGGAGAGCGAATACCTGATCAACAACCAGCCTTCCCGCTTGATGGACATCATCAACCTCTTTGCCGACACCGGCATGGGAGCGGACGCCTATTCGGTGATCGAGCTGAAAATGGTGGAGCAAATCCTCAGCGATAACGCCCAGGAGCGCCGCCGCCTCTTCGAGGAAGCCGCGGGAATCAAAAAATACAAAGCCCGCCGCAAATCCGCCCTCAACAAGCTGGAAACCACCCAGCAGGAGCTTACCCGGCTGGATGACATCCTGGCCGAGGTGCAGAAAAACGTCAACTCTCTCTCCCGCCAGGTGGGCAAAGCGCAGCGCTATCACGAATACAAGCAGCAGCTCAAAGAAAAAGAGCTGGTCTTTTCCTATTTGAAGATTCACTCCTACCGCAACCAGTTGCAGCCCCTGGAAACGGAACTGGAGCAGGTAAACCATTCCAAAAATGCGCTGGGAACAGAACTGCACAAAATGGAAGCGGAGACGGAGAAACAGCAGGCCCAGGCCGTGGAGGCGGAGCAACTGTACCGCCAGAAAGCCGCAGCCCTGCACCAAAGAGATGAAGCGATCACGGAGTTGCAGAACCGCCGGCAGTTGCGCCGGCAGAAAATCGAATCCTTGCAGGAGGCCGTTGCGGCCTACCGCCAGGAGATCGAATTGCAGCGCCAAAAACTTCAGCAATTGGCCGCGGAACGGCAGACCCTGCAAACCCGCTTAGAAGAAACCCGCCGGGAAATGGACGCCGCCCAGGAGCGCTACCGGGAATTCGCCAACCGCCAGTTGGAAGGGGAGAGCCGCTACCAGAAGCTGCGCGAGGAGCACCAGCGCTTTGTGCAGGCCAATTTGCAGGAGTTGCAGCAATCCGCCGCGGTTAAAGAAGCGTACCAAAAAATTCTGATCGAAAAGCAAAACCTCTCCGAGCGGCTGGCCAGAAGCGCGGCCTCCCTGGAAAAAGTGCAAACCGAGCGGCGGCAGCGGGAAGAAACCCTGCGGCTTTTGGAAAAATCCCTGCAAGAAAGCCGCGCCGAAGCAGAAACCTACCGGCAGGAAACCGCCCACCTGGAAAAAACCCTTGCGGGGCTGCGCGAGGCCCGGGAGACGCTGCGCAGCGAGATCAACCGCGAGGAGGGGAACCTGGAAAAACTGCACAGCCGCAAAGATTTTCTGGAAAACCTGATCCGCAATTACGAAGGATTCTCCCAGAGCGTTCAGTACGTGATGGCCCGTAAATCCGAGTACGCCGGGGTGGTGGATACCCTGGCGAACTTAGTGGACTGCGCCGCGGAGTACCGCCCGGCGCTGGAAAGTTACCTGGCGGAAGTTTCCAACTACCTGGTGGTGGAAGCCCTGGAAACCGCCCGGGAAATCCTCAAACATTTGCGCAGCCAGGGCAAGGGACGGCTGACCTTAGTGCCCCTGCCGCTTTTGAACTCCGAAAACCACTCCGCCGGGGCGAAAACGCTCCCTGCCAACGGCAAAGCGCTTCCGCTCAAACAGATCGTTACCTATTCCGCGCCCTATGAAAAGCTGTTCGATTTCCTGTTCGACTCCGTGTACTTAGTGGCGGACCTGGACGCGGCCATCACCCTGCGCCGGGAGCATCCCCACCTGACCTTTGTGACCCGGGAGGGAGATATTTTAGAGCACTGGGGGAACCTGACCGGCGGCGCAGCCGCCAACCAAATGGGGCTGATCGGCCGCCAGGATCAATACCGCAAACTCTTAGAGGAGTTAGAAACCCTGCAAAACCGCCTCGCCGCCCACCGCGACGAATTGGAAGCCAACACCCGGCGAATGCAGCAGGCGGAGCAAAAATTGGCGGAGTTTGCGGAGCTGCAAAATTCCCTGCGGGATCAAATCCTCGACCTGGAAAAGAAGACCGACCAGCTAAGCTACGAGCTGAATCGCTTAGCTGAAACCGCCCGCGACCTGGAGGCGGAAGCGGCGCAGCAGAGCGAGGCCTTGCAGCAGTCGGAAGAGCGGGAAACCGCCTTGCTGCCGGGCATCCGGGCGCTGCAAGAAAAACAGGAGGCCTACCAGGCGCAGGAAAAAACCGCCCTGGCCGGGGTGCAGGAAGCGGAACAGCGCTTCAAAGAGTTGACCCAGGCCACCCAGGAACAGCAAATCGTCTATCTGAACCTGGCCGCCCGGGAGAAGGAACTGCTGCAACAGTTGCAATTCATCGACCAGGGCGAGCGGGAAGCGGTGGATTACCAGGGCGACCGGGAGCGGAAGATCCTGGAGAACCAGGCGCAGGTGGAAGGGCTGCAGAAGGAAAATCTTCGGATCGAGAGTGAATTGGAAAACGCCTACCGGGAGCGCGACGGCGCGGAGCAGCAGAAAAACGAGATCGAGAAACAGGTTCAGGAGCTGCGCGCCCACATCCAGGCCGCCGAAGTGGAGCTGAAAAAGCGCCAGAAACTATGGAACCAGGCCCGCGAGCGGATTCAGGAATTAGAGTTGCGCATCAAAGAGTTGCAGGTGAAGTTAGCCAACGTCAGCGAGCAGGTGGTGGAAAAATACGGCGCCGCGGCGCTGGAATTCGATATTAAATCTCTCGACCCCGCGCTCAGCCTGGCGGAAGTGCAAACCGACATCGACGAGTTGAAGGAAAAATTGGAGCGGTTGGGCGACGTGAATCCCCTGGCCATCAAAGAGCACGAGCAGGAAAAGGAGCGCCTGACCTTCCTGACTACCCAGCGCGAGGACCTGCTCTCCGCCCGGGATCAACTGTTAGAAACTATCCAGAAACTGAACAGCACGGCGCGGAAGCAGTTCATGGATACCTTTAAACTGATCGAAACGAATTTTCAGCGGGTTTTCCAGGAATTCTTCGAGGGCGGGAAGGCGGAGTTGCTGCTCATCGAAAGCCGCGATCCGTTAGAGGCCAATATCGACATTTCCGTCACCCACAAGGGCAAGCAGTTGAACACTCTCTCGCTGCTATCCGCGGGGGAGAAAACCCTCACCGCCATCTCCCTGCTCTTCGCCATCTACCTCGTCAAACCCAGCCCTTTCTGCATTCTCGACGAAGTGGACGCGCCCTTAGACGACGTGAACATCGGGCGCTTTACCAAAGCCCTGAACCTGTTTGCCCGGGATACCCAGTTCATCCTGGTTACCCACAACAAAAAGACCATGGAAGCGACCGATTCCATTTACGGCGTAACCATGGAAGAACAGGGAGTTTCCAAAGTGGTTTCGGTGAAGTTCGAGTGAGCAGGAACCAAAGCGGGAGGTTGGGCATTTGTAAGGAGGTTGAAACAGGTTAAAAGGCAAAAAAAGGTAAAAGGTAAAAGTAAGAAAATGCGCCGGGTTTGCGCCAGGATGAAGGGTTGCCCGGTTCGATGTGGAAAAGAGAGGGGATTCACCGGAGAGTCGATTATGAAACGATTTTTACACTACCTGACTGGCTTCGCCATATTGTTGTTCATGGGCGCATTGCGGAGCCAGCAGCCCCAGTTCTTTCCCTTGAATGTGAGTTACGCGCTATTCAACGCCGAGGGGAATGAAGAATACGTAGAATTCTATATCGCTTTTCTGCAACAGAATTTACGTTACGCGCCGGCGGACAGCGGTTATGTAGCCCATTTCACGCTCCAGCTCGAAGTTCGCAACCGGGAGGCGGTTGCATACAGCGAAACCCAGCCTTTTGTCAATCGCATACGCACCCTCGAGGAAATCCGTCCCTACAGCGAATTGCAGCACCTTTTTCTCTGCAAGCTTCCTCCCGGCAAATATTCCGCCTCCATTGCGTTAACGGACTCGGAATCCGGCGCCCGCGGCGAATACCTGATGGATTTGGAGGTAAAACCTTTTCAGGATAACCAGCCGGCCCTGAGCGATATTCAATTAGCGGAAAAAATCTCCAAATCGGAAGAAAAAACCCGGTTTTACAAAAACGGGCTGGAGGTCATTCCCAATCCTTCCGGGGTGTACACCCTGGTGCAGCCCATGCTGTATTACTACGCCGAAGCTTACAACCTCCCCTTTTCCGAAACCGAGCCGGGCACTTACACAGTCGATTCCTACATAACCGACAGCCAGGGCAGCGTGGTGCGCACGTTTCCCCAAAAGAAGAAGCAGAAGGCCGGCAACAGCGCGGTGCTGGTGGGGGGCCACAACATCGTAACCCTGAATTCCGACGCCTATTTTCTTAACCTTCAGTTCACCGATGACCAGACCCGCCAGACGGTGAAGAGAACCCAGCCTTTCCGACTGTTCAAACCCTCGAAAGAGCAGTTGGACCTGGCCGAACGAACCCGGGCCGTCACTGCGGAGCTGATGGCATCTTATTATTCCCGGCTCAGCGAAGCAGAAATGGACCAGGAATTCGAGAAGGCGAAATATATCGCCACCAACGACGAAAAGAAGATTTTCAAGAATCTGAATGCCAAAGGGAAGATCGAATTTCTGGTAGAGTTCTGGCGGCAGCGCGACGCCGACCCCAATACTCCCCAAAACGAATTCAAGATCAAATATTTTGAAATGGTAGAATACGCCCAGGTGAATTTCCGCACCAAATTCAAAGAGGGCTGGAAAAGCGACCGCGGGCGGGTTCTGCTGACCTACGGTTTTCCGGACGACATCGAGCGCAGCCCCTCCGAAAGCGGGAAAAAGCCCTATGAAATGTGGACCTACAACTCTCTGGACGGGGGGAGCATTTTTGTGTTTGCGGATTTACGAGGGTTTGGGGAGTATGAATTGCTGCACTCCACCTACCGGAAAGAATTGAACCAGCCGGACTGGCAGCGGCAGATCGAGGTACAGCGCGACAACAATGCCTTCCGGTAGCCGGGGAGCGGCGGGGGTATAGGGTGCAAGGCTCCGTGTTCCCTATACCCTATACCTTATCCCTTATAACTCCCCCCACCCGTGAGGCTCTCGAAAGGTCTGCAAAACTTTTTGGTACTGCTTTTCCAGGTCGAAATTTTCCCGCGCTTTTCGCTTCCCGGCTGCGGCGATGCGCCGGCGCAAATCCGGATCCAGGTATAACCGTTTCAAAGCCTGCGCCAGGGAAGCGGCGTTCCAGGATTCGAATAACAGGCCGGTCTGCTCATGGTCGATGATCTCCGGCACTCCCCCCGCGTCGCTGCCGATCACCGGAATGCCCACCTGCATCGCTTCGATCAACACCAACCCGAAGGTTTCCCGTTTAGTGGTCAGCGCCAGCGCATCCAAACAGGCCATCAACTCGTAAGGCCGGGGATGAAAATCGCGGAATTGCACCTGCCCGGCCAGCCCGTTTTCTTGCACGAATTGCTGCAGCCCGGTCAGATATTCCGGCTCGAATGCCTCCCCCACGATGAGGGCGTGCAGGCGAATTCCCTCGCGGTTGAGCCGGTGAAGCGCCTCTAACAACAGGCGCTGCCCCTTGAATTCGCTGATCCGTCCCAGCAAACCCACCACAAACTCTTCCCCAATCCCCAACTCCCTTTTCAACCCTGCAGTCGCCTCCGGGTCAACCGGCGGCGGCGCGGCCACCCCGTAGTAAATCTGGTGAATGCGCTCCGCGGGGAGCGGCAAATTCTCCCGCGCCTGCCGGGCGATGTATTGGGTGATGGCGATGAAACCGTCCAGCGCCCCGTAAACGAAGCGGTGGTAGGGGTCGAATTTCTTCCCCGGCAGGCTCATCTGCCGGGTATGGAACAATCGAAAAGGGCGTTTGGAAAAGCGTTTGGCAAGCGCCGTTAACGGCAGGTCATACTTCCAGTGCGCGTGCACGATATCCACCGCCTGCGCCTCGATGAATTTTGCCAGCAGGCGGGCTTTGGCGAGGGGAAATTTGCCCGCTTTGGCGGGAAAAGTGAGCAGCGGAACGTTTAGCGCCGCCAGGGCGCGGTGCAGGCGGGTATTTTCCTGCACCGCCGCGCAGGGGGCGCAATCCGCCCGGCGGGCAAGCCAGGCGGTAAAATCCCGCATGTGAATTTCCAGCCCGCCAAAATCGGGAGAGAGGCAGAGTTCTAGGATCTTCATCGTAAACGGAGTGCAAAACTTCAGTTTTGCACTCTATTGACCAAACCAGTTGGTTGAATAGGGCGCATGTCAAAATGCACAACAGGAGTGCTCCATAGGAGTGGCTTTACCACAAAATTCATTTTGCACTAACAGTGCAGAATAAATTCTGCACTCCTGTCGCTTCAAGCTCACTCAGCACGGTAAAAGGAGTGCAAAACTGAAGTTTTGCACTCCGGTATTTGCTCAGCGCAGCAGCAGCATTTTACGGGCCTGCGCGGCGTTCCCGGCGCTCAGGCGATAGATGTAAATTCCGCTGGCAACCGGCGTTCCGGCGTCATTTCTGCCGTCCCAGGTTACCCGGTACGCGCCGGGCCCCTGGTCGGTTGCTACCAGGGTGCGCACTTTCTGCCCCAGGGAGTTGTAAATCGCCAGCTCCACGTGGCTGATCGCTGAAAGCTGATAGCGGATCGCCGTTTCCGGGTTGAAGGGATTGGGATAGTTTTGGAACAGTTGGAAACCCTCCGCCAGGAAACCGTTCAGCGGTTCGATGCCGGTGGGCGGGTTGTCCCAGAACGCCTGGGCGCTGTCCGCGCTGGCGTTCAGCTCCGCTAAGTTAGCCGCGCCGATCACCGCGAAGGCCACCACCACCGACCCCTGCGCCGGAATGTTCAGGGGGCCGGTTCCCAAGATTGTGGAAACATCGACGTTATCCAGCGACTGGGTTTGAATGCCCCCGCTCAGAAAATTCCATTTTTCCTGGTTGGTGAAACCGTCATATAGTTCCGCGGGATTATCAATAGAACGGTAGGTCGCCGCGGCGTTGCCGGTGAGCAGCCGGGTGGCAACAATTTTCGCGGGACTGGAAGCGGAATTGAGCGCGTATCCCATCTTCCGGGAAGCGTCGTAGCGGGCGTAATCATTGGCGGTGAGATTGATATCCCAATCGAAAAACAGCCCGGCGTAAAGATTGGAAACTGCGCTGTTATTGTTGTTCACGATGGTGTATTTGAAGATCACGAAATCCTGGAACTGCGGGCGGTCATCGGCGAAGGTTTCCTGCAGCACTGAAATGCCGATGGGCGAGGCCGCGGCGGAGTCCACCAGCAGAACCGAGCCTTCTTCATGGGCGATAACGCCGGGGGAAATGATGGAGAGCTGCTCTCCCGCCCCGGCGCGGAAATCCTCGTCCTGGGTCTGGCCGTCGGCCCCGCGAACGCAGTCGGAGATTTTCGTAACCCCGGTAGCGATCAGCAGCCCGCCTTCGAAGAGGTAATTGTCGTTGTCATGCACAAAACCCACCCCGGGGGTGCCGTCGAAGCCGGTAAATCCGATATTTCCTTCCAGGGTGATGGAAGCCTGCACCGTTCCGGTGTTGTGGGTCATAAACGGCGGGGGATTCACGGTCAGGGTGAAAAAATCGCGGTCGCTGTAAGCGCCGCTATTCAGCACCGTCACGAAGCGGAGAATGTAGCCGTCCGGGGTTCCGTTGGCCACGGTAAACTGGAAATTCGCGCTCTCCACCCCGCCGGGGGCAATCGCCGGAATGTTGGCGTTGGCGCTGGTAACGGTGATGTTGTTATCCGATTCGGTAAGCGTAATCGCCACGTTGCCGGCCGCGGCCAGGTAATTGATGAACTGGATGGTGAGGTCGATGGTCTCCCCGGCGTTGATGATCCCGTTGCCGCCGCTGTCGGTAAAAGAGACCTCCTGGATGCGCACCGCCGGGATGCTAAAATCGGTCACCGCCCGCAGGGCGTTGATGCGCCCCTTGCCCAGCCTGCCGGAGAAGGCCGGGTTCGCCGCATCGATGGGATCGCAGGTCACCCGCACCTGCTCGCGCAATTGATCCACGGTGTATCCCGGATTCAAAGTTTTCACCAGGCCGGCCAACCCCGCGGCCATGGGGCTGGCCATGGAGGTGCCGGACCAGAACGCGGATTGATACCCGTTATTGGGAACGGTGCTGTAAATATTCACTCCCGGGGCAAAAACATCCACGGTAACCCCGTAATTGGAGAAACTGGCTTTCGCGTCGTTGGCGGTGCCGGTAGCGCCCACCGCCAGCACGTTCTTATAATTCGAAGGGTAATGGGGGTTTTGATCATTGTCGTTGGAAGCGTTTCCGGCCGCCGCCACTACCAGCGCGCCGTTGGCGTACGCAAAATTGATCACGTCCTGTTCCAAACTGGAAGGATTTCCCAGGCCGCCCCAACTGCAATTGATGATCTGCGCCCCGTTGGCCGCGGCGTAAGCGATCCCGTCGTACCCGTAAGCGATGGAGCGGTCCGAAGTGGGGCTGCCGGCGTTGATGGGCATTACCACGCAGTTCCAACTGATGCTGGCCACCCCGATAGTATTGTCGGTAACCGCCGCGGCGGTTCCGGCCACGTGGGTTCCGTGCGAGGCGTTCTGCGGGGTATTGGGCAGGCCGGTGGGATCGTTGGAGTTATTGGCGAAATTCCAGCCGCGAACGTCGTCGATAAACCCGTTTCCGTCGTCGTCGATGCCGTTGTTGGGGATTTCATCGGCGTTATTCCAGATGTTGGCCAGCAAATCCTGGTGGTCCCAATCGCTGCCCCCGTCCACCACCGCGATGACCACGTTTCCCGCGGAGCCTTTTACCACGTCCCAGGCCGCGGGCGCCTGCACGTGGGCAAACTGCGGCATGGAAGAATAAAGCGCGTCGTTGGGAATATCGCTGATTTCGTAGATATACCTGGGTTCGGCGTATTCAACGTTGGGATTGGCGGCAAAGGCGCGGGCGACTTCCGGCGCGGGGGCGTCCCCGGCGTAGAACACGTTGTAGATGCTCTCCATGGCCACGGAGCGGTCGATTTCCGGGCGAATGAAGCTCTCTTTTACGAACTGCTTCATCACCGTCGCCCGGTAGCGGTTCAGCAGCGCGTCGATAGAGGCGATGCCGGTGGCCGCCGTCTCTTCCCCAAAACTGCGGCGGTCTTTGAATTTCACCACCACCACGTGGGGCAGAAACGCTCTATTTTCGTTGACAACGGTTTGGGGTGATTTGGCGGAAGCCGCGGGAGAAACGGATTTGCCGTTCCCCGCGATGGCCGTGAAGGTAATGGCTGCGGCGCATAAAATTGCCCGCATCGCGATGCTGAATTTGCCCTGCATTCTCGATCCTTTCTGTTTGGAATGAACGTGAACCTTTTCCACCGCCGAAATGCGGTTGGGAAGCCCCAAAATACTCAGGCGGGGCAATTTTTCCAACAGCAAATTTTCCCCCGGCCGCCTTCTCCCCGCTGGAAAAACACATTCATTTTTGTTGAGGTAAAACACAACAAATTTTTGAATCTTCCGAAATTTATGCTCCGGTCTTTGACCCGATGGTGTCTTGAAACAGATAGAAAAAAGTGATTTTGCCGCTTCATTTTTCCGGAAGGCGGGGTACCCGGCGCAGTTCGCAGGCGCTTTAACCCATATCTTCCGGGCGAAGGCAGAAGGAGATCAATATGATAATATGCAGTAAATGCGGCGCTCCCAACTTGGAGATCAATTTATTCTGCAAAAAATGCCACTATACGTTTCCCAGGGAGAAAAATCCCCGGCAGTTCCAAAACGGCAACCGGCGCGCCCCGGAAATCCCGCAGCCCCTGGGCGCCGCCGCCGCGCCGGCGCATTCCCGCCCGGCGCCGGAGGCGGCCGTCGCCGAAGCGATCCCCATTGCCCGGGCT
>JABWBP010000150.1 GCA_013360445.1 Calditrichaceae bacterium | reverse complement strand
AATTCATTGAATGCTCCTGCTGTTTGAGATTGTCTTGTCTCTTGCTCAAAACAATTTACAATCTCTCACGGCAGAGAGCATTAATTGTTTAGGACTACCCGGATTTTTTCTGCAAGCGGTAATATTCCAATGCCACTTCGTCAGTGAGTTTGAGCCGCTCAGCTAAATCCTTTTTGGGCAGTTTGGTTAAGAGATAACGACCGTAGGTAAAGAATTTTTCAAATTCAATATCCTGAAAGGGAAGGATCTGGGAGAGGTAGGAGTAAATGTTGGTCCAGGTACGCAAGCCTTTTTTGAATTCATCCTGTGCTTCATCATTTAAATTGCTGTAACGGTCAACCGCAGGATCGACGCAGGCATAGAGTTTGGCCTGCTCTTTGGGATTCAAGGTATTGCTCGACAGGAAATACACTTTGGCGAAGAGGTTGATCTCTTCCTGCCAGTACACCTGCGCCGCATCCAGGCGGGCTTTGAGGTCATAGAGATGGTTGGGGTCGGTGGTTTCTTCCAGGGTGGTTGATTCATAATAGGGTTGAAATGCCTGGAGAATGGTCTCGCGGTCATTTACGAAATCCAGCACAAAGGTATCTTCTTTGCCGGGATGGGTGCGGTTGAGGCGGGACAGGGTCTGCACGGCCTTGACGCCGGAAAGCGGTTTATCGACAAACATGGTATGGAGCAAGGGCTGGTCAAAGCCGGTCTGGTATTTCTCGGCGACGATCAAGATTTTATATTCATCGGTCTCAAACACTTCCGGCAACTCTTTTTCGCCGTAGCCGGTCAATTGCGGTTCGGAGACGCCCTCGGGGAAATCATCATCCCTTACCGATCCGGAATAGGCAACCAGAATCTTTATCCAATTATAACCGTTTTCCTGGATGTATTTCTTGAACTCGAAGTAATAGCGCTTGGCATGGAGGCGGGAACTGGTGACCAGCATGGCTTTGGCCTTGCCGCCGATTTTCTTGGCGGTCACCTGGCGGAAGTGCTCGATCATCACCTCGGTTTTTTGGGCGAGGTTGTGGGGATGCAGGGAAACAAAACGGGCGATGGCTTTGGCAGCCTTGCGCTTGTTCAGCTCGGGATCATCTTCGATGGTTTTTGCCACCCGGAAATAGGTGGCGTAAGTGGTGTAGTGTTCTAATACATCCAGAATAAAGTCTTCTTCGATGGCCTGGCGCATGGAATAGAGATGAAAGGGGTAAGGTTTTCCATCGGGGCCTTTGTCGCCGAAGACTTCCAGGGTTTTGGGCTTGGGAGTGGCGGTGAAGGCAAAAAAGCTGATGTTGGCCTGCGGCCCGCGGGTTTCGATGATCTTGCGGATGGCGTCTTCTTCGTCTTCAAATTCGCGGTCGTCTTCCCGGGCGGCTTCCTCCAAATCTTTCACGGCCAGCACTTCTTTCATTTTACGGGCGGCTTCCCCGCCCTGGGAGCTGTGGGCCTCGTCGATGATCACGGCGTATTTGCGGCCGGGCAGTTCCCCCACCTTCTCTACTATAAAGGGAAATTTTTGCAGGGTAGTGATGATGATATTTTTCCCCGCTCCCAGGGCATAAGCCAACTGCTTGCTGTCTTTATCAATCTTTTGCACCACGCCTTGCTTGTGTTCAAACTGGTAGATGGTATTCTGAAGCTGCTGATCCAATACCAGGCGGTCGGTGATCACAATAACGCTGTCGAACACCCGGGCATCGCCGGCGTCGTGCAAAGCGGAGAGGCGGTAGGCGGCCCAGGCGATGGAATTGCTTTTGCCGGAACCGGCGGAATGCTGAATCAGGTAATTGCGCCCGGAACCGTGTTCTTTGGCGTGGGCGCTGATCTTGCGAACCACGTCCAACTGGTGATAGCGGGGGAAAATGAGGGTTTCTTTTTTATATTTGCGGCCGCTGTGCTTATCCTCGATCTCTTCCACCTGGAGATGGAGAAAGCGCCCGATAATATCCAGCCAACTGTCTTTGGCGAACACATATTCCCAGAGATAAGCGGTCTTGTAGCCGTCAGGATTGGGGGGATTGCCGGCGCCTTTGTCGAAACCGAGATTGAAAGGCAGGTAACGGGTTTTGGGGCCGCCCAGTTTGGTGGTCATGTACACTTCATCGGTATCCACCGCGAAATGCACTAAGGCGCGTTTTTTGAACTGAAAGAGCAGCTCCCGGGGATCGCGGTCTTCTTTGTACTGGCGTTGAGCGTTTTTGACATCCTGCCCGGTAAACTGGTTTTTAAGCTCGATGGTGGCGACCGGCAGGCCGTTGATGCCGAGCACCAGGTCAACGGAGTTTTCGTTCTTCAGGCTGTATTTGACCTGGCGGGTGACGGTGAGGCGATTTTGGGCATAGAGGGCGATGGTTTCCGGGTTTAAGCCGCTCTCCGGTTTGAAATAGGCCAGGGTAAAGCGCACCCCATAATCCACAATGCCGTGGCGCAGCACATCCAGGGTTCCGCGGAGATCCAGTTCTTTGCAGAGACGCTGAATGAGGCGCTTTTCGATCTCCGCCCCGTGAATGGCGCGCAGTTTCTCCCACTGTTTGGGCTGGGTCTCCTGCAAAAAGGTAATTACCTGGGATTGATCCAGGGCCAGTTCGCGGCTGAAATCCGCCGCGCCGGTTTCGATATACCCGCCCTGCTCAACCAAGGATTGAACGATGGCGGTTTCGAAGGTTTTTTCGGTGGTTATCTTCATGGCAAACTCAGGTAACTTTTTTGCTACCGACATTTATGTCGGTCACATACTGTTCTTCTATACATAACTTGAATACTTGCAACGACTTACTCCGTAAAACTTGAAAAGCTATTATGAACCGATTATTCACGGTTGTTCAAAATATTCTGCCGGTCGATGGCCGAGGTGGTTAAATCTTTTGCCATTCGATTGCCTCATCTCTGACGTCTATTTTGCCGGTGACGGCTTCGCTGATTAAGGCGGTGCGGTATTCCTGGAGGAGGTCGATTTCGCGTTGGATTTTTGAAATAGTATCTGTAATCCGGGATAAATTGGCTTCAATGTGATGTACAATTAAATCTTGTTCTTCAATTGGCGGTAGTGCCATAACATATTCTTCTAAATAGGATGTTGGGACTCTCTTCTGTCCTGCAGCACCATACATTAAAGCTTCTCCCATATTTTTAAAAAGTTCTGTTCTGGTTAAATAAAAAAGAAATTTACGTTGAACATTTTGACTTGCTCTTAGCACATGAAATTCCGTTGAACCAAAACCAATATTGCTACCCAATTTCTCCAGTAATGCACCTTTGCCATTCTCAAAACAAGGAGTAATCTTTGCGACGATAACATCTCCTTCTTCGAAATAAGTAAAACCGCTCCATAATTCACAAATTGGCTTTTTTAAAGAGTTATCAAAACTATTATCTTCAGAAACCTTCTCCATCGGCAGAAACGTTACCAATTCATTTGAATTTTTGTCAAAACTAGAAGAACCTTTAGATGGATTGATGTCTGCGATCCATTTAAGTCTAATCACCTCCCAATGCGCGGGAATTTCCCCCAGCCAGGGAATGTCGCTGTCTTTCAGGGGGGCGTCGGGGTTCAGGCCTTTGGTAACCGCCCGGTTGATGAGGGCGGTTTTTTCTTCGTTGAGCAGTTCGATCAGACGCTGTTTTTTGGCGATCAGGTCGTCAATTTGGGCGGTTTTGCGGTCGAGGTAGTTGGCGATGGCGGTTTGTTCGGCATAAGAAGGAAGACATATTATTTGATTTTTTATATTTTCAGCATGAATATTTTTGTTAGCTCCGCCATGTAAATCACTGATTAAGCCTTCTCTGAAAATATTAGAAAGGAAATAATTCTTTAGAAAGTCAACTGATATATTCTCCTCAAATCGAAACCTTATTAGATATGAAGCGAATATTACTTCCAAATTATTATCCCTATAAATTCCAAATCTTCCTATAGTCCCACTTCTTGCAAATACAAAATCATTCAGTTGTAACTCATAATCTTCATACTCCTTTTGAGAGATGGAAACTCTCGGGCAGTCTGAAAGATGTATATTTGAATTATCATCTATATCGGTTATTCTAAGCAATTTACACCCATCTTGAGTGTATTCTTCATTGGAATAGAAACCCTGTTTGTGGCTTTTAATAATTCGCCTTACTAAAAAAATATCCCAATGCTCCGGAATCTCCCCAATCCATTCAATGCCGGAGGGTTTGTATTTGGGGTAGGGTTTCATTTTGGGGTTGTTTCCCATTTTGTATTCATTGTGTGCCATTACGTTTTATTTCTGCACACCCGGTTTGTTTTCATCGTTTCGTCGTTGTGTATCGTATCGTAGAGACGCAAAATTTTGCGTCTCTACCCCGGAATTTCCCAATCCATTCAATGCCGGAGGGTTTGTATTTGGGGTAGGGTTTCATTTGGGGGTTGTTTTTCATTTTATATTCCTGTACGCCCGGTGGTTGGGCATCGTGTCGTTTTGTTGTTTATCGTTGTCGTTGCGTTCCGGTTATCGTAGAGACGCAAAATTTTGCGTCTCTACGCGCGACGTCGCGGCGTTCCGGTATTTCCCCAATCCAATCAATCCCGGAGGGTTTGTATTTGGGGTAG
>JABWBP010000072.1 GCA_013360445.1 Calditrichaceae bacterium | reverse complement strand
TATGGAACATTTTTTTCTACAAAACGGGTTTGTTCAACAAATTTTTCCATGTCTCTGTGTGCTCTGTGAACTCTGTGGCAAAATGCCTGAATAGTTACCTTTTTTTTTATCATTCGAATACCAGACAATGTCTCAAAACCATCCCACCGCCCTGTTTACGACTCCGGAATTGCGACCCCAAACTCGCAACTCAACACTCGCAACTCGTAACTTATTTCTCCCCCTCCTTTTTCTGCTGCTCCGGGCAATTCCTGCCCCCGCGCACCCGGTGTACTCGGTGTTTTTCAATATGGAGGTGGAGCCGGATACCCTCAGGGCGCAATTCGAGATGATCGCGCCGGAGATCGGCAAGGAGTTAGGCATCGCTCCCGATCCCCATACCGGGCGGATCGAGAAGGCGCAACTGTTAGCGGAGCGGGAGCGACTGTTCCGCTACATCCGGGAGCGCTGCGAAGTGCGGATCAACTATTTCGAAATCGAGCTTCAGCCGCGGGACATGCGTTTTGCGAAAAACCAGTTGGGAGAGGAACTGGTGCTCCTGAGTTTCCGCGCGGTTGGCGCCGGGAATCCCCGGGTGCTCTCTTTTACGGCGGATTTTACCAACCAGGTCTATCCTTATTTCGAATGCTTCGGGCGGGTGAATTACGGGGGAAAATACTGGAACGTGGTGATCGAACAGATACACCAGACCCGCCAGATCGAATTCACGCCGGAAGGCCCCGGAACCTGGATGCAGATGCAGGCTTTCATTTTCTTAGGCATCCAGCACATTTTTATCGGGGCGGACCACATCCTGTTCCTGTTAGGATTGATCCTCATCGGGGGGCGCTTCCGCGACCTGGTCAAAATCGTCACCTCCTTTACCATTGCTCACAGCATCACTCTCACCCTGGCGGCGTTGAAAATCGTGAATTTGCCGCCGCGGTGGATCGAATCCGCCATTGCGTTGAGCATCGTGTACATTGCGGCGGAGAATTTTTTCATTAAAAAAGTGGATTATCGCTGGATCGTTACCGGTATCTTCGGGCTGGCGCACGGTTTTGGCTTTGCCAATGTGCTCGGCAACTTAGGATTGCCCGCCAAAGGGCTGGCGATTTCGCTGTTCTCCTTCAATATCGGGGTGGAAATCGGGCAGGTGGTTATCGTGGCGCTGATGCTGCCGCTGGTGTGGGCGGTTCTGAAATCCCGCTTCAAAAAACAGATTACCTGGGCGATGTCGGGAATGATCCTGTTTTTCGGAATTACCTGGTTCCTGGAGCGGGCGTTCGATCTTCCGGTAGGGCTGATCTGAAAAAATTCCGGTTGCCACAGAGACACAGAGAACGCAGAGTTTACATCAACATTTTCAGTGTTTTTACTTCTCAGCGTAGTCTTAGAATCAATAAACATTTGATTTTCTCTGTGCCCTTTGTGACTCTGTGACAAATTTTTGACCTGCGCAACATCAGTTAATAACCCATGAGGATAAAAATGGTATTGCGATTTTACAGGTTCGGCGCACCGTTGCGCTGCCTAGTTCTTGCCATGACATTTTTGGCAATATTCGGGGCAATTCGATTCGCCGCCGCGCAAACCCGCCCGGCCAACCCGGACAGCGCCCTGCAAAGTATTTTGGAGCAGTTAGAGGGAACTCCCCTGGCCCTGGAAAACGCCGTGCAACAGGGGCTGAAAAGCGCCGCCCCGCTTCGGGAGGCGGAGGCGGCCTACCTGGCGGCCCGGGGCGCGGTGCGCCGGGAAAAAGGGGCTTTTGATCCGGAACTGTTTCTCAGCTTCGATTATTTCGACGATGAGCTGCCCAGCGCCTCTTTTTTTGCCGGCGCCGCGGTTCTGCTGACCCAGGAATCTATCAGCCGGGCAGGTTTGCGCTGGAGCCTGCCCATCGGTACGGAGGTAGAGGCGGCGGTAAACTCCACCCGCCTGAAAACCAACTCCCGTTTTGCCTTTTTGAATCCGCAATACAACGCCTTCGGCAGCTTAAGCCTGCGCCAGCCGCTGTTACGGGGATTTGCCGCTTCCGCCCGAAAACAACTAACCAGCGCGGAACGAGAGCTGGAAGCCGCCAAAGCCCGCTATGACCAGGCAGTCTTGGGCATTCGCGCGGAAGTGGAGAGCGATTATTGGGACCTGTACGCCGCGGAGCGCGATTACGCGGTGCAAAAACTCACCCGCGACCGCGCCGCGGAGTTCCTCCGGGAAACCGAACTGCGCGCCCGAACCGGCCTGATCGGTCCTAACCAGGTGGCCAACGCCCGCACCTTCCTGGCGGAGCAGGAACTGCTGCTGTTGAACCGCGAAGAAGGTCTGGACCGCCTCTCCGACCGGCTGGCCGCGTTGATCGGCATGCGCCCGGAAAGCGGAAAACCCCGCTTCATCGCCATTGACGACCCCCCGGCCGATTTTCCCCTGGAGCCGGTAGAAATTCTGGTGCAATACGCACTGGAGAACAATTATGATCTGGCGGCCAGCAAACAACAAATCGAATCGGTACGATCCCTGGCCAACGCCGCTCGCTGGGAAGCCTTGCCCAGTGTGGATGTGGTAGGCTCGCTGGGCGGAAGCGGGCTTTCCGGAACCGCGCAGGATGTTATATTCAATGATGACACCCTGCGAACCGGCGTCAGCGGAGGCATGGGAGAGGCCGTCAGCCAGGCGGTTTCCCGCGATTACCCGAACTGGAGCGTGGGCGTGGAGGTGAGCATTCCCATCGGGCTGCGCAGCGGGCTGGGCGAAAAAGAGCGCTTGAAAGCGGAAGTGGTTCGCGCGGAGCAGCGCTACATCGACCAGGCGCGCACCCTGGAAGAGGAGGTACGCAGCACTTACCGGGAGCTGTACAACGGCAGGCGCCGCTTAGAAGCAGCCCGGGAAGGCGTGGACGCCGCCCAGGAGCAGGTGCGCATCGGTTTGATCGAATTTTCCAACGGCCGCAGCACCGCATTCGAGCTGGTGCGGTTAGGGGAAGATTTTGCCCTTGCGCAGCAGCGCTACTCCCAGGCGTTAGTGCGCACCGCCAAAGCCGCCGCGACCCTGCGGCAACTGACATCCGGCGGGTATCCCGCCCTACCTCAAAATTGACGGAGACTATTCCATGTTATTTAAAGAAAAAAACCGGTTCATTATCCTCGCCGTTTCGATGCTCGTTGTATCGGCAGGCTGCTCCAAAAACGAAGGCCAGCAAGGCCGCCGGGGCGGATTCACCATGCCGCCCATGCCGGTAGAAGTGGCCGCCGTGGCGCTGCAGAAAGTGGAGGACAAGTTCGAGGCGGTGGGCACCATCGAAGCGGTGGAGGCGATTACCGTGGTATCGGAGATCGACGCCGCGGTGGTCCGGCTGCCCTTTCAGGAGGGAACCGCCATCCGGCGCGGGGGATTGATCGCCCAATTAGACGATTCCCAACTTGCCGCAGAAGTCGCCCGCGCCGAGGCATTGTTAGGGCAAAGCCAGTCAACCTATAAGCGCATCAAGGAGATCGTGGAACAGAAAGCCGGCGCACCCCAGGACCTGGACGACGCCGCCGCCATGTTGAAGGTGGCCGAGGCCAACTTAGCGGTTGCCAAAGCCCGCCACGCCAAAACCCGGGTGGCGGCGCCGTTCGACGGCATTATCGGGGCGCGGCGGGTGAGCGTGGGGACCTTCATGCGCGCCGGGCAGGCCATCACCGAGCTGGCCAATATCGAAGAAATCCGGGTGAATTTCTCCGCCCCGGAGCGGTTTTTATCCCGCCTGAACCGGGGCGCGGAGGTAGCCGTCTCCACCACCGCGTACCCGGGATATGAAGTTAAAGGGAAGATCATCGTCATCGAACCGGTGCTCGATCCCGCCACCCGCAGCGCCCGCATCGTGGCGCAGGTGCCCAACCCCGGGGGAAAATTCCGTCCCGGCATGTCCGCCAACGTCTCCGCGGTGCTCGGCGGGCGGGAAAACGCCATGACCATCCCCAATGAAGCGATTTTCGCCAGCGGCGACCAGTCCTTCGTTTTCGTCATCAAGCCCGACAGCACGGTAATGCGCGCCCCCCTCACCCTGGGAACCCGGCTCTCCACCGTGGTGGAAGTCTTAGAGGGATTGGAGCCGGGGATGCAGGTGGTTCGCGCCGGGCATCAAAAACTTTTTGAGGGGGCGAAAGTTATGCCGATAAACAGCCAGGAGAGCAGTGGACAATGAAAAATGAAAAATGAAAAATGAAAAGTGCAAAATGAAAAGCGCAGATTGAACACTGATGACTAATATTTGTCAATTGCCAATTGGCAATTAACTTGTAACCTGAGAGATCACCCCATGAAACTTAGCAGCGTCTCCATCCAACGGCCGGTATTTGCCACGGTGATGAGCCTGGCGATCCTCCTCTTCGGCGTCATCGCCTTTACCCGGCTGCCGGTGCGGGAATACCCGGATATCGATCCGCCGATCATCTCCGTAACCACCCTTTACCGCGGGGCCAGCCCCAATGTGGTGGAAACCGAGATCACCAACGTGTTAGAGGAACAATTTGCCACCCTGGAAGGGGTGAAAACCCTGACCTCTTCCAGCCGGGAGCAAGGCTCGGTGATTACCATCGAGTTCGAACTGAATCGCAACGTGGACGAGGCCGCCAACGACGTGCGCGACCGGGTTTCCCGGATTCGCGGGCGGCTTCCCCGGGAGATCGAGGATCCCATTATCTCCAAAGTGGACGCGGACGCCCAGCCGATTGTCTGGATGGCGCTCTCCAGCGAACGCCACAACGGCCTGGAGTTGACCGACGTCGCCGACCGCATCTTGAAAGAAAGAATTCAACGCCTCCCCGGGGTCGGCTCGGTAATTATCGGCGGGGAGCGGCGCTACGCCATGCGGGTCTGGCTGGATCCCCTGCGCATGGCCGCGCACGGCCTGACCACCCAGGACGTTGAAGCCGCCATCCGCCGGGAAAACGCCGAAATTCCCGGCGGCCGGGTGGAAGGCAAAGAGCGGGAGTTCTCGGTGCGCACCCGCGGGGAACTCTCCACTCCGGAAGAATTCGGGGCGGTTATCGTTTCCCAGCGGGAAAACGACCTGGTGCGCCTGCGCGACGTCGCCGAAGTGGAGGTAGGCGCGGAGGACGAGCGCACCATGGCGCGCTTCAACGGGCAGCCGGCGGTGGGCCTGGGCATCGTCAAGCAATCCAAAGCCAGTACCGTGGACGTGGCCAACGAGGTGCGCGCGGCGTTGCCGGAACTGATCGAGCTCCTGCCGGAAGGGATGAAATTGGACGTAGCCTTCGACTCTTCCGTATTTATCAAAGAATCTATCAATGAAGTGTTGGAAACCATCCTCATCGCCATGTGCCTGGTGGTATTAGTGGTACTGGCGTTTTTGAAAAGTTTCCGGGCCACCACCATCCCCACCTTAGCGATTCCCATCTCGATCATCGGGGCGCTGGCGTTTGCATACTTTGCGGGATTTACCATCAACATCCTCACCCTGCTGGCCATGGTGCTGGCCATCGGCCTGGTGGTGGACGACGCCATTGTGGTGTTAGAAAACGTGTACCGCCACATGGAAATGGGCAAAAGCCGCTGGCAGGCGGCCCTCGACGGCAGCAAGGAGATCGGCTTTGCGGTGGTCGCCACCACCATTTCCCTGGTGGCGGTGTTCGTGCCCCTGGCGTTTCTTACCGGAACGGTGGGGCGGCTGTTCAACGAGTTCGGCATGACCGTGGCGGTGGCGGTATTGATCTCCGGCTTCGTGGCCCTCACCCTCACTCCCATGCTTTCTTCCAAAATCCTGAAGCCCCTGCACCACACCGGCAGCGGCTGGGCTTCCCGCTCATTCGATGCGTTTTTCGATTTCCTCAACCGGGTTTATGAAAAAATCCTCCGCGCAGCGATTGGCAGCCGCGTTCTGATGCTGATTTCCGCGCTGGTTCTGGTGATCCTGAGTTATGTGCTGTTCAGATTTTTACCCAGCGAGCTGGCGCCCACGGAAGACCGCGGGGTGGGTTTCGGGATCGTGCTCGCCCCGGAAGGCGCGACCCTGGAATATACCGACCGCTACATGCGCGAGATTGAAAACCGCTTACTGCGCCTGCCGGAGCGGCGCTCCCTTTTCGCCGCCACCGGGCTGGGATTCGGGGGACCCGGGCGAGTGACCAACGGATTTCTTTTTTTGGGTTTGAAGCCGCATCACGAGCGGGAAAAATCCCAGCAGCAGATCGTGCAGGAGCTTTTCCCGCAACTGATCTCCATTCCCGGGGTGCTGGCGTTCGTGGTGAATCCTCCCAGCTTAGGAGGGCGCTTCAGTTCCAAACCGGTGGAGTACGTGCTGCAGGGAGAAAGCTACGAGGAGTTAAATCAGGCGGTGGGGATGATGATGGGGGAAGCCTCGCGGCTGGGGTATTTGATCAACCTTGACAGCGACTTGCGGCTCAATAAGCCGCAATTAGATATCACCATCGACCGCGAGCGCGCCGCCGGACTGGGGGTTTCCGTGAGCGACATCGGTTCTACCCTGGAAACCTTTTTAGGCGGGCGAGCGGTGACCAACTTCAAACGCGGGGCCAAACAGTACGACGTGATTTTGCAAATGAGACCTTCCGCCCGCTCCACTCCCGACGCCATCCAGGAAATCTACATTCGCGGGAGCGGGGGGCTGGTGCAGCTTGCCAACGTGGTAAAGGTTCAGGAAACCGTGGCCCCCAAAGAGTTGAACCACTACAACCGGGTGCGCTCGGCAACCGTCTCGGCCAGCCTGGTTCCGGGGGTAAGTTTAGGGCAGGCGCTGGATGACCTGGACCGCATCAAGAACGAGAAACTTCCCCCGGCTATCAAGCGCGAATACGCCGGGCAGTCTCTGGAATACAAAACCTCCAGTTCCAGCCTGTATTTCATGTTCCTGCTGGCGATCATTTTTATCTACCTGGTGCTCTCCGCGCAGTTCGAAAGCTTCATTCACCCGCTCACCATCCTGCTCTCGGTGCCGTTAGCGGTGTTCGGGGCGCTGCTGACGCTGTTTATATTCGGGCAGAGCCTGAATATTTACTCCCAGATCGGGTTGATCATGTTAGTGGGGTTGGTCACCAAAAACTCCATCCTGATCGTGGAGTTTGCCAACCAGCTGCGGGCGCGCGGGCAAACCATCATCGAGGCGGTGGTGGAAGCCGCGGTCATCCGCCTGCGCCCGATCCTGATGACCTCCTTCGCGACCATTTTCGGGGTTCTGCCGATTGCCATCGGTTTTGGCGCCGGGGCGGAGTCGCGGCGGCCATTAGGCATGGCAGTAGTGGGAGGAATGCTCTTCTCCACCTTCCTGACCCTGGTGTTAGTGCCGGTGGTGTACACCCTGCTGGCCAAATTTACCCGGAAGACCAAGCTTGCGGAAGAGACCACGGAAGGCGTTAAGTCGCCCGAAGAAACGGCGCCGGCAGCCGCGCTGGTTGGGGAAAAACAGCAGCCGTAGCCGTTGTTGGTAGCTCGATGTTCGAGCATCCAGCATCCCCGAAGGGGCAAGCGAGTAGCAAACCAACGAAATCCCAAACGATTCCCGGTATATCATGTCCTGGATAAATATCATCGGCTACACCGGAACCGCGCTGATTGCGCTGTCCATTACCATGAACAACATCTGGCGGCTGCGCTGGATCAACCTGTTCGGGGCCGCCACTTTTGCAACCTACGGGTTCCTGGTAAGCGCCTACCCGGTTCTGGCGCTCAATTCTTTTATCACCCTGGTAGATATTTATTACCTGGCGCAAATGTCCCGCCGGAAGGACTATTTCACCCTGGCGGAGGTGCCGGAAGGCAGCTATTTATTCCTGAACAAGTTTCTGGAGTTCTACCAGGCCGACATCGCGCGATTCTTCCCGGAATTCACTCGCGACAGGATTCGCTCCTCCCAGTGCGTGTTCATTTTGCGCAACCTGGTTCCGGTGGGCCTGTTCATCTATGAAGCGCAGCCGGGGGGCGTCGCGGAAATCCATCTCGACTACGTTCGCCCGGAGTACCGCGATCTCAAGAACGCCCGTTTTCTCTACGCTGCCCAGGCGGAAAGCCTGCAAGCGCGGGGAATCCATACCTTTATCGCCCGCAGCCGCGTTAAAGCGCACCGGAACTATTTGCAGAAAATGGGCTTCGAGACCGATCCGGAAGACAGGACCTTTTTTTACAAAACGCTGGATGGCCAGCGCGTCTCCCCTAATGATATTTCCATGCCGGTGGAAGGGCATGGCAAATAGATTTTATTTGCGTTACTATTCAGCCACTAAGCCATAAAGGCGCTAAGATTTCACAAAAATTCATTCGCTTCTTCTCATCATCCGCTCCCGCAACTCCCTCTCGATACTGATGCAGCCTTCCACCGCGCAATCACCGTTGGCGTAGAGCTTCTGCGGGGCAAATCCGGCAATGGTTTGCTCGATGAATTCGCGGTCGGCCTGGTAATCTAAATTGCCGACGGTGCGCCAGACCACGGCAACCCTCTCCCCTCCCCTCTCTCCGAATATGAAGGTGTAACGGTTTCCCCGGTGTTCGCTGTAAAACAGCCGCTTCACGGTAAGTCCCAGCAAATAGTTGAAAGTTTCCGGCAAATCCACTCCCGCCGCGGAAAGTGGCGGCTTCGCCAAAGGGATGGATACCCACCGGCCGCCCTGCTGGCGGGAGTTGTGCAGAATTTTCAGGCGATAGTTGAAGGGATCGCCAAATCGGGAGACGTCTAATAAAGTCGCGCTGCCGGAGACCTGGTAATTCAGCAGATAACGAACGAAATGATCCTCAGCATCATCGGGCGGCGGAGGGGCATCTTCAAAGCGCAGGTTTTCCAGGGCGTCGTCGAACTGCTCTAAGGTGTGGTATTTGAAAAATCCCCCGCCCTGCCAGCCGATCTCCCGCGAAATCCCCGGCTTATCGCCGAAGAGCGCCTTTTTCATGCGCGGAAGAATGACGCTGTGGAAATGCTCTCCCAACTCGATCCCGATCCATTTGCGCCCCATTTTATGGGCCATGGCCGCGGCCGTGCCGGAACCGAGGAAGAAATCCATCACCCAATCCCCCGGCTGCGAGGTGGTCTCGATGACCCGCTGCAGCAGCGCTTCCGCGTTTTCCGTGGGGAAATGGTGGCGTTGGGCGTAGCCGGCAATATCCAGCCACTCGTTGCCCACGGTCTCGGAATCGTAGAGGATTTCCGGCATTCCGGCGATTTCCTCCCCGCGGAAATCCCGATAGGCCAGATTTTCATTGATGCGGATCTTACCCCGCTCCGCCAGGGCGTCGATTTTTTCCTGGGAAAGCGCCCAGCGGCGGTTGCGAGGGGGGTAAAACACCCTGCCTAACACCGTGCGGGGGCGCTCGTCTTTGCGGGGAAAGTGGAGCAGGTGAAACCAGCGCGGGGCGGTGGGGCGCTCGATAAGCCGGGGAGAGAATTTTTCGGTTTGGGAATACAAAAACAGGCTTTCGGTCTGGATGGCGAACTGTTTATCCACGGTTTGCCGGGCGCGGGTGCGGTTGATGACGATCTCGTTGCGGAAATTCTCCCGCCCGAAAATTTCATCCAACAGCAGGCGCACGTACATGCTGCCGTTGTAATCGCAGCGCACGAACATGCAGCCGGCTTTCCCGATGAGCGGCCTGGCGGCGCGGATGCGGTTCTCCAACAGGGTGTTCCAGGTGGAATCTTTGTATCCGACCTTGTAGAAATAGTCCGCCTCCTGCTCTTTATTGAAGGGCGGGTCGATATAGACGGTTTGCACCTTCCCGGCGAAGCTGTCGCGCAACAGGTTGAGCGCCTGCCAGTTATCGCTGTGCAGCAGCACCCCGTCGAGGCGCTGGTCAAGTTTACCATCGGCGCTGAGGGCGTTCAGCAGGCGATGCTTGAAATCTTCGCTGAAGTGGGCGGTGTCCAGGGGCAGGTGCTGCCACTTCAGCTCGTTCAAGGGGAACAGCGAGGATTGCATCTCCCCGATGGTGAGCTGAAATTTGTGCAGATGCTGCCACTCCGCCAGCTGGCCGCGGTTGGTGAGGATTTCCGGGATGATCGCGTCCAAAAACGGTTCCCCCGCGATCTCCCGTATTTTCGAGAGGGTGATGACGTATTCGCTGCCTAACACGAAGCTCTTCTTTTCCCAGAGCTTCTTTTGGAATTCCTCCGCCCGGGCCAGAAATCCGATGACTTTATCGGCGATTTCCCGAACCAGCCGGGCTTTTTGCAGGGTTTGCGCGAGCTCCGGATCATCCCCGCGCTCAAGCCCCTCCAGGTTGACCACTTCGTTCTTCAGGAAAAAATCCAGCTCCCGTTCCAGAAAACCGCGCAGGTCTTTGTGGATGAAATAATCGCGGTTCTGGCGGCGGGTGAAGCGGCTCAGGTGGGTTTCCAGGAGGGCGCGGCGGTCGGGATTTTCCAGGAAAATTTTCAGGGGGGAGCCGGGCGGGGCTTCGCGGCCCAGCGTCTCGATAAACTCCCGGTTGATATTCGCCTGGCGCAGCCTGCCGGGGCCGAATTGCTGCCGGTCGGCGGCGTTGAGGGCGCGGTATTCGAAAAAGAAGCTCAACCTGCCGGGTTCGAGCCGGAAGGCCGGGGCGCCGGGCAGGAAATATTTCTTGTGGCGCGCTTTGGCGTTTCCCTTCTCCGTCTCCGCCTTCACGATGCGGAACTGCACCGCAGTATCCCCGGCCTGGAAGCGGTATTTGCTGAAAAACTCGCTGGATTTGACGTAATACTGTTCTTTATTCACCCAGTAAAAGGCCAGCGCCTCGCCGTTGTAGGGAATGGCGTATTTCTCCGGCGTTCCGTAGCAGCGCCGGGGGATGAAATCGCCCTCCTGGTAGTAACGCGAAAAGAAGCGGATGAGGTGGTTATAAACTTCCGCTTCCAGCGCTTCCGCAGCGTTCTTTTCTCCCCGCGCCCGGCGCTTTTCGCCCTGCGCTTTATGCTCTGCGCTTTGCGCTCTGCTCTCTGCGCCCTGCGCCAGCAAATCGCTCTCTACAAAGCGGTGCAGCCGCTCCTTATTGTGGTTGATGATGCGGTAAATGCCAAAATCGAGCTCTTCGTGCTCGAATTGGAAGATTTGCTTGAGGAGGGCGCGGAATTTTTGTTGGGGGGTGTTGGTCATTTTAAGTCTTTTTATGGCATTCATACTATTGAGTAGACTTAGTAGACAGTTTTCTCAGTTCATTTTTTATCTCTTTTTCAGAAAGTTTTAACCTTTCTAAAACCTTTACTTTAAGTTCTTTTGATGAATGATCTTTTGACTGAGTCTCTTCCAAATTTAGTATTAACCCCGCGTGATCTTTAAACTCAATATCAAATTGGTCAATTTCTTTTCCAATTATAGAAGGCTCATAGATGAATGTAGTTGAACTCAATCCAGTCTCTTTTACGGATTTTTGACCAACACACACACAACTATTACCAATAACCAGAAAATTCTCATAATGGGGAGTATCTGAATAAACAATTTGCAGATTTGTTTTATCTATATATTTATTTATGGTTTCTATTAATTGGCTATATCTAGTCAGTATGTTGATTCGAACATATTCGGGATCCATCTTCCTGGCCTTTACTCTGGCAACTTGTCTAAAAGGGAAGACTATGAGTTTCACTTTGAATCCCTTTTCAATCAACGTACATAATATGTCCCTTTCATTGATCAGGAGATTCAAGTAAGCCGTATCGTCATCATTCTTATGATACTCTTTATTCGAAATCGCCAGAGAGGATAGGCTTGCAGCTTGTCTTATTACATGTTCAGAAGGCTCTAAATCTCGCAGTTGATTCAATTCTTCAATTATTTTCAGTGTTCGTTTCTTATAAGCTTCTATAGCTACCTGATCTGTTACTACCTCTTGAGGTTTAATTATATTATGTCCTAAAGTAAGAAGCCATTTTTCTATCGAATTGCCAATAGTATCTCGAAGATTATAAGAATCAAATGGTTCATATAGATGACCCATTATATCACTCTGTAATTTATCCATCGAAGAATCTTTTAGGATTAAACATGGCTTTCCCAATGCTAATATATACCCCAATTCAAGAGCGACATTCGGATTGAAATCTGGCTTTAATATCTGCTCAAAAACTACAATTGCATAACGACAGTTTTCCAAACAAAATCTTACATTTTCCCACAACAATTCATCAAACTTTACATCATTGGCTAATATTCCTTTCAATCCATAACGTTCTAATGTTATTTTAATTGTTCTCTCAATCCTCTTAAAGGGTTTTGCATCACTGAATCGCATAATTATGAAAACATTTTTGTGCTTATCCTGAGCAAATTCTTTACGGTTTTTCTTATACGTTTTGTCGGAAGGCATAATTAATCCTCTTCTTAGTGGTAAAAGTTGATTGGATTTTTGTTAGGAATCATCCTCAGAGTGTAATCCCAGTTATTTATTCATTTATCCCAAACTGCATCACCGCCTGCACAATTCCCCCGGCGATGGCGTTTTCCCGGAAACTGAGATAGCGGTACTGCTCGCTGGCCCGGCCCTGGTAAATCAGCGCCACCGGGCTCTTGGCGGCCAGGAAGCGCCCGCTGTGCGCCAGTCCCCATAACTGCCCGTCGTGCGGGGAGCGGATTTCGATCTCGTTGATCTTCCCGATCGCCTCGTTAAAGCGAATTTCGTCGCCGATTGCTTTCAGGGAGAGCCACAACCCTTCCACGGGGGTCTGGCAATGCGCAAAGGGGTCTTTGAAAAAGTCGCTGAGGGAGAATTCCTCCGGCAAATGAATCCCCGCGGAGATCACCCGCCCTAAGAAGTAATTCAGGCGCGATTCCACCGCCAAATGGCACTCAACCCCCGGCTGGTGGAAGGGGTGCAGCCCGACCACCAGGGGCGCGTGGTCGATCGAGACCGGAATGGGCGTTTTCGAAGCCGGCTGGGCGTTCACCAGCGCTTGCAGCGACAACAAAGGAATTGTTTTCTCAAACTCAGCCGCTTCCAGCACGGGAATTTTGCGGTCTTTCAAAAGGTAGCGGACGCCGCCTGACAGCGGATCGTCAAATGACTTTTCCTGCTGCTCCGCCAGCACATCTTCCGGTAAAATGGTGGCGGTAATGTCTTCCACGGTCTTTTGCCCCAGGAAGAGCGCGTCTCCCAAACAGAGATGGTAGCGCAGCAAATTCTCTTCCCGGCCGGCGAACATCACCACATCGTATCCGCACTTGAAGAGGCGGATGGCGGCGGCGCTGGCAATCTCCCCGCCCCCGCAAATGGCGATAATTTTAGAGGTATCATCCATGAGGCGCTCGCTTTTTTTAGGTCGTTCTGGTGCATGTTATGATGAAGCGCTTACTCTCCCGGTTCCGGGAGCACCTTAAGCCCTAACTGGGCAAACGCTTTTTTGGTGGTAATGATCAGGCGGATTCGCCGCCGTTTCATAAAGATCGAAGCGGCAAAATCGTACAGGCCCAGGGGAATCTCCGGGTTGCGTCGGAACATGCGCACCGCTTCTTTTTGGGTCCTGCGGCCGATCCACAAGATGTTCAAATAAGCCCCGGTATAAGCTTCTTCGATCACATCGATGAATTTCCCGGCAACCTCGCTGCCCAAGTTCTTTTTGATTTCGCTCAACGCCTCGCCCACGGCGATGTTGTGGGTGAACAGCGTATCTCCGTTGCGCACCGCCCGCTCGATCTCCCCGGCAACCCGGGAATGATGAGGCGCTTTGGCATGGAGCAGTTGAATCCAGCCGGTTTCATCGACGAATATTTTCATGCTTTCTCCCGGAACTTAACAGATCGCCTGATTGAGGTTGCAGGAGCATTGAATGGAAAGTGAATGGTTAAATGGTTAGATGGTTGGATGGTTAATAATCTCGTTCCAGTGCCCGAAACTCCCCCTCGAATTCGTGCAATTTGTACCACGCCCCCATCCAACCATTCAACCATCCATCCATCCAACCATTCAACCATCCAACCATTCAACCATCCAACCATTCAACCATCCCCCGATCCATCCGCCGCCCTGGCAAGGTTGATCAGTTTATGGAGCGGATTTTCAGACAAAACCAGTTCCAGCCGGGTCGATTTGATTTTCTTGAGCGAAATTTCCACCCGGTTTCCCGGTTCCAGTCCCAATTTTTCGGATAATTCCAGGGGAATTTGAACGGTCATATCCGGTTTCATTTCGGTAACGAACGTTGCATACTTCATTGCCAGCCTCATTTTTGAAAAAAATAGCAATCTTTTGCACCACTTACAAGGCATTTCTATACCACAAAAGGTCATAAACGGGCGTTTCAAAACCGTTTCGGGTTCTGTAAATCATAAAAAAATTTTGTGAATTCTGCCCGGTAATGGTATCTTACCGCTCATTACCGCCCGCCCTTCGCCGGCGCCGGCGAACCGGCAGGGGGCGGAATGGCAAATGGAACATTGCGCGGGGCAGGAGCTTGAAAATTGCAAAAGGATCGGAATATACCTATGAAAACAACGCCCATTAAAATCGCCATATTGGATTTATACAACAACGAACCCAACCAGGGTATGCGCTGCCTGCGGGAGATCGTCTCCCAATGCGATCAAAAAATTCCCGGGCAGGCGGTAGAATACCGGGTGTACGAAACCCGCTACCTGGCGGAAACGCCGGGCCTGGAATACGATATTTACATCTCTTCCGGCGGGCCGGGCAGTCCCTTCGACGGCGAAGGAACGGCCTGGGAGCAGAAATATTTCCATCTGCTGGAGCAGATCTGGAACTATAACCAGCAGCCCCATACCCGCAAAAAGTATGTTTTCTTCATCTGCCATTCCTTCCAGATGATGGCGCGCTTTTTCAAGCTGGCGACGGTGCAAAAGCGCAGCAAACGCTCCTTCGGGATCTTGCCGGTGCATAAAACCGCGAACGCCCGGGAGGAATTTCTCCTCCGGGATCTGCCCGAACCCTATTACGCCGCGGATTTCCGGCAATTTGAAGTGGTTGCCCCCGATTCCCGGCGGTTCGAGGATCTCCAGGCGCAAATATTGTCCATCGAAACCCCGCGCAAAGACCCCGGCCTGGAGCGCGCCCTGATGGCCATTCGCATCTCCGATGAAATGGTGGGCACGCAGTATCACCCGGAAGCCGATCCGGTGAGTATGCTCTATCACTTCCGCCAGCCGGATCGGAAACAGCAGGTGGTAGATGAGTACGGGGAGGAGAAGTACGAAGAAATGATCGCCCAACTGGAAGATCCGGCCAACATTTTATTGACCCGCAGAACCATTCTCCCGGGCTTTTTGATGGACGCTATCCGGAAGCTACAGCGGGCAAACGGGAAGAACGGCATCGTGAAACGCAATGATTGATTGCCGCGCTTTAGCGCGCACGTCGCCGGCAAGCGTGATGCGTAATGCGTAAAAGGTAAGGCGTAATTATGGATTTTATTTTGACGGAAGAAGAAGTGCGGGTGCTGGGCGTGCTGGCGGAGAAGCAAATGACCACCCCGGAATATTACCCGATGTCGCTGAACGCGGTGAAGGTGGCCTGCAACCAGAAATCCAACCGCGACCCGGTGGTGGAGTACGAAGAAGCGGCGGTCTTGGAGGCGTTGGACAGCCTGCGCCGCAAGGGTTTGGCGCTGGTGGTTTCCGGCGGGGGCAGCCGGGTGCGGAAATATGAGCACAAATTGCGCGAAGCCCTCTTTCTCAGCCAGAAGGAACAGGCGCTCCTGACCATGATGATGCTACGAGGCCCTCAAACCTTAGGAGAGCTGCGCAGCCGCACCGACCGGATGGCGGAATTCGGCGATTTGGCGGAAGTGGAAGAAACCCTGCGCGATCTCTCCGCTGCGGAGCGCTCTCCCCGCCCGCTGGTGATGATGCTGCCGCGGATGCCCGGGCAGAAGGAAAACCGCTACGCGCAGTTGCTGGCCGGGGAGCCGGACTTAGAAGCCCTGGCCGCCCGGGAGGCATCCGCCGCCCCGCAACCGGCGGGGAATTCCCGCCTGGCGGAATTGGAAGAGAAAGTGGAAATGCTCACCCGCGAGCTTCAAGAACTGAAAGAGCAATTCCGGCAATTCAAACAACAATTCGAGTAAGGACAGGGGCGGGAGCCGTTGGCAGGGGCAGTTTTTTGACAATAACCTCACTTCTCAGAATCTGACAGATTCCTGCGCCCTCCTCTATTTGTCTTCGATAGCGCGTTTCAAACTGCGCAAAGCCGCCTCGGCAATCTTTTCCGGCGTCACGCCGAAACCTTTGTAAATCTCTTCATAGGGCGCGGAAGCGCCAAAATGGTCGAACCCCACGATCTCGCCGTTCTTCCCCACGTACTTATGCCATCCTAAGGTTGCCCCGGCTTCCACCGCCGCCCGCGCTTTGATGCGGCGCGGCAGCACGGATTCTTTGTACTCCCCCGGTTGGACATCGAATATCTCGCCGCAGGGCATGGAAACCACCCGGGCAGCGACTCCCTGCGCGGATAACAATTTTTTCGCCTCCAGGGCGAGCGGTACTTCGGAGCCGCTGGCAATGAGAATGGCCCGGGGATCGGAGGCGTCCGCCAGCACGTACGCGCCTTTGAGCGCCCCGGAAGGCGGGGCATACCCCTCTTTCGCGCGATCCAGCGCAGGCAATTTTTGCCGGGTCAGGATGAGCGCGGTCGGCCCTTCCCGCCGTTGCAGCGCAATTTGCCAGGCCAGCGCGGTTTCCGGGGCGTCGGCGGGGCGGATAACCGCCAAATTGGGAATGGCTCGCAATGCCGTCAACTGCTCCACCGGCTGGTGGGTTGGCCCATCCTCTCCCAAACCGACGGAATCGTGGGTAAAAACATAGATCACCGGCAGTTTCATGAGCGCGGCCAGGCGGATGCTGGGGCGCATGTAATCGGAAAATACCAGGAAAGTTCCCCCGTAAGGGATGATCCCCCCGTGCAGGGCCATCCCGCTCATCATCGCCGCCATCCCGTGCTCCCGCACCCCGAAATGGATGTATCGCCCGCTAAAATCCTCCGCGGTAATGTGCTTCTCGTTCTTCGGAAAAGTATTATTGGAAGGGGTGAGATCCCCCGAACCGCCCAACAGTTGCGGGATACGCGCCGAGAGCAGGTTTAGAACCGCGCCGGAGGCCGCCCGGGTGGCCTGGGGGGCGTCGGGCGCGGCATCGGTTAAGTTGGCGTCCCAGCCGGAAGGGAGCTCGTTGCGGATCACCCGGGTAAATTCCGCCGAAAGCTCCGGGAACGCTTCTTGATAGGCTTGCACGCCCTGTTCCCACCCCGATTGCCAGGTTTTGCCGTTTTTACGGCACTGTTCGGTAAAAAAGGACATCTCCTTCGGGATATAGAAAAGCGGTTCCACCGGCCAGCCCAATTGCTGTTTGGCGAGCCGCACTTCCTCCACTCCTAACGGTTCGCCGTGCGCTTTAGCGGTGCCGGCGCGGTTGGGGCTGCCGTAGCCGATGACGGTGCGGCAGGCAATCAACGAGGGGCGCGCGGTCTCCGCCCGGGCGGCCTGAATGGCGGCGTCCACCTCCGCCAGGTCGTGCCCGTTCACTTGTTGAACCTGCCAGCCGTACGCTTCGAACCGGGCGGCCACGTTTTCGCTGAAGGCTAATTGGGTGGGGCCGTCGATGCTGATCCGGTTATCGTCGTAGAGCACGATCAATTTCCCCAACCTCAGATGCCCGGCCAGGGAGCAGGATTCGTGGGATACGCCCTCCATCAAATCGCCGTCGCTGGCGATTACATAAGTAAAATGGTTGACCGGCTCGAATCCCGGGCGGTTGTAGCGGTTCGCCAGCCAGCGCTCGGCCAGCGCCATGCCCACGGCGTTGGAAATGCCCTGTCCCAGGGGGCCGGTGGTGGTTTCCACCCCGGGAGTCAACCCGTATTCCGGGTGCCCGGGAGTGCGGCTCTCCCACTGGCGAAAGGATTGCAATTCGGAAAGCGGCAGATCGTACCCGCTAAGGTGCAGCAGGCTGTAAAGCAACATGCTGCCGTGCCCGGCGGAAAGCACGAAGCGGTCGCGATCCGGCCACTGGGGATTTTCGGGGTTGAATTTGAGATGCCGGAACCATAACACGGCTGCGGCGTCGGCCATGCCCAGGGGCATTCCCGGGTGGCCGGAGTTGGCTTTTTGAACCCCATCCATGGCCAGGCCGCGCACGGTGTTGGCCGCCAGGGCAAGTTGTTTAATTTCGTTTTCGCTTAACGGAGGAAGAACCTTCCGCGCGGCTTGAGTTTTTGGGGATGCCATTATTACCTCCTGTTTTATGGGTCAGCGCCGCTTCCCGATGAAGAATAATTTTTCGTCAAAGCTGCCAATTTAATATCAAATAGCCGTACGTAAACAAATTAATTTAAATTGTCATGTGACGCGAACCGTCTTTCGCGCTTTCGTTTTTATGAGGCGGGAGAAGGAAAGGGGAGTAACAGGAGTGCAGAATTTATTCTGCATACCAAAGAGCTTACAATTTGTGCAATTTGATTTGAGCAACGATTTGCCCGGAGGGGTGCAGGCAGTCAAAGGCCATTTTCTGGGTGTTGTGGGCGAAGGCGTACTCTCCGTCACGGCTGATTCCGATGATCCCGCCCAGGCCGCTGGCTTTCCGCAGCGAATCTCAACGTATCAAAACCATTTTCCCGGATTCCGAAAAGTAGCGGGTTTCCAGCCGGTAGAGATAAATCCCCGAGGGAACCTCAACATTACTGCCATCGGTTCCGTTCCACTCCGCCTCGTGTTTTCCGGGAGACAGAAAACCGCTTAGCAGGGTTTTTACCTCCTGGCCCAATAAATTATACACTTTCACGGTTACCTGTGCGGCTGCCGGGAGAGTAAAGCTGATCTTTGTAGCAGGGTTAAAGGGATTGGGATAATTCTGGTGCAAACTAAAGCCGGCAACCGCTTCGCCGGGAACATGGCCCCTGATTCCGGTAGGTTCCGACAGGCCATTCAGGGTCCAGACGTCGTTCAGAAGATTGAAACTCGCACCCCTGCCGCCGAAAACCACCATCCGGTCTTGCGAACGAATGTAAATTGCTGCTGCGCCCTCGCGCTCCTGGGGAGGAGTCCCGGAAGGCATTAACTGCTGCCAGGTATTCAGGGCAAGGTTGAATGCCCATACTTCGTTGGTCATACCGCCGCTCGATCCCCGGTTTCCGCCAAAGATAACCGTGCGGTGGTTGAGCGGTTCATAGATGTTGGCGGCAAAATAACGCCCCGGCGGGCTGTTCGGCGGGGTCAACTCCGTCCAACTATTTTGCCCCAGGTCGAACGCCCAGATATCCCCCAACGGCCCGCTTTGCTGGCCCCCGTATATGATCATCCGGTGATTGGCGCTGTCGTAGCTGGCGGAATGAAGGCAACGTTCCAGCGGGTTGCCCTGAGGCGGGGTTACGTTGGTCCAAACGGCGTTATCGACGTCGAAGCGCCAAGTGTCGTCAAAGCGCCCCAGGTTGGTGAAGCCCGCGAACGTCACCAGATCCCGCGCCAGCGGATCGAACACCGCCGCGGTGCCATAGCGGATGTTCGGTTGGGGATTCGGGGGATTATATTCCGCCCAGGTTCCGGTTGCCAGGTCGAACGCCCAGACGTCATTATAAAAGGAAGCGCCCTGGCCGGACCAGATGATCATTTGCTGGCCAACCGGATCATAAACCGCGTTGGGAGTAAAACGGGGCGCCGGGGCCGGCCCGGAAGCGGGGGTAATCTCCGACCAGAGTTCGGCATCGAGATCGAATTGCCAGACGTCGTTGAAATCCCCGGAAGCGCCCTTGCCGGCGAACAAAATCATCCGCTGCGCCTGGGAATCGTAAATCGCCGCCGCATTCCGTCGCGGCGCCGGCAAGCTGCCGGTTGAAGGGGTTATTTCCAACCATTCCTGGGCCTGGCCCATATCGCTTGAAAGAACGGCCAGGGTCAGACTGATTGCTATTCTTATTCTAAACATATTATCACCTCTACTGTTGTAATGAATTGCAGGCCATTATACCAGCCGGCGCTCACGGATTCTTCACAAACGGGTTACAAAACGGTAAATTAGTGGGTATGAGGTGGGATGGAACGATCAAAAAAAGAAGAACCGGGCGTCAGTAAAGTTGGATTTATCAATGGCGAAGATGCGGTAGCGGTGGCGGTCTAACCTGCCGGCATCCAGCGAATCCTTCACAACGGTTTGGAACACGCCGGTATGATCATCCAATTGGCTCTGCAAGGGCATGGGAAAAGTGCGCGGGACGGTGTACCCGGAATCGACGTCCACATAGGTCACCATGGCGAACACCGAATCAATGTCGGTCACGCCCTGGTAGTCGAACACCGTGGCGGTGCAGACAGAATCCTGGAAAGTGCTGCTGCGGATGATGGGAGCGGCATAGACCAGCCGGGCGTCTAAGCTGTTATCCTGCGGGTAGATCACCAGGGAGCTTTGCAGGGGAAAGTATTTATCCCGGCTAAAGGTTACCGGAACCGCCCGGCCAAAGCCTTCATCCGCCTGCAAGAGATAGACAAGCTGATAGCTGCCGTCTGCCAGGGTCGAGGTAATCACTCCCCCGAAATTGACCGTGGTATTCGCTACCGGCTGGCCAGTGAAAAAGTCGCGAACCTGGCCAGCGACGATTACCCGGTTATCCAGTTTTTCGGCGCTGTAGTTGTATCCGAAGTATTTGTCGGAATCGCAACAAACCAACAGCACACCTGCCAAAGCGCCAATAAATATGTGGAACGTCTTTGATTTCATGAAGCGCTACGAATCTGTTGACCCACTTCGCTACTTTAACAAAAGAAGTTTTTTTGTGGAGACGAAATCCCCCGTTTGCCCCACAGGGACGAATATTCTCAGTTGATAGAAATAGATGCCGCTGGCAAGATTACCAGCCTGAAAGAGGACCTCATACTCCCCCCTGTTCTGATAGCAGTCCACAATGGTTGCAACCGCCTTTCCCCGCAAATCATATACTTTTAATGTCACCCTGCCCGATTGTGGAATCGCATATCTTATATGAGTGGCAGAGTTGAACGGATTGGGATAATTTTGCTCAAGACGGTAATTCAAGATTTCAGTTCCGGGGGGTTCAATGGCGTTCGCTTCATCCCGTATGGCAATTAAATTTTGTTGGTGGTTTTGAAACAGGGAACTGATATGGAGGCCAATATATAATGTGCCGTCCGAGCCAATGGCAGGGCAGGAATCATATTCATATTCTCCCAAATCGAGCGTCCAGAGAATTTCTCCGCTGCTGTCTATACAATAGAAATTACCCTGGTAAGTAGCCCCGCCATAAACCTTCCCTTCTGCGTCACAGACCAGGCCGTGGTTTATATAATGATCGTTCCAATCCCCCTCAAAAGGCATTACCCAATTCTCATTGCCATAATAATCCAGCGATATGATACAATTTCTTTCTTCGGAATTGATAATCTTCCGCGCATTGAGAAGTATATTTCCATTTTTATCTATGGTGGGAGCGGCGTGATTTAGGAAATAAGAAACCTGGTAGCGCCAATTTACAGTTCCATCAGGGTTGAAGCAGTAAAGAAAGCAGGCATTGGGGTTAATGCTGTCGGAACCAAATACATAGAGTTTATTGCTGTTATCAACCAATGGTATGCCCCAGTTTTGCATTGCAAAATGATGAGACCAATATACGTTACCTTGTAAATCTGATGCACTTATATTGCCTGGCTGTTGATAAAATCCACCGGTTTTAAAAAACATGGTATCGCCGCCCGTGGAAAAAACAAGCGCAGGAATCACATCAGGGATGAGCAGTGTATCTTTTGTTATTCCTCCTGCAGATACAACTACTATGGTATCCGTTAAAGCAACATATATATCCCCGTTTTTAGCCACCGGGTAGAAGGGCCTGAAATTCGCCCAGAGGTTCTGCTCCCACTTAAGGCTTCCATCAAAATACAAAGCATACATTCTCCGGGTTGCTGAAAAAAAGTAGATGGTAGAATCGTAGCCAATTATTGGCCCGCTGTTATTCGGCAGATTTGTTGACGTTTGAAATGCCCACAAGTCGTTTCCGTTTTTATCAACCGCATAGAAATAGTTTACATTGGCCGGCGACAGGGCGCGCTCCCCCATGTATAATACGTCATCATATCCTATCACCGGGCCATAAAGAATCCCCAGCGGCATATCTTTGCGCCAGATAACGTTG
>JABWBP010000071.1 GCA_013360445.1 Calditrichaceae bacterium | reverse complement strand
CCGGCAAGGCCGGCCGCGCCGGTTCACCCCCCCCGCACGAAGGAAACGCCCGCCCGGCGCCGCCGCCCGGCCGAAATCAGCCGGAAGGCGCTCTACGCCGGGCTGGGCGCAGTCGCCGCCGCGATGCTTCTTTTTGCCGCCTACTACTTTCTATTTCCCACCGAGACCCGCACCGCGCCCAGCCCCGGGCAGTTCTATTCCCGCGCCGAGCAGCTCTTGGAGGAACAACAGTACACCCAGGCCCGGCAGGCGTACCAGCAGTTTCTCATCGCCTTCCCGGAAGATGCCCTGACGCCCGCGGCAAAGAGCCGCATCGATGAGATCAACGCCATTTTTCAGGATCAGGAAATCGAGAAAAAGCAGCAGGAAGAACGGATCCAGGCGTTGATGGCGCAGGCCAAACAGGCTTTCGAGCGCCGGCAATACCTGGCTCCCGCGAAAAATAACGCCGTCGCCTATCTGCAACAGGTGCTGGCGATTTCGCCGGACCACCCCGGGGCGCTGGAAATGCAAAAATCCATTCTCGATTTTTACCGGGAAAAGGCCGCGGCGGCGGAAAAAAACCGGCGCTACCGGGAAGCGCAGCGATATTATGAAAACGTTCTGGCCATCCAACCCAATGATCCCGCGGCGCTGGCGCAGCTAAAAGCCGCGGAAGAGGCGCTCGCGCCCCGGCGCGCCCCGGCGGCCTCGCCGCCTTCCAGCGCTTCGGCGACGAAAAAAACCGCACCGGCTTCTCCGAAACTCCAATCGGCCTCCCCGAAAACCGCTTCGGGATCGACAGACGGCGGCATTGCAGCCACAAAACCGGTTCCGGAAACGAAAACAACCACTTCTACTCCCCCCAAAACGGAACCGCAATCCACTTCCCCGGCGGCGGCAGGCGGTGCAGCCGCTTCTCAAATCGCGGCGAATACGGCGAAAACCCCGGCAACCTCTCCGAAAACGGGGCCGCAAAACACTCCCCCGGCGGCGAGCGGCAACGCTGCCGCTTCCCAAACCGCTGCGAATACCGCGAAAACCCCGGCGACGCCTCCAAAAACGGAGCCGCAATCCACTCCCCCGGCGGCAGCAGGCGGGGCAGCCGCTTCCCAGATCGCGGCGAATACCGCGAAAACCCCGGCGACGCCTCCAAAAATAGAGCCGCAATCCACTCCCCCGGCGACGACGACCCCCTCACCGGCTGTGCAACCGGCTGCCGTTACCGCGCAAGGCGGTGAAATCGCCCTCGTTACCGACGCCCTGATCGCCAAGGAGTATCTCCACAAGGAGAAACCGATTCCCCCGGCGGACTTCAAAGGGGCGGTGCTGGTATTGGCGGAATGTATCGTGGGGGTAAGCGGGGAGGTGGAATCGGTTACGGTCATCTCCGCCGGCAACGATCCGCGCCTGAGCGATCTAACCGTCGCCGCTTTGAAAAAATATCGCTATAAACCGGCCACCTATAACGGCAACCCGGTGCGCTTCAAGACCATCGAAGCGGTGAAATTTGCTAAAAAATGAGCCGCGTTACACTATGAGACCATTTCAGGGGGTGGTGGGGCAGGCTCTTTGAAGCCCTCCTGCTCACCCCTTTAACTTCAGCGCCAGCCGCGCCACCCGCTCCCCCAAACGCCGGGCGTCATTCAATTCATACTCGCTGACGCCGGGATCCGGCGCGTCGGTCACCGCTGAGGCTCCAAAAGTGCCCCAGCTTTCATATAGCGGCCCGGCCACGATCATCCCGTTGTTGAGCATGGCCAGCAGCAGGGAATTGATAGTGGTTTCCCGCCCGGCGGTCAGCCCTCCCCCGGTGGCAAACGCTCCCCCCACTTTGTCGAACAGGTTCAGGTTCTGCGCATACCAGTCGTCGATGAACTGCTTGACCGGCGCGGCCATGTTGGCGTAATACACCGGGGAGCCGATAATCAACCCGTCGGCGCTTTCCACGTCCGCCCGGGTTACTTCCGCCACGGTTTTCAGCAGCGTTTCCGCGCCTTCCACTTTTCCGGCGCCTTCGGCAACCGCGCGGGCCATTTTTTCGGTGTTTCCGGTGGCGGAGAAATAGACGATCAACACCCGGGTCTTTTTCGCCTGCGCAGCCAGCCCCCCGGCGCCGTCTTCGACGCCGGGAAAGGGCGCCAATCCGGCCAGAATGAAAAAGCTGATCGCGAAGGCAAGCATTCGCGGTAATTTGTTCATAAGTTTGCTCCTTACTTTGCCGACTCGAACAGCGCCGCTACCGCCCCGGCCGGATCTTGAATGACGCAAAACCGCCCGAAACTGCCCATTTTTTTCGGCGCTACGATGATTTTACCCCCCAACGCGGCGCAGCGGGCGGCGCTCTGCTCCAAATCTGCCACGGTAATATAAATCAGCCATTGGGGAGGCAGGCCGGCGTTGACTCCCCGGGCGTGGCAAATCCCGGCTACGGGCTGGCCGCTCTCCGGCGAGGTCATACTATAATCGCTGTAGCCGCCCATGTCCACCGGCTCGAACGTCCAGCCCGCCACTTCGCTATAGAAATTTCGAATCGCTTCGGCGTTGGGCACGGTCAAATCGGCCCAGGAAATCGAACCGCCGGCAGGTTTATCGGTCTGGCTCATAGCAGTTCTCCTTTGGGGTTGAAAGAGGAGGGATAATTTAGAATCTATCCGAACGCGATGCAGAGTATCGCGCAACTCGTTCCAACCCCGGAAGGCCGGGGTTGGAACGAGCGCGTTCTGTCTGACATCAGAAAGTAATTTAACCGCAGCGGCGATTTACACCAGCCCGTGATCGAGCATCGCGTCGGCCACCTTCAGGAAGCCGCCGATGTTGGCCCCGTTGACGTAATTGCCGGGAGTGCCGAACCGCTCCGCTACTTCCACGCAGGTCTTGTGGATGCTCTTCATGATGTTGTGCAGGCGATTGTCCACTTCTTCCCGGCTCCAGGGAATTCTCATGCTGTTTTGCGACATTTCCAGGCCGGAAACCGCCACCCCGCCGGCGTTGGCCGCTTTGCCGGGGCCGTAGAGGATGCGGTTTTCCAGGAACACGTTCACCCCTTCGATGGTAGTGGGCATGTTCGCGCCTTCGGAAACCACGTACACTCCGTTATTTACCAGGTTTTGGGCGTCTTTGCCGTTGATTTCGTTCTGGGTGGCGCTGGGGAAAGCGCAGTGAGCCTTGTGGTTCCAGAGCGGGTTGTAATCCTGGGTGGGATCTACCGGGGTGTACACTGCGGTTTTGTACTTATCCGCGTATTCTTTGATGCGGCCGCGGCGCACGTTCTTCAGGTTCATCACGTAATCTAACTTTTCCCGGGTGATGCCGGCTTCGTCGTAAATGTAGCCCGCGGAATCGGACAGGGTCACCACCTTCGCGCCTAAATCGAGCAGTTTTTCCACGGTGTATTGCGACACGTTCCCGGAGCCGGAAACCAGGCAGGTTTTGCCTTCTAAGGTCTCGCCGCGGGTGGTCAGCATTTCCGCGGCAAAATAGACCGCGCCGTAGCCGGTGGCTTCCGGGCGGATGAGGGAGCCGCCCCAGTTCAACCCCTTGCCGGTCAACACCCCGGTAAATTCATTGCGCAGTTTTTTGTACTGCCCGAACAGGAAGCCGATTTCCCGCGCCCCCACCCCGATGTCTCCCGCGGGCACGTCGGTGTCCGGCCCGATGTGGCGGAACAGCTCGCTCATAAAGCTCTGGCAGAAGCGCATCACTTCGTTATCGCTCTTGCCCTTGGGGTCGAAATCCGATCCGCCCTTTCCGCCGCCCATCGGCAGGGTGGTCAGGCTGTTTTTGAATACCTGCTCGAAGGCTAAAAACTTCAAAATGCCCAAGTTGACCGAGGGGTGGAAGCGCAGCCCGCCCTTGTAGGGGCCGATGGCGCTGTTCATCTCGATGCGGAAACCGCGGTTGACCTGCACCTCGCCGTTGTCATCCATCCAGGGAACCCGGAACATGAGCACCCGTTCCGGCTCGATGATGCGTTCCAGAATCTTCCAGGAACGGTACTCCGGGTGGCGCTCCAGCACCAGGGCCAGGGATTCGGCGACTTCGTACACGGCCTGGTGAAATTCCGGCTCACTGGGATTCTTGGCCTTTACTTCAGCCATCAGCTTTTGAACATACTCGTTCATAATAGCCTTTCTGCTTGATGGGTTTAGATGATACCATTAATTATGATAGGGAGGTAGCATTCGGGGGAAAGACAACACGCTGAAAAAACGCCAAATATGTGTCGCACAAAACTCTCATGTAACGGTTCCGGCTTTTTGTTTTTCCGTTTAGAACGGACTTTCAACCTAAAAAAAACGTCCATTTTATTCAAGATATTTTTTTATTCCCTTGTATCACAGGTTGCTCGAGAATCCATTGGCTGCCGTGAACATGAGGTTTTTCATGATTCAAAAACCATGATATTGGTCAGGTTGAAACATGATTTTGGTCAATTTTGGGTGCGCTAAAGCAAAGAAGAGGTTTGCGAATTGACGGGGGAGAGTTAAATTGTGAGAGAAAAACGAGCCTCGGCTTAAATTCTGATTTTCTGTAAAAGCGAGGATTCTTCAATGGGCATCGATTGGATGGTAGTTGCAACGGTAGCAGGGTCTCTGGTCGGTCTGGCCGGGCTCCTTTTCGGAATTTACCAGCGCCGCCAGCGCATCCGCGACAAGAAAAAGGAAACTGTCGCGCAGTTGGAGACTCAACAGGAATACCGGGAGGAGCAGGCGCAGCAGGAAGCCAAAACCGTGCAGGAAGAATACTGCGAGCTTTTGCAAGATGAGCTGGGCAAGATTTCCCTGGCCGGCTCCCCAGCCATTGCCACCATCCCGGTCAATCTGTTAGACGTCTTTGTTTCCCTGCGAATCTCCTCTGCCGGGCGCGCGGAAGATCGCATCCACCCCGGGCAAATACCCGGGGAGGTTGAAGCCGTGCGGGATCTCGGCCCGGCCGAACTGATGAAACGGGCATTTACAGATTACCCGTACCGGCTGCTGCTGATCATTGGCGAGGCCGGCTCCGGCAAGACCACCCTGCTGCAATATTACGCTTTGAAATGCCTGCACAAAGGCGGCTTCTGGGAATTGGGGTTTAGCGAACCGGTATTGCCGATCTATTTCCCCTTGCGGGAGCTGGCATCCCAAGAAGCGGAGCCAGGTCTCCTGCCCCAATACCTGGCCAAATGGGCGCAGGATCGCCAGGTAGAGATTCCCGCGGAAAACTTTTATTCCTGGCTGCATGAGCGCCCCACCCTGCTGTTGCTCGACGGCCTGGACGAGATCAGCGAGGTGCAGCAGCGCAAAAAAGCCTGCCGGTGGATCGACCGCGCCCGCACCGGCCTCAAAAAAGCCCACTTTGTGGTCACTTCCCGGGAGACCGGTTACCGCAAGTTAGAGGGCATCGAGCTGAATCCTGAAGGTCTGCTGCGGGCCGACGTGCGGGATTTTTCTCCCCCGCAACAGAAAGAATTCCTCGACAAATGGTTTCGAGCGGCGTTCCTGAAAGAGATTCCTGCGGACGCCAAAGACCGGAAAACCCGGGAGGAGCGGCAGCTAAAACGCGCGGAACAGCGCGCCCGGGATATCATCGACTTTTTGCATCGCGAAGAAAACCGGGCGGTGCAACAACTGGCCGCGGTGCCAATGCTGCTGCAAATCATGGCGATTATCTGGAAAGAGCGGGAATTCCTTCCCCGCAGCCGCCGGGATCTGTACGACGCCGCCCTGAACTACCTGTTAGAGTACCGCGACGATAACAGAGGTTTGAAACCCCTCCTCCCGGCAGAGAGCGCCCGCCGGGTATTATTGCCGGCGGCGTTGTGGATGCAGGAGGAAAAAAAGCGCGACAACGTCCTGAAATCCGAGATGCACCTGAAAATGCAGCCCACTCTCAATACCCTTCCCAATCAATACCCGGCGGAAACTTTCTGCAATAACCTGCGCGACCGCGCCGGGCTGCTCTCCGATCCCGGGAAAGATGTCTATATCTTCCGCCATAAATCCTTCCGGGAATATTTAGCCGGGGAGCAATTAGCAACCCGGCGAAATGAGAGCCTTCCGCAGCTTATCCGCCATTTTGGGGAAGACTGGTGGCAAGAACCGCTGCGCTTTTTTATCAGCAAAGCAGATGACCAGATGTTCGATAGCTTTATGAAACAATTTTTCCGCTCCCCTAAAAGCCACAGCCTGGGCCAGAAGGAGCAGAACCTGTTGCAGACCCTGGTGCGGGAAGCGGGGCAGACAAAGATCGATTCCCTGAAAGCCGGTTTGAATGATGATACCCTGAACGACCGCCAGCGGCGCTACATTTTGGAATGCTTGAAGACGATTGGCACCCCGGAAGCCCTGGGATGCATCGTGGAATTCATTAAAAAGCGCACCGGCGACCAGGCCAGCCGGCGCTACGCCGAAGAATTAACCGTCGAGATGCGGGCCGGCGTTTCCGTTACCGATGTCCTCATACCCCGCAACATTTTCGAAACCCTGCCGCTTTCCTTCCGCAATCCCTACGAAGACCACGCCGAATACATGCTCATTCCCGGCGGCGCTTACAAGTATTCGGTCTCAAAGAAAAACGAAACCGTTCCCAACCTCTACTTTGCCAAATACCCCCTCACCAACAAACGCTACCGCCGTTTTATAGATTACCTGGCGGGCGTAGGGGCGATTCGCGAATCGCCCCTGCTGCGCGCCCTCCCCCCCGAACAATTTGCCCGCCGCCTGCTGGCGAAAATCGGACCGGAGAAAGACTTCATCGCATACCTGGGCAAAAACCCGGCAGAATGGGCGGGAAAGCTGCGATCGAATTATGACGACGACCGGCGTTTCAACGGCGAGGACCAGCCCGTGGTAGGCGTAACCTGGTTTGCCGCCGCCGTCTATTGCCACTGGTTGACGGAAATTCAATTGGCAATTGGCAATTCCCAATCCCAGGAAGGGATGGCTTCGCTATTGGCAATTGCCAATTCTAATCCCGTTTTCCGCCTGCCCAGCGAGCCGGAGTGGGAATGGGCGGCTGCCGGCCGGGAACCGGGAGGGGAATTGCGGGAATATCCCTGGCCAAAAGAAAAAGGAGCGCCCAACCCCCAATTAGCCAATTACGGCGATAACGTGGGCGCTACCACCCCGGTGGGACGCTACCCGGAAGGCGCCACCCCGGAAGGGCTGATGGACATGGCCGGCAACGTATGGGAGTGGTGTGAGAATCTGTATGGGAAAGGGGCTTATCGTGAAGATGCGCGTGCTCTGCGGGGCGGCGCGTGGAGCCGTCGCGAAGATGATCTGCGCTGCTCCGCCCGCTACCACTACTACCCCGGCTACTGGGATTTCAATATTGGTTTTCGGGTCGTTGTTGCCCAGTCATAGATCTTTTGATACTCTGATACTCTGTCCATCTGAAACTCTGAAAAATTTCATCCCGATTGGCATCCAGGGATGGATGCGTTTTTGTCGGGATGAAACTCTGGAAAGCCCCGCGAAGCGGGGCGAAAATTTTTTTTAAAAAAAACGAGGTATTTATGGCGAGCCAGGAAATGTTAGTGACCAAACGCGGGTATGATTTTTCCAAGTGGCTGTTGCAGCACACCGGAAAATTCCCCAAAAGCTACCGTTTTAGCGTGGCGGCGAAAATAGTTCAAAGACCTCAAAGGTTTTGAAAACCTTTGAGGTCTTATCGAATCGCGAATCCCCCCCTACATTCGCCGGATGTACTCATCGAACGCCTGCAAAATTTTGTGCATCACCTTCACGTCGCGCACCTCCGGATTGGCGCGGGCAAACATGCGCCGGAAGCGCATCATAAAATTCTCCCAGCTATCCATGGGCACGAAATTCACCCGCTCTAAACTGCTGCGCAGATGCTCGTACACCCCTTCCATCTGCTGGTAATTGGCTAACCGCCACTGGAAGCGCTTTTCCTCCTCGAACGAGGCTTTGAACAACTCGTAGGCATATACCATCACCGCCTGGGCTAAATTTAGGGAAGGGTGGTTAACCGCCGCGGGGATCGTGGAGATGGCGTGGCAGCAGCGCAGTTCCTCGTTGGTCAGCCCGCTAACTTCCCGCCCGAACACGATGGCCACCCGGTGCGCCTGCGAGAGCGGGATCAACTTTTCGCCTAATTCCGCGGGGGTATAATAGGGAAAATGGTACCCGCGCACCCGCTGGGTGGTGGCTACCACGAAGTGGGTATTTTTTAACGCTTCGGGAAGGGCGGCAAAGACCCCGGCGTTCTCGAGAACGTCTTCCGCCGCGTGCGCCATCCAGCGCGCTTCCGGGGCGCTCGGGTCCCCGGGGTTGATCAGGGTGAGATTGCCGAACCCCATGGTCTTGATCGCCCGCGCCGCCGCGCCGATGTTGCCCGGGGTTTTCGGCTCCACCAGGATGAAATGGATATTTTCGGGATTGATCTTCATGGCGAATTCTCAATATCGTTTTACTTTCCGCAGTCGATTTCAGGGATTGAAACATACGACGCGGGGAGTTCTGTTTCCAGGAGAAACATACTTTCCGGGGGCCGCACATTGATTTATTCCCTAAAAATCAGTACACTGTTGTATCGGTGCGGCAGTACTGATATATTGAACAAAAACGGGTAAGACAGGTCCATGAAATTACGGGTGGTGGTTCGGAAAATCGAGGATGGCTTATACATCGGTAGCTGCCCCAACCTGGAAGGCTGCCACGTGGAGGCGGAAACCGAAGCCAAAGCCCAGGCGCTGCTCAAGGCCGCCATCAACGCCTATGTGATCAGCCACAAACAACGCCACGAAAAAATCCAGGTGAGGTCCGATGCCTGAAAGCGCCGTTACCCGGATTCCAAGAATCGAACACCGGAAAGTGCTGAAAGCCTTCCGCGCCCTGGGATATTCCGAGGATCTCAATACCCCGGATATTACCGTCCTGCGGCAGAACGCATTCCCCTTCCGGCGGATTACCATTCCTAATAATCCCGCCATTTCTACCGAGCTTATCCGCCTCTACCTCCTGGACCTCAAAATCGACTTCGAAGTATTCTACAATTTCCTGGAAGCCGAAAAACCCTGATAGCCGTGGAAATTATTTTTCTGAAACATTATAGCTATCCTTGTGCGAGAATTTTTGCTGAAACTTTCATAAATGTCTTGCATATTTTCCGGTTTTTTTTATCTTAGTTGCACCATGCTTCGGGATTTGTTGAAGCGAAGAACTAATTAATTGGGGTGAACGGCTAAATCCATAGCGAAGGAGGCTTGAAAATGCCTTACAAGTTCGAGATTAGCAAGGACAAGGGTGACAAGTTTCGTTTTGTGCTGATTGCGCCGAATGGCCAGGTTATTCTTCAAAGCCAGGGGTATTCCGACAAATCTTCCGCAAAAAAAACCATCGAATCCATTAAAAAGAACGCGGGCGATGCGGAAATCGTCGATAAGAGCAAAGAAGAATAAGCGCAGCAAATTTGGTTTTGCAGGATTTTGAATATGAAAGCTCCTCCCTTGCGGGGGAGCTTTTTTGTTAGAGGGTATTGAAAGCAATAAAAAGAGAGCCGGCTTGCACAGCCGGCTCCCTTTCGGATGGATGGAGGATGGATGAATCTCAACGCACTAAAAGCATCTTTTTCGCCTGGCGAAATGTGGCCTCCCCTCCCGGCGAACCGGGGTTGCGGGCGACCATTTCGTAAATGTAGAGACCCGAGGCTGCCGGGACGCCGGCGTCGTTGCGGCCGTCCCAGGTGCGCAGGTACTCCCCGGGGGTAAGCTGTTCGTTCGCCAGTTCCCGCACTTGATTGCCTAAAATATCGTAAACCACTAACCGCACCTGGCTGGCCGATTGATTCGCCGCGGAAACCCGGAAGCGAATGGCGGTTTCGGGATTGAAGGGGTTGGGGAAATTCCCGATCAATTCGAACCCTTCCGCCAGGGCGGGATGCTGGTGCTGCCCGGGATCGCCGGTGCCGGTGGGAGTGGTGCCGATTCCGATGGTGACCCGGTGGGGATTCAACTCCACGTTGCCGAACTGGTCCGTTCCCCGGGACTCCAGAACAAGGTCGCCGTGGGAAAGATTGGTGAGGGTTACCTGCCAGCGGGTATAATTCTCCGCCAGCGGGGCAGCCGGAACCCCGTTTACGGTTACCGAGGCGACCTGGCTGGCGTCGATGCAGGTTCCGATCACGGTAATCTGGCCGGTTTGATGAGAAAAGCTCTGCAAATTCTGGGGATAAAGAATGACCGTGGCCGGGGGCAGGTCATCGTTTAAGTGAATGGGGTTGTTGGGAAAGGGAACGCCGGTGGCGGCCACTTTCACGTCATCCCGGAAAATGGGCGAGAGGTTTTGGTAGTTCAGCCCGTCATTGCGGGTTTGCACCGAGGGAATGACTTTTGCGTCCTGCCCCGGGCCGAACCAGTCGTGCAGGTACAGGGTAACGTCCGGGCTGGTTCTGGCATTGCTGCCGGATTTGGCGCCTATTAAGTCATCCTCCACGTTCAAAATCGTATAGTTGCGAACGTGCACGTCCAGCGCATTGGGGCGGGCCTGGTCGCCCTCGATGCGGAACGGATGGGAGCTGGAGGTATCGATGTACACGTTGTCGAAAGTCACCAGACCTTCCGGGGACTTATCGAAGCCCATGGCGTAATTCCCGGTTTTGATCGCTTCGAATCCTTCCACCCGGCCGCTTTTGGGATTGGTTCCGTAGAACCCGTAGGCCACGTTGCGGAAGCGCAGGTTCTTGAAGTAATAATTATTCAGATCCGGACGCACCGCCCGCCAGCAGAACCACACCGAGAGGTCTTCGATAATCAGCGGATCGTCCTGCGGCACGTCGCCGCCTTCCCCCACGAAGCCGTACTCCATGGTTCCGTGCGCCTCGTTGCCTTTGAAGAGGATGAACGGCAGGGTATTGATCTGCACCGACTGCACGCTGCCGTCGGGTTGGGCCACGGAGGCGTAAATTTCCGGGGTGATTTCGTACTGATAGCCGTAGCGGTCGGTTTCCGCGGCCACGTTATTCAAAAAGGCGTTGCGACCGTTGGCCCACCAGAATCCGGCGCCATCGTTGTCGTCATAGGCCAGGGACTGCCCGGGAAGCTCATCGGTATCGAAAGTCAGCACGGAGAGGTTGTTCTCCAGAAAGTTGAACACCTCCGCGCCGTTCTCCATAAAAAACCCGTGCCCCAGGGATTTATACCCCACGCAATCCCGCACCACTAAATAATTGGTGCCGTGAATGGTCACGAAGCGGTTGTGGGAATCCCACACCGAAGCGCCGACCACGCTGCTGCCCCGCATGGAGCTTCCCAGCACGTGGTAGTGGATGGGATAACGCGCCAGCACTCCCTCTTTGCCCAGGTGGGCAAATTCCGCGTAACTGATGCTCCCCACGCTGCCGTGGTGGTACATGGTGTGCCCGCGCTCGCCGTTGGGGTCTTTGGACTCCACGATCACGTTGCGGGAGAGCAGCGCCACTTCCCCGGTGCGGCCGTCGTGCCATTTGGGATGGGTATGTTGCAGGGAACTGTTCAGGGTAACGGTATTGCCGGAAATGGCGGTAATATATTTTTCCTCGGTTTGAATTTGCCCGTTGGTGCGGTAAGAACCGGTGTTGATGATATTGCCGCTGGGCCGGGTGCTGCGGGTGATGATGATGTGATCGCCCACCTTCCAATTTACCGTCTCCGCAAGGGTGATGGTTGACGCTCCTTCCACGGCGCTGGCGCCTAATTTGACCCAGGTTTTGTTCACCGGCGCGCCGTGAAAATCCATCCGCCCCCCGTAACAAATGATCCCCGGGGCGCAGTCGGCGCTCATATCGTTGAAATATTTCAGGCGAATGCGCGCGGTAACGTTGGCGGGAATGGGATTGTCCATGCTGCCCACCTCCAGCGCCGGGCGGGGGGCGTTCTCCCAGTGGGGGCCGTTATGATGCATGGAGCAGTTGGCGTTCACGTGCACCATCTCCGCAGTGCTGATGATGATCATTCCCACGTCCAATTGGGTGTTGGCGGTGCGGGAAAATTGCAGCGTTCCGCGGATGTGAAGCAGGCGGATGTCCTCGCTGGAGACGCGGTCATAGATCACCACGTGGCCGCTGTCCACCAACACGTTATCGCCCTGGCCGGGAAGGGTTCCGGTATTCCAGGTAGCGGGATTGGACCAGTTTCCGCTTTGCACCGATTTTATATCGCCGGAGAATAGATTCAGGGAGAAAATTGTCAGCATCGCCATTGCCCAACCGGCGACGCCTTTGCGGGAAATAGAAATTTTCATATTCCTCCCGCTTCGACACATCCTTTTACCGTCTATATTCATTTCTCGCTCCTTAACAAGTTTTGTCTAACGTAGAACCGGCCCGATCCGGAACTCCCGTTCGAACAGTGCGGGAAGTTTTTGCGCCGGTTTTTTCGAGTGGTTCTACTCTCTACAATCATTGTGCCAGGTATAAAATCAGCGCAAAAACCTGCTGTTTCAGGGGAGAAATGCCGGAATGGCAATATTTGCCGGAAGGAAATTTGTAGAAAAATTTTACAGGGGAGTGAAGACCTCAAAGGTTTTCAAAACCTTTGAGGTCTCTCTGATGGAAATATTCACCGGGAAACGAAAGAATTATTTTTGAGGCAAAATCGCCAGGGATATTCTTTCCCTGACCGGATGCCGATCCGGGGAGTAACGGCGATGTGCTGCTCCGCTACTTCCTCCCCGGCGGCGATGAAGAGAATCTCGCCGCAGAGGTCTGCCCCGTTGAGGGATCTATCCAGCGCGAAGGCGCGGCAGAGCTTGCCCGGCCCGTCGGTGAGCCGGGAACCCCGGGAGCGGCCGTAGAATTCCCGCATGGTTTCCAGCCCCTCCAACGGCTCCACGGCGCGGATGAGCGCCGCCGCGGGAAAACCCTCCCGCTCGGTCACCGCGTTCAGGCAGTGGTGCATTCCGTAGGTAAAATAAATGTAAGCGTAGCCGGGCGGGCCGTACATGATGGCGGTGCGCGGGGTTCTGCCCCGGGCGGCGTGGCAGGCGGGGTCTTCTTCCCCGATGTAGGCCTCGGTTTCCACGATTTTCCCCACCAGTTGCAAGCCGTTATCCAACCGCCGCACCAGGCGGGCGCCGAGCAGTTCCCTGGCCACGGCGAGCGTGGGGCGGTAATAGAAGGAACGGGGCAGCGGGGAGTAGCGGGGGAGCGCGTTCATCATTGGGGTACACTCAAATTCTTTCCAACATTTCCATTCGAATCACTTGCCCTCTCCGAAAAGCTTCTTCAACTTCTATTTGCCCATTTTGCAAGGGGAACGCTTCCGCCAGCAGGTCTTCCGCCAGCCAGCGGCAGGTATCCAGCCCCGCCGGGATATCCTCTTCGTTGACGCAGGCCGCCAGGGCCGCTTCCGCCGCCAGCCCCACCCCGGAGGAAAAAACGCTGCTGATTACCGCTTTCAGTTGATGGATTGCGGCGAGGCGGGCCAATTGCAGGGTTCTCGCAAATCCCCCGATAACCGAGGGTTTCAGAATCAGGGCGGCAAGCCCCGGAAAGGGGCGAAAATCCCCCGGGGAAATTTCCGCGAGGGTTTCATCTAACGCCAGGACCAGGCCGGTTTCGGCATGGAATTTGTTCAGTTCGGAAGGAATTTGCAGCGGTTCTTCGATGTATTCGATGGAGCAATCGCGGATCGCCTTCCCAAAATCTACTGCTTCTCTCAACTGCCAGGCGCGGTTGGCGTCCAGGCGCAGGGACACCGAACCCGGCAGGGCGCGGCGCACCTGCCGCACGAATTCGGCGTCGTCATGTACCTTCTGCCGCCCCACTTTCAGCTTCACTGCTTTGTAGCCCTCTGCAACCAGGGAGGGCAGTTGCGCCCGTATCTCCTCCGGGGAACCACTCAGCAGCGCATTCACGGAAACCGCGCTGCGGTAACGGGGCGAAAGGAGCGCGCACAGCGGTTTGCCCTGCGCATTTGCTAACAGATTCAGCGCCGCCGTTTCGACGCCGCAGCGCACCGAAGGGAAGAGTTGATACTCCTCCAGCCATCTCTCGAAAGCGCCGTTTAACTGCGGTAAATCAGGCGGCAGGGAATGGCCGCGCAAAGTTTTTTGCGATTGAAGAAGTTGCCCTTCCGTGGTGGACAGGTTTTCCCGGTGCAGGCCGGGAAAGGGGGCGATTTCTCCCCAACCGCTGTGGTTATTTTCATCCTGAAAGCGGATTAACAGGCCGGTGCGTTCGATTATTGCCTGGCCCATCATTCGCAAGGGTCTGACAAGGGGCAAACAGTAATGAAAAAGCGTAATATTGGCGAGTTTCATAATATCGTTTGAACCCGTGCAAAATAAATTTTGCACTCCCGTTACATCACCCAACCGATAGAAAAGAGGATGCTGTAAATCAAGAGCATTTTCCCGGTGCGGGCGAGCGCCTCGTTCAACACCGGGCTGCCGCTCTCCCGGAACACGGTTCTGATCGCCGGGATGGCAAAGAGCAGTACTCCAATGGTAATGAGCGAATAATAATTGCCGCCCTTCAGAATCGTCAGGGCGACGGGCAGGAGGCAGGCCAGCAGAATGCAGAGAAGGTATTCCAGCCGGGCAAAATTCGCCCCGAAGCGCACCGTTAGGGTGCGCTTGCCGGTCTTGCGGTCGGTGTGGATATCGCGCAGGTTGTTGACCGTGAGCAAGGCCACGGAGATCAACCCCGGGGCCAACCCCGCCAGTATAACAATAGAATTGATCTCCAGCGCCTGAACGTAGTAAGTCCCCCCGACCGCCACGGGTCCGAAGAAGATCAGCACGAAAATATCGCCCAGGCCGTTGTAGCCCAAGGGATAAGGCCCGCCGGTGTAGAGAACGCCGAACAGGATGGAGAGCATTCCTAAGGCAAAAACCGGCCAGCCGCCCCGCCAGACCAGGTACATCCCGACTGCGAAGGCCAGGGCAAAGGTGAGCATAAAGGCGCGTTTCATGGTTCCCGGCTTCACCAGCCCGGCCTGGGTGGCGCGGGTGGGGCCTAAGCGCTCGTGGGTGTCCGCGCCGTGCAGGTAATCGAAGTAGTCGTTGGCGAGGTTGGTGCCGATCTGGATCAGCATGGAACCGACCAGCGCCGCGGCGGCGGCGAGCCAGTGCGCTTTACCGTCGGCAAAGGCCATGGCCGTGCCCATCAGCACCGGGGCGATGGAGGCCCAGAGGGTTTTGGGGCGGGCGGCGAGGAGCCAGGTTTCAAACTTGCCAGGGTTTGGGGCAACTGTTTGGGCGATTTTAGTCATTTGCCTCCGGCGTCATTTGGCTTCGCGTTATTCATATTTCTACTTTATCATAGACTTCGGCCAGAACGAGTTCGCACCCAATCGCCGCCAGCTTAACCGTATTCTGCAGACCGGTTATTTCCGAAAGCAGCCACTGGTTTTCCGGCTGCCGGGAATAATATTCGATTTTAGGGGAATCCTGGGGAATGAGCAGGTATTCGGCCAGGCTTTCAATTTTGCGATAGTGCTCGAATTTCTTACCCCGGTCATGCGCTTCAGTCGATTCGGAGAGAATTTCCACAATTAAGGTGGGATTCAGCAGGGTATCTTTATGTTCATCATCAAATTGAGGCTTGTTGCAGACCACTACCACGTCGGGATAAGTGTACAGACCGGTGGATAGGATTTTAAGCCGCATATCGCTGGGATACACTTTACAGTCGCGTCGCTTAAGGCCGGCGCGAAGCTCGGCAACCACATTGGCCACAATTAAGTTATGGCGTTCGCTGGCCCCGGCCATGGCGAATATTTCACCGGCATAATATTCGCTTTTATGGTCAGCTTTGCGCTCCAGCGCCAAATATTTTTCCGCAGTTACCAATTTTTCAGGCTGTAAGGCCATGACCCGCTCTTTAAAAGCTTTTTCCAAAATAACCACCTTCCGGCTAACTTAAAATAAATTTCCCACAATCGAAAATCTTCAATCAAAAATTTTCAATCCTCACGGTCTGCGGGTAAACTTCTTGAAATCCGGCTTGCGTTTTTCCACGAAAGCGTTGCGCCCCTCCTGGCCTTCCTCGGTCATGTAGAAGAGCATGGTGGCGTTGCCGGCCAGCTCCTGCAACCCGGCCTGGCCGTCGCAGTCGGCGTTGAGGGCGGCTTTCAGGCAGCGGATGGCGATGGGGGAGTTGGCCAAAATTTCCCGGCACCATTGGAGGGTTTCCGCTTCTAATTTTTCGTAAGGAACCACGGTGTTCACCAAACCCATCTCCAGCGCCTGCTGCGCGTTGTACTGCCGGCAGAGGAACCAGATTTCCCGGGCTTTTTTCTGCCCCACGATCCGCGCCATGTAGCTGGCCCCGTAGCCGCCGTCGAATGATCCCACTTTCGGGCCGGTCTGGCCGAAAATGGCGTTATTCGCCGCGATGGTGAGATCGCACAGCAAATGAAGCACGTGCCCGCCGCCGATGGCGTACCCGGCCACCATGGCAATCACCGGTTTGGGGCAGGTGCGAATCTGGCGCTGGAAATCCAGCACGTTCAGGCGGTGCACGCCTTCGTCATCCACGTAGCCGGCTTCCCCGCGCACCCGCTGGTCGCCGCCGGAGCAGAAGGCTTTTTCGCCCTCGCCGGTAAGGATGATCACCCCCACCCCGGCGTCGTCGCGGGCCTCGGCCAGGGCGTGGATCATTTCCTTCACCGTTAAAGGGCGGAAGGCGTTGCGCACCTCCGGGCGGTTGATGGTGATTTTGGCGATGCCTTCTTCGCACTTTTCGTATTTGATGTCAGTGTAATTTCCTGCAGAAATCCATTTTACGGAACTCATTTTTCCTCCTGGTATGATTGATCAATTGCCTGACGGCGTCATTCGGCTGCGCCGTCATTGGCGCTTCGCGCGTCATTCATTGTCATTGATGGTCATTCCCAAATGCCGATTAATGACGGCGAAGCCAAATGACCATTAATGACCCCGCAGGCCAATGTCTATTCACTGGCGAACTTTATCAGCGCTTCTGCGAACGCGCCGGCATTCTCCACGTGAACGTTGTGGCCGCACCCGGCAATGGTTTCGATGCGGATCGCCCGGCAGTGTTCGGCCATTTCCCCGGCAAGCGCCCGGAATTTAGCATCTTTTTCCCCTACCACCAAAAGGAGAGGAATTTTATTCCCCGGCAATTGCTCCCACAGGGAGGGCTGGGCGCCGGTTCCCATGTCGCGCAGCGATTTGGCCAGCCCCCGGGGATCATTTTGCAAACGGTTTTGAAAAATTTCCTCAAATCGAGGGTGCTGCACCAGGGTTTGAAAGAGCGGCTGGCGATACCAGCCATGCAGAAATTCACGGAAATCGCCGGCTTCCAACCGCCGCGCCAGTTGCTCGTCGCGTGCGATCCGTTCCCGGCGCTCCGGTTCGGTCTTTAATCCCGGGGAGGCGGACTCCAGGATGGCTTTAGCGAAATATTGCGGATAAGCGAGGGTGAGATACAGCGCCAGCCGCCCGCCCATGGAATAACCGGCCAGAAAGCATTCACGGATGCCCAACCGTTGCAGCAGGGCGATTACGGCTTTGGCGGTATTCTCCATGCTCCAGGAGCGCCGGCGATCCGAAGAAGCGCTGCGGCCGTGGCCGGGCAGATCCACGGTCAGGCATTGGAAACGGTCGCCAAGCAAAGCAATAATCTCTTCCCACTCTTCCCCGCTGCCCAGGAAACCGTGGAGAAACAGGATCACCGGGCGGGCGGGCGGGCCGGAAAGCCTGAAGAACAGCGGTAAGCCGGCGGCTGCCGTTTCTTGCCGGGCCTGTGAAGGATCTTGCGCCCGGTCGATAAAGGTTTGCTTTGCCGCGGCCATAAATTCAGTTTCATTTTTTGTTGCGGTGAATTAATTTAGCCCGGACGGGTAACTTACATAAAAAGCGACTGATTCCAAAGCGTTCCGGGCAAATAAAATTGTGTATAGATAATGCTGTTTTCTAATGGAGTTGCTGCCAATGGCGGGAAAGAACAGAAATTTCACTATCGCCGGGTGGGTTTTTTGCTGCCTGGCGGGGGCCGGTGTTTCTACCGCCCTGCATTCGCAATCTTCCCATTTCCGCTTTGAGCATCTTTCCGTGGCGGAAGGGCTTTCGCAGAACACGCCGTACTGCATCCTTCAAGACCGCCAGGGGTTTATGTGGTTCGGAACCGCGGACGGGCTGAACCGCTACGACGGCTACGAGATCGTGGTTTACCGCCACGACCCGTTCGATCCCCATTCGATTTCGGAAAACACTATCCGCAATCTGGCGGAAGATGAAGAAGGCAATCTCTGGATCGCCACCGACCGGGGGGTGAACAAATGGCGCCGCGAAGAGGATAAGTTTTACCGTTTTTTGCCGGATACCTCCGCGGTGGATTTCCGCAATCCTTCTTATCCCATTTCCAGTAAAACTGCGGCGGTTTACCCGGATGGCAACGGAATCGTCTGGGTGGGGGCGATGAGCGGCCTTTACGCCTTGCGCCCCGCCACCGGCAAATTTCGCCTGTACCGGCCCCCAGAATTGCGGGATGATGTGTTTTTTGAGGTAAAAAAAATTTATCGCGCTCCCCGCGGGAAAGCATTTTCCGCGGGTATCTCCGAAGCAACAGACCGCCCGGGCAGCCTCTGGATTGGAACTGCTTTTTTGGATTTATACCGCTTCGATCCGTAAACCGGGCAGTTCTTTCCCTTCCCGCTGCCGGTGAATAATCCCCCGGCCGTTACCATTACTGACATTATGGAAGACCGCGCCGGCAACCTTTGGATCGGAACCTGGGAGCACGGCCTGTGGAAATACCAGCCGCACACGAGCACTTTTACCGGCTACCGGCATGATCCGAAAAATCCTTTCAGCCTCAGCGACGACCAGGCGCTCGCCATTTGCGAAGACAGCGCCGATTTCCTGTGGGTGGGCGCTGAGAACGGCGGATTGAACCGCCTGGATCCCCAAACCGGGAAGTTTACCCGCTTTCTGCACCGCCAGGGCGATCCCCACGGTCTCAGCGCGAACAAGGTGATAAGCCTGTCTTATGATCGCTCCGGGCTGCTCTGGATCGGAACCGACGGCGGGGGGGTGAACAAGCTCGATCCCCGCCCGCCCAAATTTGCCCACTACCACGCCGGGGCGGAAAGCGCCCTTCCCCTGTGCAGCAATTTTCTGAAAGCGATTTATGAAGGCCGGCCGCGGACCCGGCGGGGCAAAGAGAGTTGTGGTCAGGCGCTTACGGCGGCGGGTTGTGCCGGATCGAGCTGGAAAGTGGCCGCGCAACTTCCTTTCGCGCCGATCCTGCTAACCCGAACAGCCTCAGCAATGACAACGTGAATTGCATTTTGTGGGCATCCCCAAGGGGGCAGGCCATCCCTGCGGGAGAGGATCTGGCGGGCACTCTCTGGATCGGCACGGATAAGGGGTTGAATCGCTTCGATCCCTCTACCGGCCGGTTTACACATTATCTGGTTGGCGCGGTGTACGCCTTGTTAGAAAACCGCCGCGGGAATATCTGGATCGGCTCTTCCGGTTTTGGAAAAATCCACCCGGGGGCAGATCCGCTCACATTCACCTGGTATCGCCACGATCCTGCTAACCCCAACAGCCTGAGCGATAACTGGGTCTGGGCGCTGCGCGAGTCCGCCGACGGGCTGCTGTGGATCGGCACCAACGACGGGGGGTTGAACTGCTTCGATCCCCGCACGGAGCGCTTCGTTCATTATCTCCACGATCCGCGGGATTCTACCAGCCTCAGCAACAATACTATAAGAGCCATCTACGAAGACCCCCGGCAGGCGGGACACATCCTGTGGATCGGTACGGAAAACGGGCTAAATAAATTCGACCGGGAAACCGGGAAATTCATCCGCTAATATGAGAAGCACGGCCTGCCGAACGGTTTCATCTACGGCATTTTGGGAGACGACGCCGGCCTGCCCGCCCCGGCTTCCCGCGACAGCCAGGCCGGCAGCCAGGCGGGAAATCTCTGGATCAGCAGCAACCGCGGGCTTTCCAAATTCAATTTGCAGACCGCGACCTTTCGCAATTACGGCCCGGAGGACGGGCTGCAATCCTACGAATTCAATACCGGGGCTTATTTCAAGAACGAGCGGGGAGAGATGTTCTTCGGCGGGATCAACGGGCTGAACGTTTTCCACCCGGATTCGGTGCAGGACAATCCCCATCTCCCTGCGGTGGTTCTTACCGGCTTCAAGAAGTTCGACCGGCCCGCGGATTTGGGACAGAACCCGGCGGCGGTGGAGGAAATCCGGCTCCGCTATAGCGAATCGGTCTTCTCCTTCCAGTTTGCCGCGCTGGAATATACCCATCCCGCCAAAAATCGCTACGCTTACAAAATGGAAGGCTTCGAGAAGGAGTGGATCTATTGCGGCGCCCGCCGGGAGGTGCGCTACACCCACCTGGATCCCGGGGCATACACCTTTCGCGTAAAGGCCAGTAACAACGACGGGGTCTGGAACGAAGAAGGGCTGGCAATCCGGGTGATAATTTCGCCGCCGTTCTGGGCGGCCTGGCGGTTCCGGGCGCTGGCGGCGCTGGCGATTTTGGGAGCGCTGGGCGGGAGCATCCGCTACCTGGAGTTGCGCAAGGTCAGGCGTAAAATTACGCAGTTGGAGCGGGAGCGGGAATTGGAGCGGGAGCGCGCCCGCATTTCCCGCGACATGCACGACGAGGTGGGGGCCAGCCTCAGCCGCATTTCCATCCTCAGCAACCTGGCGCAAAGCGGAGCCCTGCCGCCGGAAGAGGTGCAAAACTCCCTGGCGCAAATCTCCCGCACCGCCGCCGAGGTGGTGGATGAAATGAGCGAAATCATCTGGGCGCTCAACCCGAAGAACGACGCCCTGGATAACCTGGCCGCCTACCTGCGGCAATACGCTTCGCAATATTTTCAGCCCGCCGCCGTTCGCTGCCGGTTTCAATTCCCGGAGATGATTCCCGCTCTCAAATTAAGCGCGGAAGCGCGCCGCAATCTCTTTTTGGCAGTCAAAGAAGCGCTGCACAACGTGCAGAAGCATTCCGGGGCTTCGGAAGTGCGCCTGGGTTTGGCGATCAAGGGCGGGCAATTGGAAATCGAGATTCAGGATAACGGGAAGGGATTTTGCCCGGAATCGCTAAACAGGCCGGGCAACGGGCTGGTAAATATGCGGAAACGGATGGAGGAGATTGAAGGGACATTTACGCTTGAATCCCGGGAAGGCGGCGGAACTCTTATCACCATTCGCCTGGATTTGGAAAAATGTGCGAAGCAATAGGATTGGGATCGAAACATTGCGCTTGAATTAAGCCTTTTTGAAGCAGTGAATGCCGGCGAAATTACTACTTTTGTGTGATTGATTTTTAAAAAAAATTTGGGGAAATTGGGACCGCGAATCAACGCAAATGGACTTCTTAACTTATGATTTTTATTCGCGGTTTCAATGGCTGGTGATGCCTGGGGGGTTTTGGAGGAATTCGATATGACGGAAATACTCGAAAAAGAATTAGTCTATAAAATTGTCGGTTGTGCTTTGACAGTGCATAATGGAATCGGGCATGGATTGCGGGAAAAAACCTATGAGAGAGCGCTCTGCGTGGAATTGCGCTGCCAGGGCATGAATTATACTCAACAGGCCAGTTATCCGGTCATTTACCGTGATGAAAAAGTTGATGATTATATCCCGGATCTGGTAGTTGAAAACCGGGTAATTGTCGATACCAAAACGGTAGAAAAAATTATCGACGAGCACCGCGGCCGGATTCTGAATTATTTGAGAATATCAAAACTGAAGGTTGGACTGATTCTGAATTTTAAGCACCCCAGGTTAGAGTGGGAGCGGTTGGTTCTGGATACGGCGCGATAGGAACCGCGAATGGACGTGAAGCCTTCAACCTGGAATATTTTCTGTACCGCGACAATTTCAAGATAGATGCGGTCAAGACTCTGGCGAGGCTTTCATTAATAGCTTACGGAAAGGCGATTTTCACAGGAAATATTATCAACAGCATTCTTTTACATTCGCGTTCATTCGCGTTCATTCGCGGTTAAAAAAACAGACCGGCTACAGAGAATACGCACATGAGAAACTTATCCGACAACCCCATCCGCATCGTTCTGGTAGAGGATGACAAAACCGTGCGGGAGGGCCTGCAAATGCTGCTGAACGGCTCGCCGGGATTCCGCTGCGCCGCGGCTTACCCCAACGGTGAAGAGGCGCTGCGCAATATCGAGGGAATCAATCCGGACGTGGTGCTGATGGACATCCACCTGCCGGGAATCTCCGGCATCGAGTGCGTGGTGAAGATCAAAGAGCGCCATCCCACCCTGCAAATCATCATGCTCACCGTGTTCGAAGACAACGAGGCCATTTTTGACTCCCTGGCGGCCGCATTCCCGTTTTTTGTGAAGATCAGGAGGAATTTCAGGCGAAAACTCTCTAAAACTTCTGCGTCTTTGCGTCTTTGCGGTGATTTTTTACTTAGGTTAACGCGAATGCTGGCGGCCGGGGCTACCGGCTATTTATTGAAAAAGACCCCGCCGGCCAAACTGTTAGAAGCCATCAGCGAGGTTTACCAGGGCGGCTTGCCCATGTCCGGCCAGATTGCCCGCAAAGTGGTTCAAACCTTCCAAAAAACCCCTTCCGCCCCCGCCGTTAACCTTTCCAAACGGGAAGAAGAAATCCTTTCCTGCCTGACCAAAGGTTATTTGTATAAAGAAATCGCCGAGCAGTTGAACATCAGCGTGGAGACGGTGCGCACCCACCTGCGCAACATCTACGAAAAGCTGCACGTGCGCACCCGCACCGAGGCGGTGCTGAAGTATTTGGGGAAGTAAAGTGTTTGCCAAATTAGCGAGATCAGGAAGGATTTGGGGGTTTTCGTTTGCTCTGTTGAGTTAATCTGAGGAATTCCGTTGCGGATACTATGGGTATTTTCTCAAATGCGCCGAGGTCGAGAAGGTGATGGTCTCCCGAAATATACTTCACGCGGGATTAAATGAGACAGGTATTCCTCACTGAAGTGAGGTAATCTTTGATTGCCACGCTTCAGCGTGTGAAAAACGAATGAGTGCAAGTGTACGTCTTCTCAAAAAAGTCTCATTTGTAACCGCGTAGAGTATAACATAGTTGGCATTCCCATCCTTCGCACATTCCAGGAATATGTTATCAGTAGGGTCTTCTGTAATAAGGTCAATCGAAGAAGATATGCGCACGTTTAGCGCATAAGCCCGATACTCATTGATAATCGGCAATATCTCAATAGGCGTAAGTCCAAATTTGGGATATGACAATACCCTCACTAATTCTTTCTCGATGTCGCTGCTCGACAATAATTGATACTGGGCGGATCTCACACCGTCGAGGATTTTGCGGGGATTTCCCTTCCAAAAGAGTGCAGAAATCACCGTAGTAGTGTCGAGCACAATTCTAATCACTCCTTTATTCCCCTGGACTCATGAATAATCTTTTCAATATCCGCTTCGGTATAATGAGAGAACCCTTTCTCTTCAGCGAGTTGTTCGGCAAAAGCAGATATTTCAGCTTGATCCACCGGGATGAGGATAACTTCAAAAACCTGCCCGGCGAATTTAGCGACATCTTCCGGCAATGAAAGATGGCCGTCCGGGAGAACTTTTCCGATATATTTTTTCGCTTCCATAGAAACTCCTTTCAATTCAGGTTCTTTACAGCACATGCTGGCTGAGAACAAATCTAATATAATTCCAGCTGCCTACAATATACAGCGAAAAATCTCCTGGTTTTAGCTGAACAATAGCGTTCCCATAGAACTTGTTTCTCATTTCTTACAATCTAAACGATCATAAATTTCGCTTTTAATGATCCCGACTTCCCGATAAATATAAAATATCCGGTACCCGGCATCCGGTTTCTGGTATCTGGCCTCCAGGAGCCGGACAACGGAATTTACCGCTCTACGGACAACGGCGATACCTGGCAGCAGATTGCCTTTGCCGGGCATACCACCGGGCTGAATCCGTACTCCATCGACGCCAATGGAAATCTCTACATCGGAGTGCCCACCGCCGGGCATCTCTACCGTTCCACGGACAACGGCGCAACCTGGCAGGAGTTTGACAGCGGCATCACCGGCACGCCGAGAGGAGCACTCATCAGCCCGACCGGCTATGGGTATGCCGCCAGCACCAGCGGTTTTTTCCGCACCACCTCGCTTTTGACGGCGCTGGAGCCGCTTCCCGGCAGTTTGCCCACCGGCTTTGAGCTGGCGCAGAATTATCCCAATCCCTTCAACCCGGCCACGAATATCGGATTCCGGATTGCCAAAGCCGGATTTGTTTCCCTGAAGGTGTACGACGTTGCCGGCAGGGAGGCGGCTACCCTGGTCGCGGAGAACCTGGCGGCGGGGAGCTACCAATACACCTGGGACGCCGGGAGCTTTGCCAGCGGAGTGTACTACTACCGGCTTTCCGCCGGCCCGGAGGTGCAGACGCGCAAAATGCTGCTGGTGAAGTAAACCTGGGAAGAGGAGCGAGGACCAGGAAGTTACCCTTGCTCCTCTTTTGAATGCGTACAATTACTACTTTGGGGTGATTTCAAAATCGTATTTGCAAGTACCTATTTCTTAACAATTTTGTTAAGAAATTAAGAAAAGCATTTCTTCAATTCAAGGGGAATCCCGGCAATTTTCATTGCGGAGGCGAACGTCTGGTGCACATGGAAGCAGCGGGGGAGAAACAATCCACCGGCAAAGGGCGGGAAAAAACTTTTCTGCGGCTTCATAAACAAAAAACGGGACGCCCCTTTCGAGGCTCCCGTTCTCGTTTATAGAGTATGGCGTTTTAAAACGGTGCTAACCCTGCTTCTGGCTGCGCAGAAGAACTTCCTTGCGGCTGAGGTTGTAACGCCCCTCGCGGTCGATTTTGATCAGAACCACGTCCACCGCGTCGCCTAATTTGACCACGTCGGTGACTTTACCGACCCGCTTGTCATCCAGCTCGGAAATATGGATCAAACCTTCTTTGCCGGGCAAAAATTCCGCGAACGCCCCGAAATCCATAATGCGTTTTACCACGCCGCGGTACTGTTTTCCCACCTCCGGCTCTTCCACCAGCGCCTGAACCATGTATTTGGCTTTTTCCGCGGCGGTCACGTCCGCGGAAGCGACAATGACCAGGCCGGAATCGTCGATGTCGATCTTCGCGCCGGTCTGCTCGATGATGCCGCGAATTACCTTGCCGCCGGGGCCGATGACGGCGCCGATCTTGTCCACCGGGATCATCAGGGTAAGGATGCGCGGGGCGTAGGGTGAAATATCCGCGCGCGGCCGCTCGATGGTCTTTTCCATAATATCCAGAATTTTGTGGCGCGCCCGGCGGGCTTTTTCCAGCGCTTCGGCCATGATCTCGAAGGTCAGGCCGGAAATTTTAATATCCATCTGGAAGGCGGTAATTCCCTGGCGGGTGCCGGCGACCTTGAAATCCATGTCGCCTAAGTGGTCCTCGTCGCCCAAGATGTCAGTGAGCACGCACACCTGCGAATCCTCTTTAATCAATCCCATGGCGATGCCGGCCACGTGGCACTTGACCGGCACCCCGGCGTCCATCAGGCTGAGCGAGCCGGAGCATACCGAGGCCATGGAGGAGGAGCCGTTCGATTCCAAAATTTCCGAGACGATGCGGATGGTGTACGGGAAATTCTCCTCCGCCGGCAGCACCGGCATCAGGGAGCGCTCCGCCAGGTCGCCGTGGCCGATCTCCCGGCGGCTGGGACCGCGGAAGAATTTGACCTCCCCGACGCTGAAGCCCGGGAAGTTGTAATGGAGCATGTAACTTTTGGTGGAATCGCCTTCTAACGCGTCGATAATTTGTTCATCGATTTTGGTGCCTAAGGTGGCGGCGCCTAAGCTCTGGGTCTGCCCGCGGGTAAACAGGGCGGAGCCGTGGGCGCGGGGCAGGAAGCCGACTTCGCAGGTAATTTCCCGGATGTCATCCAGTCCCCGGCCGTCCAAGCGCTTCCCCTCGTTCAACACCATGGCGCGCACTTCCCGCTTCTCGACCTTTTCGAATATCTCTTTGATCAAAATTGCTTTTTCTTCGGCCAGCTCTTCTCCCAACATTTCCATCAATTCGTCTTTGATGAGGGAGACGGCCTCGCGGCGGGCTTTTTTCTCGGCGATTTGGTTGGCTTCCCGGATTCGGGGAGCGCAAAACCGGTCGATTTTTTCTTCTAAACCTTCGGGAATCTGCGGCTCCGGGATTTCCATTTTGGGCAGCCCGCATTCGGCGATCAATTCCCGCTGCAAGTCGATGATTTCCCGGATGTACTGGTGCCCGAATTTGAGCGCCGCCACCATATCCGCTTCGCCAAGCTCGTTCGACTGTCCTTCCACCATAATGATGGAGTCGTAGGAACCGGAGAGCACCAGGTTGAGGCGGCTCTCTTCCAATTGCGGGAAGGTGGGATTGATCACGAATTCCCCGTTGATCATCCCCACCCGCACCGAGGCGATGGGGCCCAGGAAGGGAATGTCGGAAATGCACAATGCGGCGGAAGCGCCGATTCCCCCCAGGACGTCGGCGTCGTTCTGCTGGTCGCTGGAGAGCACATAGACCACCACCTGGGTCTCGTTCTTGAAATTATCCGGGAACAGGGGCCGCACCGGCCGGTCGATCAGCCGGGCGCTCAAAATTTCTTTGGCGCTGGGACGCCCTTCCCGCTTGAAAAAGCCGCCGGGAATTTTACCGGCAGCGTAGGTTTTTTCCTGGTATTCTACCGAGAGGGGAAAAAAATCGATATCTTCCCGGGGTTCCTTTTCGCAAACCGCCACGGCTAAAATCATCGTGTCGGCGTAACGCACCAACACCGCTCCGTTGGCCTGCCGGGCAACCCGCCCGGTTTCGATGGAGAGCAGGCGGCCGCCTATCTCCTTTTCCTTTTTGATAATCATCCTAAAAATTTACTCCCTTCTTATCTTCTTAAGCCTAATTCCTGAATTAAAAAGCGATACCGTTCGATATCCGTTTTCGCCAGGTAGTTCAATAACCGCCGCCGTTGGCCCACCAGTTTTAGCAGCCCCCGGCGGGAGTGGTGGTCCTCTTTATGAATTTTCAGGTGCTCGGTTAACTCTAAAATCCGGTGCGAGATCAGGGCGACCTGAACCTCGGTGCGGCCGCTGTCGTTTGCGCTTTTACCGTATTTCGTTATGATTTCGGTTTTTTTGTCTTTGGTTAAAGGCATTGTTCCTCCGTTCGATTTTCTTACGATCTAACCTCCCGGTATCCGGGAAGATTGGCATTTTCTTAGGTATTTTCACAAATCTGTTTGTCTTTTAACAACTGTTCCCGCAACGCTTCCATGCCGGGGAATTTCCGTTCCGGGCGGATGAATTTTTTGAAGCGAACCTCTAACGGTTTCCCGTAAATTTGAGCGTCGAAGTTAAAGATATGAACCTCTAAAGTCAAGGAATCAAATTCAAAGGTGGGGCGGATTCCGATGTTCATCATCCCTTTGTAGAGCAGCATTTCCATAACCACGTCCACCGCGTACACCCCGGTAGCAGGGATCAGTTTATCTTCATGGTGGGAGTCGATATTGGCGGTGGGGAAACCCATTTTTTTCCCCCGCCCATCCCCCTTTACCACCACCCCGAACAGGGAATAGGGGCGGCCCATGTAGCGGGCGGCTTTCTCCACCTCCCCCGCCTCCAGCAACTTGCGAATCAGGGAACTGCTGATCAACTCCCCGTTGAGGCTGAAGCCGGGAACCCGGGAGACCGAAAATTGCAGCTCCCTTCCTAATTGCTGCAGCTCTTCTAATCCCCCCTGCCGGTTTCGCCCGAAATGATGGTCGTGCCCGATGACCATTTCCTTTACGGCTAATTTCTCTACCAGAATTTTTCGCACGAATTCCGCCGGGGGGATCTTGGCAAATTCACGGTTAAAAGGGATCACCGCTACCTGGTCGATCTGCGCTTCCCGGAAAATCCGCAGTTTTTCTTCCGTGGTGGTCAGGATGCTCACCTCCCCGGCGTTGGGGTTGCCAAGCACTTTTTTAGGGTGGGGATCGAAGGTAACGATGGTGCTGAGCAGGTTTTTAGCGGCGGCAATTTTCTTGATTTTTTCCAGGATGGACTGGTGTCCCAGGTGGAACCCGTCGAAAGTTCCCACGGTCGCCACGCTTTTCCCAGGCGTCTCAATTTGAGATATATCTCGATAAACCTTCATGCACTGCTTGCTTTTAACCTTTTTATTCGCGGTTATTCTTGCCGGTTCGCGGCAACATAATTCTTGTTTTGATTCAGCTGCTGCTGCAATTCCTCGATCGTCAACGCCTCTTCCAGCGTGTAATCGCCCACCCGGGTGCGCACCAAAACGCGAAGATGCCCGGCGGTATCCAGTTTGCGGGCAATGTCGCGCGCCAGGGTGCGAACGTAGGTTCCGCGCCCGCAGGCCACCCGGATTTTAATGAAATCCGCCCCCCACTCCAGCAAATCGATCCGGTATATGACCACTTTCTTGCGCAACTGCGGCGTTTCTTTTCCCTTCCGCGCCAGCTTGTAAAGACGCTGCCCCTCTACTTTGGCGGCGGAGTAAGCGGGAATTTCCTGTTCGATTTCGCCGCTAAACGATTGCAGCGCGGCTTCGATTTGCGCGGCATCCAGCAAGGGAACGCGCTTTTCCGTAATGACCTTGCCGGTGAGGTCCTGGGTATCGGTTTCACTGCCCAGGGCAATTTCCGCCAGGTACTCTTTGGGTAAATCCATGAGCGTCGCCGATTGCCTGGTGGCGGATCCCAGGCATATCAACAGAACCCCGGTGGCAAAAGGATCCAGCGTGCCGGCATGGCCGACTTTTTTGATGCGGGTGAGACGGCGAATTTTGTTGACGACGTCAAAGGAGGTCCAATCTCGCGGCTTGCAGACAGCTAAAATTTTACCATCCAGGGGAAACTGAAGACTCTTTTTTTCCATCACTCCGGTTGAAACTTGCCCCGCGGGCGAGGCCCCGGCTCCGGGGGTTAAATTATTCTTCATGGTCGGTTTTTTTGATCTCGCCCAGCAATTGATCGATTTTCCGGGCGTATTCCATGGTGTCGTCGATGAAAAAGCGCAACTCCGGAATGAAACGCATTCTCAATATCGGAGCGATCTCGTTGCGGATAAAATGTTTGGCGCGATCCAGCGCACTCAGGGAGCGCTGGGCTGCTTCCGGGTTGCCCAGCACCGTCACATACACCGAAGCGATTCGCAAGTCCGGGCTCATTCGCACATGGGTAACGGTGATAAAACCGGCCTCGGGGTCTTTGAGCTTGCGGTCGATGACGGTACTGACCAACTGCTGAATCCGTTCGGCCACTTTTCGTTGTCGCACGCTTTGCATACTATGCCCTCCTTTCCTGATTTTTACGCCCCTGCGCTCGTTACTATTCAGCCTCAGAGACCACAGTAGAGCCTTATATCCCTGTATTTGTGATTTGATTAGGAATTTTTTTATGTCTCTGTGCTCTCTGTGGCCTCTGTGGCAAAACGCCTGAATAGTTACCTGCGCTCTAACTATACTCGTTCTTCAGGAGTGCAAAGCTTCAGCTTTGCATCTAATTCCCCGATGCTGCAAAGCTGAAGCTTTGCACTCCGTTACAAATATTCGATCAAATGCTCCGTGACCTCGGCGGCGTCGTTTTCGTCGATCACCTGGAGAATCGTATTCATGCTCTTTTCCAGAAATTTGTAATCATTGCCCACCTGGGCTATCCCTAATTGGGCGCGCTGCCATTTATCCTGGTGATCGACTTCCGCAATGGAAATGTTGAATTTGTTGGCCAGCCGGTCTTTCAACTGGCGCAAAATCGCGCGCTTGTCCTTCAGGGAAGCGGAGCCGGGTAAATAGAGCTCCACGGTTAAAACGGCTACGATCATGGGCATTGCTCGACGAGATTTTGTTTCAAACAGGTGATGCCAAACTTCTTAAAATTGCCAATTAAAACCCCGCCTGCGCTATTTTACAGCCGGGCGGCTCAGGGTCTGGGCTTCCATAACGATTTCGTAGGCTTCCACGATGTCGCCCTGCTTGATGTCGTTGAAGTTCTCGATCGTCAAGCCGCACTCGTAGCCGGCCTGCACTTCCCGCACGTCGTCTTTGAAACGTTTCAGGGAAGAGAGTTTGCCGTCGTAAATTTCCACGTCGTTGCGGATGAGCCGCACGTTGGAATTGCGATTAATCTTGCCGTTGAGTACGTAGCAGCCTGCCACCGAGCCGATCCGGGAGATTTTGAATACTTCCCGGATTTCCAAAGCCCCGGTGACCACTTCTTTCTGCACCGGTTCCAACATGCCTTCCAGGGCTTTTTCCACGTCTTCGATGGCGTCGTAGATGACTTTATAGAGCCGGATATCGATCCGCTCCTGCTCCGCCATCTCTTTCGCTTTGAGGGTGGGGCGCACGTTGAAGCCGATGATGATGGCCTGGGAAGCGGCGGCCAGGATCACGTCCGATTCGGTGATCGGCCCCACCGCCCGGCGGATGATGCGCACTTCCACCGCCTCGGTAGAGAGCTTGGAGAGAGAATCCGCGAGCGCCTGCGCGGAGCCGTCCACGTCCGCTTTCACCAGGATATTCAGTTCCTTCACGTCCCCGGTTTTGATCTGGCGGGAGAGTTCGTCGAGGGTCATCAGGCGCACCTGGCGAAAATCTTGTTCCCGCTTCAACTGGTGGCGGCGCTGGGCGATTTCCCGGGCGGATTTTTCATCGTGCATCACGATCAGGCGGTCCCCCGCTTCGGGAACCCCGTCGATCCCTAAAACCTGCACCGGGGCAGAAGGACCGGCGTTGTTCTGGCGTTTTCCGCGCTCGTTCAGCATGGCGCGCACCCGGCCCCAGTGCTGGCCGATCACAAAGCAATCTCCCACGTTCAAGGTGCCGGTTTGGATCAGCACCGTTGCCAGCGGGCCTTTCCCTTTATCTAATTGCGCTTCCAATACCACTCCCCGGGCGGGGCGATTGGGATTGGCTTTTAGCTCTAACACCTCGGCTTCCAGGAGGATTTTTTCCAGCAGAACCGGGACGTTGTGGCCGGTTTTGGCGGAAACTTCCACGCATTGGTAGTTTCCTCCCCACTCTTCCACCAGAATGTTCCGCTCCGCCAACTGCTTGCGGATGCCATCGGGATTAGCGCCGGGTTTATCGATCTTGTTGATCGCGATAACGATGCGCACGCCCGCGGCCTTGGCGTGGTCGAGCGCCTCTTCGGTCTGGGGCATCACCTGGTCGTCCGCGGCAATCACCAGCACCACGATGTCGGTCACCTGCGCCCCGCGCGCCCGCATGGCGGTAAACGCTTCGTGGCCCGGGGTATCCAAAAAAGTGATGGTGCGATTGTCATCCACCTGCACCTCGTACGCCCCGATGTGCTGGGTAATGCCGCCAAATTCCCCGGCCACCACGTTGGTATGGCGGATATAGTCCAACAGCGAGGTTTTCCCGTGATCCACGTGTCCCATGATGGTTACAACCGGGGAACGGGTAGCCAGGTCCTCCAGTTTATCCTCTTCATCGACTAACCCTTCCAGGTACTCCGAACCGTATTCTTCCTCTTCCTGCACCGCGAATCCGAATTCCTCCGCCAGCAGCCGGATGGTATCCATGTCCAACCGCTGGTTGATGGTAACCACTAACCCCAATTCCAGGCACTTGCGAATGATTTCCGGGGCCGGCACGTCTAACAGATTGGCCAAATCCTGGGTGGAGATGAATTCGGTTACTTTGATGACATTGGCGGCGACTTCCTCTTCCCCTTCTTCGGCGCGAATTCTGCGGCGTTTTCGCTTGCCGGTACCGGTGTCGCGCATCTCCGCCAGGGTTTTCTTCAATGCGCTTTCCACCTCTTTCTGGTCAACTTCTTTTTTCTTCTTCTGGCGCTTGCGGCGGCCGCCTTCCTTCTCCGGCGCTTCCACCCCGGCTTCTTCGGTTTCGTCCATCCCGACCGCCTGCGGACGGATGCGCTTGCTTTCTCGCCGGATCATCTCAAGCGCCTTGCGGCGGCGCGCTTCTTTTTCCTCCAGAACTTCCGCCTGGCCTTTTTTCTTCGATTTTTTGCGTTCGCGGCGTTTTTCTTCTACTTCCGCCGTTTCGGTCGCTGCCGCGGCGCGAGCTTCTACAGGCTCTTCCCCGGGGCGGGCGGCTTTTTTCTTCTCTTTTTTGGGCGGCTCTTCTTTGCGTTTCAGGCGTTCCAGGGCGCGTTTCTGGCGCTCCTTTTTCAACATTTCTTCGCGTTGCTGGCGTTCTAAGTATTGGCGGGCCATGGGATGGTCGATAATGTCCCCCACCCGCGGAGAAATGGGAATTTCTGCCTCGTCGGCTTCCTCTTCAATCTCTATTATTTCTTCTGCCGCGGGCGTTTCATCGCTTACCTCCGCGACGGCTTCGGCTTCGATAGTTTCCACCGCTTCCGGCGTTTCCTCAACCGGCTTTTCCGCCAATTCCGCCTCCGGCGCGGGCAACTCTTCCGGCGCTTGCTCTTCCGCAACTTCCCCGGCCGTTTCCGGTTCTTCTTCGCTTACTTCCACCGCCTCCGGGGCTTCCGCGGCGATCTCCTCCTCTTCCGTTTCCGGTTCGGTTTCCGCAAATTCCTCTTCCTGCGGTTCCTGCACTTCTTCGGCCTCGTGAATCCGCTCTTCGCGCCGTACTTCCCGGCGTTTTTGAATCTTCTCTGCTTCTTTCTTCTCGAAAGAGAACCGCTTCAGGATCAAGTCGTAGGTTTCTTCATCGATCCGCACGTTGGGATTCGTAACCGCCACGCCTTTCTTCTCCAGAAAGTCCTTGATCGTCTCCACGGCCAGGTTCAGCTCTTTGGCGACTTGAAACAGTTTTTTCTTTTTACCACTGGCTTCAGACATTGATACTCCTGTTTAACTTATCCCAAAACCCCTTCGCCAATCCTCCGTGATGCAGCCCCAGGATTTTATTACCGCTTAGTTTCAACAAACTGATATCTTCCTCTTTCCGCACCCTCAAGAGCGGGGTTTGGTGCTGATGAGCGGCGGCGAGGATTTTTTTGAAAGAATTCTCGGCCAGGGAGTCATCCACCAGCACAAAAGCAATTTTCTGTTTTTCGATTCCCCGTCGAACCGCCTCGAAACCACCCTCGACCTGGCGGGCCTTGCGGGCAAATCCTAACAGGGCCGCCAGGGCAGGGTTCAAAACAATGGTTCGAATCTTTTCCATACTGGTTTACGGATGCTGGATGCTCGATGCCTGGCAGCCAATTCAAACCCAATCCAGCATCAGGCATCACTGCCCTTTAAATATTCAACTGGCTCAAAATTTTCTGAGCGGTTTTTTGCCCGATGCCGGGAATTTCCAACAACCCTTGCAATCCCAAGTTTTTCAATTCCTCGGCGGTATTGATGCCGGCGTTTTTGAGCCGGTCCACCACCGCCGCAGAAAGGCCGGGGATTTCCGCCACGTCCAACGCTTCCTCGGCGCTCTTTTCGTAGAACTCCGATTCTTTGATCAATTCGACGTTCATCCCGGTTAGCATTTGCGCCAGTTCCCGGTTCAGCTCGCTTTTGCCCATGGCCAATCCCATATCTTTATCCGGGATGATGGCCACCGCAAACTTTTCTTCCCGGTTGAAGATGATGCGGATCGGTTTGGCGGGGGTTAGTGCCCGGCCGATAAAGATTTCCGGCTCGGAGGAGAAGGGAATCACGTCGATTTTTTCCCCGTTCAGCTCCCGCACCACGGATTGAATGCGCACTCCCCGCATCCCCACGCACGCGCCCACCGGGTCGATGCGCTTATCGATCGATTCTACCGCGATTTTCGAGCGCTCTCCCGGGCGGCGGGCCACCCGCTTGATTTCCACGATGCCGTCGAAAATCTCCGGCACTTCGATCTCGAACAAACGGATCAAAAACTGCCGGTCCGCGCGGGAAACGATGATTTCCGGGCGGTGGCTGCGGCGGCGGCGGGCGCGCTCGATCTCTTCCGCTTCTTCGCTGCCGGTATCCGGTTTGATCACCTCTTTGATGAGCGCGCGCACGCTGTCCCCCCGGCGCAGTTTTTCATTGGGGATGGATTCCGAGCGGGGCATGAACATTTCGGTGCGATCTACCACGATAAAGTAACCGTGCCGGGTCTCCTGGTGCACGTCGCCGATTACGATCTCCCCCACCCGGGACTTATATTCTTCATAAATTTTCTCTTTCTCATACTCCCGGAGGCGCTGCATCAGGGTCTGTTTGGCGATATTGATCAAGCGCCGCCCGAAATTTTCCGGGTTGACCACTTCGGCAAATAATTCTCCTTCTTCTACTTCCGGATCGGCCTTCGAGGCTTCTTCCAGGGAAATTTGGGTGTTGGGGTCGGACACCTGGTCAACCACCTGTTTTTCCACGTAAATTTCCATATCCCCGCGGTCGATGTTTACAATGATGTCGAAATCCGCTTCTTCCCCATACTTGCGTTTCATTAAGGTTGTAAAAATGTCCTCCAGAATATCGCGCAAATCCTCTTTATCAATGCGTTTTTCCCGGGCAATTTCCGCCGCAGCGGCCACAATTTGGCTTTTCATAAATGTCGTTAACCTCCGAAGTGTGCTTTAAAGGTACAACCTAATATTATACGAATTACGAGTTGAAATTTTTGCCACAGATTAACGCGGATGCGCAAGGTTTACCATTTCAACTGCACCCGGGCTTTGATCAGCGAAGCGATGGGAATCCTCAATTCTTCATCGTTCACTTGCAGCAGGATTTGTTCCTCTTCCGCCGCCAACAGTTTTCCGGTAAGCTCTTTCTCCTGTTCATTTTCCCGGAAAATCACCCGCAGTTCCCTGCCCAGGTTCTTGCGGAACTCCCACAACTCCCGGAGGGGCCGATCCACCCCCGGGGAGGAAACGTTCAGGCGGTAAAAGCCCGGGATCACGTCGTGCATGTCCAGCAAATCGTTGATCTCCCGCGTCAGCCGGGTGATTTCTGCCAGGGTGATTCCCAGGTCGGTATCGGCATAGATATTCACTACCCGGCTGCCGGATTTTCCGCGAACCTCCAGATCTACCAGGTGAACCTGCTCCATTTCTAAGAGCGGGCGGATAATTTCTCGTACTTTATTTTCGATTTCCAGACTATTCATGGAACCTGCCGGGCCTATCCTATATAACAAAAAAGTGGGTTTCGCAACCCACTTTAAAACGCCCCAAATATAAAGGGCGACAGTATGGAACGCAAGGGATTTTGTTTTTAGGAAATAGCGAAAAAACGGTTGACCCCGGCAAGCGGTTTCCGGTACATTTCTGCTCACGGAGAAAGGACTAAAATTAGCGATGAAACGCCTCCTCATCCTGTTTGCCACGCTTTTCTGGTTCAGCAGCAGCCCCGGCGGCGAGCCTGGCCGGGAGTACGAAGAACCCTACCGCGACCGCCTGCTCTATGTCCATGCGTTCTTGAATTATGAATTGAACGCTTTCTGGCTGTATGAGTGGGAGCAACGGTTCTTCAGCAGCAACGGTTTTCGCCTGACCGTGGGCAGCGTTACCACCACGGACCTTTTAGGCGACGGCCAGTTGGCGCTCAACCCGGATTTGGGCGGGGGATGGCGCTTCCGGGGAGTGGGAACCTGGCTGGCTACCCGCCATTTGAACGTGGAGGAAAAATCCACCTTTATGGGGCTTGAACGGCATATCTTTCGGGAATTTTCGATTTTCCTGCTCACCGATCCCGGCTACGACAAAGAGAATACCGACGCCTCCCTGGGGGTGCTGGCGGCGGACAAATCCCGGGAAAAATACCTCAGCGTCGCGTTGGTATGGGATGATTTTCTGTACGGCGAAAAAAATTCCCGCGGGGGGGTGTCCATTCGAGACCCCCTGGCCTTCCAGTGGTTCCTGCGCTACGGAAAGGATAAATGGTGGGTGTACAGCGAGGGAAAGCTCTCCACCGGCTTCGAGCGCAGCTTCCCGGACCAGGAGCTGTCTCCGCAGGAACAGTATCATCGCCAGCGCATCCAGCATCTGGCCGCCAAAGCATACTATCGCCCCGCCCCCTCAACCATTCTGGCGGGCAGTTTTTACTACTACCGCTTCGATGAAGCGAAGAATTTTTACCAGGCGGAATATAATTATCGCTACCACAACGCCCTGTGCGGAGGGTCCCTGGAATGTATTTTCCCCGCGGGAACCCGCGCCCGCTTCCGGGCGCTTTCCCACTATGTTCGCCAGGAGGCCGGTTCGAGCGGTTTCAACAGCCACGATTTTAGACGCGGCGATCTTTTGGCGGGCGTTTTCTACGAACGGCTTTTCGCCAGCCACTCCCTCGACCTGGGCTACATGGCTGCGTTTTTCGATTGGAATTATAGCGGCTTCGCCGGCCAGGGGGACGATCGACAAAGCGGTTATGTAGATAAACTTAAATTAGGATGGAGCTACGCTTTTGCGAAAAGCGCCCGCATCCATATCTCGATCAGCCATCAAGTGAACGTCGGGGGATTCGGGGGCGCCAATTTGCAGTACCTGATGTTTTTCTAAGCTGTTTCAGCGCTATCGTTACAGGCAATTGTTGGATGGTTAAATGGCTGGATAATCATTCAGCCATCCAGCCATTCAACCATTTAACCATGAAATTCAAGTTCACGGATTCTTGCTCGACAATAATTTCATACCGATTAGTGGGAAAAAACTTTCCGCCGGGGTGGGAAAGCAAGGGCTGCTGCGCACGATGAAACGCTGAAAGGGAACTATCTTAACGCATTGGTTTTAAACATTTTTAGTGCATGTTTTCCCCGCGCTGGTATTGTTTTTGTTGGTGATGGACAAGATTTGGTTTTTCTTTTCGACCGGAATTACCGGCGGCTCCGAACGGTTCTCGGGATGCAGCCGACAAAAGAAGCGGGCAGGTGTTCGGATGTTTGGGACTAAATTGATATCGGGTTTCGCTCTCCTTCTCTCCCTTCTCAATTTTCTGAGCGCAGAAGAATTGGTTCTGGAAGGCAAAGTTCGCGACGCCAATACCCACCGCGATATCCCGGGCGTGAACGTTTACATCCGGGAGTTGAATATCGGCGCGGTAACCAACACCTTCGGCCAGTTCCGGCTCACCATCGTCAACCCGGACCCGGAAATGGTAGTGACCTTTCAGCACGTGGCCTACGATACCCTGGAACTGATGCTCGAAGAGGTGCTGATGCGCAAAACCCTCGATTTACAGGAACGGGTAATTGCCGCGCCGGAAGTTCTGGTGGTGGGAGCGAAAGACGCCCCGGAATTCGACAAAGACCTGCCCCAAACCGTATCGGTCATCGATGCCTGGATGTTTGATCTGCGCGGATACACCGACGCGGGGGATCTGCTGAAAACCGATCACAGCATTCAAGTGGATGAAGACCTGGCCGGGAAAAAAACCGTTTCCATCCGCGGGGGCAGTCCCGATGAAGTGCTGGTGCTCTACAACGGCATTCGCATGAACAGCAGCTTAGACAATATTTATGATATTTCCCTGGTGGATCTCTCGGATATCCAGCGCCTGGAAGTGATCAAAGGCAGCAACAGCGCCCTGTATGGCCCCCAGGCGTTTTCCGGGGTGATCAACGTGGCCCCGCGCGCCCAGCAGGATTACAACATCCGGGTGCAACAGCGGATCGGTTCCTACAAAACCAATGACCAGGGGCTGCACTTGTTCAAAAAGGCCGGGCAGTTTTACGGCGGTTACAGCTTTCAAAAAGGCTCTTCGGAGCGGGAATTCAGCGCCGAGCCGCCCGGCGAACGGTTGTTGAAAAACGCTTCCGAATACCATACCGCCAGCGCCGCTTATAATTTTTCCGAAACCGCCAGCGGCGCGCCGGCAACTTCCCTGCGCTTTCTCTACCTGCGATCGGATATGGATTACCAGAACCAGCGTGACAGGGAGAATCTTTCCAGTTCCAACCAGATGATCACTACCCGCTTTAACGGCGACGCCGGAAAACTAAAAAATTTTAGCCTCTCCGCCGCCTACCAGTGGTCGGAAGAAGATCAACATTTGCGATTTTACAGCCCTCCTTCGGACTCCGGTTTTTTGAACCGCGCCATTGAAGACCACTCCTGGCTTTTCAACGCCCATAAATCGTTCGGCTTGAAATACGCGGATGTGTTAGTAGGGTATCAATTTCAGCGCTCCCAACTGGATTTCGGAGACCAGCGCACCACCTTCGCGTCCCTGCTCTTAGGTTCGGAAAGCGCCGAATTGGGCCGCATGCACCACGGTATTTTTTCCGTGGCAAAAATGGCCGCGCCGGCCCCAGGAGGATTCATCCATTCGCTCGGCTTCGACGTCAGTTTTCGTTACGACATGGTGCAAGACCGGCAGATCAGCAGCCAGCCGCCGATGGTGGATGCTTCTTTTGTGCGCGATCCCAACGAGCTGGTTTTCAACAACTCCTGGCAGGAAGGAACCATCAAATTTTCCAACAGTTTGTCCGGCAGCGACGGGCGCTATGCTTTCAAGGGCTTTTTGAACGTGGGCAACAATGTGAAATTCCCCTCCCTGATGCAGCAAATCAGCACCCGGGAGTTGCTCTCTTCCGCCGCCACCCAGCCGGATTTGCAACCGGAACGCAATCACAGCCTGGAGATCGGGGTCGATCTCAGCCGCGAGGTGCGCAATCCCTCCGGCCTGCTGGGCTGGCAGATTACCGGGAATTTTTTCCGCAACGCCTACGACAACAAATTCATCACTTACTTTCTCCCCGGAACCCCGGTGGCGGTATATGACAATGTGAAAAACGCCAGCATCAACGGCTTCGAGACCAAATCCTCCCTGTTCCTGTTCCGGAAACGGATGACCATGGAATTCGGGGCCTCGCGCTACTACTTTTCGGACCGCTCCGCCTTTCCGTTCAAATATGATCGCAAGCTGGTCTATAATATCATGCTCGACCAGTCCGGGTATTCCTTGCAGTTCCATGTATTCAAAGAAGGGGAGCAGATTGCCCGGCTGCGCAATCGCAACGGCGGATTTTCGGAAGTGCGGGTGCCGGGGTTCACCAATATGGATTTGCACTTCGGGAAAGCGTTCCGGATCAAGGAGGTGAAACTGATCCTCAACGCCAGCCTGCGCAATCTGTTGGATGATGATTTTACGCTGGAAGGCCTGCCCCTGCGGGAACGGCGTTATTATTTGACCTTAGGGCTGCAATATTAGATTAGGGGCGCGGAAGCCGCCGGAGTGCAAAACTTCAGTTTTGCAGGGGCAGGGGGCGGTCAGGGGTAAATTGCCTGCGCCGCTTCTTATGGTGCAAAACTGAAGTTTTGCACTCCGATTGCCTTCACATCCCCGTCTCGCTTTACAATCGAAATTCTTCCGGGAAAAAGCTCCGGAACTGCTCCTCGTACAAGCGCCGGTACAATCCCCCGGGGGTGCGCAGCAGTTCCGCATGATTTCCCGCCTCCGCAATGGTTCCGTTCTCGAACACCACAATCCGGTGCGCGGATTGCACCGTGGAAAGCCGGTGGGCGATAATCAGGGTGGTGCGGTTCTGCATCAGCCGCTGCAGGGCCTCGCGAATCTGGTTTTCCGATTCGGAGTCCAGCGCCGAGGTCGCTTCATCCAAAATCAGGATGGGCGCGTTTTTGAGAAAGGCGCGCGCCAGGGCCACTCGCTGTTTCTGCCCCCCGGAGAGCTTGATCCCTCCTTCCCCGATCTCGGTTTGATACCCCGCCGGTAAGGCCATAATGAACTCATGGGCGTTGGCGGATTTTGCCGCGGCCAGCATCTCCTCCTCGCCGGCCCCGGGCTTGCCCATCAGAATATTTTCCGCCACGGTTCCGGAGAAAAGGATCGGCTCCTGCGGCACCAGGGCCACCTGCCGGCGCAGGGAGCGCAGCTGGTAATCCCGCACGTCCCTGCCGTCGATCGATACCGCGCCTTCACTGACGTCGTAAAAACGGGGAATCAGCTTCACGAAGGTAGATTTGCCCGCCCCGCTGGGCCCCACCAGGGCGATGATGCTCCCGGCGGGGATGGTGAGATCGATACCCTTCAAGACCGGCCGACCCGGCTCATACCCGAAGCTGGCGTTGCTGAAACGGATTTCCCCTTGCAGGTGCGGAACCTTCAGCGCCCCGGGGCGGTCTTCGATCTCCGGCGCAGTGGTGAAGACCTCGTAAATCCGGTCGATGGCGGAGCGGGAGTTGGCAATGAGGATGGTCAAATCCGACAGCCGCCCCAGGGGAGAGTAGAACATGCCTAAGTACACGTAAAACGCGGTCAGCTCCCCGATGGTCAACCGCCCGTGAATGACCTGCACCACCCCGTACCACACCACCAGCACCGGGGCCAGGGAGGTGATCAAACCGATCAGCGCCCCGGCCAGGGCGTTGTTTTTGGTGTTGGTAATGCGGTAGTTGAGGTACGCCCGGCTCTCCTGGAAAAAATTCTGCTCCTCCACCTTTTCCAGGGTATAGGACTGGATGATGGAAATGCCGCCCAACTTCTCCTGCACGTTGCCGGAGATTTCTTCCATTTTCTGCTGCGCCTTGCGGCTGGATTTCAGGATTTTCTTGCGGAAATGCCGGTTCAAGGCCACGTACAGGGGAAGCACCGCAACGGATACCAGCGCCAGCCGCCAGTTCATGTGAAAGATCAGCGCCGAGATGACCGCCAGGGAGCTGAGGTCCATGATCGAATTGGTGATCGCCGCGCCCACGAAATTCTGCGCAATGGCGGTGTCGCCCAACAGCCGGGAAGCGATGGAGCCGACCTGGCGGGTTTCGTAGTACCCCAGCCAGATCTTTTGCAGGTGCACCCAGAGGTCGTGGCGGAGATCGAAAATCAGCCGCTGGTTGGCGCGGTCGGCCAGGTAGGAACGGTAATAAGTAATTACCGACCAGAAAATGTAGAGCAGGATGAGAAAGACCATGGAGGCGCTGATTTTTCCCAGGTCCGGCGAGGGGGTTTTGAGCACGTAGTCGATCACGTCTTTCAGAACCCAGGGAAAGACCACCGGGATGTTGAATTTCAGCAGCCCACAGACGGTCGCCCCGGCGATCCACCAGCGGTAGGGTTGGGCGTAGGAGAAGAATTTTCTCAGCGCAGGCGAAAGTACTTTCATGATGCTCCCCCGGTTGGATTTCAGGAAAACGATTTACAACACCATTTTGGTGAATGATCAACTCCATAGCATTGCCAAATTTATTAAACCTTTGCCGGATCGCGTTCACAAAACAAGCCTGGCAAGGCTTTTCTATCATTGCACCCTGTGGTGTCTTTAGAGCATCAGTCAATTTTTGCCACTACCAATAAATTTTGTGAGGATCGGGCAGATTTTTCCACACCCGGAAATGATTATCCCCTTGACTTGGCAAAGATTCCGTGATAGTATGCTTCCGGTTTCTAAAAGCGTCGATTTACAACCTCATACCGGCTCCGGGGGGCCATGCAAGTTTTCGACTTCGCCATTGCAGTGGAATGGGAATACGATTATGATTATCTGCGCTTGATCGAACGGTTCGCCCATCAACAGGGAATTTCCACCTACGTTATCTGGCCGGAGAACCTCGCCGCCACCCTGGAGCAGCTCCAACGGAAAGAAATCGGCTTTGCTTTTTTTTACGACCGCGCCTCGGATAACTCCCCGGACTTCCTGGTCTTGAATCAATTTCTGCAGCAGCAAAAAACTCCCATGTTAGATACCTGGGCTGCCCTGCAATGGGCGGCGGATAAGGCGCTCATCCACCGGAAATTCATCGAAGTGGGCATCGAGGTTCCTTACACCTATATCATTCCACCCGCGAAGAAAGTCTCCCGGATTTCCTTCATCGAGCCGGAATTATACCGCCTGGGAACCCCCTTTGTGGTGAAACCGGCCAACACCCACGGCGGGGGCATCGGGGTGGTGCGGGGGGCGCGCACCTTAGCGGACGTGCAGGAAGCGCGATTGACCTTTCCGGATAATAAATACCTGCTGCAAAAGAAGATCATTCCCCGGGAACAGGACGGGCGGCGTTTCTGGTTCCGCGGTTTTTATACCTGCGGAATGGTTCAAATAGCATGGTGGAACGATTTGAACTGCGTTTTCAACACCTTCACCGAGAGGGACCTCGACGCTTACCGGCTCCATGTTCTATACCGGATCATGCGCCAGGCCGCCCGGGTGTGCCGCCTGAATTTCTTCTCCACGGAGATCGCCATGGACCGCACGGGAAAATTCATCGCCATAGATTACGTGAACGAAATGTGCGATATGCGCCTAAAATCCCGCCACTACGATGGGGTTCCGGACCAGGTGGTGGAGAATATCGTGCGGCAAATCGTCGCGCACGCCCGGAGGCGCATCGGCAAGGCGGGGTGAGGCGGGGAGCGTATTGCGTATTGCGTAAAAGAGTTTACCCTGAGCTTGTCGAAGGGTAATGCGTAACCAACGGAATACGCACTGCGTACTACGCAATACGCTTTACGCCCCCCCTCTTTCCCCCTCAACCCACAAAATTTCCTCCCCAGGTAAACCTTTCCGCAACCGCCGTGTCTAAACGCTCGTAGATCGTTTTGGTTTTTTTCAAACACGGGGGCGTTTATGAAGTTTCTATGGCTACTTTTATGGTTCTCCGCCTGTTTCTGTTTTCTGTTTTCCCAGGAAAAGCGCGTCGAAAAGCGCACCTACCAGGCCACCCCGGTGAATCCTCACTCGCCGCAAATCGACGGGAAGCTAAATGACGCCATCTGGCACAAAACCGCCGTTGCGGGTGATTTCGTTCAATACGAACCCAACGAAGGCCAGCCTCCCGACCAGAATACCACCTTCCAGATCGCTTACGACCGGCACAATATCTATTTTGCCATCCGCGCCCACGATAGCGAACCGGAGAAGATCGTCCGCCGGGTGGCCCGCCGCGACCAGGGGGAAGACGCCGACGTGGTGAGCATTTTGATCGACAGCTATTTCGATAAACGCACCGCCTTTGAATTTACCGTGAACGCCGCGGGGGTGAAAATCGACGGCATCTGGGCGGACGACGGCGATATGAAGGACTACAGTTGGGACCCGGTATGGTACGTGGCCACTTCCCAGGATTCCGCGGGCTGGATTGCGGAAATACGCATCCCTTTCAACCAGTTGCGGTTTGGCAATAAAGAGGAGCATGTCTGGGGGCTGGAAATCGGGCGCTACCTCCACCGCAAACAGGAGTGGTCGCTGTGGCAGCCGGTGCCCCAGGAATCGGGGGGTTTCGTTTCCCAGATCGGGGAATTGCACGGCATCAGCGGCGTTTCCATGCCCCGGCGCATCGAGCTGCTGCCTTACTCCCTGGGGCAGGTTGAATTTTCACAAGCGGAAGCGGGAAATCCCTTTGCCGACGGGCGGGATGGAAAGTTCGCCGGGGGGCTGGACGGCAAAATGGGCCTCAGCAGCGATTTGACCCTGGATTTCACCGTCAACCCCGATTTTGGGCAGGTGGAGGCGGACCCTTCGGAAGTGAACCTGACCGCTTTCGAGACTTTTTTCCAGGAAAAACGCCCCTTCTTCATCGAGGGAAAAAATATTTTCAATTACAACTTAGGCTGGGGCGACGGGTCGTTTTCCCAGGAAACGCTCTTCTATTCCCGGCGCATCGGCCGCCAGCCGCATCACGACCCGGACCTGAATGATGATGAATATGCCGATATTCCGCACAACACTTCCATCATCAGCGCCGCCAAGCTGACCGGGAAGACCCGCAGCGGCTTCTCCATTGCAGTTCTGGATGCAGTCACGGCGCGGGAATACGCCTCGATCTACCAAAACGGGCAAACTCGCGGCCTGGAAGTGGAGCCGCTGAGCAACTATTTTGTAAGCCGGCTGCAAAAGGATTATGACCGCGGGAATACCTCCCTCGGCGGGATTGTGACCGCCACCCACCGCGACATCAACGAAACCCACCTGAATTTTCTCACCAAAGCCGCCTACAGCGGAGGGCTGGATTTCAGCCGCCAGTGGGATAATAAGAACTATATGTTCAACATTCGCACCGCGGCCAGCCGCATCGAAGGCGGCCCGGAAGCGATTTTGGAAGCGCAAACCGCTTCGCAGCGTTATTTTCAGCGCCCGGACGCCGGCCACGTGACCCTGGATTCTTCCCGCACTTCTTTGAACGGCCACGCCGGGTCTTTTGTGGTCGGCAAAGTGGGTGGGGGACACTGGCGCTACGTGGCCGCGGGCATCTGGCGTTCCCCGGGGTTCGAGGTGAACGACCTGGGCTACCTGCGCAAAGCCGACCGGGCCATGGCTTATACCTGGATCGCTTACCGGGAGTGGAACCCGCGCTGGATTTTCCGCCGTTTCCAGGTCAACTTCAACCTCTGGGACGGCTGGAATTTCGCCCCGGAACGGATTTTCACCGGGGGGAATATCAACGGGAACGGGCAGTTCAAAAATTACTGGGGTTTCGGGGCGGGAATCAATCGCGAGAGCGCAGAACTGCGCGACAGCGACCTGCGCGGCGGCCCAATGATGGAATTTCCCGGCGCGTGGAGCAACTGGTACAACATATTCAGCGATGAGCGGAAAAAACTGCGCTTCGGTTTCGGCGGATACAACTACCTCAGCGACGAGGGAGGCTCCCGTTATCACGACATCTGGCTGGACCTGAACTGGCGGCCGGATAACGCCCTGGCGTTCTTCGCCGGGCCGTTCTACCGCTATAATAAGGATAACCTGCAGTACGTGGACACTCAAACCCACGCCACCCTCGGGCAGGAGCGCTACATCATGGCGCTGATCGAACAGGAAACCTTCGGGGTGCAATTCCGCATCGACCTGAGCATTGCGCCCAACCTGACTATCCAATATTATGGCCAGCCGTTTATCTCCGCGGGCAAGTACCGCCAGTTCAAGCGCGTTACGGAGCCGCGCTCGGCGAATTATTACGAGCGGTTCCAGGTTTTCAGCGATGAAGAAATTTCCCTGCGAACCCTGGATGGCGGCGACAAGATTTACGAAATCGATGAAAACCACGACGGTTCGGCGGATTACAGTTTCGATTACCCGGATTTCAATTTCTGGGAATTCCGCTCCAACTTAGTGGTGCGCTGGGAATACCTGCCCGGCTCCACCCTCTACCTGGTGTGGACCCAGAACCGCAGCGACGATGCCCCTTACGGCGATTTTTCCGTGCGCCAGGGGTTTAAAAATCTCTTCAGCATTTACCCGGATAACGTCTTCCTGATCAAGCTGAATTATTGGTTCTCCCTGTAATCCCCATAACTGATGTTACGCAGGTTGAAAAAATTAACCACATGGTTCGATGAACTCACCATGCAAAAGACACAGAAGGCACAGAGAAACTCAAACACTCAGTAAGTTTTAGACCGTTTCGAGAAACCAAAGTTTGAAAATATGGATCAAAACTCTGTGATCTTTGTGCCTCTGTGTTAAAATGCGTAACATCAGCCCATAAATAACCTCCCGGCGGTTCCGAACCGCCGGGAGGTTAAAGAAAAACTCCTTCCGAATTCCATCCTGAATACAATAGACTTGTTGCGAAATAAGGATTTTAAACCAGCTTGCACAAAAGTCGACTCCAGAGAATCCGGCGTAGGGGGAACTTGCCCGGTTTCTCAAGGTATATCAACCTTACTCCGGCACAGATGGGGCAGGCGAGTTGAATTTTAATCCGTATTGTGTTAGTTAGCCATTTTGCCTATATTCACGGCTTATTTTTTGGAATATCATGCAAACGATCAGCGAGTGAAGCAACGAGGTAAGGAAGTGAACGGAATTCTCAACAAGTTTATCCCGGCGCTCATGGCCGCAATCTCCCTGTTTCTCTGGAACTGCGAAGAGAACCCCCTCCCGGTTGCCCTGGCAGATCGAAACTCGCAAATTGTTATCGATACTCTCTACGCCAGATTCGATACGACCTATATTCTGAACAAACCGATCAGCACCCTGGATAGCGACCGGCTGCTGATCGGTTCCTCTTACGGGTTCTCCTTCCAGCCTATTGTGAGGTTCTCTGTTGAAACCATTCCCGACACCGCCAATATTGACAGCGTATGGATTCGTTTTATTACCCTGCAAGCCGGGGGGCAGGATCTTTCGGAATTTGCCGCTATCGGGTACCAGGTGCTGGGGATTTGGCAAACCGACACGGATTATCTCTGGCAACATTACCCGGCCCGGGTGAATTTGACTGATCCCATGGGCTACCTGCGCGTTACTACCGGCAAAGAAGACACGCTCTATTTCGATTTTAGCGAATATGGGAAAGAGGTTATCCAGGCCTGGATCGACAGCACCCGCGTAAACCGGGGGATGGTGTTCGACTTCAATTATGCTACTTTTATCAAAGAATTCAAAGCTCGCGATAATGTTACCCAAACCGGGGTGCATCTATTCATCCGTTACACCGCCGGTTCCGATACGGTAATGATAACCGATTCTTTGCTGGCCATTACCGACGCCTTTTTGTTCAACGGCGATTTTCAAGAGGTTCCGGAGCGCAACCAGGTATCGAGCTTATATCCCTGGGCCACCCTGCTGGATTTTGACCTGGATAGCTTGAAACGAAAATATCCCGACGGGCTGGTGGTTACCTCCGCCAATCTGCAGCTTCCGGTTGATTGGGCGAATACCCTTCCCCACGGCGGCAGCGGCCCCGATTTGCAGATTCTGCCGCTCCTCGACGGCTTTAGCGAGAAGGACAGCCTGGAAGTCGATAGCAGCTTTATCGGCATCACCACCCGGGTCATTGACATCAATCGCTATACCGCGGACTCCTCTTTCGTGGAAGTTACCGAGGGCAACGATCGCAGGGAGCTGGCCTCTACCTATATTCAACGCAAACTGAACTTCCCGGACAGCTACGAAGGCTTCTTTGTCGAGCACAAGTTCCAGGCTTCCTACCTGGCCCGGTTTTCCTTTTTCAAGCACAACTTTGCCGATCCCAACCGCCGGCCCCGCTTGATCATCTACTCCTTACGGTTTCCGGATGAACGCTTATAACAAGGGATTCTCAATGAGAGCGCCGATCCGATATGTGATTATCTGTTTATTCCTTGCGTTTTTCTCTGCCCGGGCGGGATCTTACTTTGCATCCCAGTACAACGGGATGGGAATTCGCCAGTATTCCACCACCGTGCGCGGGGTGGGCATGGGTATGACCGGCATTGCTGCGCTGGATTCCCTCTCCCTGGCCAATTACGGTATTTCCCAGTGGCGGTATATTCAGGCAACCCGGATTTCCGTGGGGGTATTTTACCAGCGCATCAACCTTGCCCCCCAGGGGGAGCAGCTCACCAGCACGGTCGCCGGCCTTTCCGGGATCAACATCGCCATTCCTCTCTCCCAAAGAAGGTGGGTAATGGGAATAAACCTGCAACCCTATTCCCGCATCGACTTCAAAGCAACCGAAACGATTACCAGCAACGGGCAAACCTTTACGCAAAACTCGCTCTCCACCGGCAATATTGCCAAAGCGCAACTGAACCTGGCCTGGTCGCCCTCCGCGGCCTTCGGCTTTTCGGTTAACGGCAATTTTTATTTCGGCAGCATCGAAGATCAATACGAATTCGACTTCCCGGACAACAATTTCAACGACATCTCCCATGCGCTGAAATATACCATTACGGGACCGGGAATCGGCTTCAGCGCGGATTATCGCCCCCTGGACTGGCTGACCCTGGCCGGCTTTGTGGATTTAAAATCATTTCCCCTGAAAGTAAAAACCGCTTACGATTCCCAAATTGCCCTGGCTGATACCGTTCAGAAGCGCAACCTGGAGACTTTTCCGCTGCAATTCGGCGTGGGCAGCGCGCTGCGGCTGGGGTCGCGCTGGAACCTGGCCCTGGATTATGCTTACCAGAAATGGTCCGCTACCCTGCAGGAACCCGCCCCCAACTATGAAGACTGGTTTCATTTCGGTATCGGGTTCGAAAGGGAATTGTTGATGAAATACAATGCCGGTTTCTTCGACCGGATGGATTACCGGGCGGGTTTTTCCGCCACCCGCCTGGGCTACAAATTCAACCAGGAATCCGCTATGGAGTACGGCATCCACCTGGGCCTGGGAATTCCTTTTGGCGATTACCGCAACCGCCTGGATTTTGCAATCAGCGGGGGATTGCGGGGCAGCGAAAGCACAAACCTGGCGGAGGAAAAATTCGTCAATTTTCGCGTAGAAGTAAATATCGGCGAACGTTGGTTCCAAAGTGGCCGATAATAGAAAAGGCGAAAGGTAAAAGGTAAAAATAAGGTAACTATTCAGGCATCTTGCCACAGAGAGCACAGAGATATAAAAAGCTTGCTAAAAAAACCTGTTTGGTAGAAAAAGATGTTCCACAAGCAGGGAAAA
>JABWBP010000149.1 GCA_013360445.1 Calditrichaceae bacterium | reverse complement strand
CCTCCTGATCTTCACAAAAATCAGCACTGTTTTCTTTGCGTCTTAGCGTCTTTGCGGTTAAAAATCCCTAAGGTTAACGGGAATGCGGCCTTCCGGGATAGTAATAGGGCATCCATACACTTGAAATATGGATTCCCGCTTAAACTTGTGCCCGCATGTTTTAAGCGGGTAACATGCGGCAATGACAAAAGTGTCGATTTCATAATGCCACTTACTTAAATGCGTGAAAAAAATTTACATCTGACCCTGGCGGGCCTGACCTTCTCTTCAGAAAGGTCTATTTTAAGCAGTATGCCGGGCGGGGAAAAAGTGGCATCGGATTTGCGCAATTGCCCTTGTTAAACAAAACAGGAGGTTCGATGATGCAAAAGGGAATTTCTATTGTAGCCGTTTTATTTCTGCTGGCGCTGGCTGCGGGAAGCTGTGAAAAAAGCGCTCCCAATCAAAATGATCCTGAAACCCCCGCCGGCCAAGGCATTTTGCGGATCAGCCTGACCGACGCGCCGGGCGATTTCGAGGCGGTCAACATCACCTTTTCGGAAATCCGGGCGCATATCGACAGCCAGTGGGTGGCGGTTCAGGATACCCCGAAAACCATCAATTTGTTGGAGTGGAACAACGGCCAGTCGATTGTCATCGGCACGGCGGAGGTGCCGGCCGGCCATTATTCGCAAATTCGTTTGAAAATCGACAGCGCCGAAGTGGTGGTGAACGGGATTACCCACCCCCTGGACGTTCCCAGCGGGGCGCAAACCGGCTTGAAACTGAACGCCCATTTTATGGTCGCCGGGGGTTCTACCTATGAATTGGTCATCGATTTCGACGTGAACCGCTCTATCGTAGTCACCGGCCCGCCGCACAATCCCCGCTACAAACTCAAACCGGTCATCCGGGTGGCGCCCAAAGCGATCACCGGCTCGATCTCCGGAACGGTGCTCAATTATCAGGATCTCCCGGTCGCTTACGCCATCCAGGACGCCGATACGGTAACCTCATCCCTGGTGAGCGGGGATACCGGAAAATTCATGCTGGCGTTTCTGCCCGCGGGATTCTATACCGTCAGCATCGAAGATACAGCCGGGTTGTCTTTTACAAAAGACAGCGTGGAGGTGGTTGCAGGAACGGATAAGGACCTGGGATTGATCACGCTCCAATAAAAATTGTGTTTTGGTGTTCAAGTGTTTTAGTGTTTTAGTGGGAGTGCACTTGCGCACGATAAAACTATAACACCCCTTTTTCTCATCCAGCGCCGGGCCGGTTCTTCGTCTGGACCACCCAGCGCGGGGCGGAATCGATGGTCTGGCGGAGAATGAGGCTCAACTGGCCGGCATGATGCTGCACGTGGCGCAGGTTGTAGAGCAGCAACTCCCCAATGCAGAGGTCAACCCGCCCGAAGCCGAAACGCCGGCGGGCTTTTTCTTCCGTCATGGCGGCAATGGCCGCCCGGCACTTCCGGCGGCCATGCTCCAGGTAGGTTTGCAGCTCCTCTTTGGTATAGACCCGGTCGGGAAGCAGCCCCGCGGGATCCATCTCATCGAGGGTGAAAGGAGCGGGAGGAGCGAATCCCTCCGCCGAATCGGAGAGATAGAAGTCGAGCCAGAAAAGGGTGTGATAGACGAGATACCAGAATTCCGGTTCCCGGGAGCGGTCGCTCCAAAGCTCCCCGGGGCAGGCGTTCATGGCGTTTTCGAGCATGTCGATAGCGGCGCCGAACTGCCGCCAGAGGATTTCTTTCCAAAGATTATCCATATCACTCCTGTTGTGCAATTTGGCATACGCCCTCAACGCAAACCCCCAAACACCTGAACACTATCTTACCGCCCGCACGTAAAAGGATTTGAAGCGCACGTCGTTCGGGAAACAGTATCCATCATAGAAAGATACGCTCCACTTGCGGGTATCGCTTTCGGTATCCGCAGTCCAGATGACGCGCTGGGCCGGATCAAAAACTCCGGCGATGTTCAGATCCCGGTTGAGCATATCCCGTTCGACCAGGGACATCGCTTCTTCCAGGGTGGGTAAGCGCCAGTCGCGATAACCGCCGAAATTATCCCGATTCATTTGCCGAATGTAGTCCTGCGCCTGTTCAAATGACAATGGCTGCGCGGAGCCGCCTCGCTGCCACATGAGCAGGCTGCCGAAATCCAGCGCCAGCCGGTCCCCCGCGGTTTCAAGGCGGTTTGCAAAGCCGGGCGCGGTTTTATTCCAATGGCGTTCGTAAAAATCGTGCTGCCGGAGCATCTCCCGCACCTGATCGAGGGAGAGCAAGGCCGGTTCGCTGCGGAACGGGCGGCCGTTTCGATCCAGGGAGTTGAATAACAGCAGCGGCTCGGCGCGGTTGAGGCCGGGAGCATAGACCATCAGCATCATGATCGCCAATAGCAGCACCGCCAACAGGGTAAACACCCACCTCCGCGACTGCCCCCGGGGCGATCTCGCGGATTTTGGGGGAGCGGCCTCCGGCGCGGCCGGGGGGGCTGCTTTTTCGAGGGGAATGGCCGGCTCCAACGGCGCTTCGACTTCCGGGGGCGCCGGCCGGGGTGTTTCTGGAATGACGGTTTCTTTTTCTGTTGCTGTTGCTGTTGCTGTTGCCGGCGGGGCCGGGGTTTCCGAAACCGCCGGGGGTTTGCCGGCGGCGCGGCGTTTCTTCTCCAGGGCTGCTACCACTTTCCGGGCTTTCTCGTCTCCCGGAAAAATATCCAGCACGTTCTGTAAAATCCGATAAACCGCTTCTTCGTCCCCATTTTGGTGGGCGCGCTTTGCCAGGGCGTATAGCTGCTGAACCCGTTGGCGGAGGCGCTCTTCTTCTACCGTCGCGGCGGCGAGGTTCTTTCGGAGAAAGGTATCGCCTTGCAGCGTTCCCGCACAAAGCGGTTGCATTTCGCGGCCAAATTTCCGGGCGTGGTATTGGACGTTGGCATAAACGTATTCGTACAGATCATCCAGCAGGATTTGCGCTTTTTCCTCCTGAATTACCTGGCCTTTCAATCCTTCTAATAGAAAATAAGTAAACAGCCCGTGCCCGACCGGGGCGAGCTCCAGCGCTACTTCACCGGCCTTGCAGGCGGCCAGGATAGCGGTTCCTTCCCCGGCCAGTATTTCGAACTCCCGGTCGGTCAATTCGATGCTGCCGGGAAAATGGGGATTGCGAAAGCTGCGCCCGCCCTCCCCGGGGCTGAAGGAGGTATCCAGCAATAGCACCGCCTGCTCCGCCTGCCGCCACTCTAAGAATTCTTTGATTTCTGCCAGGGAAATGGCGCTGCCGGGCAGGTCTTCGGGGTTGGCGTCCGCAGGAAGCAGGTATTTTTCGATGGCGGGGCGGCCGGAGCGGGAAGCGAGGTTCAGGGCCGGGGCGCCGTAGCCGGAAAAGTAGATATAAACCATGCCGGCGCGCCGGCGCAGTTGGGCGCCCATGGCGGAGCGGATGTTGTCCCGGGTAGCGTCTTCGTTCAACAGGAGGTTGATGTGCTCCCGGGGAATTCCCCAGCGATCGGAATCGCTGAGCACCCGGAAGAGCGCCCGGGCGTCTCCCCGGGAAAATTGCAGCGGGGGGATTCGCGCGTCCCGGTAGCGGTCAATCCCGATAATCACCGCGTAAGCGGCGGGCGATAAGGCGGTATCGTGATCCATGGGCGGTTACAATATACACCGCCGGGGGATTATCCGCAATAGCCGTTACGATCCGGCCGCGGTGAAGGATGTGACTCATTCAAACTCCGCTGCAGGGATGTTCTGGCCTAAGCCGCCGCTTCGAGGTTTTCGGACAGGCTTTTACTGCGCCGGTCGAGCGCAGGCAGTTCCCCCGCAAACAAGCGGGGGAAGCCGGCGGGTTTTTTCAACTCTCTTGCGGGAGATTTTGCCCGGTGCTTTCGCCGGGATTGGCAGGGGCTTTGGCGGCCGGCCATTTGCTCTCGAAGAGGGCGCGTTTGACCGGGTCGTTTTCGAATACCAGGCGGCCCACCCGGTTGATGCGGTTTACGGCATCATAAATGACCTGGAATTTCTGGTAGCGCTCCTGAGTGGCGGATCTTTTGGCATCTTTTTTCAGCTCCTGGGCCTGGTCGGCCTGGCGCAGGCTGTCCAGCAGGGCGCTTCCTTCGGCTAAAATTTCCGGGGTTTGCCCCACCGCGGCCAGCTCGGTTTGATGCTGGGTTGCGAGGCTGATCAATATCTCCATCACCGGCATCATTTTGCTCTCGCTGCCGGCGGCGGCGTTGAATTGTTTGGACGGAAAGGCATTCGCCTGGGGAGAGGCGTTGCCAAAAGATAGTTGCAGGCGGGTGCGGAGATTGCGGCCCCATTGGAAGCAGGCATCCAGGGCGCTCTCTTTTTCCCGGGTAATACCGCGCAGGTCGATGCGGTTGGCGGTTTCATCCGGCAGGGCCTCGGCGGCCTGGATGTTGCTCTCGAACTCATCGAGCAGTTGGGTGGTGATACCGAAATCCGCCAGGCTGGCCTGGTGGGCGCGGGCGTTTTCCAGGGTGGTTTTGGCGACGGATAAAATGGTCTCTTCGGAGAATCGGGGTTTGTTCATGATTCCCTCCGGAATCTTTTATGTTGAGTGAATGATTTTTAGTTAATTGATGGGTATAGAATATAGCGGAATTCAAAAATGGGTAGTCCTAAACGTTTAATGCTGCATTGTAATAGCAGATAAAATATTTAATAGCTCCGATATGGTTTTCTAACTTTTTAGAGAACGACAGCGCCTTT
>JABWBP010000070.1 GCA_013360445.1 Calditrichaceae bacterium | reverse complement strand
CAGTCTCGCCAGAGATGTTGGCTAACTTCAGTCGCTCCGCTCCTTCCGTTAACCAACATCTCTTTCTACATCAAAAGCACAAAAAAACTGACACTCCCTTGAGCTACATTTGGCATATATCTCCATATCTTTTTATAGACAAATTCGTGAATAAAATTCCACCGTTTCGAGATCGACATGTATCGATAAAGAACCAGAAAGAATCACCTCAACCCCCTTCCAATTCCTCAATCACTTCTCCTTCCACAGAATACTCTTGTTGTATATGGTTTTGCCACCATTCACATATCTTGTAGTGAATGAGTTTCAAGTATTCGCTTTAGGAACCATTGTACAAAATAGTGCCTACTTGACAAAAACAGACCCCAACGCTTATTATTGCCCTGAAGTTAACGATAAACCGCAACAATGGCAAAACAAAAAGGAGCATAGACCATGAGAATCGGCATTATGGGAACCGGTATGGTGGGGCAAATCCTCGCCGGAAAGTTGGCAGAACTGGGCCACGAGGTTACCATCGGAACCCGCGACGTTGCCAGGACGCTGGCGAGCACCGAGCCCGGCCCCTACGGCAACCCGCCTTACCGCGAATGGCAGAAAAAGAATCCGAAGGTTAAGCTGGCGACCTTTGCGGAAGCCGCCGCCCACGGGGAAGTGCTGATCAACGCCACCGCCGGGGTAGCCGCTTTACCGGCCTTGCAATCCGCCGGGGAAGCAAATCTGAACGGAAAAATTATGTTAGACGTCTCCAATCCGTTAGATTTCTCCAAAGGAATGCCGCCCACCCTGACGGTGTGCAATACCGATTCGCTGGGAGAGCAGATTCAGCGCGCTTTCCCGAAGCTGAAAGTAGTCAAAACCCTCAATACTACCAATGCTCACGTGATGATCAATCCCCGCCAGGTTGCCGACGGCGACCATCACATCTTCGTCAGCGGCAACGACGCGAGCGCCAAAGCAAAGGTAATCGAATACCTGAAAGATTGGTTCGGCTGGAAAGAGATCATCGACCTCGGCGACATTACCACCGCGCGCGGCACGGAGATGCTGCTGCCGGTATGGATACGCCTCCTGGGGGCGCTGCATACCGCGATGTTCAATTTCAAGATTGTAAGGTAAGGCAATAATAAACGCCAGGAACCGGGAACCGAATTGCAAATCTTCTTCCCGCCTCTCTTGAAGCGATGCCGTCGCTATTGGTTCCCGGTTCCGGGACTTTAACTCCCTCTTTCTGGCGCCCGGTTTCTGGCTCCTGGCTCCCGCCGGGCAAGTTATTCTTGCACGAACGCCGTCGCCGGTTTAAGCGCCTCTTCTCCTTCGGTTTCGATCACCCGCATGGATTTCCAGCGGCCTTTGATAAACCGCCACCAGAACGCGACTCCCAAACCCATCACGTAGAGGGTAACAAATACCCACAACCAGTAAATGCCGGCCCCGAACAGGTACACCCCGATGAGCGAGGGGACCAACATAAACCCCCAGGACGATACCACGCTGGCCGCCGCCACAAAGCGGGTATCTCCCGCGCCTTTGAGAGCGCCGGAAAAGATCATGTTGGCGGCGTCGAAGAGGCAGTAAAACGCCACGAAGCGCAGCAGAACGGCGGTCAATTCCAGGATCGGGGAAATGTTCGCCGGATCCGCCTGGAAAGCGAACGGCCAGGTAAAAACGCCCGGTATCACAAAATAGGCCAATCCCAGCAGGCCAAAGAACCCCAGGGCCATGTGGAACGCCGACCAGGCGGAGCGCTCGGCCTGGTCCGGCCGGTTTTCCCCCAACCGCTGCCCCACCAGGGTGGATACAGCGATAGTGAACCCGTACATGGGCATAAACGCCAGGGAATTGATGTTGAAGGCGATGTTGCTGGCTGCCAGTTCCAGCATCCCGATTTTGCCGACAATCAGAATAAAGAGGGTGAAAGCGAATATTTCCAGCAGAAATTGCAACCCGCTGGGCAGCCCGTAGCGAACCAGGCGACGGAAGAGCGGCAATTCAAACCGCCAGCCCTTGAGGGTATGATATTCGGCGTCGAATTTCCGGCGCGCCATCAGGAAGAAAAACAGCCCCGTGGAGGAAGCCACTGCGATGGTGGTCGCCCAGGCCGCGCCGGCCATGCCTAACTCCGGGAAACCGAATTTCCCGAAAATGAGCAGGTAATCCAGCACGATGTTCACCCCGGTGGCGAAAAAGTTCACCCACATCACCACCCAGGTTCGGCCCAGCCCGGAAAAGAAGCCGGAAACGGCGTTGGAGAGCACCGCAAAGGGCGCTCCGATAAGCAGGATACGGAAATAAACGGTTTCCAGATCCTGCACTTCCGGGGCATGCCCGAAAATCCCGAAAATCCAACTCGCCAGGGGATAGAAGGGCAGAATGATCGCCGCGGCCAGCAGGGATAACCAGATGCCCTGCCACACCGCCGGGCCGATGCGTTCCGGCCGTTGCGCGCCGTAGTATTGCGCCACAAAGGTATTCACGTACGCGGCCATCCCCACGAACAGGCTCACCAGGGTCCAGTTCACCATCCCGGCCGGCAGGGAGGCGGCGATGGCCGCCGGGGAATACCAGGTTAAAAACATCCGGTCAATAAAGTGCTGCAAACTCCAGGAGCCGGTGCTCAAAATCAAGGGGAAGGCGAGTTTCAACACTTCTCCATAACCATTTTTTTCCGTCCAGCGATTTTTCAGTCTTCGGAGCAGCATAAATGATCACATCCTTTCGGTAACAGCTTGCGCGTTTGGTTGCGTTTGCGTAGTCAATTCCGCGAACCGGGGCCGTGCAGAATCGGCCGCAGCAGCGGTTTTGCCGGGACGGGTTGCGTCCCCGTCGCCAAAATTTTACAAGTAGAATAGGTTGAACGGAAAGGATGGCCTGGAATGGAGGGAACTTCGGTACAGCTTATAAAAGTTACATCTTCACGACACGATAAAATGCGGCGCTCCGATTACCAGGACCAGCCATCCTCGACCGTTTCACGCAGTTTCTTGGGAAACGACCGGCGGGTGAATCCATCGGTGATTGCCATCGATCACTCCTACTGTTTGATGAAATTGCTTCATGGTTACATTGGGCCGTCGCGGGGGTTATTTAATCAGCCTGTTATTAATGATTCCGCGAACGGCGACGGTGAACATACAAATTTGAAAAGGCCAAAAGCAACAGCAATATTTTATTTCCTTCGTCCTCAGTCTTAGAGCCTTATATCCCTGTATTTGTGATTTGATTAGGAATTTTTTTATGTCTCTGTGCTCTCTGTGGCCTCTGTGGCAAAACGCCTGAATAGTTACGTTTTTCTTTTGTAATTTTCATCGCTCTTTCCTGTTATATTCGATCCGGGGAATCGACACTATTTCAAAGAGGCGGGATTTTTGCCGGCGTAGTGCAAAGCTGAAGCTTTGCATTCCTAACATGGAATTACCCTATGTACAAATCTCTCATTCGCAAGCTCCTCTTCTTACTGCCCCCGGAAACGGCTCACCATTACGCGCTAAAACTGTCCGGGTTTCCGCCGGTTGCGCGATTTCTGAAAAAAAATTACCGTTTCGAGCGGTCCTCCCTGCGCCGGGAACTGTTCGGGCTGAGCTTTCCCAACCCGGTGGGGCTGGCGGCGGGGTTCGATAAAAACGCGGAATATTTTGAAAAATTGGCGGATTTTGGGTTCGGTTTCGTGGAAATCGGCACCGTAACTCCCCGCCCTCAGCCCGGCAACCCGCGCCCGCGCCTGTTCCGCCTTCCCGAAGACGCGGCGCTGATCAACCGCATGGGTTTCAACAACGACGGGGCGGAGGCGGTCGCCGAACGGCTGCGGCGGCGCAAACCCGGCCTGGTGATCGGCGGGAACATCGGCAAAAACAAATCCACCCCCAATGAGGAAGCGCTGAAGGATTACGAATATTGTTTTGAACGGCTCTACGAAGTGGTGGATTATTTTGTGGTCAACGTCAGCTCCCCCAATACCCCGGGGCTGCGGGAATTGCAGGAAAAAGCGCCGCTCACCCGGCTGCTGCGCCATCTTCAAGCCTTGAATCACGCCAAACCCCGCCCCAAACCGCTGCTGCTGAAAATCGCCCCGGATTTAACCCCGGCGCAATTGGACGACATCATCGAAATTGTGCGGGAAACCGGCATCGCGGGAGTGATCGCCGCCAACACCACGGTTTCCCGGGAAAACCTGCGCACCCCCGCGGAACAGGTCGCGCAACTCGGCGAGGGCGGGCTGAGCGGCAAACCGCTGCGCCGGCGCTCCACGGAGGTAATCCGCTATCTGCATCAGAAATCCGGCGGGGCGTTCCCGATCATCGGCGTCGGGGGCATTCATTCGCCGGAAGACGCTTTGGAGAAGCTGCAAGCGGGGGCGTCTTTGATTCAACTCTACACCGGTTTCATCTATGAAGGCCCGGGGTTGATCCGGCGGATCAAGAAGGCGCTGGGGTGAAAATCACTCTTCGGTGGTAAACGTGTTATACGCCAGGGTTAACCCGATGGCGAACAGCGCCGCGCCCACCCCTAACGCCGCGTTGATGTAAGGCGGGGCGGTGAGGGCCAGGCGGATTACCACCGTGGTAAGGGCGAAGCCGGAGTTGCGGAACAGCACGAAATAGTTGGGACTGTAGCGCAGCGAGATCAGCACCAGCAGGATATCTCCGAAGATCAAAATCGTGTAGAAGATGCTGAAAAAATCATATATCGCCCGGCCGCTGAGGTGGCCCCAGAGATTGTGCGCCCCCACGGCGGCAAATACCAGCACTAACAACAGCGCCAGCAATTTTTTAGCGGTGATGAATCGGGTTTGCTGATCGCGGGTTTTGGTAATGGGGCGGTGCTTTTGGATGCGGTAGTAAAATCCCAGGGCCACAAAAATCAGCAGCGCCCCGGTAGAATCGGAGAGGATGTGCAGCACCGGCTCATTGACGTCGGTCCAGCGGATCGGCTCGTCGAAATGCACGAATTCCTTGAACGACTCCCGCAGCAGGATCAGGGAGAGGATTTCCAACTGTTTTCCCACCGAATCCGCCACGGAATGCACCAGGCTGAACACCAGCCCGATTACTTCCACGACCAGCAGCAGGGTAAAAGCCAGACCCACCGCGTAAAAGTGATTGCGGGGAATCGCGTCTTTGAACTCATCCGGGAGCAGGTTCTGGCGCTGCAATTCGATCACCGCCAGGGCCAGCAGAAAGGCGGCCACTAACAGCAGTGCCACCCGGCGGCGGATGTTTTCTCCCTCCCAGTAGGTTTCCAGCCGGTCGAATACCCGGTTGACGGCGTCGGAAAATCGGGGCATGGGCAGGCGCTCCGGTTATTGGTTTGCAAGGCAGCTAAAGACCGCTCCGCGCACGGCGGATTGGGGCGTGAAACGTAAAGTGCAATATTCGTAATGTCAAGTGATCGTTCAACAGGTCTCTCATAAAGCAATATTTTCCTGGTTTCGGAAGTATTGGCAGGCCGCCTTGCCAGAAGTGAGTGCGCGGGTTTAGCGCCCGAATCGTCTGTAACTCGTTCAAAAACAGGTTGAAATGCCCCGAATTTGCCCGGTGGCATGGAATTTGAAAAGTTACGGGCGGCAAAACGGCGGAAGAATGCCAAAAACTGACCATGAATCTAAGGAAAGAGCTTTATGAACCTTGATAAATACACCATCAAAGCGCAGGAAGCGCTAACCAACGCCCAGCAGATGGTCATCAACCTGGGGCAGCAGCACTTAGAGCCGGAGCACGTGCTGGCGGCGCTGTTGGAGGATTCCGAGGGGCTGGTGAACACGCTGCTCAAAAAAGTGGGCATCGATCCCTACAGCGCAAAAACCCAGTTGAATCGCGCGATTGCGAAATTCCCCAAGGTCTCCGGCACCCCCGGGCAGGTGTACGCCTCCCCGAATTTCAACCAGATGGTCAGCAACGCCATGAAAGAGGCGCAGGAGTTGAAAGACGAATACGTCTCCACCGAACACCTCCTGCTGGCGATTCTGGAGATCAAACGCTGCGAGGCCAGCCGCGTTTTGAGCGGGCTGGGCCTGAAGCGCGAGCAGGTATTGCGGGCGCTGGTGGAAATCCGCGGCAACCAGCGGGTTACGGACCAGAACCCCGAGGGCAAGTACATGGCCCTGGAGCGCTACGCCCGCGATCTTACCCAATTAGCCTCCCAGGGGAAATTAGACCCGGTCATCGGGCGCGATGAAGAGATTCGCCGGGTGCTGCAAGTGCTCTCCCGGCGCACCAAGAACAACCCCGCCCTGATCGGCGACCCGGGGGTGGGAAAAACCGCCATCGTGGAAGGGATCGCGCAGCGCATCGTGAACGGAGACGTGCCGGAAACCCTGCGCGACAAACGGGTGGTGGCGCTGGATCTGGGCGCTTTGATCGCGGGATCGAAATTCCGCGGGGAATTCGAAGAGCGGTTGAAGGCGGTGCTGAAAGAGGTGCAGGAATCGGACGGGCAGATCATTCTGTTTATCGATGAAATCCACACCTTAGTCGGCGCGGGGGCGGCGGAAGGGGCAGTCGATGCTTCCAACATGCTCAAGCCGGCCCTGGCGCGGGGGGAAATCCACTGCGTCGGCGCCACCACCATCGACGAATACCGCAAACACATCGAAAAAGACGCCGCGCTGGAGCGGCGTTTCCAGCCCATTTTAGTGGAAGAACCCTCCGTGGAGGATACCATCTCCATGCTGCGGGGGTTGAAGGAGAAGTATGAGGTTCACCACGGGGTGAAGATTACCGACGCCGCGCTGATCTCCGCGGCCACGCTCTCCCACCGCTACATCACCGACCGCAACCTGCCGGACAAGGCGATTGATCTGATCGACGAAGCCGCGGCCCGGCTGCGCATCGAAGTGGAATCCCTGCCGGAAGAGTTAGACGAGACCGAGCGGCGCATCAAGCAGTTGGAGATCGAAATGGTGGCGCTGCGCAAGGAGAAGAACGCCGAAACCCAGGAGCGCTTCCGCAAGATCGAGCAGGAGCTGGCCAACCTGCGGGAAGAGCGCAACAAACTGCACGGCCACTGGCTCTTGGAAAAGCAGACCATCCAGAAAATCCGCGAGAACAAGGCGGAGATCGAGCGCTTGCGCAACGAAATGGAGAAAGCGGAGCGGGAAGGCAAGTTAGATAAGGTCGCGGAGATCAAATACGGCAAAATTCCCGAGCGCGAAAAGAACGTGCAGCAATTTACCTTAGAGTTGCAGGGCATCCAGAAAGAGGTGAAAATGCTCCGCGAAGAAGTGGATGAGGAGCAGATCGCCGAGATCGTCTCCCGCTGGACCGGCATCCCGGTCTCCCGGATGTTAGAAAGCGAGCGGGAAAAACTGCTCAAGATCGAAGACCGCTTAGAAGAGCGCTTAGTGGGGCAGCACGAGGCGGTGCAGGAAGTGGCCAACGCCATCCGCCGCTCCCGGGCCGGGCTGGCGGATCAGAACCGCCCCATCGGTTCCTTCATTTTCCTGGGGCCCACCGGGGTGGGGAAAACCGAGCTGGCGCGGGCGCTGGCGGAATTTTTGTTCGACGACGAGAACGCCATGGTGCGCATCGACATGTCCGAATACATGGAACGGCACTCGGTTTCCCGGCTGATCGGCGCGCCCCCGGGCTACGTGGGCTACGACGAGGGCGGGCAGCTTACCGAGGCGGTGCGCCGCCGCCCCTACTCCGTGGTGCTGTTGGACGAGATCGAAAAGGCGCACCCGGAAGTGTTCAACATCCTGCTGCAAGTGTTGGAGGACGGGCGGCTGACCGACAACAAGGGGCACACGGTCAATTTCAAGAATGCGATCATTATTATGACCTCCAACATCGGCGCGCCGCTGATTCTGGAAAAATCCCGCCAGGTGGAGGACCACAACCGCGAGGAAATCTTCCGGGAAATCCAAAAAGAGGTGATGAACCTGCTGCGCCAGGAACTCCGCCCGGAATTTCTCAACCGCATCGATGAGATCATCGTTTTCCACAGCCTTTCGCGGGAGCACATCAAAAAGATCGTGGATTTGCAGCTGAAACGCATCCGCAAGCAACTTGCGGAGCAGAAAATTTCCGTAACCCTCAGCGAGGCGGCCAAAGAGCACTTAGCGGAGATCGGCTACGAGCCTGCCTTTGGGGCGCGCCCGCTGCGCCGGGTCATTCAGCGCCGGGTGGTGGATCAATTAGCTCGGGAAATCCTGGCCGGGAAAATCTCCAAAGGCCAGGCCGTGAAGGTAGATTACCGGGGCGGCGAGCTGCGCTTTGAAGCTGCGGAAGCGCCGGTTGCCGCGGCGGCAGAGGTAGCGTAAGCGCGGCAAATGCTAAAAAGCCGTTTCAGTTTGCCACGAAGTCACAAAATCACAAAGTTTCACCAAGAATTTTGAAGATTTTTAGTGAAACTTCATGTCTTAGAGTCTTTGTGGCAACTTTTGGCGTAAGCCATGCCTTTGGCATAAAACAGCTTCTAAGGGGTTTTGCCCCGGAGAAACTTCGCGCGGTTGAGAGCGTAAGATTTCTGCGTCTGAATGAATAAAACAGGAGAGATAAAAAATGAACAAGAAAAGATTAACCGGCTTTAGCATCGTGCTGGTTCTGGCAGGCATCGTGATGGGACTGATCCTGGCTTCCGGCCTGAATTGGACCGGGCATCTCACCGCCGATTCCCCCGATCAACCGAAGGAAGAGGGAGGAATTACCCAGACCTCCCCCGGCGCTGCTAATTTGGACGGGCAATCCATTCTCAACGCCCTCAGCAACGCTTTTTCCGATGTTGCCGAAAAAGTGACCCCCTCCGTGGTAACCATTTCCACCGAAACCGTCATCAAGGGGCGGCAGGTTTCGCCGTACTGGTTCCCGTTCGATGATTTCTTCGGGCAGCGAATGCCGGAGCGGGAATTCACCCAGCAGGGGTTGGGTTCCGGCGTCATCGTTCAAGCAGATGGAGTCATCCTCACCAACAACCACGTGGTGGATAAAGCCGATAACATCGTGGTCAAGTTGATGGACGGGCGGCAATTCAAGGCGGAAGTGAAGGGCACCGATTCCCGCACCGACCTGGCGGTGCTCAAGATCGAAGCGAGCAGTCTCCCCGCGATCAGCATCGGCAATTCCGACGCGGTGCGGGTGGGCGAATGGGTTCTGGCGGTCGGTTCGCCGCTTCAAGAGGAATTTGCCCATACCGTCACCTCCGGCATCGTGAGCGCCAAGGGGCGCACCGGGGTGGGCCTAACCCAGTATGAAGATTTTATCCAGACCGACGCGGCGATCAACCCCGGCAACAGCGGGGGCGCCCTGGTCAATTTGAAAGGCGAGCTGATCGGCATCAATACCGCGATTGCCAGCCGCTCCGGGGGAAATATCGGAATCGGTTTCGCAATCCCGGCCAATCTCGCCAACAAGGTCATGTCGGATATTTTAACCAAAGGGAAAGTGGTGCGGGGCTGGTTAGGGGTGCAAATCAGCAATATCACCCCGGACATTGCCAAAATGTACGGCCTGGATAATACCAGCGAAGGAGTTTTTATCCGGGAAGTGGTGAAAGACAGCCCCGCGGAAGCCGCCGGCTTGCAAGCGGGCGACATCGTGTTAGAAGTTTCCGGCAAGAAGGTTCGCAACGCCACGGAATTGAGCACGCTCATCGGCTCTACCGACCCGCGCACCGCGATCAATTTGAAAGTACTGCGCGACGGCAAGCAAAGAGAGATTAACGTCAAGCTGGCCGAATTTCCCGAAGAAGAACCCCAGATAGCCGGGAACCAGCGGCAAAATGTGGAATCCCTGGGATTGCGGGTGGAGAACGTATCCCCGGAACTGCGCCGGCGCTATGATTTAAGCAATAGCGAAGGAGTGGTGATTACCTCCGTTGCGCAGGGCAGCGTTGCCGCCCGGGTCGGATTGCAGGAAGGGGACGTGATCACCCGGCTCAACCGGCAAAACGTTCGCAATATGAGCGAATTCAACCGGGTTATTGCAGACCTTAAACCGGGAGATCCGGTGATTTTGAATGTCTTGCGCGGCGACCGCCGGTTTATCGTCAACTTCAATCTTCCCCAAAACTAACCCCCTGAACCTCCCCGGGAGCGCCGGAATTTGCGGCGCTCCCGGTTTTTATGGGCGTTCTTCCCCCGCATAAGTATTACAACGGTTTAAGGGAGCCAGAAAAAAATAATGTACCCAACTGAGCGCACAGAGTGATTGAAACACATTAGCGTTCAGTGGTACAATAAAAAGAGCGAAAGCCCTAAACTGATCTGAGTTGGATGGTTTTTACTTCGCAGCGAGCTTCCTTCCTGATTTTTCTAATCATTGAAAATTTCAAATCCGCACTGTAAATTTTACCAGCTTATTATCTTTTCGATTTGTCAGAGGTCGTTTCCGTGGGGCGGCCTTTCCTTTCATCCGTCATTCAAACCCAGGAGGTCACATGAATAGTTTTATGATGACATTGAACCGTCATCTTGTGGAACAGGAACGATTGTACCCCCAGGCCACCGGGGCCTTCACCAGTTTGTTAAGCGATATTGCCCTGGCCGCCAAAGTAATCTCCCACCAGGTCAATAAAGCCGGGTTATTGGACATCCTGGGATTGGCGGGCAGCCGCAACGTATTTGGCGAAGAGCAGCAAAAATTAGACGTTTTCGCCAATGAAGCCATGATCCGCTCCTTGCGTTTCGGGGGAACCCTCTGCGCCATGGTCTCGGAAGAGGATGAGGAGCTGATCCCCATACCCGACGAGTTTCCCCGGGGTAAATATGTCTGCTGTTTCGATCCCTTAGACGGCTCCTCGAATATCGACGTCAACGTCAGCATCGGCACTATTTTTAGCATTTATCGCCGTATTACCCCGGAAGACGCTCCCGGGAAGTTGGAGGATATTTTACAACCGGGATATTCCCAGCTCTGCGCCGGGTACGTGGTTTACGGCTCCAGCACCATGTTAGTGTACACCACCGGGGCGGGGGTTCACGGGTTTACCCTGGATCCTACCTACGGCAGTTTCGTGCTCTCCCATCCCAAAATCAAGACGCCCTCCAAAGGCAAAATTTACAGCGCCAACGAGAGCAACTATGACGACTGGGAGCCGGGGGTGCAGAATTATATCCGCTGGGCCAAAAAATCGACTTCTGCGAACGGCGGGGGGATGAACAGCCGCTACATCGGTTCCTTAGTGGCGGATTTCCATCGCAATTTGTTGAAAGGAGGGGTTTTCCTTTACCCGGGAGACCACACAAATCCCCAGGGCAAGTTGCGGCTTTTATATGAAGCCAACCCCTTAGCGTTTATCGTAGAGCAGGCGGGAGGTAAAGCCACCGACGGCCGCCGCCGGATTTTAGACATTCCGCCGGACAATTTGCACCAGCACACCCCCTTGATCCTGGGCAGCAAGGACGATGTGGAGACTGCAATGGAATTTATTCAGGGCAAGCGGAAAAGCTGAGGAGAAGGAGCATTATCGAATCGAAACACAACATCGCCGAGACCCGCAGGTTTAACCTTACTTCGCCAATCGCCAATAATTTTCGATGGGCGATTGGCGATATGCCCGGGTCTTCCGGCTGCCCGGTCATTTTCCCTCTATTTGCGTTTGTGCTCTTATATGATTAATTTCCGCCTCCATAAAACTTGCAGGGGTAATGGTGGTGGAAATTAGACGGTTTAAAGTATTGAGTTTTGATTGTTACGGTACGCTCATCGACTGGGAAAGCGGCATTCTGCAGGCGGTTCGACCGGTATTGGAGGCGCACGATGTTAAGCAGACCGATGCGCAAATCCTGGACCTCTACGCCCAGTTAGAATCCGAGGCCGAGGGGGGGGAATTCAAGGATTACAAAACCATTCTCCGCCTGGTAATGAAAGGGATCGGCGAGGAAACCGGTTTTAAACCCACGGAATCCGAGTTGAACTCCCTGACCCAGGCAATCCCCTCCTGGCATCCCTTTCCCGATACTGTTAAAGCCCTCCAGGAGTTGAAAAAACACTTCAAATTAGCGATCCTCTCGAATATCGACGACGACCTTATCGCCCGCTCCCTCAAACACCTTCACGTGCATTTTGACTGGGTGGTCACCGCCCAGCAATTACGCTCCTACAAACCGGCGGACCAGAATTTCCGGGAGCTGGTGCGGCGGATCGGCCTGCCTAAATCTAAAATCCTCCACGTGGCGCAGAGCATTTACCATGATATTGTCCCGGCCAAACGGAGCGGTTTGGCCACGGTGTGGGTGAACCGGCGCAAGCAAGTGGAGGGATTTGGCGCCACCCCCCCGGCCTATGCGGAGCCGGATCTGGAAGTTGCCGATTTGAAGGCGCTGGCGGCGCTGCTGCACCGGAAGGGGGCAAGCGCATAGCGCAAAGAGCAAAGCGCATGGCGCAGAGAGCAAAGCGCATGGCGCAGAGAGCAGAGAGAGTGAGGCGCAGGGAGTAAGGTGCAATGGGTGAGACGGCCTCATACAACGCTCTGCGCTATGCCCCATGCGCCATGCTCTCTGCGCTATGCAATTTTTTTCCTAAAAAACGCGATAGCGGAGAAGATCATGAGCATCTGGTTCAAAGATTATAGCGTGGAAGAGATTATTCCTTTATCGAAAAATACCATGCTGGAGCATATCGGGATCGAGATTACCGAATTGGGCGATAATTTCATCAAAGGGCGGATGCCGGTGGACCGGCGCACCAAACAGCCCGCAGGATTGCTGCACGGCGGCGCTTCGGCGGCGCTGGCGGAATCGCTGGGCAGCATTGCCGCTTCATTGTGCATCGACCCGGCCAAAAGACACTGCGTGGGCATCGAGATCAACGCCAACCATATCCGGGCGGTAACGGACGGTTACGTGGAGGGCGCGGCCACGCCGCTGCACTTGGGGGGCAAAATCCAGGTGTGGGAAATCCGGATTTCCAATCCCGCGGGAAAACTGGTCTGCATCAGCCGGCTGACCCTGGCGGTTTTAGATAAGTAATGGAGAAAATGCCGTATGGATGAACTGAGTGGTAAAAAGATTTTGATGTTCGTGGATGACATCTACGAAGACTTAGAATTGTGGTATCCCAGGCTGCGCCTGATCGAAGCGGGGGCGGAGGTGGTGACGGCAGGCCCGCAAGGGGGAAAAGTGTACCAGGGCAAGCATGGCTATCCCTGTAAATCCGATGCCGCCATCGCCGACGTGCAGGAGAAGGATTTCGAGGGGCTGGTAATTCCCGGCGGGTTTGCCCCGGATAAGCTGCGCCGCCTACCCGAGGTGCTGGAATTGACCCGCCGGTTCCACGAGGCTGAAAAATTAGTCGCCTATATTTGCCACGCCGGCTGGATTCCCATTTCCGCTAAGATTATGAGCGGAATTCGCTGCACCTCCACGCCGGGGATCAAAGATGATCTGGAAAACGCCGGTGCGATCTGGGTGGACGAAGCGCTGGTAATCGACCGCCACCACGTCTCCAGCCGCCGCCCGGATGATCTGCCCCAATTCTGCCGCGGGATCCTCCAGGTGCTAACCCGGTTCGATATTCCCTGTTGAGGCGATGATGAGTTTGCGGAGCGCTCTTTTATGAAAATATTAACCATCGGCGCAGGGACCATTGGGTTTCAACTGACCAAGCGGCTGTCGCAAGACCACGACATCACCCTCATCGACAATGATCCCGTAAAAGCGAAACGCGCCAGCGAACAGTTAGACGCCTTTGTGATCGAAGGGCATGGCGGCAGTTACGAAGTGCTCAAAAAAGCGAACCTCTCCCGGGCAGACGTTGTGGCGGCGATGACCAACGATGATGAGCTGAATATCCTGATTTGCCAGATGGCCAAACGCGCCGGGGTTCCCTCCGCCATCGCCCGGGTGCGCAATTATGAATATACCCGGCCGGATTTTATCATTCCCCGGCATGAATTGGGGCCGGATATGATCATTCACCCGGAAAAGGAAACCGCGGACGCCATTCACCGCCTGATCCGGCAATCTGCCGCCACCGACGTCATCGAGTTCGAGAACGGAAAAATCCATCTCATCGGAATCCGCCTGGAAGGCAATTCCCCCATCCTGCGCATTCCCCTGAAAAACCTCGGCGATGAGATCAGCGAGCTGCCCATGCGAATCGTGGCCATCAACCGCAAGGAGCGCACCCTGATCCCCCGGGGGGACGATATTTTAGTTGCGGGTGACCAGTTGTTCGTGCTCTGCGATACCCAATCCCTGCCGGAAATCATCCGCTTGACCGGTAAAGCCGATACCCGCATCAATAACGTAATGATCTTAGGCGGGGGGTTGATCGGGCAGTTTATCGCCCGGGAAATCAGCGAAAACATTCACGTCAAAATCATCGAGAGCAGAAAGGCCAAATCGGAGGAGATCGCCGATCTGCTGCCCAAATCGCTGATCATTCATGGGGACGGCACGGACATCGACCTGTTAGCGGTGGAGGGAATTACGGACATGGACGCATTTGTCGCCGTTACCGGCAGCGACGAAACCAATATCATCGCTACCCTGGTAGCCCGCCACCTGAAAGTTCCGCGCACGATTGCGCTGGTGAACAATACCGAATATTTGCCGATCACCCCGACCATCGGCATGGATGCGGTGGTCAGTAAACAACTGATTACCGTAAACGCGGTGCTGCGCTATATCCGCCACCAGCACGTGGCGACCATCGCCACCCTGCCGGGAGTGGACGCGCAGGTCGTGGAGTATATCGCTTCTCACAAGTCCAAAATTACCCGCAAGCCCTTGAAGGAGACGGATTTTCCCAAACACGCCATCGTGGGGGCGGTAATTCAGGATGAAGCGGTAATCATTCCCCGGGGGGATACGGTTATCCAGCCGGGGGATAAAGTGGTGATATTTTCACTCCCCCAGGCGATTGGGGAGGTGGAGAAGCTGTTCAAATAATCGGCTTCGCGTCATTTGCGCTGCGCGCGTCAATTATTGTCATTGGTTGTCATTCATTGCCTATTAGCCTCCGCCCATGAATGACAATAAAGGACAGCGAAGCTTAATGACGGCGCAGCCAAATGACACGCGCAGCGCAAATGACAGCGCAGCGTAATGACGCAAAGCAACTGACGCGCGCAGCGCAAATGACATCAAAACCGCCATGCACCTTTCCAGCACTCTCAATATCCTTGGTTTCCTGATGATGTTCCTGGCCGCGGCCATGCTGCTGCCGGTTCCCTTCTCGCTTTATTACGGCGACTCCGATTATCTTGCCCTGATCATGAGCGCCTTTCTCACCTTTTTTGCCGGTTTTGCGGCGTTCCGGTTCAGCCGTTTCCGGGGCGATTTGCGCGCCAAGGAAGGGTTTGCGGTCGTGGCGCTCGGCTGGCTGTTCTTTTCGCTGTTTGGCAGCATCCCCTTCGTGCTCTCCGGCTACATTCCCTCCTTTACCGACGCTTTTTTCGAGACCGTGTCCGGCTTCACCACCACCGGGGCGACCATCCTGACCAACATCGAAAGCCTGCCCCACGGGCTGCTGTTCTGGCGCAGCCTGACCCACTGGATCGGGGGGATGGGCATCATCGTGCTCTCCCTGGCGATTTTGCCTTTCCTGGGCGTGGGGGGCATGCAGCTTTTCAAGGCGGAAGTTCCCGGGCCGGTGGCGGACAAGCTGACTCCCCGTATTGCCGAAACTGCCAAAATTCTCTGGGGCGTTTATCTGGTATTTACCCTGGTGCAAACCGGCTTGCTGATGCTGGGAGGAATGAGTTTGTTCGAATCGCTGTGTCACGCTTTCGGCACTCTGGCCACCGGGGGGTATTCCACCCGCAACGCCAGCATCGGCGCGTATGCCAGCGGGTTCATCGATTACGTGGTGATATTGTTCATGATCCTGGCGGGCACTAACTTTGCGCTTCATTACCGTTTTTTGCGCGGGGATTTCAAAGTCTATTTGAGAAACCAGGAATTCCTGTTCTTCCTGGCGATTATCGGGCTGGCAACTTTTTTTATCGGCCTGGATACCTTTCTGCACTCCCGCCAGCCGGTTTTCAAGGTATTTCGCGATACCTTGTTCCAGGTGGCCTCCATCATCACCACCACCGGCTACGCCACCGCGGATTACGAGCACTGGTCTTCCGGCTCCCAGGTTATCCTGTTCTTCCTGATGTTCGTCGGCGGGTGCGCCGGTTCTACCGGGGGCGGGATGAAGGTCATCCGGATTTTCGTGCTCACCAAATTCGTTTTTTCGGAGATCGTTCGCTTGCTGCACCCCCACGCCGTGGTGCCGGTGCGGATCGGCAGCACCACCGTCAACCGGGAGGTGTTGAGCAACATTCTCGGTTTTTCGGTGCTCTATATTTTTATTTTTGCTTTAGGCGTATTTGTGATGGCAATGCTGGGATTGGACATCGCCTCCGCATTCGGGGCGGTGGCGGCGACTTTAGGAAACGTCGGCCCGGGGCTGGGCAGCGTGGGACCGATGGATAACTACGCCCACATTCCTTTCCTGGGCAAATGGTTGCTCTCATTCCTGATGTTGCTGGGGCGTTTGGAGGTGTTTACCGTGGTGATACTGTTCTCCCCGGCGTTCTGGCAGAAATAGAATTCTGCTGCCGGTTATTCGGCAGGCTGGCTCGCAGAAGTCTCACCCAGTTCAACCGGAAATTCCTGAACGCCGGTAAAAATCACCTCTTCTTTGCCGCCATTCCGCACAAACTCCCGATTCTGGTCTTCGCCGGGCTTTAAGGGATAATAATAAGGGGGATAGACCGGCGAGCCTACCCATACGCTTCCGCCGGGATAGGGCCCATAGGGTCCCCAGCCTCCCGGCACATGAACGCCCACCCCAACACTTACGTGGGTAGCCGGCCCGCAAGCGGCGAGAGTTAAAGCGAGCACCGCGGCAAAAGCCATCATTGTCAGTCTAAAAAACGATTTCATTGGGATTCACTCCTTTCAGAAGCTTCAAAGGGCCATTTTTGAATGGCCACGGCGGCCCCGGTGGGATCAGCGATAATCGCCACGCTGCCGTTGCGAATGGTTGAATCGGGAGCAAGAATGAGCCGCCCGCCCAACGATTCCACCCGTGCAGCCAGCGGCGAGACATCTTCCACCCGGACGTAAGGCAGCCAGACCGGCGGGATTCCCTCCCAGGGAGCCTTCAAGACCCCGGCGCGGGGAACGGTCTCATTCTTAAGAACATAATAAGTTATCCCTTTGCGCACTTCCCGCGCTTCGTGCCGGTAATCGACCAGAGCTTCGTAGAAAGATACCGCTTCATCGGGGTTTTCCGTAATCAGCTCATGCCAAAACCACTGGTTGAATTCCGGTTTCTCATCCGCCGGGTCGCCGCCGCTCGCCTTCAGCAAGGCCAGCACCGCTCCCTGCGGATCGCCTACCACGGCCAAACGTCCCCGCTCGGGATAATTTTTCGGCTCCCGGTATATTTTCCCGCCGTTAGTGCGGAAGTGCTCCACGGCCTGGCCGACGTCTGCTACCGACAGGGAAGCCAGCCAGCGGGATTCGCTGACCTCCGGGTTCAATCGCTTTATATATATCATGCTTCCGATTGGGAGACCTTTGTACTTGATGACCGTGAAAGCGGTATCCCCGGGCTGGCTGCTCTCGAATTCCCACCCGAAGAGCGCCCCGTAGAACTTTTTTGCCGAGGGGATATCATTGGTCAGGAGATCATGCCAGACGAATTTGCCGAAGTGATAGTTCCCCGTAGGTGCCGGCGTTACCGGGGGCATGGCGATTTTTTTATGGGCGCAGGCGCTCAGCATGGCAAAAAGCAGCCACGATAACATCCCAATGGCAATAAATCGTAGCGGAAGATAATTAGCGGTTGGGGGCAGTTTCATACACAAATCCTGTCGTTAGTGGATAATGTTTAAACCATTAGTAACTATTCAGGCGTTTTGCCACAGAGGCCACAGAGAGCACAGAGACATAAAAAAATTCCATACAGGGATATAAGGCTCTAAATGCTCTCCACGAAGTGGTGGATACCCCCAAATCTTCCTCTGTGACCTCTGTGGTCTCTGTGGCTGAATAGTAACAACCATTAAATGAGAAGAATGTTACGGTTGTTTGGAAGAACCCAGCATGATCGCAAGCCAGCGCGTATCCTCGTTGCTGTCCAGGGCGATTTTGGCCGTCATGGTCAAGGGAACCGAGAGCAGCATTCCCACCGGTCCCAAAACCCATCCCCAGAAAACCAGCGATAAGAACACCACCAGGGTAGATAACCCCAGCCCCCGCCCCATCAATCGCGGTTCCAGCATGTTGCCAAATACGAAATTGACCACCAGGTACCCCCCGGTTACCAGCAAGGCGGAGCCGAATCCGTATTGAATCAATCCCAACAGCACCGCGGGCACCGCCGCGATTATGGAACCGATATTGGGAATGTAATTCAGCAAAAAAGCCATCAATCCCCAGAGCAGGGGATAATCGATCCCTAAGATGAGCAGCCAGATGGCGACGAAGAAACCGGTACCCAGGCTGACCAGGGTTTTCAAGGCCATGTAGCGCTTGATGTTCTCGTGAACCTTGTCAAAATTATTGAGAGAGGTTTCCGGGCTTTGGAACGCCACTCGCAGCTTGGCCGGGAAGCTCGAGGCTTCTAAGAGGATGAACACCACCGTCAGGATGATCAGCACGGTATTGCTGAGCACCTTGCCCAGGGCGCCTAAGAATCCCCCGATTAGTTGCAGCGGTTCATCCAGGCCCAGGGTTTCCGTAAGCGGAACGCTGGGAAGCTTAAATCCGGCATTGGCCATCAATTCGGTGATGAGGAGGGTTTTTTCCCTCAAAATAGCAGAATAACGGGGCAAATTATTGGCAAAACTGTTAACCGACGCCCCCACCACGGTTCCGATCGTCGAACCGATCGCCAGAATGCCCAGAATGACCAGCAACAAGGCGACGCCGGTAGGCACCTTCCGCTTTTGCAGCCATAAATAAGGAGACAGGCAAATAATGGCAATGAACAGCGACAACAGAAAGGGTACGAACAGGGAGTTGGCGGCGCGAATTCCTGCGGTGACAACGACAAAAGCGGCGCAATTGATCAAAAGGCGCCCCGATCTGGAAATCGAGGTAGGATTATTTTCCGATGCCATGCCGGTTCCTTTTCTTGAAAGAAAAAATATATGCTAAAATTGATTGAAATGCTTCATGGGATTTATTTTTGAGGAGGAAATTTTTTTAAAATTTTCAGCACCGTGGTTTGAACCGCCGCTTCCAGGTTTGCCTTATCTTTAATGAGAATCCCCGCCCAGCCGCGCCAGGAGAGTTGCCGTTTTTTCAAGTCGATGATCTCGATAACCAGGGTTACTTCCTCGGCGGCCGGAATATCCAGCTCCTGGTCGCCATAATCTTCTTTCCAGGCGCTAAAGTCATAATCGATCACCTCTACCCGGCCTTTTGCTCTTCCGTAATATTGTATCCCGAAATCCGCTTCGTCCGGGGAGGCCGGCGCATAACCCCCGGCGGCCAACTGTTGCTCTATGGCGGATTCGGTTGCCCGCGCCAGGGATGGGTTATTCCTGGCCACCGGTTTACTCAGCCAGGTGTAATGGCGATATTTGCTAAAATCTATCTTCCGGTCATATTCATGGCGCACTTTAATGGAGCAGCCGCCCAGGAGCAGCAGAAATACCACGAAGCCGGGAACCAGCCGGGCAAACCGGGAAATTTTCCTCATAAACTTTCTCCCACGTAATGGATGCAGATTTCATTGGCGATGCCGGTCTGTTGAATCGGTTGCGCCAGCACAAGAACAATCGGGTCGTTGCGGCTGGCCCACTTCTTTTCCAACAAGAGTTCATCGACCTGTTTTAAGAATTCTGCCGTGCTGGCGGGTTGTTCCATAAAAACCGGGGTAAGGGCGTAGAGCAGCGCCATGCGGCGCAGGATTTCCGGGTTGGCGCTGAAGGCGATGATCGGGCGGGGCATACGCTGCTGGGAGAGAAAGATCGCCGCCCCGCCCATGGACGACCAGACTGCCATCAGCCGGGCGTCGATGTCGCGCACGATGGTTTTTACCCCGTGCGCCAGGGCCGGGGTGCGATGTTTTAATGCTTGCAGCTTCCGGGGGGATGAGCTGTCCACCGCCCGGGAGCGCAGGTACTGGTTGGTTTTCCCGGCAATGCGGTTCATCATCCGCACCGCTTCCACCGGCCATTTTCCTACCGCAGTTTCCCCGGAGAGCATCACCGCGTCCACCCCGTCGAAGATGGCGTTGGCCACGTCGGAAACCTCCGCCCGGGTGGGTACCGGCGCTTCGATCATGCTCTGGAGCATTTGGGTGGCCACGATTACCGGCATGCCGTAGTCGTGGCACAAGCCGATAATCCTTTTTTGCAGCACCGCCACCTCCGCCAGATCCATTTCAACTCCCAAATCGCCCCGCGCCACCATCACGGCGTCGGTTTCTGCGATGATCTCTTCCAAATTCGCCACCGCCTGCGGTTTTTCGATCTTGCTGATCACCGGGATGAACTCCCGGAATTCCCGGCTGATAATGGCAAATTGCTGATCACGCTCCTTTCGGGAGCGCGGGCGGGTGGGGCGCACCCCCAGATCGCGCAGGCGGTCTTTGAGCAGGCGCACGTCTTCCCCGTTGCGCACAAAGCTCTGCGCCAGGAAATCGAAGCCCTTCTCCACGGCAAACCGGATGCAGCGCTGGTCTTTCTCCGTGAGGGCCGGCAGGGAAAGATTCGTGTCGGGAAGGTTGATGCCCTTGCCGGAGGTGATCAGCCCGCCGTTTCGCGCCTCGCAAATCAGCTTCGCTTTCCCGCCCTTCCCGGTTTTATCCAGGCATACCAGGCGCACGGAACCGTCGTCTAACAGCACCTGCTGGCCGGGTTTCACCTCTTCCACCAGGCGGGGATAGGTGGTGGAAAAAACAAGCTCCCCCGGGCTGTCCCCGGCCGGCTCTCCGGCGACCACCGGCTCTTTTTGAAAAGCCACTGCCATACCCGCGGCCAGGCGCACCCCGCCCTCCGCCACTTTGCCGATGCGGATTTTCGGCCCGGAGAGGTCGCCGATTACGGCCACGGGAACGCCGCTCTGCTCCCCGGCGCGGCGGACGTTGTTCAGGATGCGCTCGTGCTCCTCAAAAGCGCCGTGGGAAAAGTTAATGCGAAACGCCCGTGCGCCTTCTTCGATCAGTTGCAGAATGGTTTCCACGCTTTCACTGGCGGGACCGAGGGTAGCGATAATTTTGGTCAACAAAAACTCGTTTTTGTGGGACATATTTGCGCTTTCGTTTTATGCTGCGTCGGAGTGCAAAACTTCAGTTTTGCAGTGCTTAGCTCAAAAAATTCTCCTTTGAGGATTTGCAGAGAACCGCCAGTGCAAAACTAAAGTTTTGCACTCCGGTTATTCCTGCCCTTTGTTCCTGTAATTGCCAATTGCCAATTGTCAATTGACAATTATATCCTCCAGGCTGCCTTCGATGCAGGTGGTATCGAAGCCGCCCCGGGTGTTGTACACCGTGGTCACCCGCAGCCGCGGGGTTTGGAGCAGCTTTTTCAGGTCCCGGTAAATCCGCTTCGTGGCGGCTTCCTGGTAAATTCCCACGTTCCGGAAGCTGATGATGTAGTATTTCAGGGATTTCAACTCCACGCACTTGCCGCCCTCGGGATAATATTCGATTTTGAGGTAAGCGTAATCGGGCAGGCCGCTGAACGGGCACACCGCGCTGAATTCCCGGGTCTCGGTAATGATCAATTGCCCCGGGCTGTCGAAATCGAAAGTCTCCAAAAAATCCGGGCGCAGGTGCGATTCATCTAAAAATTCAAAAGTTTTTCCTTCGGCGATGGGCATGGAAGGGGTTTCCTCAATTAGGGTATAACATCAAATAAGCCCGCTATGGACAAGCCGGTTCAACGCCTGAACGAGTATCTCCATCTCCTCATTCCTCACCGTGCGCAAGTTCAGAAACAGCGCCTCTTCCTCGATGTAGCCGATAACCGGCGGATCGTGGCGGCGCAGCGCCGCGGCTAATTTGGCGGGGGAGATGGTTGGGGAGACGATTTTCAGGGCCGCGGAGGGAATTTTCTCCAGCGGCAGGGCCCCGCTGCCCATCTGGGAATCGGTCTCCACTACCTCGAGGCGCAACGCGGGATTCTTCACCTGCGCCCGGAGCGTTTCGCCCCGCCGGAGAAGCTCTTCCCGGGAAAGCGTCAACAGGGCTGCTGCCGGAAGGTTTTGGGGCAGGGTTTCCGGCTGCAAATACAGGCGCAGGGTGGCCTCCAGCGCGGCAAAGATCAGCTTGTCGCAGCGCAGCGCCCGGGTAAGGTGGTTCTTCTTGATTTTATCCAGCCATTTTTTCTTGCCGATGATGATCCCCGCTTGCGGCCCGCCCAGCACTTTGTCGCCGCTGAAGGTGGCCACGTCCACCCCCAGTTCCATGATTTCCCGCACCACCGGCTCATAAGGGTAGCCCCACTGCCGCAGATCTTCGATGATCCCGCTGCCCATGTCGTAGATCAGCGGCAAACCGTGCTCCCGCGCCAGGGCCGCCAATTCCGGCGTCTCCGCAACCTCGCTGAATCCGAGAATGCGATAGTTGCTGGTATGCACTTTTAACAGCGCCCCGGTGCGGGGGGTGATCGCCTGCCGGTAATCGTTCAGGTGGGTTTTGTTGGTGGTTCCCACTTCCACCATCTTTGCGCCGCTAATTTTCATCACTTCGGGCATGCGAAAAGAGCCGCCGATTTCTACCAGTTCCCCCCGCGAGACCGGCGCTTCCCGGCGATTGCAGAGGGAGTTGAGCGCTAACAGCACCGCCGCAGCGCAGTTATTCACCACCAGGGCAGCCTCCGCCCCGGCGACCAGGCAGAGCAGCTCTTCCACGTGCGCCATGCGCTCCCCGCGCCGGCCGGAATCCAGGTCGATTTCCAGGTTGCAGTAATTTTCTACTGCCCGGAGCAGGTGCTCCCGCGCCGCGGGGGCCAGGGGAGCCCGTCCCAGGTTGGTGTGCAAAATGATCCCGCTGGCGTTGATGACCCGCTTCAGCCCGGGTTGGAACAACCGGTTCAGGCGGGCGCGAATATTCTCTACCAGGATCGGGGGAATATTTTCCGGGCGGAGCCGCTTTCGCTGGGGAATTGATTCACGGAGCGCCTGAATTTCATCCTGGATGATCTGCTTCAGATAGCGGGAATGGATCGGGAATTCCCCGAACTCCGGGCGCTGAAGAAGCTCCTGCACGGAGGGAATCGCGCGGTAGGGATTGTTTAGATCATCAACGGGCATATAAGCGGCAATAATATTGAAAATTGAAGATTGAAGATTTATTTTTAGCTCTTGGGGTCTGGTTCTTGTCCTTACTCGGGGACCGGGTCTCGCACGTTGACATCCGGTTTGCTTTTTTCGATCCGAACTTTGAGAATGCGGTTTTTAGCTACTTTTTCTACCACAAAATGGTAGCGCCCGTGGTGAGCGGTCTCTTTTTCTTTGGGCAGTGCGCCCAACAGGCTCAAAATCAATCCGCTAATGGTCTCCACGCCTTCTTCGGTCGGAAGGTCGAGTTTCAGCTCCTCATTAATCTCTTCCAGGGACATGCGCCCATCGACAATGTAGGTATCCGGATCGATTTTTTGGTACAGGGGCGGCTCCCGGTCGTGTTCATCCTTAATATCGCCGACAATCTCTTCGATCACGTCTTCCAATGTTACCAGCCCCACGATGCCGCCGTATTCGTCCACTACCATGGCCATGTGGGTGCGTTCTTTCTGAAAAAAGCGCAGCAAATCGTCGATCATCTTCTGTTCCGGCACAAAAGCAGCCGGGCGCAGCAGTCTTTTCAGATCGATCCGCTCCCGGCGGCGCCGGCCTAACAGGGTGAGCAGGTCCTTCACGTAGAGAATGCCGATGATATTGTCAATCCGTTTTTCGTACACCGGGATGCGGGAGAGCGCCTTGCTTTTGACCACCTCCAGCACCTGGGAGAGGGTGGAATCTGCCTCCAGACACACCATATCGGTCCTGGGAACCATGATCTCCTTGACCGTGGTTTCCCCGAACTCGAAGATGCTGTGGATCATTTCCCGCTCGTCTTTTTCCAGGGTACCGTGCTCTTCTCCCACTTCCACCAGGGTTTTGAATTCCTCCTGGGAAAGGTTGGCCATGTCCGTGGAGAATCCGGCCGAATCCTGGATCAGCCGGGTGAATTTTGTCAACACCTGGGCGACGGGATAAAACAGGTAAAACAGCAGTTTTAATAATCCGCCGCTGGAGCGGGCAAACGATTCCGGGTTGCGCACCGCCACCACTTTGGGGATGATCTCGCTGGTAATCAGCAGCACAAACGTCACCACCACCACGTTGATGAAGATGCCCACCCGGGGATCGAATCCCAATGCGTCGCTGGCGCGGTTGGTCAAAATGGCCGCGAGCGAAGCGGTGGTGATATTGACAACGGTATTTCCGATAACGATGGTGATGAGCAATTGGCGGGGAGTTTTCATCAAAGCGGCGACCCGCCGCTCGCTTTGTCTGCCGGATACTTCAAAGTTATGGAGAATGGAAGGGGACAGGGAAAAAAAAGCGGTCTCCGATCCTGAGAAAAACGCCGAAAAGCCCAGGAGAATCAAAAAAATAATCGCATAAAAGAATATTTCGTACTCCAACGGTAACTATTAACTCCCTGTTTGGTTTATGGAACCAGGTTACAAAGGGAATATACTTTTTTACAGGGAAAAAGCCAATAGAGTTGTTGCGAAACAAGAAAAAAGCCCCGAATGCTCACGAATTTTCACGAATCGGTTTTTCAGAAAGTGGCTGTTTCTATTCGGGTTCGTTCGTGTTGATTCGCGGCTGATTTTTGAGCAAACCGCTTCAAAACCGGCGAACTATGCAATTTATGGTCGGGGAAGGTATAATTGCGAATTAGCTTCATCCCGTCCCGGTGGCTCGGGACGGGATGAAGTAATATTCCCCCTCCCACCAAGGGAAAGGGAGGTAGCTTTCAGGGCCAACAGCAGGAACTGTGACGAAAAACACCATCACCACTTCCCTAACTACCTATCTATCTATTAGCACATTTTCTTGAAAAGTTGGAAAAAAGGTTTATTTTTTGGGGTATATTTTCCGATAAGTTAATTTCCCCGGCGAAAAGTTTCCTGCATATTCAGAGGGTTAGAAACATGAGACACCGAGCCAGAAGCGTTGAAACCGGCATTCGTTTTTTCCTGCGTTCCGGGAGCGAGGATCGAGCATCGCGTATCCTCCCCCAACGCACCCCGCATCCGGCGCGGTTTTTTATCCTCCTGCTCGGCATTTCGCTGGCGTTAACCGGGGAGAGGATATTTCCCCAAAGCGCGCCGGACACCGTTCTGGCCGGGGAATATTTTGCCGGAGCAGAGGCTTTTTCCCGCGAGGCTCACTACGACAGTTCCAACGTCTATTATGGCAAAGCCGCTAAAATTTATGAAGCGGCGGCGCTCCGGGGAAACGATTCCACGCAATGGGAGAAGTATATCCAATGTTATAACGGATTAGGAGTTAATTCCCGGCGGCAGGGGCTTTACGGCCAGTCCCTGGCCTACCTCAACCGGGCGCTAACCGTGGGATTGGATAAGCTGGGTTCCCAAAATCTAACCGTGGCCGCCTGTTACCAGGGAATCGGGGTGGTTTACAGCGTTGAGGGGGAGTTTGCTAAAGCGCTGGACTACTATCACAAATCCTTGCAGATCAAACGCCGGGTATCGGGCGAGGAGCACCGCGCCGTGGCGGTCAGCTATAACAGCATCGGGAATGTATATCGCGCAAAAGGCGATTATGAGCGGGCGCTGGAATACTACCACAAAGCCCTGGAGATCGGAATCAAAATTTCCGGCAGCGAAGACCCCGCGGTCGCGGCGTTCTATTTCAATATCGGGGTGGCCTGTTATGACCAGGGCGATTATGAGCGGGCGCTGGAATACTTTCTGAAATCATTGTCCATAGAATTGCAAACCCTGGGAGAGGAGCATCCTTCTATCGCTGCCAGTTACAATAACATCGCAAATGTGTACCACGATAAGGGGGATACCGGAAAAGCGCTGGAATATCATCGCAAGGCGCTGGCGCTCCGGCTGCGAACATTAGGGGAGGAGCATACCGATGTGGCGGAGAGCTATTTTAACCTTGCCCGGGCGTACGCCGCGCAAGATGATTATCGCGGGGCGTTGGAATACCACCACAAAGCGTTGTCCATTGAACGGAAGGCCGTGGGGGAAGAGCATTATTGGATTGCAGAAAGCTATTTTCAGATCGGAAATGTGTATTTTGCGGAAGGCAGCTTTGATTCGGCGCTTGAGTATTATCATAAATCCCTGGCGCTGCAACACCGCACTCTCGGCGAGCGCCATCCCGAGGTTGCCCTGACCCATCAGCAAATCGGGAAAGTTTACCAGCGGCGGGGCGAGATCCGGCAGGCGCTGGCGTATTACCAAAAAGCATTTCACGTCCTGGCGCCGGGATTCCGGGATGAGGATATCCGGGTAAATCCTCGGTTGGAAAATTGCACCCATCCGCGCTACCTGCTCTCCTCCCTAATTTTGAAGGCGGAGGCGCTTGCGGAGCTGTCCCGGCAGCCATCCGGCGGCCCCGCTTCAGCGGCGGACCGGGGGGAAACGGGGCTTGCTCAACTTTCTTTATCTACCTGGAAGCTGGCCTCCCGGCTAACCGAGGAGATTCGCCGCGCCTACCAGAGTGAAGGATCGAAATTGTTGCTGAGCCGGGAAACGGCGGATATTTACCGGAAGGGTATTCAAACGGCCTCGAGGCTCTACCATATCAGCGGGGAGCGCCGGTATTCAGAAGAAATTTTTCAATTGATGGAGCAGGGCAAGGCGGCGGTTTTGCAGGAAGCGCTGCAAGAATCGCAAGCCCGGCAGTTTGCCGGCATCCCGGACAGCCTGTTGGAAAGGGAGCGGGAATTGCGCATTAACCTGGCCTATTACCGCACCCAAATCGAAAAAGAGAGCGAGAAAGAGGAGGCGGGGGAGGATGCCGGAAAACTTTCGGATTTGCAGCAGCGCCTTTTTGCCCTGAACCGGGAGTATGAACAATTAACCGCCCGGTTCGAAAGCGAATTTCCCCAATATTATAACCTGAAATACCGCACCCGCATCGCTTCCATAGCGGAACTGCAAAGCGTTTTGGGGCAGCGCAGCGCCATGCTGTCCTATTTCATCGGCGACGGCGCTATCTACATTGCCGCAATCACCGGCGACGCTTTCAACGTATCCGCCGCGCCCATCGACTCGAGCTTTGGCGCAACGGTGGAGACGTTTTTCAAATCCCTCAAAATCGTGGATAAAGAGGACTACCTGCAAACCGCGGCGGATTTGTACCAAAAGCTGCTCCGGCCGGTGGAGAACTATCTTGCGGACAAAAAACGCCTGATCATCATTCCCGGCGATATTTTGTATTACGTGCCGTTCGAGGCCCTGCTTGCCGGAGACAGCAGCCGCAGCGGAACGGTTGATTTTACCGCGCTGGATTACCTGGTTCGCAGGTATGAGATCTCCTACCACTACTCGGCCACTTTGTTTTTGCAGCAGCAGCGCTCCGCCGCAGCCTTCCGGCAGCCGGTTTCCGGTTTTATCGGTTTTGCGCCGGTTTTCACCGATAAAACCCGGGGGATTAGTTCCTGGCTGGCGGATGTTTCCGGTTACATCGAATCCCTGCTCGATGGCCGCTCCGTCGGCGTGGAGGGCCGGCATCTCAAGGAGTTGAAATATTCGGAGGAGGAGGTGAAAGATATTGCCGGGATGTTCCGGAGCCGCAATGCCGAGGCGGACGGTTATTTTCATAGCCGGGCTTCGGAGGAGAATTTCAAGGCCAACGCCGGCAGGTACCGCTATATCCACGTGGCCACCCACGGGTTATTGAATGAAGAGAACCCGGCGCTCTCCGGCCTGATCTTTTCCGGGGCGGGAAATTCCCCGGCTGCGGAAGACGGTATTTTATATTCCGCGGAAACCTATAATCTGAATTTGAACGCCGACCTGGTGGCGCTGGGCAGTTGCGAAAGCGGCATCGGCAAGTTTGTGAAAGGCGAGGGATTGATGGCGCTTACCCGGGGATTTTTATATTCCGGCGCTAAAAACGTGATTCACTCCCTCTGGAAAGTGAGCGATAAAGAAACCCGCCAACTGATGGCGGAATTATACCGCCATATTCTCAACCTTTGCGAAAAATACCCTTGCGAAGGTTTGGAACCTTCGCAAGGGTATTCCGCAGCGCTAAGAGCCGCCAAATTGAGCTTGATAGCGCAAGAAACAACCGCCTTTCCCGCCTCCTGGAGCAGTTTTGTATTGGTGGGGAATTAACTTTTTTTCTGAATCGAGAATATTTAAGATAATCCGGTGAATCCTGTTCATCCCGTCAAAAAAATAGCACCTGGATATTTACGGGTTAGCGAACAAAGAACTTCCCGATGCGAGCCTCATCGCCCGATTCGACCTTCCAGTAATACAAGCCCGGGGGTAATGCTTCCCGGAAAAGGAATTGGCTATCATTCACCTCGAAGCTGAACAGCCTGTCGCCTTGATTGTTCAGTATTTTTAAGCCCAGGGTTTCGTTGCCGGGGTTCGACCAGCGGAATAAAATCGGCGTTTGCGGGGAAAAGCGGGCCTTGTTGGCCGGTGCGAGCAGTTGAAAGCCCTTTTCGGAACGCGTATCATCTTGCGTTTTTATTCTCTCTTCCAGGTAGGGAGATTCACGGAAGCTCTCCGATAGCGGCGGGTTGCCCCAATCTACAGCGAAGTAAAGCACCAGTATCAAAAAAACTGCCGCCATGCCGCTGATATAAATCCGAAAATTCCTTCTTGCCCAAATATCCCGAACTGTTTCGGGAAAGCGCCGGGGGCGAATCCCGCTTTGGCTCCCCTTCTTCCCCTCTTCGATGAATTCGGCGAACAGGGTTTTCCCCTTTTCTTTGATAACGGCAAGCAGTTGTTTCCTGATTTGCAGCTCCCGGAAGCACTCATCACAACCCAGATAGTGCAATTCGAACGCCTCCGCCTCTTTTTCGGTAAGCCGGCCGGAAAGGTATCTATCGATCAAATCATCAACTCCGTCAGAATGTTGCCTGGCAAACTCGCAGTTCATTTTCACAGCCTTTTATAAGTCGTTCCAATTATATATTATCCTCTTTCGTTGAAAAGTTGGCAGGATCGTTCAACTTCTTCCGGATAAATTTTTCTAATTTTTGGCGGGCCTCAAATAAGCGGCTCTTTACCTTCGCCAGCGGGATGTTTTCCTGCCGGCTGATCTCCTGGTAAGAGAGTTGCCGGTAGTATTTCAAAAAAATGAGTTTCTTATATTTCTCCTCCAGGTTCCGGATCGCTTCTTCCAGAATCCGGCGCATTTCCTTCTCCCCCTCTTCCGCTAAATTTTGCCGGTGCAGTAAAAGGCTCAGGTCTTGTTCCAGCCTTTGTTCCGGGTTATCACGGCTGCCGGCGGCTGCCAGATCGCTAAAGTTGATCAGGGGATTCTTTTTGATCAATTTGAAATAGTTCTTCAACGTATTATTGATGATGCCATAAAGATATTGCTCAATGCGCCCTTTTTCCTCATCATATTTGCCGGTTTGAATCCCGGCGATCGTCTCCCACAGAATTTGGCCGCTTACATCCCGGCAATCCCCGGCGTCCCCTCCTTTTACGCCAAGCTTCCCCCGGACGATGAGAAAAACTTTCTCATAATAACCGGCGAAGAAACTTTCGATGGCTTTCCGGTCGCCCGCGCGAATTTGTCGGATCAATTCTTTTTCGGTTTCAATCGTCATTCACTATTCCCGGCAATAAGTACCGCTTACCATAGACCACGATAGAAAGCAACAGGAAAGATGTTCTTAAACTTACCAAGAATATAGCAAGTTTTTATGGGCGCAGCCAATTACTTTCTTATAAAGGAATTCTCGAATCCTTTGTATAAGAATCACCAAACCCTTAAATTTGTGTTCAGGTGTTCAGGTTACCGAAAACCATGAACACCTGAACACAACGAACAGTTTTTAACCCTTACCAGGTAGATTAGACATTGCTACGTTCATTCAAAAACTAAAGGAGTCTCAAAATGACCTTGAAAGACCGCCTGGAAAACGTCGCCGTGTTAGGCGCGGGAGGAAAAATGGGCAGCGGCATCTCCCTGCTGTTAGCGCAGGAAATGGCGCTGCAAAAACTTCAGCCGGAGAACCGCAGCCGCGGCTACCAACTTACCTTGATGGATGTGAATCCCGAGGCGTTGAAAGGGCTGCAAGAATATTTACAGGCGCAGGGAAGAAAATTCGCCCAGAAAAACGCCGAGACGTTGAAACCGCTCCTCCCGGGGACCGGCTCTGCGGAAGAGTTGGAGACCCAATTCGTCAATCACCTCACTGCCATGCTGAACCCGGTAACGGATTTGAACGCAGTGGGGAACAGCCGCATGGTTTTCGAGGCCATTTTAGAGAAACTGGAGTTAAAAGTGCGGGTTTACAAACAGCTCAAAGCGAATACCTCCGGGGAAACCTACTTTTTTACCAACACCTCTTCCATTCCCATCAAAGAATTAGATAAGCAGGCCGGGCTGGAGGGGCGCATCATCGGGTTTCATTTTTACAATCCCCCGGCGGTGCAAAAATTAGTGGAATTGATCATTCCGAAAAATATCCGCCCGGATCTGCCGGAGCTTTCCCGGGAATTGGGCAAACGGCTGGGCAAGATAATCATCTCCTCCAACGATGTGGCCGGGTTCATCGGCAACGGGCACTTTATGCGCGACGGGCTGCACGGCATTGCCGAAGCGGAACGGCTGGGGAATGAAATGGGGCTTGCTGCGGCAATTTACGCCCTCAACCGGGTCAGCCAGGACTTTCTCATCCGCCCCATGGGGATTTTCCAACTGATCGACTACGTGGGGCTGGATATTTTCCAGAGCATTTTGAAGATCATGGATCCCTATTTCCCGAAAGAAACCCTGCACAGCAAACTGATCGATAAATTAGTTGAAAAAGGGGTGAAGGGCGGGCAATTCCCCGACGGCAGCCAGAAGGACGGTTTTTTGAAATACGAAGGCGGCAAACCGGCGGGAGTGTACGATCCGGAAAGCGGCCAGTACCGCCTCTTCGGCGAGGGCGATTGGACAGCGAAAGCGGATGAGAAAATCGGCCCGCTGCCCCAGGGCCACGCTCCCTGGAAGGCGCTGCTGAAGGATGAACATCGCGCCGCGGCGTTGAAAACCTATTTTGCAAATCTAACCGCCGCCGGCACCCCGGGGGCAAAACTGGCGCTGGCATACCTGAAACGCTCAAAAGCGATTGGTCAGCAGCTGGTCTCCGGCGGGGTGGCCGATTCTGCTGATGACGTCAACGGGGTGCTGATGAACGGCTTTTTCCACCTCTACGGGCCGGTCAACGAGTACGTATAAAATCAGTGTCCGGGTGTTATAGTGGAGTTGCCAAAACACTAAAACACCTGAACACGCGAACACGGGCTTTCGCCCTTTTTATTGTACCACTGAACGCTAATGTGTTTCAATAACTCTGTGCGCTCAGTTGGGTACATTATTTTTTTCTGGCTCCCTTAATTCCTTTTCACCGCCCTCGGAACCTGCCCGCTTTTGACGATGAATCTCGGCTCGGTCAAACTTTCCGAGGCATTCAGGATGGTCCACGCCCCCCGTCCCCAGGTGCCGGCGATTAAAATATCATCCGTGCGGTCATAATGAATGTCCCGCACTAACACGTTGGGCAGCAGGATGCCGAATTCCTCCCACAGCCAGGGCGTTACCCCGCCGGGCGTTCCCAGGTCCGCGTGGCGCAGCCGGAACACCCCGCCCATTCCCCCCACCAACAGCACGCTCATTCCTTCTTCGGATTTGAACAGTTCCACGCAGCGCAGGTCAATATCGCGCTGGCCGTTGGAGATGCTGTCGTAATAAGCGGAAAAATTGCTGAGGTCGCCGGTGAGGTCGATAACCGCTTCGTTATCCTCCGTGGCGTTTTCGATGCGGTACACCCGGTTTTGGGTTACCAGGTAGGCGCGCCGCCAGTTATCCGGGTCGATCACCATATCGCGGATAATTTTGTTTCCCGCGGAAGAGAAGAGCGTATCGCCGATGAAGCGGCGATTCCAGTCCACCGTAAAGGTGGGGCGTATGCTTAGCTCGTTGCCGCGCGCGGCGTAAATTACCCCCACCCGGTCGCTGCGGTCCTCCGGGTTGCGGCTGCCGTAGGCAATGGCGTCCACTATTCGCCCGCGGCGCGGCTGCCCCACCACGGAGACCGAGACGCCAAAATCACGGCTCTCGTAAATCGCGTTAGCCCCGATCACCAGGGAAGCCGGCTCCACGACGTTCACCGCAAAGGGAATCAAACGGAAGCCCTCCATGCCCTGGTCCTGGGTGTGTAGTCCGCTGAAGGGGAGGGGATTGCCCTCCGCGGCAAAATTAAGCCAGCCGGGGACCACCGCGGGGCTGGGTGTGGAATAATCCCGCCGGAAAAACAAGTTCAGGTTATTGCCCATCGTATAACGGATGGAGGCATTATTTTGGGTTTGATTATCTACCCCTACAAACCCGCCGTCCCCTTCCTGGGTAATCAAATCCACATTAAAACCGGCTATGTTAAAACCGAATAAGCGGGCGTCCCGCCACAAGAACGCGCCAGTAACGGTATCCACCGGCAGCACCTGCTCCACGGAACCGACGTCCTGGGTTCCCCCGAAAATCACGTTATTGTGAGAATCGTAAGAGATGCGGTAAAACTCCGTGATGCGCAGATTGCCGTTCACGGAACTCCATTTTCGCTCCGTGGGCTGGGAGGGAACGCTCAGGCGGTAAATTCCCCCGTCATCCGCCTCTAACAAATTGCCCAGGGCGTCGAATTTCATATCCCGGGAATCGGCGTGGGGGGAAGTGTCGCCTGCGCCGGCGCCGACCATCGGCGCCCACATCTGCCCGGCCGGTTTGCTGAAATCTCCCCAGAACAAACGCCCGGAAAAGTCGCCGGTGCCGCTGGAATTGGGCAGAAACGCAACCGGCTGGCGGTCGCCCCCCAGGTACACCAGGAAGCGGCTTTCGGGGTCGGCCGCTAAGGAAAAGTGGATGGCCGATTGTCCCCCCGGAAAGGGACCGATGTTCGTCCCCACCACCGGCGGCTCTTTGGTGGTAGGTGTGCCCATCCAGTTCCAGGAATCGCCGGCGCTGGCAGAGCGCCACACCGAGGCGCTGCTTGCCTGGGAAAACGCCGCATACAGCGGGCTGCCGCCGGGCTCCGGGGTGCGGCTGACCGCTAATTTAGCGGAGACGGCATTGGCGACTACCGGATCATTGATGGCAGCGGTTGCCTGCCAGGTAGCGCCAGCATCGGTGCTGCGGAAGACTCCCTGTCCGGGAATGGCGGCGAAAAACTGGCTGGCGTTATTGGGATCGCCCACCAGGGAAGTCACGTTGCCCGCCAATACGTTGTTGAAATTTGCCCCGGCGTCGATGCTGCGGAAAATTCCCTGGGTAGTGGCAACCAGCAGAATTGGCTCCCCGGCAACGTTGCCTTCCATCGCGGCGGGGATGATTTCCCGGATGGGAATTCCCGCCAGGTCTTTCTGCCCGATGGTTTCCCAAACGAACCCGCCGCTGCCGGTCTTATAAATTCCGATGGCCGGCCCGCCGGCGCGGGCGCCGCTACTGAAGGAGCCGGTTCCGGCAAACAGGGTATTGAAATTCTCATCCAGGGGGCTGAAGGCGATGCAGCCGATAGCCAGGCTGGGCAGGTGGTCGGTGAGGGGAACCCACTCCGGAAAATCGTCGTAGGCGTTGCTGGTTTTCCACACCCCGCCGTTTACGGTAGCGATGTAAATAATATTCTGATCCCGGGGATGCGGGGCAATGGATTTTACCGCTCCCGCCACCGGGCGGTCTTCCATGCCCTCCACCTGCCCGGAGATGATCGGCCCCGGCCCTTGCTCGAACCACTTCGGGTGGGCAGCGGGATTTAGCTCGCAGCGGCAGGAGATCAGCAGGCATGAAGCGATTATAATCGCTGCGAAAATGCCCGGGAGTATCGCAGCGGCTGTATGTGAGTGACGGTAATTCATCAGAGCTCCTTTAGAAATGATTTTTGAGATTATACGGCTTTCCAGAAATTTTCGCAAATTTTTTATTCATTTCGACAGGGTTTTCAGTATATTTAAGATGAAATTTAAGATGATAGCCGTGAGAGCTTATGTTAGACACGCTGAAAATCTATAATGAACTAAAAGAGAAACTCGAGCCGGAGGCGGCGCTTAAAATTGCCGAGATGATGGGATATATCTACGGCGAGCTTGCCAATACCGTCACCAAGGCAGATTTTAGCGAGCTGCGGGAGATCGTGCGGGATCTTGGTGAAGCCCAGCACCGAACAACGGTTAGATTCCCTCACCGTTAAAGTCGAGGAACTGGCCGAAGCCCAGAAACGCACCGAACAACGGTTAGATTCCCTCACCGTTAAAGTGGAAGAATTAGCCGAAGCCCAGAAACGCACCGAACAGCGGGTGGAAGAATTAGCCGCAGCCCAGAAACGCACCGAAACGCGGGTAGAAGAGTTGGCCGAAGCCCAGAAACGCACCGAGAAATCCCTGGCCGCTTTGGCGGATGAACACAAAGAGACCCGCCGGCAATTAGGCGGCCTTTCCGCCACGGTGGGTTACACCCTGGAAAATGAAGCCTATAAAGCCCTGCCCGCTTTACTGGAGCAGGATTTCCAGATCAAGATTCGAGGAAGACTGGATAGGGATTACATCCCGGATAATACCGGCAATGAAATCGAGGTGAACATCCTCGGCCGGGCAGAGCAAAATGGAAAAGAAATCTTGATCGTCGGAGAGAGCAAAAGCCAACTTTCCAGAAACGACGTTGATACTTTTATTCGTAAAAAACTCAAACGGCTGCAGGGAGTGCACCCGCATTTGTTTCCAATTCTGGTTACGCACATGGTTAGCGATTCTAAGGTGAAAAAGTATGCCGAGGGAAAAGGAATCGCTCTGTACAAATCTTCGCAATTTTAATTATTGCCTGATGTTACGCAGACACCAAAAATCAACCACAGAGCCACAGAGGGCACAGAGAAAATCAAGTATTTATTGAATCTGAGTTACTATTCAATTTAGAGACTTATATCCCTGTATTTGTGATTTGATTAGGAATTTTTTTATGTCTCTGTGCTCTCTGTGGCCTCTGTGGCAAAACGCCTGAATAGTTACGAATCTGAGACCGCGCTGAGAAGCAAAAACGCTAAAAAAGGCGATTAAAACTCTGTGTTCTCTGTGGCTTTTGCATGGTGAGTTTATCGAACCATGTGGTAAAATGCGTAACATCAGTTATTGCTATCGGATTTTCGACAGTCTATCGAATTCTTGACGATTTCTCCCCTGCTATCTCCTCCTCACGCGGCTGCTATCATACAGGCAAAGGTTGATTCTTTCAGCTATAGAACGGTTGTTACCGCGCGCATTACTTCCGCCCGGAACCGGTTTACGACAGGCATGAGATTTGAATGTAAACACTGCCAAGAGGAGAAAATCGCCGTCGCGGCGAATCCTCGAAACCGGAAAGGAGCATCTTATGCGCAAGTTTCTGCTATCGGTTCATCGTATTTTACTCGCCGGGATGCCGCTCCTGGCGATTTTGCCGCCGGCCGCCGGGCTTCTTGCCATGCCGGCGGAGCGATCATCCAGCTTTACCTCCCCCGCCTCATCCGCCGGGATCATTTTGATTACCCCGCTTCAACGGGAAAATCCTGCCGCGCTGAAAATTCGTTTTCCCCTCCCGGAAACCGTCTCGCACCCGTTATTCCTGTTATTCAGCCACACCGGGAAAAAGGTATGGGAAAAGCCGCTGGATTTCGCAGCTTCGAGCGGAGACGTTTCCGGCGAGCAGATTTTCGGGGGACGCATTCCCCTGGCCGCGGGATATTATTTCTACCAAATCCGCGATAGCGAATTCTCGCCGGAATTTCCCGCCCCCTTCGGCCAGCCCTATTTCAACGAGGTTTCCCAAACTCACCTGCCGGGGGATTCCCTCCCGGCGGCCTTCACGGAATTTGTAGATGTCACCGGGGATTCCTTACCGGATATTATCTTAGGGATCAATACCTTTACCACTCCGGAACAACCGCAGGTTTTCATCAACGACGGCAGCGGGCATTTCAGCAACGAAACCGCGGCGCGATTTCCTTCGCTGCAACTGTTTGTGAATGACCTGGCGGTTTTCGACGCCGATTCCGACGGCGACTTAGACATCTATCTCGCCGCCGATGACGCCTCCAGCGCGGCGTTGAACGCCGATAAGCTGCTGCTCAACGACGGGCAGGGGTTTTTCACGGACGTCTCCTTTACCCACCTGCCCCAAACCCCCGCGATTTATTACAATGCGGATTGGGGGTTTATCAATGACGACGCTTTTCCGGATTTGCTGCTTACCGCCTTACCGGGGTTTGCCGGGCCGCTGCTTCAGACGCCGCTTTTCGTGTTATTGAACGACGGCAGCGGCCATTTTTTTGAGGATAATACCGCCCTCCCCTTAACTCAATATTTCGCCGTCGATGCGCTGCTAACCGACGTGAACGGCGATTCCTTGCCGGATATTGTGCTGGCCTGCCTGGGGGATTTTATCATTACCGATCCCCAGGGCAACCCCATCGACACCCTCAGCGGGCGCAATGCGGTGTTTATTCAGAACAGCGACGGCACATTCGGCGATGAAACCGCCGCGCGGATGCCGGAGATCGTGCGAACCAGCAAGTTGCTGAAGACAACCGACATCAACAACGATGGAGCGGTGGATTTGTATTCCATTGACGTCGGTTTTTTTGTAGAGGAAGCCCTGAACGTGCTCTATGTAAACAACGGCGGCGGCTACTTTTCCGACGAAACCGCCCTGCGCCTCCCCCCGGAAACGGTGATCTGGAATAACGACGCGGAGTTCGCCGACTTTGATCGCAACGGCTCTGCAGATCTGTTCATGATCAACGTGGTAGTGGGCGGGCCGGCTCCCGATTTTCTCTATTTCAACAGCGGCGGTTTCTTCTCCGATGAATCCGCGCACCTGCCCCCGATCAACGATTTCAACGTTTCCACCGCAGTTGCCGATATGGAGCGCGACGGCGACGCGGATATTTTCATCTCCGTCGCTCCCGAATCCCTCGGCGCCGGGGTTCCCATCGGGCTTCCGGATTTGCTGTACGAAAACGTGCTGCCCCCGGTGGGGATTGCCGGAGAACCAGGTTTGCAACCCGAACAATCCGCATTGTTCTTCCCCAACGGGGCAGGCAGCACTCAGCTATGTAGAATTGGCGGTTTACAACTCCCTGGGCCAGAAAATACGTACCCTGGTGCAGGCGCGCCAGCCCGCAGGGCGCTACCAGGTGAAATGGGACGGGAGGGATGAGGCCGGGCGGGAGGTAGCCAGCGGCGTGTATATTTACCGCCTCAAAGCGGGGCAATACAGTATTTTTAAGAAAATGGTCCTGATCCGCTGAAAGCCCGTTCATTGGCCCAATACGGAATACGCATTACGTATTGCGTATTCCATATTCCGTTTCACTCTTGCTCTAACACCACAAACCTGAGGAGCAATCCCATGAGAATCATGCTCAATTTTCTATGGATTATCGCCCTGGGCAGCCTCCTGCCCGGCGGCGCCTCCGCCCAGGTTTTTTTGCAATTCCTGGGGCTGGAGAATAAGCAGGTGACCTCCCTGGACGTCTATCAAACCGTTCTGGCGGTGGGGACCGATCACCAGGGGGTGTATTACCAGGATACCCCTTCGCCCACCGATACCGGCTGGGTGTTCCTGGGCTTGGATACCCTGCGGGTGAATAGCGTTTATGCCCACAATGGGCCGGGGCCGATTCCCTGGATTATCAGCGCGGGGGTGACGCCCAACCCCGGCAGCGCCGATTACATTTTTTGCAGCACGGCGGGGCAGCCGTTTGCCTCCAACAGCCTGGGAATTAGTGATACCCTCACCCAGGCCATCGCAGCGTTAGATGGTTTTCCCACCCCGCTTATCTGCGGGGAAACCTTTGCGGCGGGGAACCGGGCGCTGTATCGCAGCGCCGGCGACGGCACGCCCTGGACCCCGGTGTACACCGCCACCATCGAGGGCGACATTCGCACGGTGCGGGTTCACGAAGAGTATCCTGACGTGGTGCTGGCCGGCGGTTCGGACGGTTTTGCCGGGATTCTGCTCATCAAATCGCTCGACAAGGGGGAGACCTGGGAGGACATCTCCCCGTTTGGTATGGTGGCGGACCTGGATTTTGCAGGCGACAGCGCCCAGACCATTTTTGCGGCCTGCTATAATATCGTATTCCGCTCCACCGACGCGGGCGCTTCCTGGGAAGAAGTATTCAATGGCGGCGGATGGGTAACCATCACAGAGGTGATTTTTATCCCGCCTTCTACGGTGTATATCGCCGGGGGAAATGGCATTGATACTACTTATGCGTTTTTTTCTCGCAGCAATGATTTGGGAGCGAATTGGCAGCAAGACCTCCCCCCTGCGCCGGGGCCGGTGGTGGATCTGGAAGCGGGGCCGGAAGAATGGATTTCTTTTGCCACTCCCAACAATGGGGTGTACCTCTTCCAGCCGATGACGGGAATTCTGCCGGGGCAGAATGCTTCCGCGGACTTCCGTTTGTTCCAGAATTCCCCAACGGGGCAGGCAGCACTCAGCTATGTAGAATTGGCGGTTTACAACTCCCTGGGCCAGAAAATACGTACCCTGGTGCAGGCGCGCCAGCCCGCGGGGCGCTACCAGGTGAAATGGAACGGGAGGGATGAGGCCGGGCGGGAAGTTGGCAGCGGCATTTATATTTACCGGCTCAAAGCGGGGCAATACAGTATTTTTAAGAAAATGGTCCTGATCCGCTGAGAGCCCCGCCATTGTCTCGATACTTATTACGCATTACGTATTCCGTATTCCGTTTCACCGTGGAGCGGGCTAATCTCTAAAGTTTGAGAGTGGAATCAGGGGGGCTGGCGCAAATCTTGCGCTTGCGGTGCGCAGGATTTGCCGGAGCCGGCTCCCTGCTGTTTTTAGATTATAGAGCCGCCGCCGGCGGAATCGCTTATCTGCCGGGCAATTCGCTGGCGCGCCAAAACTGCGTTGTGTTTGGCATTAAATTTGAATATATTTCTCCAAGTCGGGAACGGAATCCTCAAAAAAGACGAGAAGTTCATAGAATATAGATTGCGGCAGGGGAATGGCGCCTGCTTATCGTTGTTGTGCAATTCTACCCGGTTATCCATAACACCCGGGAGATGCTATGGAACTCTTAAGTCTATTCCGGTTTTTTAAGCCCTATAAACTTCCTGCCGTCTTATTTATTTACCCCAACAAACTTACCCGGAGGCGTAACTATGAAAAAACGTTACCTCTTTCTCGCCATTTTTATGTTCTCTATCCCCGCGGCATTGGCCCAGCCGGGCACGGTGCTGCAAACCCTGAATTCGCCCACCAACTCCCTGGCGGACCTGGCCTGGGACGGAACCTATCTTTACCTGCTGGGGCTGGCCGATCATAACATCTACCAGATCGATCCCGCCAACGGCAACGTGTTGGGCACGGTGAGTACCGGGCTTACCGGGGCGCTGGGGCTTACCTTCAAAGATGGGTATTTCTGGGTCTCGGTGGTGAGCGATCATACCCTCAAAAAACTGGATGCCAACGGGAACGTGATTCAGTCCCTGCCCATCCCCGCGGCGCAGAATATCGGCGTCGAGTGGGACGGGAGCGCTTTTCGCATTGCCGATAGCGGCGCGCCGGATGAAAAAATCCTGGCCGTGGATACCTCAGGCGTTTTGCAGAGCTTTTTCCTCTTCCCCGGCGACAGCCCCTTCGGCCTCACCTGGGACGGCAATACCATCTGGTGCGCCAATAACCAGGGAACCGGCGGCGTGGCGACCATTTACCAGTTCGACCCCGAAGCCGGCGCGATCATCACCAGCTTTCCCTGCCCCAACAGCGGCAGCGCCGCCAACGGCCTGGCCTGGGACGGGCAGCACCTCTGGATCGCCGACCAGACCAATCACCTCATCTATCGCGTAGAAGGCAATCCCATCATTACCAACCCTTACGGGGCGGCAGCGGGGCGGATTACCGACGCCCTTCCCGGCTGGGGAATCGGCGCGATCCCGTTATTCGATACTGAGACCGATACCGGCGGGTATTTTTTTGCCGACAGCTTGAATCCCGGCGTATATGGGGTGACCATAGCGGCGGCGGGATTTCAAACTATTGTGGCGCAGGTGGAGGTTCAGGCCAATGATACCGCCGCCGTCAATATCCCGCTCGATCCCATCGGCGGGCCGCTGGATATTGTACTAACCGAAACCGACGGCGACGAATGGCGTCTGCGCGCCTATCGCGATACTTCCTGGAATGGCTATGAAATTCCCCTGGGGCGCTTCCGGGGAACCGGCATCGACTTCCTGGACACCCCGGTTTTTCAGTTTACCATAGAGCCGATTGGGGGCGGGGGAATTAATACCATGGAAGTTGCCGATTGGATCGATAACATTTTCCTGGGAAATGTTTTGATAGATGATTTCGAGGACCAGGATATATCCGATTGGGAAATCATCATCGCGCTGAACGGCAGTTATCTGGAAACGGAGTTCATTGCTTCACCGCTGCTTCCGAATTCGGTCGCCCTTAAATTGCGGCATGGTAACTTTATGGGAGCCTCTTTTGCGGGATGGATGACCAAAACCTTTAGCATCTGGATACCGCTGACCCCGCAGGACAGCGTGCGTTTTGTGTTGGGCGGAACCCCGCCGTATCCGCTGGTGGATATTGCTGAGCCGCCTTCACTTCTACCGCAAGGTTTTGTGCTGGAGCAGAATTATCCCAATCCGTTCAATCCGCAGACAGCCATCAGCTATCAGCTATCCCCAACGGGGCAGGCAGCCGTCAGACATGTGGAATTGGCGGTTTACAACCTGTTAGGGCAAAAAGTGCGCACACTGGTACAGGCGCGTCAGCCGGCGGGGCGCTACGAGGTGACGTGGGACGGGCGGGATGAGACCGGGCGGGAGATGAGCAGCGGGGTGTATATCTACCGGTTGAAAGCGGGCAACCCTTCGACCCCGCGGCAGACCCGGGGCAGCGCAGGCTCAGAGCAGGTTTTTGTGCAGAGCCGGAAAATGGTGTTGTTACGATGAGGGAGGGCAAATTTTACTTAAAACCAAAAACAGGAGATGCGACATGAAAAACCGGCTGCTCTTTTTTGCTTTACTTGTATTAACAAGTTTTTCTTTGGCGCAAATGCCCTGGAGCGCTCCCGCGCCGCTTACCGATACCACCGCCAATAATCTTCAACCGGCTTTTGTCAAGGATATTAACGAATATTCGAATGTTTTCAACATGCTGTTATGGCAACGGGATTTTGGCGACCGCTCGCGCATTTTTTTCAAATCCTTTGAAAATACGCAAATCGAGATTCCCCTCTCCGCGGATTTGCCGGGCGTTTATGCGACCAATCCATCCGCAGCGATGGTCTTTAACTATCCGCACCCGGATTACGTTCTGATCGTGTGGCAGTCGAACCAAAATGGAAATGAAGATCTCTATTCGGTCGTGTACCGGGACGGGCAGTTCGATCCCGTTATTCAGGTGACTACCGGCGCCTCGGATGATATTCATCCCAACGTCCGTAAGAACTACCTGGTTTGGGAGCGTGAAGGCAAAATCCTGTTCAGCGAATACTCCTCCACGGATTCCACCTGGAGCGATGAAATCGTTTTGGACAGCCTGAACGCCGGCCGCCCGGTAGTAGGCTTTTACTCCGACTACGAACCCCTGGCAGCATACGAAAAGGATTCATTGATCTATCTTAAAGAACGGTTTACCGGGCAAGGCTGGCAGCCTTCGCAGGCAATTGCTTCTTCGGGAGAAAATCGCCTGCCCCAACTGGTACCGGGCTGGCATTTCTCGATACTCTGGCAGCGCCGCCAGAACGCCCAGGAGGATTGGGATATTATGAGCTATGATCCCCTCTGGCATACCACGGGCAACTTGAATTTCGGTCCCGGCAACGAAACGAACGTGCAGGGGGTTGAATTTCTCTGGATTACCCAAAGAGATTTTGAGCCTCCTACATTAATTGCGTTTGAAAGCGACGTAAACGGCGATGGGGAAATTTACGCCAATGAACTGCTCTATGGGTCGCTGGTCAATGTTTCCCAATACCCCGGGGTCGATTCGCTGCCCGCGCTTTCGGATTTTTCTTACGCCGAGGGGCAAACCCGGCAATTCCGGGTATGGTGCGCCTGGCAAAAATTTCTCGACGGCAAATGGCAGGTGTGGGGCAGCTTTACGGAGACGGATTGGGGTTTAGGCATTCCCCCGGGGGAAGAGATCTCTTCGTTCAAGCTCTTTCAAAACTACCCCAACCCCTTCAACCCCGAAACCACCGTTGAATTTTACCTGCCTCACGCGGCGGGGGTGCAATTAGAGATTTTCAACCTGTTAGGCCAAAAGGTTCGCACCCTTGCGGCAGAGAGAAAAATTGCCGGGTTACACCAGGTGCAATGGGACGGGAGAGACGAAGCCGGAAGGGAAGTCTCCGGGGGCGTTTATTTTCTGCGCCTGCAAGCGGGGAACTCTGTCCAGACGCGGAAGATGTTGCTCATAAGATGAGCAGGCGGCAAAGCGTTAATAACTGATGTTACGCAAAGTTCATTACGCAGGGATAAATTCCTGCAAAACTATGGAAAGGTTGACATATTCAACCAATCCCCGATCTGAAGATCGGAGCTATTCAAGCCTCTTATAAACAATTGAATAGCCCCGCGATTCATCGCGGGGGACTGTGAATCCTCTTGCACAGCTTTGAGGGGATTTATCCCCGAATCATGCTCAGCGCGTAGCATCGATTAATAACAACCATTAACATAGGAGGCGCTATGAAACTCAAAATAGCAACGGGCATCATGCTTGCGTTTTCAGGGCTGCTTTTCGCCCAGGGACATCTGCCCTGGAGTTCTCCGCAGCTTTTGTGCGATTCGATTGGGGATAACCGCAACCCCTCGTTTGTGAGAGTATATGCTGATGGAGTTAATTATAATGTGCTTTTGTGGGCAAGGGATTATGGCAGCCATTCGGAGATCTTTTTGAAATACGTGGCCGATCCCGATAGCGAGATCGCCGTGAATCCCTTTGCCGCGGGGGGATTTTCCCAAAAACCGGTAGGCGCTTATCTGGAGTATAATGGGGCGATTTTGATCGTCTGGCAATCCGATCAGCCGGGCAATTTCGATCTGTATTCTATCGTCTATCAAAACGGGCAATTCCTGGATTACCGGCAGATCACCACCGACCCGGGCGACGACATAAACCCGGCCTTATCGGAAAGCGGGCTGGTGTGGGAACGAGACGGCGCGGTTTACTACTCCCGCTACTCCCTGACAAATTTATCCTGGAGCGCCCCGGAACCGGTTGACAGCTCGGGAAGCGCCAACCCGACCATTGCCGGCGCATACTGGGATCATTCAGTGGCTTATCAAAAACCACAGGGCGGCGAATTCAAGATATACCGCCGGGGAAGGAACATCTCCGGTTCCTGGAGCGCCCCGCAGCTGCTCTCCCCCGACGGCGACAATCGTTTGCCGCGCTATAGTAACGGGCTGCCCTTGAGTTTGATCTGGCAGCATAAAGAGGGCGGCGACTGGAATATTATGAATCTCCATGAGTGGATAGGTTTTCCCACTCCCACCCTGTTTGTATTCAGCCCAAATGATGAAGTTCGCCCCGCCGCCTTAGAGGTCCCCATCATTTCCAAAGGCTATTTTTACCCCCCGCTCTATTTCGCGTTCGAAAGCGCCAACCCGGCGGAAGCCCCGGAAATTTACATCAACGACCTTCTGTACGATACCGTTACGGTCAGGAATATCTCCGGGTACCCCGGGATAGACCAGAACCCCGCCCTCTCCGAATTTTCCTACCTGGAGGCCAGCCAATATATGGCCAAAGCCTGGCTGGCCTGGGAAAGCTTCCGCGACGGGCAATGGCAAATCTGGGGCAGTTTTGCGGAGACTGACCTCCCCGGGTTGGGGATCGAAGAACCGCCGGGGGCGTTAGCGGATTACCGGTTATTTCAGAACTATCCCAATCCGTTCAACCCGGAGACAGCGATCAGCTATCAACTCTCCGCCGCCGGTAACGTGGAATTGGCGATTTACAATCTGCTGGGGCAAAAAGTGCGCGCCCTGGTGCGGACGCGGCAGCCGGCTGGGCGTTACGAGGTGAAGTGGGACGGGCGGGATGAGACCGGGCGTGAGATGAGCAGCGGGGTGTACATTTACCGGCTCCGGGCGGGTGACCCTTCGGCAGGCTCAGGGCATGGTTTTGTTCAGAGCCGCAAGATGCTTCTAATTCGTTAGCGAGAGGCAGCTTTTCACCGGAATTGGGATTTGGTTTCGTGACAGCAGTCGTTGCGCTTAAAATGTTTGCTGCTGCCGCAACCGTATTCCTTGCACAAACCCGGGGGCAAATATGAAAGATTTCGATTTATCCCGTTTGATCCTTTTTCTTTTAGCTGTTTGGCTTTTTACCCTGCCGGCTCTGCAGAGCCAGGCCACATTCGCCGGCAACCAGCGCGGCGATCCCCAAATCGCCGTTTCCCCGGACACCCTTGATTTCGGTTCTCCCTTTGTCTGCAGCGCCGCCGGGGGAGAGATAGAGATTCAAAACCTCGGCGGCGATCCCTTGCAAATCAACGGCTTTTTCAGCGCCAACCCGGTTTTTGAGTTTACCTTTAGCATCGATCCGCCCTTCCAGATACCCCCGGCGAACGGGGTAACCGTTTCAATGTCATTTATAGCCCTCGCGCCCGGTTATCACGAAGGGGAATTGCAAATTGTTAACAATGACCCGCTCCATGATACGGTCAGCGTTTATTTGCGCGTGACCGTTCTCCCCTGGCCCTTTTCTTCCTACTGGCCGCCCTCCCCGCTTCCCTTTTCCATCAATGAAACGGTTCCGGAAGGAGATTCTCTGACCCTTCAAATAGAGGTGCTTAACGCCAGCGGGGGAATTCTGGACTGGTCATCCGAAATCGTTTATTCCGATGAGAATATCCGCCCCTCCTCCTGTTCGCTCGGGGATACCCTGTTTGCCCTGGACGTTACCGCGCTTACGCCCGCGCAGGACAACCTGCTGCGGGGCGTGGAGTTCGACGGCGGCAATTTCTGGATTGCCGGGGCGGATCCGGTCTCCGGCGCCCCGAAGATTTACCGCTTCGATGAGGACTGGAATTATCTCGAATCCTTTTTTCAGCCGGGCGGCAATCTCTTCGGATTTGGCGACGTCACGCTTTTTGATCTCGCAATTCTCCTCGGCAATATTAATTCCCTCCTCTACCAGGTTGATCTGCTCAACGGCAGCGTGCTGGGGATGGTTAACCTTCCGATATCGAGCTTGAAGGGGCTTGCACTCGACCCGGATTTGGGTTACTTGTGGACTTCACTATGGTCCGGTTCCGTATATGTGCTGAACCTCAACGGGGCCATGGTCAATCAATTTCCCTACAGCGGGCCGCCGATTAACGGGATGGGATGGGATGATGCGACGCCGGGCGGCCCTTTCCTGTGGACCTGGGCGGCCGACGGCCCCCCGCAGGGTCCCAATTGCACCGCGCTGCAATGGGATCCCAACGCCGGGCAGCCTACCGGGGTCTCTTTTGTGGGGATAGAGATGAACGGCGATCCCGCCGCCAACGACCAGCCCGGCGGCGCAACGGTGCGCTTCGTGGACGACCAGCTCGCCCTGCTGGCGGTGCACAGCAGCAATCGGCAGCCGGGGGACGGGCACGATTTTGTGGTCGCTTATTCCCTGGGATACGAGCGCTACCACTGGTTGAGCATTGCCCCCAACGCCGGCAGCCTCCCGCCCTGCGCGCCGGCGCTGCTGGAGGTTACCCTGCGCGGTATTAAAGGCGCCGGGGGGAACAACCTGCGCAATGCGGAGATCATTTTTTATACCAACGACCCGTTCCAGCCGGTCATCACCTGGCTGGTGGAGATGGCCGTCGGCCCCCCGGTTGCCCTGGCGGGAAGAAGCGATCCGCTGCCCGGGAAATTCATTCTGTATCAGAATTATCCCAACCCGTTCAACCCGGGGACAGCGATTAGCTATCAGCTATCCCCGAAGGGGCAAGCAGCACTCAGCCATGTGGAATTGGCGATTTACAATCTACTGGGCCAAAAAGTGCGCACGCTGGTACAGGCGCGGCAGCCGGCGGGGCGTTACGAGGTGAAGTGGGACGGGCGGAACACCGAAGGTGTGCATGTTAGCGGTGGCATTTATTTTTACCGGTTGTCTGTAGAAAATCAATTTGTACAAACGCGTAAAATGACTTTGGTGCGTTAATACATCTCCCGAGAGCGGTTGTAAACCATAGCCGGCTAAATTTCAGATTGGGTAAAATATTATAACTTTCAGGAGGTTCATATGAGCTGCAAAAACCATTATTATATACGATTGAGTCTTTGGGCTGCAATGTATGTACAACTTAGCAGTTCTTTTTGTGTCTTTGCACAATCCGGTTGGGAGGTGCTGTCGGTTCCGACCTCTGAGTATTTGAGGTCTGTACAATTTATCAATTCTCACACCGGCTACGCCGTGGGAACAAATGGCACTATTATAAAAACTACTGACGGCGGGAATTCCTGGTACAACATTCCCTCCAATACCAACAGTACATTGCATTCGGTATTCTTTACAGATACTCTCATCGGCTACATTGTGGGTGGTTTAGAGAATAGCGCCACGATTCTTAAAACAACCGATGGCGGCGCAAATTGGGTTTCGCAGGTACCGCCGGCTGCCAGGTGGTTTGGGGCTGTACACTTTCTTAACCCCAGTATTGGCTACGCCTGCGGGCAAGGTCTCACATTTATTAAAACCAGTGATGGCGGGCAAACCTGGCTGGCACAAACTTCTACCCTGACCTGGCCGAACTATTCTTCACTCTATTTTACGGGGATAGACACCGGCTATGTTGTCGGGAACGGAAGATCAATTCGGAAAACGACTACCGGGGGATTTAACTGGAGCAGTGTTAGTCCCAGTTCTGATAGTATCCACGACTGTATATCGATCTATTTTACTGATGCACAAACTGGCTTTGTTGCAGGAAGGCGATTCTTCGATCCTCACGGCTTCAGTTTTGGTGTAATTATGAAAACCACCAATGCCGGGGAGAGTTGGTATATGAGTTTAGATAGTGTGATAACTACTTTTTGGGATCTGCATTTTCCTACTGATTCCATTGGTTATGCCGTCGGTGAAAGCTGCATAGAACGATCAATTTACAAAACTACCGATGCTGGAGTGAGTTGGTTTAGACAACCATACATTGCCGGTACCTGTTATTTGAATTCTGTTTATTTCCTAAACCCTGACACTGGTTTTGCCGTCGGTCCAGTAGGAATTATGCTCAGAACAACTGACGGGGGTGGGCCCCCGGTATCCATTCAAAACACGACCGGACCGGCTGCGCTCAATTTTGCTTTGAACCAAAACTATCCCAACCCCTTCAACGCTGCTACCACCATACCCTTTTCCATTCCCACCATCGCGCAGGTGACGTTGAAAGTATATAACATTCTTGGTCAGGAGGTAGCAACACTGGTAAATGAAAAATTAGCAGCCGGAAACTATGCGATGTCCTGGGAAGCTACTGATTTTGCCAGTGGAGTGTATATCTACCGCATTCAAGCAGGAGATTTCGTTCGGAGTCGCAAAATGTTGCTGCTGCGTTAAAACCAGGGCGCTCAATTTCATGGCGGCAATATCAGGGATCGAAGTTACCGGCATATTATCGATCAGGTTTTTTTCAATCAGGGCATAGGGGTAATGGAAAAAGCTGCACAGCACGCCATCCAGGCTAAGATGAAGAGTTCCCTTTTCCCTGGATAGAACCTGAACCTGAAAGTGTCCGGATAAGGCTGCCAGGAAATGCTCCGGCTGAAACTGCTCCTGGCTGAAAAAGTCTTCATCCCGGGAAGTTCTATGGGACAAGTAAAGGATCAGCCCGGCGCCGCGGGCCAAATAAAAATTCAACGCTTGAAATTCCGGGACGTGGATCAATACAACCAGGATTTTTTTCTGGCTTTCAGATAATCCCCGGTTTCCCATGGCAGCGATTCTATGTTCAGGATGGTTTTCCGGTAGTGGTTACATAATGTGTGATGAGAAAATGGCCCCCATACCCCAACGGGGTTAAACAAAAAATGCGGGTTATGAGACCCTTTCGTCAGTCAAAATTAACCACCACCGGTTTTCCAACCCCCAATATATTGCAAGCCAGAAGATCACCCGGCGGATATTTTTTCTCATTTACTGCCAACCCTTCCCTGGTTATCTTCATTTTCCATTTGATGGACCATGAATTCACTATAAACCATCGCCGCCCGAAAGGAGCCTCCCCATGAGAATCAACCTCGACGTCCACGAAAAAGGGTTGCAGAACGCGGTCCGCCGCGCCCGGGAACGAAACATCATCATCCCCACTTTTGCGGAGCAGCAGGACCCCGGTAAAATTCCCCCCGCGATCAAAGAGCAGCTGAAAAACGTGGGGCTGTGGGAGGTGAATCCCCTCAACCTCTTCCGCGCCACCTGGAAGAACGAGCCGAAGGAGCGCGGGGGCGGTTTTAACGGGGTGAATTATCTGGAAATCCCCTCCGCGCTCACCGGCGTGAAAGCGCGGATTTTCGCCTTAGTGGGCAAGTGGTTCCCTACCGGCGCGCACAAGGTGGGGGCGACCTTCGGCTGCTTAGTGCCCCGGTTAGTGACCGGGCAATTCGACCCGACCCTCCAGAAGGCGGTGTGGCCCTCCACCGGGAATTACTGCCGCGGCGGGGCCTATAATTCCGCGCTGTTGGCCTGCGAATCCATCGCCATTTTGCCGGAGGAGATGAGCCGGGAGCGTTTCGAGTGGCTGAGCAAGATCGCCGGAGAGGTGATCGCCACCCCGGGCTGCGAATCCAACGTGAAAGAAATTTTCGATAAGTGCTGGGAATTGCGCCGCACCCGCAGCGATATCGTGATTTTCAACCAGTTCGATGAATTCGGCAACTACCTCTGGCACTATCACGTTACCGGCAGCGCGATTGCGGAGGCGCTGGAAAAAGAGCTGGCCCCATTGGGGCGGGGCGAAGGCGGCCGCTTTGCCGGGTTCATCAGCGCCACCGGCTCCGCGGGAACCCTGGCGGCCGGCGATTACCTGAAAGAGAAATTCCCTTCCTGCAAAATCGCCGCGGCGGAGGCGCTGCAATGCCCCACTTTGCTGGTGAACGGCTACGGCGGGCATCGCATCGAGGGCATCGGCGACAAGCACGTGCCCTGGATTCACAACCTGCGCAACACCGATATGGTGATCGCGGTGGATGATAATAATTGCATGAACGCCCTGCGCCTGTTCAACGAACCGGCCGGGCAGGCGTATCTTGGCGCTACCGGTTTAAGCGCTGCGCAGATCGAGGCGCTGCCGCTGTTAGGCATTTCCGGCATCGGGAACCTGATCGCCGCCATCAAATTCGCCAAATATTATGAGCTGACCGAACGCGACGTTGTTTTCACGATCTTAACCGATTCTATGGAGCTCTATTCCAGCCGGGTGCAGGAGCTTCGGGAAGAATTCGGCGAATACTCCCGGGAACTGGCCCTGCGGGACCACCATCGCTACCTGCTCGGCTTAGCCGCCGATAACATGCTGGAACTCTCCTACTACGACCGCAAGCGCATTCACAACCTGAAATATTTCACCTGGATCGAGCAGCAGGGCCGGGAGTTGGAGGAGCTGAACGCCCAGTGGTACGACTATCCCGCTTACTGGCAGGGCATCCGGGATCAGGTTGCAGAGATTGACGGGTTGATCCGGGAGTTCAATGAAAAAGTGAAAATGGCTTGAAATTCAAACATCATGTTGAAATTTACGAAGTGGAAGAAGTTTTCGAAAACAAACCTCTCTTCCGATTTATTGAAATTAGCGCCAGAGACATGACAAAAAAAGAGAGACGGCGTTATGGCAAAAAATAAAAAACGCGATCCGATTCCCGAGCATTTCAAAACCATTGAAGAAGCAGCAGAATTTTGGGACACCCATGACCTGGGCGATTACTGGGATTTAACCCGGGAAGCGCACTTTGAAGTCGATCTCCAGCGCCGGGTGTTCCTCACCGCCCTGGAGCCGGAATTAGCGCGTAAACTGAGCGAATATGCCCATAAACAAGGTATATCTTCCCAAACGTTGATCAATCTCTGGTTGAGCGAGAAGTTGGCTGAAGCTCAAACCAAAGCGGGATGAGGTTGCATAATCGAGATTGCGGCTCTTTCATATGATGATCCCCTGTTTTGCGTTCGTGTTTTCCGGTTCCACAATGAGAAGAAACCTTTTGCCGATCATCCTGCTCCTGGCGAGCCTCGCTTCCCCCGCCGCGGGGCAGGCCCCGCCGGACAGCGCCGGCGCCGCCCTGCCGTTTTCCCCGGAACAGGTCGCCGCCGCCCGGATAAAATTGTGGATTTGGGACCGGGAAGACCCTTTCCTCCGGCCTTTGGAATTCCGCATCGCGCCGCAAATCGCTCCGCAATGGCGCCGCCAATTCGATCTGAACCTGCGCTTCTCCGCCCCGCTCTATCCCGGGGGATACGGAGAAGGATTCCAGCACCAGTCGCGCTATTTGATGGATGAGGCGCAATGGGAAATGTCCTCCGAGGGGGCCAAAGGCTCCAATCCCCTGATGCTCTCCTCTGCCGCGGTGAGCCGGGCGATGAGTTCCCAATCCGGCAAAAATGTTCGCCTGCCCGGGGAGCTGGTTTTGCACGAGCAGGACGTTCAACTGCTCAGCCTGCTCTGGGAGGCGCCGGGGCGCACCCCGGCGGAGCTGTACCTGCACTATGTGCAAACCCGCCCGGCGGCCCCGCTCAGTTTTTCCCTTTTCCGGCGCACCCTGGACAGCTTAGATGGCCGGGGCCTGCTGCGCAGCCGGGCGGCCGGCCAGACTTTTTGGGGTATCTTCCGCAAGGCGCAGCAGCAGTACAGCGCCAAATTCAACCGCGAGATGCTGTTGCGCCGGATCGAAGAAGAGTTAGCGCGCAGCGACGCGCTCCTGAACCCCAACCGCCATTTCGAGCTGCTGCGCATGAAAGCGCGATTAGAAAACGACTGGGAGGCTTTCTGGATTCAGCCGGGGAAATAAAGAGTGTTTTGGTGTTTTGCCTGCCTGACTGCCGTATTCCAGGCAGGGTGTTTGAGTATTCTGGGGGGCTTTGGGGAGGCTTTTTCCGGGAGAGGCGCTTGTTTTGTGCAATTTGGCGCGGGGAAGTGGGGGAAACATCAGCAAGAGTTGGGGAACTCTTGCGCATGTTTTGGGAAATTCAGGGCGGAGATTATTGGCTGATTTTACGAGAAAGACTGTAAGGTTTCTTAAAGTCTTGTTGTAAATCACTTGTCTATCTAAGTTAGCCTTGGTGATTAAACTAAATGGATAGTTTTTATTAATGATGGCTAGAACAAATAAGAACCGGATAAAATATTTCCAAGAGAAACTACTGTTTTGGTTCAAGGAAAATGGTAGGGCTTTTCCGTGGAGAGATAAAAAATTAACAACCTATCAAAAGGTAGTATCAGAAGTATTCTTGCAAAGAACTAAGGCAGAAACCGTTGCCAAGTTCTATCCAAAGTTCATTAAAAATTATCCTTCGTGGAAATCCCTTGTAAATGCAAAACAAAAAGATATAGAAAAATATCTTAAACCTCTCGGGCTATACAAACAGCGCTCACATCGTCTTTTAGAATTAGCCAAGGAAATGGCTAAGAGAAATGGAAGATTTCCTAAAGATAGGCAGAAGCTGGAATCAATACCCTTTGTGGGACAATATATTGCCAACGCAATTTTGCTCTTAATACATAATGAACCACAACCATTACTCGATGTCAATATGGCAAGAGTATTGGAAAGGTTTTTTGAACCAAGAAAATTAGTCGATATCAGGGATGATCCTTTTTTGCAGGAACTATCTAGAAAAATTGTAAATCACCGAGAATCCAAATTAATTAATTGGGCTATAATTGATTTTGCAACTCTTATATGTAAAAAAAATCCCCTGTGCGATAAATGCGTGCTGAGGAGTAAATGCAACTATTTTAAGGAAACTTTTGCTAAGGATGGCTAAAAATTACTGAATCTTTTCCAGAATCTTATTGAAATTTTCCAAATATGTTTTCAATTGCCTCCTGATCTCTCCGGCCTCTGTTTCATTGAATTCATACTTTTCATGACCAGGTAAAGTACTTCGCAATATTTTTTTCCCACTTTCATCAATTTCTTCACAAATGTGGGCCAAAATATTTCTCTTATCAATTATTTCCTTTTGATATAAAGATAGAATTGGCTCAAACTCTTTCAATTCCTTATGACTATTGCATAATCTTCTCATCGCTCGCCATTTATGATACGAACCGATTTCTTTTATTAGTTTAATCAAAGTCTCGATATCACTTTTAGGATCAATTTTTGTTATCTTTTTTATTCTATCATTCAATGATTCAAGGAATTCGCTTTTTATGGTTTCTTTATGATTATCCGCATCTACCGGTGGAAAGATTTTTAATATCTCTATTATAGCCCTTTCCATTTTAATATCTAACTCACTGGTAGATGCCATAACCAAACCACGCATATTATTTAAATCTTCAACTTTCTTAATAGTAGTCTCTATTACTTTAAAAACTTTATCCAGAAACAACTCTCGTTTTCTATCTGCACAGAAAACCCCATCCAGTCCTTTTTCTTTTGCGGCATCCCTTACCACTTTCTCTCCGCTTTGAGAGTAAAAAACAATGTCTGTATAAATTTTGTGATCTCTAATTTTTTCCACAACTACGTCTCCCTTTTCACCCCCCAGGAGATTGTAATCGATCAAGATCAGATCATACTTGTCTTCATCAATTATCGTCTCAAGATCACTGTCATTAACCTGTCTATAAGGGTCCAACTCGAATCCTTTTTCTGCGAGGAAATCACTAATATCAGGTAAGATAGCTTCATACCAACCTTTCTCATCTTCGAACCATAATATTTTATAATCCAATCTCATTGGGAAATCCTTATAATAAATTCAATTCCTTTTTCTAGTTCAGGGTTTAGACTGATTGAACCATTTAGCTCTTCTAAGATTTGCTTAACATGAAACAGGCCAAGACCGGATCCTGCAGTAGTAGTAAAACCTTTTTCAAAAATTTCAATAGGTTTTTCAATTGTTTTATCTAAACCCTTTCCATCATCTTTCACTCTTATTTCTAATTCTTTACTGGATATTTTGTGAAATAAGAATTCAACTTTTCGTGCACCGTGTTTTTTAGAATTACTCAAGAAATTATCTACAATGATCATTATCTCGATGGGCTTAAACTGCTTTATAAAGTTAGCATTAAGATCACCCTTTACTTCCAAGCATAAACCTAAAACCCTATAATTTTCTTCTATATTTTTGACATATTCTCTAATAAAAGAAACTAAATCTTCTTTTGTCAGCTGTTCCTCACGCTTATAATCTGCTTTTGATGCAAATCTTGCAAAAGAGAGAATCTTATTGTTCTCAAATATGATCTTTTGTAGAACGTCGCTTAATTCTTGTGCCTCAATATGTAATCCATTTTTTACTTTTTTAAATAACCGGTTAAGGTGAATATCAATAGTTTCGGCGTATATACCTACTTGGTGAAGCATACCAATCATTTGGTCGAAATCGCGAGTAGCAATCGACTTTAAAAATATATTTTCTGACTTTTTCTCCTCCAATTCTTCCTCAACTCTTGCCTTTTCTTCCTTTTCTTCTCGAATGGTTCTTTCTGCCGCTTTCCTAAATCTCTCGTATTCTTTGGTGGCTTTGTTTATTTCCTGGGTTAAGGAGTTGTCATTCGTTTTGGCTGCTATTTTAGTTAGATTTTCAAAAACTTCTGGTGTTGCTTCGGAGAGTTTTTCTTCAATTATATTCAGAAAGTTTTTATTATAATCCAGCAAAACAATATCTTTCGAATCCGCAAGATTAGAAATAAGCCTCAAAATTTTTGTCTTGGTGTCTAAATTATTAAGTACTGATAAATCTTCTCGCCACTTATCTTCTTCCAATTGCCATTGGATGCTTACAACATATTTTTCAAGCCTTTTTAGACACTTTTCGTAAAATATATCTACCAACTGATAATAACTTGGAGTTCTTATTAAGCCACCATCCCTGCTAGATGTTTCTTTGAAAATGTTACTCTCATCAATAATTTCAATGCGTCCAATTAAATCTCTTGTGCCTAAAAGTTGAAAAACCTTTTGTTGTTTTCTTCTGTCTAATCCAAGAGAGTCTTCTTTTTCTTCTCCAAATGGATAAACCCTGAATCCATTTCGATATAAAAAGACAGAGCCGAAAGAAACAGAATCAACACCCATTACTTTTTTGAAATTAATTTTTGCGGCCCTGTTTAAATAAAATAAATGATATTTTATATTTGATAGCCTGGGAGAGGTTTTATTTTTCTCCTTGATTTTATAAATAGGAATTCCCCTATCGATCAATTCTGTTGTTATATATTCTCCTGATTCATTAATTTCGGTTCTAATTTGTGTTGTTTTCAGATTTAGAGTTTCAAATATAAAGTTTTGTACAGGACCATTTACCTTGTTTCTTTCTAACTTTTCAAGTTGGTCTTGTTCAAGATCATTTTCCGATTCAATAAGTATAGTGAAGGTTTTTTCCCCCGGGTGAAGCTTACCATCGAATAAATCGAATGGGTTGATTAATTTTTCTAAGGAATGTTTTAATTCGAGCTTTTTCTCTCTTGGCCAATCTGAATTCAACTTTGAAATCTCAAGAATAGTGCCATGTTTAAATCCAGAATATTCAACTGACTCTAAAGTTTCATGTTTGACATGAATATTAATAAACTCTTCTTTTGCATCTACTTCGAAATCCTTCCAATTAATAGTAAGTTGTTCGGTTCGAGAGTTCGAGGCAGCTCTTTTGGTAATTAATTTTAACTCATCGCCTAACCTGTCGCATGAAAACCTGCCAATTCCTTTTGCCCCGGCATAAAACTTTTTCGTTTCTATCTTATCTCTATAGTTTTTAAAACCATTCGACTCGAAACCTTTATCTTCTTCGCCCTCCCGCTTTGCAGAATATGCTAAAAAAAGCCATTTATTTATTAAGTCATCATAATCCATTCCCTTGCCGTCATCAATAATGATAATTTTATCTTCCCTGAAGATTATCCTAACCTCTTTAGCGTATGCATCAAAGGCGTTTTTCACCAGTTCAAATACAGCAATGAAATCGTCTGTAATCAATTCACGACCGATGATATTTTTCAGAGCAGAACTAACTTTGAATTGTAGATTTTCTGCCATTTTTTATCAACTCTTTTAAGATCAACCCGCATTGTTCACTAAATAAAGGTGGCACTGCATTACCCACTTGGGTATACCTGGGAACATCTTTACGTCTTGCTGTATTTCCGGTGGTATATTGTGCCTTAAATTCAAACCAATCCGGAAATGATTGTATCCTGGCATACTCTCTTACTGTTAATATTCGAGGCTCCGAATAATGGATACAATCATCCGGGAGTGTGGTTAATGTGGGACTTACTGAGTTTTTATCCAGTAAGACAACGGTTCTTTTATTAATTTTGTATTTCTCTCGTAGGAGGTAACCAAGTTCTTCATTGCGTGGAGCATTTTCAATTATATACGCAAATTTTTCTCTCGTTTCCTTTTTATGATTAGCAAACCTGTGGCTATCCGCAACAAGCCCAGTATAGTTAAAGCCCTCTCTCATTAATTTCTGGTAACCACTCTTTATCCCAGGGTATATACCCGCTTTAAAATTTTTTGTATCAGGAGAATCGATGAATCCATTTTCCTGTAGCAAGTCAGAGATTGCATCTTCCATAGAAACATTAAGATTCAAACCCTTAGATTTTAAGAAATCTACCTTTCTTTCAACAAGGCGTTCAAAGAATTGTTTTGCCTCTCCAAGTAGTGAACCAACAAGTATAAATCGTTTCCTTCTTTGGGGAATTCCAAATTCAGAAAAGTCCAAAATTTCCCCGCAAACGCTGTAACCAAGTTCTTTTAATTTTTCCCATACATATTTGGAATATATTTTTCCTGTTGTTCCATTTGATTTAAAACCCTTTGTAAATCCCTTGACATTCTCAAAAAATAGCAGGTTGGGCCTGATTATTTTAACGAACTCAACATAGGAGTCGATCAGTTTGTTTCTTTCGTCATCTTCATTTCTCTTTCCAGCCGATGAAAATCCCTGGCAGGGCGGCCCCCCGGTCACTAGATCAATATAACCTTTTAAATCTTCCAACTTGTCTCTATATTCTTCAATAAGTTTATCTATACAATGGTTTTCAATAGGGAGCCAGGTTGGCCATTCAAAATGGTGTTTTTTATCTATTAAATTGTGTTTTAAAGTTTTAAAAGCATCTTTACTTTTTTCAATTGCAAATAAACCTTTCCAGCCGGAATTCATTAGGCCCAATGATAATCCACCACATCCAGCAAATAAATCTATATAGACTGGTCTCTTCATATTTTCCCTGGAAGTTAAGCTTTTTTACAAAATCAATATAATAAACCTGTCAAAAAGATGAAAACAAAAATATGTTCAGATAATTTTTACAAAAAACCCAAGAAGCATTGGTTCTGAGTTTGACCTGTGTTCCCACTTTTCGCGTATTTGGTGAATGGGATAGTTGTTACTTTTTCAAAATCTCTCCTCACACCCGCCTTGCTATGAGAGTGCCCCCCCAACATCTTTTTCACCTTTACCCTCCCCCCTTTGTGATTATCTTTTTCCGGTATATTTCAAGAAGATATGCCGGATGCGGAAGTTGGGTATCTCTTGCGCGAAATGAAACTTAGAACTTGCATCGAATAGCGATTTCCCGTAGTTTTCCTCTCAGAGTTCATTGGTTTATTTGGAGACAATTATGAGGAATTTCATAGAAACTGAAATGCTCACATCGTTGCAAAAACTCCCCCTTTCCAAAAAAAAAGCGATATTGGCGCTTATTCAAACCCTTGTCGGCGAAAAGGAAAATGGGAGCAAGAGATCAAAAGAAGAATGGATTCAAAAACTTCTGACTACTTCGGTTTGGAGCAAAGCCGATCTTGCAGAAATCGAAAAAGCCAGACAATGAGTCAATGAACAAATTTATAGATCGCGGCGACTGCCATCAGCAATTCTCTCCCATTAGCCACTTTGAATCAAAAACATTTTAAACGAATTTCCAACATTTCACTGATCGACATTCCCCGGCATAGCTGACCTGTTAGAGAAATAGGAGCAAAACCATGAACCCAATCCTCAAGCTCGCCCAATCCCTAAAAGCGGAAGTTGCGCAATTCTTGCGCGAGATCATCGCCATTCCCTCCCTGAGCAGCCGGGAGGGGGCGGTCATTCAGCGCATCAAAGCGGAGATGGAGAAGATCGGATTCGATGAAATCCGCATCGACGGGTTAGGCAACCTGCTGGGACGCATCGGCGGCGGCCGCCGGGTGGTGGCAATCGACAGCCACTGCGATACCGTGGACGTGGGCAATCCGGACCTCTGGGAGGTGGATCCCTTCAAGGGCGATTTCCGCGACGGCATCATCTACGGGCGCGGCGCCTGCGACCTGAAAGGGGGGCTGGCCAGCTCGTTGTACGCCGGGAAAATCCTCAAACAAATCGGGATGCCGGATGACGTGACCCTGTGGATCTCCTGCACGGTGCAGGAGGAGGACTGCGACGGGCTGTGCTGGAAATACATCATCGAGGAAGAAAAATTTATCCCCGGCGCGGTGCTGCTCACCGAGCCGACCAACCTGAACATCTACCGCGGGCAGCGCGGGCGCATGGAGATCAAAGTGAAAACCGAGGGGCTTTCCTGCCACGGCTCCGCGCCGGAGCGGGGCGTGAACGCGGTGTACAAGATGGCGCCCATCATTCAAGAAATCGAGGAGCTGAATACCCGCCTGAAAGACGATCCCTTTTTGGGCAAGGGAACCGTTACCATCAGCGAGATCCAATCCACCTCCCCCTCGCTCTGCGCGGTGGCGGATTCCTGCACCATTCATTTAGACCGCCGCCTCACCGCCGGGGAGACCATCGACACCGCCCTGGAGGAAATCCGCAGCCTGCCCGCCTTCAGAAAAGCGCAGGCAAAGGTATGGCTGGAGCAATATGCCGTCCCCAGCTACACCGGCAAGGTCTTCCCGATGCAAAAGTATTTCCCCACCTGGGTGTTGGAAGAGCATCACCCCTTGCTGCAAACCGCGGTGGAGAGTTACCGGGAGCTGTTCAACGCCAATCCTTTAGTAGATAAGTGGACCTTCTCCACCAACGGCATCGCTACCATGGGGCTGCACGGGATTCCCACCTTCGGATTCGGCCCCGGCAAAGAGGAACACGCCCACAGCCCTTACGAGCAAATCCCGGTGGAGCATTTGGTGAAAGCGATGGCCTTTTATGCCGGGTTTGTGAGGAATTTTTAGCGTTTTTAAGGAGTATAATTCCAGAACGGGCTTGTTTGTGAGTTCTATTTCTGGTAATTTATTTTTGGAGCAGGATATAGAGAATTATGAACCCGGATAACCGAATTTTAGAAGATCTCATTCGACAGGTTGTTGCAGCCGTCCACCCCTTGCAAATAATTCTTTTCGGATCGGCGGCAAGGGGAGAGATGCGTCCTGGCAGCGATTTGGATATCCTGGTGGTGATGCCCGAAGGCGCGCATCGGCGCCGTACCGCCCAGCAGCTCTACCGGTCGGTGAACAACCTGACTTTACCTTTCGACATTGTTGTAGCAACCCCGGCTGACCTGGAGAGACACAGAGATAATATTGGTTTGATTTACCGCACGATATTGAAAGAAGGTAAGATTATCTATGCTGAAACCTGATGAACAGAAAATACAGGAGCTGGTTCAGCGCATCGTGGAGATTGCCCACCCCCTGCGAATCATCTTGTTCGGCTCCGCGGCGCGCGGGGAGATGGGGCCGAACAGCGATCTGGACGTGCTGGTGGTGATGCCGGAGGGAACCCAGCGGCGAAAAACGGCGCAGCTGATCTATCGAAACTTAATCGGTTTAGACCTGGCAGTTGACATCATTGTGGCTACGGAAAGCGATCTTCACAACTATGGCCATAATTTCAGCCTTATTTATTATCCGGCTCTAAAAGAAGGAAAAGAGATCTATGCCGCCTGAAGGAAACGATCTTGGCTCCCCACAGGATTGGCTGGCAAGAGCCCGCAGCAACTTGAGTTTGGCGCGCACCCTCAAAACAGAAGATATCCTTTGGGAGGATCTTTGTTTTCAGCTTCAGCAAGCAGTAGAGAAGTCGATCAAAGGGGTTTTATTACATTGCGGGGTAATTTTCCCCTACGTCCACAACATCTCTCAATTGATTACCCTGTTAAAAACCTCGGGAATACCCTGGCTTGAAGAATTGGATGCGGCGGCAGATTTGACAGAATATGCAGTAGAAATGCGTTATCCCGGTTTCCCCGAAGAAGCTGTCGAAGAGGATTACCGCCAGGCGCTGGCAATTGCCGAGCGCGTGGTCGCCTGGGCGGAAACGATTATCAATGAAGCAAATAGCGCAACCGCCCAATCCCCGGAAACCGGCGAAAGCTGAACAGTTACCCACATTCAAACCCAGCGATGGAGGACCGCCCTATGGAGAAACTGCTCTCTTATTTGGAACAGAACAAAGACCGCTATTTAACGGAGCTGAAGGAGTGGTTAGCTATTCCCAGCATCAGCACCAGCAAGGAGAACGCCGGCGACGTGAAGCGCTGCGCGGAGTGGACCGCCAATCACATGAAGAAGATCGGTCTGCAAAACGTGAAGATCTTCCCCACCGCCGGCCACCCGATCGTGTACAGCGACTGGCTGAACGCTCCCGGCAAACCCACGGTGCTGCTCTACGGCCATTACGACGTGCAGCCCCCCGAACCCCTGGAGCTTTGGACCACCCCGCCCTTCCAGGCCGATATTCGCGACGGGAAACTCTACGCCCGCGGCTCCGCAGACGACAAAGGCCAGGTATTCATCCACCTGAAAAGCTTAGAAGCCTATCTCAAGAACGTTGGCTCCCTGCCGGTAAACATCAAACTGCTGATCGAAGGCGAAGAGGAGATCGGCAGCGAGCACCTTGCCGGGTTCGTGAAAGAGAACAAGCAGTTGCTGAAAGCGGACCTGGTGTTGATCTCCGATTCCAGCATGTTCGCCAAAGGAATTCCCTCGATCTGCTATAGCCTGCGCGGGCTGGCCTACATGCAGATCGACCTGGTAGGGCCGAACAAAGACCTGCACTCCGGCTCCTTCGGGGGCACGGTGCACAATCCCATCCAGGCGCTCACGGAGATCATCGCCCAACTGCACGATAAAAACGGGCGCATCACCATCCCCGGCTTCTATGACGACGTGCGCCCGCTTAGCAAAAAAGAGCGCGAGGCCTTCAAAAAACTGCCCTGGAGCGATAAAAAATACGCCAAAGAGTTGGGCGTGAAAGAACTCTACGGCGAGAAAGGCTACACCAGCCTGGAGCGGGTGTGGGCGCGCCCCACCCTGGAGTGCAACGGCATCTGGGGCGGGTTTACCGGGGAAGGCGCCAAAACCGTGCTGCCCTCCAAAGCCTCGGCAAAGATTTCCATGCGCATCGTGCCGGATCAAACCTCGGCGAAAATCGCCAAACTGTTCACCAACCATATCAAGAAAATCGCCCCCAAGACCGTTTCCGTAACCGTGCGCGACCTGCACGGCGGGGAGCCGGCGATCACCCCCATCGACAGCCCCGGGGTAATGGCGGCGGTGGCGGCGCTGGAAAAAGGCTTCGGCAAAAAGCCCCTCTACCAGCGCGAAGGCGGCTCCATTCCCATCGTGGTGCAGTTCAAGCAGATGTTGGGGCTGGATACGGTGCTGTTGGGCTTCGGCCTGCCCGATGAAAACGCCCACGCGCCGGATGAATTCCTCAACCTCGATAACTTCTTCGGGGGAATTCGCACCTCCCTGCACTTCTTCAACGAGCTGCCCAACTACATGAACGGCGCGAGCAAGAAAAAAACTGCTGCGCCCAAAAAACCGAAGGCGGGGAAAGCCAAAGCGAAGAAGCGCTGAGCAGGGATTCGCTTATAAAGATTGCGAATTACAGGTTGAAATTTTTGCCACAGATTAACGCGGATTCGCGCGGATTTTTGTTATTTTGTTACTATTCAGCCACAGAGACCACAGAGGAAGATTAGAGCCTTATATCCCTGTATTTGTGATTTGATTAGGAATTTTTTTATGTCTCTGTGCTCTCTGTGGCCTCTGTGGCAAAACGCCTGAATAGTTACGTTATTTTTAGCTTTAAAACAAGGCTTCATCCGTGCTTTATCTGTGAAAATCTGCGGCAAAATCAACCAAATTCATTCAACAGGCAATTGGCATTAAGAACAAAACAAAAAATGCCGGCCCCTCGCGAGGCCGGCATTTTTCGTTTCATAACCGCAGCGCGGCTACTTTATCAATAGCATCTTGCGGAAAGCGGTGAAGTCTCCCGCCACGATTTTGTAGATATAAATCCCGCTCGCCGCTGCGCCGCCGCCGTCATTCCTGCCGTCCCAGTTCACGGTATAATAACCCGCCGCCTGTTTCCCCTTCGCCAGGGTGCGAATCTTCTGCCCTAACAGGTTATATACGCTCAACTCCACCTCGCCGGCCGCGGCAAGCTGGTAGCTGATGGCCGTGGAGGGGTTGAAAGGATTGGGATAATTCTGGCCCAGGGCGAATTCGCCGGGAACCCCGGAAAGGCCCTCCCCGATGCCCACTACCGGGGGAGTGCGGAAAGCAAAGGTATCCGGGCTGGCGGTGGTGAACTCCCCGTCGGAGACCAGGGCGGTCCAATGGTACAGACTATTCGGATCCAGCCCCCCGCCGGTGTAGGTGTAGGCGGTATCGGAAATATTCCCGACGGTGATATTTGCGCTTCCCCCGAAGATGCGCAGGGTGTAGGTGAGCGGATCGTTCTGCGCATCCGCCGCGGCGCGCCAGCGAAAGCCGATAGTATCCACCGAAGCCACGGTATCCCCGTCCGCGGGGCTGAGCAGGCTGAAGGGCGCGGGAGCGGTGTTGGGCAGCGTTTCCGGGTTCAGCAGGTAGGCGACGGTGTTCTCTAACAGCTTCCTGGCCACAACAGTGTCGCTCACCTGGGCGAAATTGAAGGCGTAGTAAACGCTTTGCGCGCTGAGGGGATTGGCGTTGTCGTCATACACCGAGACGCCCGCGTCCCCCGGGCGGCTCACCGGGTTGTAGATGACGTAGGCGTTGCTGGGCAGCATGGCGTCTTCGCTGCCGTAGGCGGTGTAGGTGATGGGAATGCTGACCGGCAGCGCGTGGGGAACGTTGGCGATGGGGTGGTTGGCCTGGCTGCTGACCCGCTGCAGCGCCCCGGCGTTATCCGCGTGCCAGGTGCTGGCATGGAGCAGGAAGTTCATCACCTGGGTATTGTTGCGCCAGGTCCAGCCCACCTCTCCCCCTTCGATGATGAATTTGCCCCCGTTTTGGGAATAAGCGATCAGGGCGTTGCGATACGCGGCGTTGCTGAGGCTGTTCTCGCTGATCCCGCTGGAGGAAATGACCAGGTCGTAACTGCCCCAGGTGGCGGGATTGGTGATATTGGGCGTTTCCACGGTCACTAAATACCCGGCGTCGGCCAGGGCGTTTTCCATCAGGCCGGCGGAGGCGCTGAAGGGATTTTTGCCCAAATCGCGTTTGGACAGCCCTTTTTCGCTGCGGAATTCGGTTTTATCCGCCGAAGGATCATCGTCGATCAGCAGCACCAGCCCCGCCGCTTCGATGATCGCAAAAGAGTGGTAGCCGCTGGCCGGGTGGGCGGCGGAATTCGCCTGGGCAGAAGAATCCACCGCGGTGATGCGGTATTCCACGGTATCGCCGATGGCGATCATGGTGGTATCGATATCGAAAACACCCTCATAAACGCTGCCGGAAGTATTCAGCAGCGCAAAGGAGCCGGCGAGCGCGCCGCCGTTCACCCGGTACTCCACCATCGCAAAGCCGATTCCGAGGTTGTCGGTAATCTGCGCTTTCACCGCCGCCGGCCAGCGCAGGTAGGCCTGGTTATTCAACGGCGTGTGCACGATGACCGGCGGTTCGGTATCCGGCCCGGCGGTGAAAGAGTGGTAATTGGCCGGGGCGCCGGGAGGATTGGTGCTGGCCAGCCCCGCGGAATCCGCCGCAAAGATGTAGTAGCGATAGATCGCCGGCGCGCCGGTTCCGGGAATCGCCGCGCTATAGACGTTGCCGGAGGGGGCCATCGCCACGGTATCCGTAAACGCGGGGCCGGTTCCGTAAATCAGCTTCACTTCGGTGAGGGGAAAGGCCGCGGAAATGGTCGCGCTCACCGGGTAAGGGCCGGTCAAATCCTCGGTATCGCCCAGGGGCGTGTGGGTAATGGAGGGAACCGGTACGGTGATGTTATATCCCCGCTGGGTGAAGCGCTGCTCGATGGACCACAAATTCGCCCCGCCGTGGAGGTTGATATCCGCCTGCACGAAAGCCTGGGCGGCGTCCTCCTGGCTGGATGCGCCGTTGGTCATGGAGAGCGCTTCCAGGAAATTCGCGTCCGTGGCCGTGCGCCCGATGTCGTCCCAGATTTGCATCAGGGTAGAAGACCAGATCTGCCCGTCGGTGTGGATTTGCCCGGTCAATCCCCCGGGATATTGGGCGGTGTAATTGGTGATCCGCCCGCTCCAGAATTCGTTGTGCCCGTCCCACTGGAACACCCAGTAGTACTGCGGATCGGAAGGGGTCCAAAAACCGGTACTGCGATTGTAGGAAGCCGCCCAGTAATCCCCGCTGCCCTCGCTGAGGCCGTTCACCTGGGAGAGGTTGCCGTCGGTAATCCAGTCGTGAATACCGTGCCCCAATTCGTGCAGGATCACGTCCGGGTCTTCGGAATCATCCACCCCGCCCTCGCCCCAGGCCAACGAGCCGGTGGCAGGGATGTAGTGGGAATTGTCGTCGCCGTTCAGCCCGTGGGGGTCGCCCTTCACCCCGCCGGCGTACTGGAAGGGCATCAGGTCGAATCCCAAAGTATCGTTAATGTAGCGCATGGATTGATCTAAGTGGTAATAGACGTTGGCGGCCTCGAAGGCAGCCGGGCTGCGGGTGAAGTGCCAGAGGCTGTCCGAACGGTTGAAGAGGCCGTTGAAAGGCGCTTCGAAATCCACGATTTGCGCGTAGGGACCGTTCAGGCGGTACTGCCCGCCGCTGAAATCGATATCCGGCAGGGTACGCGTCACGATTTGCGCCACTAAAGAGTCGGTATCCTGGTCGTTATTGTCCCCGAACTGCCCGCCGGATTGGTAGAGCGCCCGGGCGCGGGTGAGAGGATCGGGATCGAACACCCGCCCGGAGCCGTTGGTGGGAACCTGGGTGCGGGGATGGGGATCGCGGTAGAGCGCTTTATCCTCCACCCGGAAAATCTCCCCGCTATGCGCGTCCACCAGCACTTCCCACTCCCCGAAGGTATCCTCCGCGGGCACCACGGTGATTTTGTGCGCCAGCCGGGTAACGTTTTTGTGGTAATAGACCACGGTTTCCTGCTTCTCGAACTGCAGGCTGCCGCGCACGTTCAGGTAGCCTTTGGCGAGCCGCTCCGCCTGAACCAGGGAGGTTTTTGCCGCGGGATTATCCAGCCGCGCCAGCGGTTTATAGCTGTTCATCACGAAAGCGACGGTATGGTTGCGGTCGAGATTGACCACGATATCGCCGCGGTACACCGGGTAGCCCTGCACCTGCTGCAAAAAGCGCACGTGGTAGCCGCCGGGGGTTTCCCGGGTGGCGGCGTGCCGCAGGTCGCTCAAATCCGCTTTGATCATCAGCAGGGCGGCGTTCTCGCGCAGGTACTGGCGGGCCATCTCTTCCGGGGCGGCGGGCTGCACCGGGTAATTCACCCGGTAGAGCGCCAGGGGCGCGCCGGTCTCCTGGCTCACCCGCATATTCTCGAAGCGGTAGAACGCTTCCTGCTCCCCGGGAAGCATCTCCAGGTGGCGGTTGGGCAGGGGTTTTTGCTGCCCCGGCGCGGCGGATAGCAGCAGTACATTCAGGGCCAGCGCCAGAACGCTAACAAAAACTATTCTCATTGAAAACATGGGCGGTTTTCTCCTGGTTTGATGTGGATAGATGATGGGGTTTAAGGGAATAAAATTCTCACTCATCGTTCTGCGCTTCCAGAACGATAAACCGCATGGAGTTGTATTCCTCTTGGAGAATCCCGGGTGGGAGTGCAAACCGAGCAAACCCGGGAGGGGCGAAAAAGAGAAATTATTGCTTTATCAGATGGTGAATTCCTGGCTCGCTTTGAAAATTTCTTCTTCGTACTGCCGGACAAGAGTGGTAGTCCTATATCGTTAATGCTGGCATAAGATTCCTGCATCCCGGCTATCCGCATTCCCGTTAACCTTAGGGATTTTTAACCGCAAAGACGCAAAGAAAACAGTGCTGATTTTTGTGAAGATCAGGAAGAATTTCAGGCGAAAACTCTCTAAAACTTCTGCGTCTTTGCGTCTTTGCGGTGATTTTTTACTTAGGTTAACGCGAATGCGGCTATCCGGGATGACAGCTAAACTACTGTTGTTTATGTCATTCCGGCTTTATGCCGGAATCTCCTAATTAATCTCCGGCATTACCTTTTTAGCACTACCAAAATTTGATCCGATCTTTTATTGAGCGCGAAGAAAATATGAACTTTTCTGAAAACAAACAACCCTTTATTTTGGGGATAATTTTGCGCAAATTTCAACCGCAAAAGATATGGAGGAACGCCGCATGGCCAATCAGGAAATCGCCGCCAAAGAATTCCCCGGCGGGAAAACCCTCAAATTAGTGCAGGGAGATATTACCATCGAAGCAGTGGACGCCATCGTCAACGCCGCTAATTCTCGCCTGCTGCACGGCGGGGGAGTGGCCGGGGCCATCGTGCGCAAGGGCGGGCAGATCATCCAGGATGAGAGCGACAAAATCGGTTACGTGCCGGTAGGCAAGGCGGCGCTGACCGGGGCGGGAAAGCTGCCCGCGAAATACGTGATCCACGCGGTGGGGCCGCAGTGGGGAGAGGGCGACGAGGATCGAAAATTGAAGAGCGCGGTGCTCAGCAGCCTGGAACTGGCCGCGGAGGAGAATTTCAAATCCGTCTCCCTGCCGGCGATCAGCTCCGGCATCTTCGGCTTCCCGAAGGAGCGCTGCGCGGAGATCATCCTCGCCGCGGCGGCGGAGTATTTGCAAACCCACCCGGGCGCTTCTGTGAAAGAGGTGCGCATTTGCCTGTACGACCCGCCGACCGTGGCGGCGTTTGAAGCGGCGTTCGCTGAACTGTAAAGCGGATCGAACCTATGCTTTTTACCTTGTACTATCACCTATCCTTTGAGAATTTTCGGGGAATGCGCGGTTTCAGCGCTTCTTTAACCTCACCCAACCCCTCCCGGCGCTTCGCGCCACCCTCCCCTTCCCTCTCCTCGCGAGGAGAGGGAAGGGGAGGGTTGGGGTGGGGATGGGTGAGGTTAAAGGCGGCAAGGGGGACGCCCAGTACCGAAAATTTTCAAAGGTCACGTGATAGTACACCTTTTACCTCCATACCCGTTTATTGTCGAATGCTGCTGGTTTTCCTGGCACTGGTCGGCCTGGGCGCCTGCAGCTCTTCCCGCAACCGGCCTCCGGCATTCAACATTGTCACCCCGAAATCTTCGGACCGCTTAACGGTGGCCGTAACCGGCGCGGAAGCGGCGCTGGATATTTTCAGCGAAACCGGCATCGGCGGGGCGGAAGTGCGCCTGACCGCCGGGAGTTTTCCGGAGAAAATGCTGCTGCGCCTGCACTTGAAGGGGTTGGAAGAGCTGCGGGTTTCTTACCGCGATCAAACCCTGCTCGCTTCGGTTTCCAGCAGCGGGGAGCGGGAGATTCGCCAGAGCCGCGGCGTCGCCCGGGGCGATTCCCTGGAATGGGAAATCCTAAAACCGGGAAGCCGCTACTGGATGGAAATCCGCATCGTGAGCGGCGACTCCCGAATTCCGCTAACGGAAGGTTATTTTGAAGTGCAACTGCCGCGCTTTTTCCGGGAAGATAAAATTTCCCGGTTCTCCCTGCGCTGGATCGATTTTTACCGCGATTGACGATCAGGCGAAAGCAAGCGAATCAACATTTCAAGGAGCGTGACCATGAAAATCGCCGTCATTTCCGATATTCACGACCACCGCCGGAAGCTGCAAAGGGCGCTTTCCCGGGTTCAGGAGGCGGAGGCGCTGATTTGCTGCGGGGATCTTTGCTCGCCCTTCATCATGCGCGACTTAGGGAGCGGATTTTCCGGCGCCATCCACATCGTGTTCGGCAACAACGATGGGGATCTCTTCCGCCTCACCCGCGCCGCGGACGAATTCGAGCACGTTCACCTGCACGGGGAGGTAGCGGAGCTGCTGCTGGGCGGGAAGCGCTTTGCGGTCACCCACTTCGATACCATCGGGCGAATGCTCGCCGCCTCCGATGTTTTCGACGTGGTTTGCTACGGGCACAATCACCAATACGAGGCGGGATACGAGGGAAAAACCCTGAAGATCAACCCCGGCGAGATCATGGGAGAGCTGAGCGGAAGCTCCACATTCGTGATCTATGATACCGGAAGCGGGGAAGTAACCCGCTTCGAGGTGCAGGAAGGGGAGTAAAGAGGGTAAGATGGATTGCTGGTGTTTAACCTCACCCTTCCCCACCGTTCGGCTGAGCTCACGACGAAGCCTTAACCCTCCCCTTCCCTCTCCTCGCGAGGAGAGGGAAGGGGAGGGTGGCGCGAAGCGCCGGGAGGGGTTAGGTGAGGTCAGGCGAGGCGCTAAAACCACATATTCCCTGAAAATTGTCAAAGGCTGCGTGATAAGACAATCCGTCAAGGCTTTATTTTTTCCAGGGAAAACACCCGGCAGAGGGCCGGCTCCAGGGTGTAGAGGAGGGTGGTTCCGCTTTCCCGGTCATGTTTTACCGCCACGCCCACCAGCGGCGCCGCGCTTTCCGGAAGGGAAATGCGCCCGCTGAATTTCAAATTTTCCGAAAAAACCAGCACCGCCCCGCTTTGCAGATCCGCGACGTAGAGCTGCCGGTCCTCTCCCCAAAACAATCCCCCGGGCTGTTGCAGGGCCGGGTGGGAAATGGCGGTAATGAAATTGCCTAAGTAATCGAACACTAACACGGTTTGCTGCGCAGGGTCGCTCACGAACAACCGTTTGCTGTTGTCGTCCAGGGTGATCTGCTGCGGGTCTAACAATTGGCCGTAGGTCTCATAAATGCCCCCGAACGCGGCCACCGGCTCGGCAAAGCGGGTAAACTTGACGATCTTTTTGGTTCCGTCTTCCAGCAAGAAGAGGTCGTACTGGGAGGACATGGCAATACTGCGCACCCGCTCGAAATCATAGGGTTCCGGCCAGCCGGCGTTCAATGCGCCGAGGAAATTCAGGCTGCGATCATAGCGAACCACGCGGTTGTTGTTGTAATCCGCCACGAACACGTTCAGGGTGGTGCGGGCGTTCACGTCGCGGGGGTCGTCGAACTGCTCGTTGCCGCGCCCGAAGCCGCCGATTTGCCTTAGCAGGCTGCCGTCGGGGGCAAATTTCAGCAGCCGGTGGCGGTCGCGGTCCACAATGTAGATTCTGCCTTCGGGATCGATATCGATGGCCGAGGCTTTGGTAAAACGCGCTTCCGGGGGGGCGATTTCCGCCGGAAAGCTGTGCAGCGGCAGCGCCTGCCAGCCTGCCGGCCAGTCCCCCGGCCGGGCAGCCGTCTGGCTAAAAGCTGCGCCGCCGGGGATGATCAGCCAACCGATCAGCAACAGGCAGAAAAAAAGTAGTTTGGACATGCCTTCCTTCCCTGGTTTGGGTAACGTGCCTGTATTTTTTAGGGCGTTTTGAAAAATCAAAAATCTGCCACGAAAGCGCTAAGAAGCCGTTTTAAAAGTCCAAATTTTTGCCACGAAGTCACAAAGTCACAAAGTTTCACCAAGAGTGTTTGTGAAAGATCAAAAAGCCTGCCGCCAGGATACAGGCTGCTAAATTTTCACCAGGAAATTCAATGCTTCTTTGTGAATCTTTGAGACTTCGTGGCTTTGTGGCCTGCCTGAGCAAACAGGCGAATTTTCAAACATTTACTTAGTCTTCCATCCAGCTCAGGGGATATTTGGGATCGTCCACCAACAGGGAATCCTGCGCCGGAATGAGCGGGCGGAAAGTATCTAACATCACGGCGTATTCCAGGGTTTCCTTTTTGCCGATGGAGCCTTCGTAGCGGCCCGGCTGCGGCCCGTGCGCCAATCCATAGGGGTGAATGGTGATGGAACCCTCGCTGACCCCGGTGCGGCTCATAAAATCCCCTTCCACGTAATAGAGCACCTCGTCGCTGTCCACGTTGCTATGATTGTACGGCGCGGGAATGGCCAGCTCGTGGTAATCGAACAGGCGCGGGCAGAAGGAACAGATCACGTAGCCGGGGGCCTGGAAGGTCTGGTGAACCGGGGGCGGCTGGTGGATTTTTCCGGTAATGGGCATGAAATCGCGGATATTGAAGATCCAGGGATAGTAGTAGCCGTCCCAGCCCGCCACGTCGAAGGGATGCTGCGCCAGGTAGTATTCCTGGATGCCCTCGCTGGTGCGCAGCAGGAAGCGGAATTTGCCGCGTTGATCCACCGGCTCCATGAATTCCGGCGCCCGGAAATCCCGCTCGCAGAAGGGCGCGTGCTCCAGCAATTGGCCGTAGTGGTTGCGGTAGCGGTTGGGAGTTTCCACCGGCCCGGCGGATTCCACGATGAAAAAGCGGTGATCTTCTCCGGCCATTTCGAATTTGTAGAGAATGCCCCGGGGGATGACGATGTAATCGCCGGGGCCGAAATCCAGCTTCCCGAAATAGCTGTAGAGGGTTCCTTTGCCGTAGTGTACGAAGATCACCTCGTCGCACATCCCGTTGCGGTAGAAGAAATCCGCCTGCTCGGCAGGGCGGGCGGTGAACATCGCCACCTCGTTATTGAAGGCGATGGCCTTGCGCCCGCTCAGCCAGTTTCCCTCCGCGGGGAATTTGAAAGTCTCCAGGTGGCGGTGGCGGTGGGTGCGGTCTTCCGCGGCCTTCAATTTCAGGGGAGTGAATTTACCCACTTCCGCCACCCGGGTGGGCGGGTGGATGTGATACACGTTGGAATAGACGTCGGAAAAGCCCTCCCGGCTGATATGCTCCTCATGGTACAGCTCGCCCTTCGGCGAACGAAACTGGATATGGCGCTTCGAGGGGAGTTTTCCCCGTTGAATATAGAATGGCATGGCAAGTCTCCTTAGTTTGTTTATTTCTAATCAGACAGTGGATCAAGGGATTGATGGATTATTGGATTGATGGATTTGTGGAATCGGGATTAGACTCGCTCATTCCACTCTCCTTGGTCCTTTTTACTTTCAAGGCTCCTGACCAGGTTCAAGAGCTTGTTTTCAACCTCATAGTGGAGCAAATCAATTTGCGAAAATTGTGATTCGGTAATTTGTTCGATTACTTTAAGCCCAATGATCCTTGTCAGCAATTCGGAAAGGGAGCCCAGGGCAATGTACAGATGTTGGAGGTACTCGCGAATGGATCTTCGACTGTATCCTTCGGCAATATTTCCGGAAACAGATTGGGCGGCGTCGGCGATTTGAGAGCGAAGTTTATAATCTAACTTGATCTCTTGATAAACGAGTTTCCAAACTAACTTATGAAGCTCGATGCTTGTCTGCCAAACCTCTAATTTCATATACCCCCGGTTTCGATTGCGCAGTTGGGTATATTCCATTGCAAATACCTCCTTTAGATTATGGCGTCGATGGTGAAGGGTCTTTGCTCTCTTATCAATCCAATCAACCATTAATCCATCAATCCATCAATCCATTAATCCCTTAATCCCTTCTTCCTCCCCCCCCCCCCTCCCTTCCCCCGCTTTCACAGGTTTCCCCGCCGCGCCTGCTCGCGCTCGATGGATTCGAACAGCGCCTTGAAATTGCCCTTGCCGAAGCCGCTGCACCCTTTGCGCTGGATGATTTCATAGAACAGGGTGGGGCGATCCTGCACCGGTTTGGTGAAAATTTGCAGCAGGTAGCCGTGCTCGTCGCGGTCGATCAGGATGCCGTATTCCCGGAGAATCGCCAGGTTCTCGTCGATCTTGCCCACCCGGTCGGCGACCACCTCGTAATAGGTCTCGGGCGTTTCTAAGAACTCCACCCCGTTCTCCCGCAACATTCCCACGGTGCTGACAATGTCTTTAGTATCCATGGCGATGTGCTGCACCCCGGGGCCGTTGTAATATTCCACGTATTCCTGGATTTGCGATTTTTTCAACCCCGCGGCCGGGCGGTTGATGGGCATTTTGATGCGCTCGTTGTCGTTGGTGACCACGATGGAGCGCAGGGCGCTGTATTCGGTGGAGATGTCCTTATCATCCACGGTCCAGAAGCGGTGGAATCCTAACACATTTTCGTACCACTCGGCGATTTTCACCATTTCCCCCTCCGGCTGGTTGCCCACGAAGTGGTCAACGAAATTCAAATTCACCGGGCAGGTTTTGGTTTTCGATTGATAGGGAACATATCCCGGCAAAAACGCCCCTTCGTAGCGACTGCGCTCTACGAAGGTGTGCAGGGTGTCCCCGTAGGTATGAATGCTGGCCAGGGTGACTTTGCCGTGTTTATCTTCGTAGGTCGTGGGAGGGAGGTGAGAGATAGCGCCGCGCGAGGTGGTGTACTCCCAGGCGGCGCGGGCGTCGTCCACCCAAAAGGCCACATCGCGCACCCCGTCGCCGTGCAGCATCAGGTGCACGTTTAAGGGAGAATTGGCTTTATAGGGCGAGACGAAGACGAATCGTATCTTATTCTGCTTCAAGACGTAGGCGGCTTTTTCCCGGTCGCCGGTCTCCAGGCCGCTGTAAGCAATCGGCTCGAACCCGAACACGGTCTGGTAATAGTGCGCCGCCTGCCGGGCATTGCCCACGATGAACAGCACGTGGTCGGTTCCCATAATCTGAAAAGGCGGTTTCATGGCAATGGCTCCTCCTGGGTTAATAACGATAGTTCATTTGAATCCATATTTGAGGGAATTAATAGAAAATCTCCAAAAAATACAACGATTTTTTTGCGGGGAAATTGGGCCGGCGGGCTGCGGATTTGTCAACGCGGTATTTGCGGGGCGGCTAAGAAACTGTTTTAAAAGTTTCCCGGCCATCCGCATTCCCGTTAACCTAAGTAAAAAATCACCGCAAAGACCATTAGATTTAAAAAAAGGTGTTTTCACACTATCGTTTTTCAGATATTGTGAAAACAC
>JABWBP010000069.1 GCA_013360445.1 Calditrichaceae bacterium | reverse complement strand
GGGCATGATGGTGCTCACCCGCTCATCGGGAAGATTGAAGGTGAGGTATTCCAATACCACGTTGTACCAGTTCAATCCCATTTCTAAGCGGTTGAACTTGCTGAAGGGGTAAGCGAGGAGGAAGTTTGCTCCAAAGTTACGGTAACGCTGGTAATTGTTCCCGAAATTGCTGAAATACCAGGCCTGGTGATACCCGCCGATGCCGAAATTCAAACGCCGTTTCTGATTGAGGTAGAGCGCGCTCAGGCCGCTGTTCTTCAAGTCCGAGACCAGGTTGAGGTTCAAATAAATCTTGTGGTCGCCTAACAGGTCGCTGAAGGCGAAAAAAGTATATCCCGAAAATCCGAAGAAGATATCGTACCCCGCGGTTCCGGTAACCACGTCGGGACTGAATTTCAATTTGTATTTGCGGATTTTGTAATTTCCTTCATTATCTAAAAAGGTTTTTTCTGCCAGCGTTACCGGTTGCTTCTCCGTAACCGTATTCTGTTTCCGGTTTTCTTTGAACACATAGCTGCGAAAGTCAAAAGGGGCGGAGCCTGCTAATTTCTTTTCTTTGACAGGCTCGGATTCCGCAGCGGCCGGTTTCCAATCCCGGGCATACACCGGCAGCGATTCTTCTTGCATCTCGCGGATGAAGCGGGTATCGCTCACATGCGTCTCCGGCAACTCCAGGGGATTGTTCAATACGAAAATATCATATCCCCCGCGATAAAGGCTGCTGAAAACCAATTTATTGGCGTTGCGGTCCCATTGGATGTTGTGAATCCCGGAAATCACGTCGGTAACCGGGTAGGTTTCCCCGGTTTCCAGTTTGTAGAGGTACAAATTGGAAATCCCGTTGCGGATAGAAGTGTAAGCGATCATTTTACCATCGGGGGAGAACAGCGGGCTGGCTTCTTTCCAGGGAGTGGCGGTAATACGCTCGACGGCGCGGGTGGTCAGGTCGAGCAAGTAAATATCCCGCTGCTCGTAGTCGTGCCGGCTCATGCGCAAATCCTCCGGCAGGCGCGACCCATCCAGAAAATCGCCCCGGTCGGAGGTAAAGAGGAGCTTGCGCCCGTCCGCCGACCAGGATGGCGAGGTATCGGTGAAAATGTCATCGGTGAGCTGCCGGACCTCTCCGGATTTCAGATTCAAAAGGTAGAGGTCGCTTTGCCCGCGCCGTGTGCCCACAAACGCAATGGCGTCGCCGTTCGGAGACCAGGAGGTTGTATAAGCGCCTTCCAGGTCTCTGAGGGAATACTGCTTGATCTTTCCGGATTTGACGTCCACGATGGAAATGGCGTCCCGCGCCCCGCTTTTAGCGGCAAATACTAATTTTTTCCCGTCCGGGCTGAAGCTCATTCCCGGCCGGGTGACGTGAATCTCTTCTAAATTCTCGGAACGGTTGCCCTTCACCAGGGTTTTGAGCATCCGCCCGTCCACCGCCGATGCCAGGTAAATGTTGATATAACCGCTCCGGTCGGACAGGAAAGCGATTTTATCCCCCTGCGGCGAAATGGCCGGCACGGTGTTAATGTTGCTGGAGTTGCGGGTATGGTCGGTGAGCTGCCGGGCAATTTCCGCCGGTTCTTTGCGATTCGCTACTTCCGGCCAGTACTGTTTCTTTAAATAATTATGCCAGCGCCGGGTCAGCTCCTCATAGCCGATGCCCAGGGAAGAACGGATCACTCCTTCAAAAGAGACCTTGCCGCGGGATTTGAGCAAAATCTCCCCGATTTTTTTGCGCCCGTAGGTATCGGCGATGAACTTGAAAACCGAGGCCCCGCCCTGGTAGGGTGAATAATATTCCAGGTACTGAATCGGGGGAAGGGAGTTGTTCAGGGTGGCGTCGCGCACCGCCATGTCCAAATCCGTATTCCAGCCCACGGCCTGGAATTCCGCCAGCCCTTCGGAAACCCACAATGGCGGCTGCACCGCTTCCCCCATCAGCAATGATTGCACCGATCCGCCGTAGAGCAGGTCGTTCATCACCCCGTGCACCAACTCGTGGTGAATTACGCGGCGGAAAAAGGCGTAATCCCCCTCGAAGGGAAGAGCGATACGGTTTTTGTAGAGCTCGGTAACCCCCTTGGTGAATTCGTCATAGTAGGGATCGATCACGTTGCTCTGCCGGAAATCATGGTGGGAATTGTAAACGATCCAGACGATGCGCTCTTTGATGTCGTAATTGAAATCCCGCCGGAGCTGCACGTAGGCGCTTTCCGCCGCGGCCGCGGTGAATTCCGCAATCCCCAGCCCGCCTTCATAAAAATAGATATCGAAGTGCTCGGATTGGATATACTTCCACTGGAAGGATTTATATTGAACCTTGTTTTTGCCGAAGCCATAGACGGTCTGGCTGTAGCAGATAAACAAGGCGAGCAGGATCGGAAGAATCCGGGTGAACCACATTTTGCCCTCCGGGTTATGGGAAAACATAACCTGAAAATGTTTGAAATGTTTCAGCGCCATTTTTAATTGGCAATTGCCAATTAATAAGGCTGACAACCTGCCTGCTAATTGACCGGCAATATAAAACTACGATTCGCGCCGTCAAAAGAAATAACCCAAATGGGTTATTTTCAGCAGGTGCGATGCACTTCGGAAGTGCGTCGCACCTGCTTAGATTTCCCTTGAATCCCCCTAACTACCCCTCTAAATTGTTTTTCCCGATGCCGGCTGGTCCTTTCGGAGTTGCTCGATGAAAACGAACCCCCATCCAGTATCGAGCATCGGGTATTGTGCACCAGGCCACTCTGAACCGCGGAGACACATGGGTTTTACCATCGCCAAATCTGTTCGTTCCACAGCAACGCTCCTGACGCTGCTGTGCTGGATTTCCCCCCTGCCCGGGCAATCCCCGGTTGCGCGGCCGTTTTCCGAACAGGCCTGGGCGCGGGATATGTTCCGGGTGCCGGTGGACAGAATCTACCTCCCGGAATTCAACGACAGCTACGGGGTGGTTTTCCGCGACCTCAACCGCGACGGGCTGGCGGATCTCTATGTGGTGCGGTTCCGCGACCTGAATCGCCTGTTCATCAACCAGGGAGCGGACGCGGCGTTCCTGGATTTTACTATTCCCTCCGGGTTAGGCGGCAACCTGATGGCCTCCGGGAAGCAGAACCTGGAGTTGGGCGCTTCTTCCGCAGACTTCAACAACGACGGCAAAGAGGACATTCTCATCGTGGGGTGGGGGTTGACCACTTACCTGTTCGAGCAGCGCGGGAACCTGAATTTCCCGGCTAAAATCCCCTTTGCGGAAGATTATTTCCCCCTCGACGGCAACGCCGGCGTCTGGGCGGACGTCAACCGCGACGGCAAATTGGACTTGTTTATCACCGACGAGCACTACCAGAACCGCTTTTTCATCAACAAAGAAGCGCGGCGGTTTGTGTATAAAAGCGTGGATTTCAACCTGGATCTGCAAGCTACCAGCCAGGGCGCCGCCTTCGCGGACGTGGACGGGGATGATTACCCGGATCTGTACCTCTGCAACTGGTTCGCCGCGGATGTTTTTTACCGCAACGTGGGCGGGGCGCGCTTCGAGCCGGCGCCGCTCTCCCTGCCCCATACCCGGCTGCCCCTGAACAGCAACAGCGTTAGTTTCGGCGACCTCGACAACGATGGAGACCTGGACCTGATCGTGGCCGACCGCGACGGCTCCACCCGGCTCTATCGCAATGAGCTTCTCCCGCACGCCCGCGCCTGGGAATTCACCGACGTTACCGAACCGGCCGGCCTTCGCAATCCCTACCCGGCTTACAGCAGCATCATCGCGGATTTCAACAACGACGGCTGGCAGGATATTTTCTTCGCCAACATCGGCCCGAATCTGCTCTTCCTGAATTCCGATTCGGGCAAATTCCGGCTGGCCTACGCCGAAACCGTTCCCTCCCAGACCGCCGGCGTGCTCTACAGCACCGGCGCGGCGGTCGCGGATATGGACAACGACGGCGACCTGGACCTCTTCGTGGCCAATAAAGACACCCTTAGCGTGCTCTATCGAAATCCCCTCGACAACGCCAATTTCCTGCGCTTTCATTTGGAAGGGGTGAAGAGCAACCGCAACGCCGTGGGCGCAAAAATCTGGCTCTACCGCGCCGTCCCGGGAGCGCCGGAAAGCCTGGCGGGGTACCGCGAGATCAACAGCAGCGCCGGTTATCTCTCCGCCAGCGAATTGATCGCCCACTTCGGGGTCGCGGCGGGACAAATTTATGCCGCCCGGGTGCGCTTCCCCTCCGGTAAAGAAATCTCCCTGCAGAACCTGCTCCCCGGGAAGGTGTACCAGGTCTCGGAAACCGGGGGAACCCGCAAAACCTTCCTGCGCGCCTTCCAGCACCTGACCCTGATGGTGCTGCGGGAAGGGTTCTGGCTGAACGCGCTGCTGTTTTGGATGGTAGTAGGGTCGATCAGCGGTTTCATCATTTTTTCCATCCGCCGTTACCACTGGCAGAATAACCAGACCGCCCTGTTCCTCATCGGCGCCATCGCGCTGGGGTATTTGCTGTTCCTGCTGCTGTCCGGTTACCCGACCTGGCTCATCCTGCTGGCGCAGCTTGGCGCGCTGCTCATTTTCATGATCCTCATCAGCGGGTTCAATGAGAAAATCCAGCGCCTGGAGGCGCAGCGCTACGGGTACCGGCGACTGCTGCAAGAGTTTTCCCAGCAGTTGATTTTCATCAAAAACAACGATGAGCTGTACCGGGAAATGACCGCGGCCATTCAGCGATCCATGAAGGTGGATTATTGCTGCGCCCTGGAAGTCAAAAAAATCGAACCGGGGGCAGGCGGCGCGGCGGCGCAAGAAGCCCTCGCCTGCTACAAAACCGCGGCCGGCAACTGGAAAGATGAACAAACCCGCTTCGCGCTTTCGCAGCAATTTATCAGCCGGTTGTTGCAGGAGGCGGTGATCAATGTTGCTTCCGCCGGAGACATCATCCCCGCGGCCGCCGGGGCCAGGCCCCGCCTGGCGCTCTCCCTGGCGCGCAAAGAGAAATTGTTCGCCCTGCTGCTGTTGGGCGAGCGGGAAAACGGGCGTGAGTTTGTGGGAGAAGACCTGGGAATCCTGGAAATCCTGGTTCGCCAGGCGGCGATTGCCATCGAGAACAATTTGTACATCGAAGAGAGCAAAGCCCTGGCGCAGAAGCTGACCGCGGCGGAAGTGCGGGAGCAGTACGTGGCGGAATTGGAAACCAAGAACCAGACCCTGGAACGCCTCTTCCGGGAGCTGCAGGATACCCAGTCCCAATTGATCCAGAGCGAGAAAATGGCCGCCCTGGGGCAGTTGGTAGCCGGCATTGCCCACGAGCTGAATAATCCCATCAGCTTTGTGTACGCCAACATGAAGGAGCTTCAGCAGTACACCCGGGCCATCAGCGAACTGTTAGAAACCTTGAGCGGAAAACTTTCCCATGGAGAATTTCAACAGCAGTTGCAGGAGAAGCTGGCGGAGCTGGATCAAAAATACGACCTGGCCTTCATTCAGAAAGACATCGACAACTTGATCGGCGAGTCCCTGGTGGGCAGCCAGCGGGTGAAGGACGTGGTGCAGAACCTGCGCAATTTTTCCCGCCTGGATGAAGCGGAATACAAGGAAGTGGATTTGCACGAGGGTTTGGAATCCACCCTGCTGCTGCTGAACAACGAGCTGAAAAACCGCATCGAGGTGCATAAAAATTATGGAAAATTGCCCAAAGTGCCCTGCAATCCCGGGCAGATCAACCAGGTGTTCATGAACCTGCTGCTGAACGCCGCCCAGGCCATCCCGGGAAAGGGGGAGATCCGGATTGCTACCCGGCAAAACGGCGCGGAGGTGGAGATCGAAATTCGCGATAGCGGAAAGGGGATTCCGGAGAGCATCCGCAATAAAATTTTCGACCCGTTTTTTACCACCAAGGCGGTGGGCAAGGGCACCGGCTTGGGATTGAGCATCAGCTACAACATCATCCAGAAGCACGGGGGCAGAATCCTCTTAGAGAGCGCGGAGGGCAAGGGAACCGCGTTTACGGTGGTTTTGCCATTGGCGCACCGTAGGGGCGGGTCGCGACCCGCCCGCGCAGGGTCGTAACCCGCCCGCGCAGGGTCGTAACCCGCCCGCGCAGGGTCGTAACCCGCCCGTGCAGGGTCGTAACCCGCCCGCGCAGGGTCGTAACCCGCCCGCGCAGGGTCGTGACCCGCCCGCGCAGGGTCGTAACCCGCCCGCGCAGGGTCGTGACCCGCCCGCGCAGGGTCGCGACCCGCCCGCGCCGCATCAATACCGGAGAATCAACGATGGATCCCATCGAAAAAATTGCCGAAGAAAAGATCAAAGCAGCGATGGAGAACGGGGAATTCGACAACCTGCCCGGCAGGGGGAAGCCCCTCGACCTGCGCGATTATTTCGCTGCCCCCGCGCACCTGCGCATGGCCTTCAGCCTGCTGAAAAACGCCGGAATAGTTCCTGAGGAGGTGCGCTTGAAAAAAGAGATCGAAGAGCTACGGGAGCGCCGGAACGTTGCCGGCGAAGAAACGGAAATCGCCCGCCTGAACCGGGAAATCAATCAAAAAACTGCCTGGCTCAATATGCTGCTGGAGCGCTCCGCTGTGTTTACACGAAAAAAAATCCGGGCAGAATGATTTGCCTGCCGATAATGGGAATCCGGCGGGGAAAACTATTTTCTCCGGTTATTTTTTGCCGCGGGGACAGTTATATTGAGCGTCTTTAAAAAACTTTAGTGGATGAGGAATTCTATGAAATCGCTGGTCAAAAGAGCAGTATCCGGATTGCGGCCCCAAACCAGCCGGTATCAAAACCGGGTGCTGCCCGCAAAACATCTCCGCTTGTGCGGGCAGGATTTCAAAAGCGACGAATATTTTCTCGATTCCGCCCGGGCGGAGGCGGACCGTTTGATCCGGCGCCTGGGCATGACCGCCGACAGCCGGGTGATGGATCTCGGCTGCGGGTACGGACGGCTGCCTATCGGCATTTTGGAGCGGATCGGGGAAATCCGGCGTTACCAGGGCATCGACGTTATGAAGCGGGCGATTGACTGGTGCAACCGTTACATCCATCGGCAGCACCCCAATTTCCTTTTCCTGCACACCGACGTGAGCAACCGCCGTTACAATCCCGCCGGAGAGGAGATCACTTCCCGGTTTCAGCTTCCCTTTGAAGCGCAGAGTTTCGACCTGATCTACCTGTATTCGGTGTTTTCCCACATGGAAGCGCCGGATGTGCGCATTTACCTGAAAGAATTCCACCGCCTGCTCCCGGCCTCCGGGAAGGTATTCCTGACTGCCTTTGTGGAAGAAAACGTGCCCGACGCAACGGTCAACCCGGAAGGATATCGCGGGCACAAATGGAGCAATGCGCTGCACTGCGTGCGGTTCAATAAAAACTATTTTGAATCCCTTCTGCAAGAACACGGCTTCCGGGTCGAACATTTTCTCTATGAACAGGAAACCCATGGCCAGAGCGCCTATTACCTGGCCCGCGTGTAAAATACCGGCGGGAATAGTGCGCAAGTGTTCAGGTGTTCAGGTGTTAGAGTAATTTTGATATGGCGCAGTACAAATTGCACAAGGAACGAAATTTGTGAATGAATAGCCCCGCGCTTCAGCGCGGGGGATACAATATCCCAAAATCTTCTTTCGGGGCTTCAGCCCCGCGTTTTGGGAGCACTCAGGGCTAAAGCCCCGGTTTAATTTTCTTGGGTTTTCTTTTCCCCGCGCTGAAGCGCGGGGCTATTCATCTATATGTTTGTGCAATTTGTGCTGCGCCCATTTTGATACATGAGCACATGAACACCCGAACACATGAACACAGGGAAACGATCAACCCTCAATGAATATAGCAACCTTCCGCAATGCTCGATAAACTCAAGCGCACCGTAAAACACTCCGCGATTTTTGCCCTGGGGAAAATCGGCGCCAAGTTGGTGGGCTTCATCCTGCTCCCCATCTATACCCGGGAATTGTCCACCGCCCAGTACGGCATATTAGCATTGCTGGAGATGGCCGATTTGCTGGGAGGGCACGTGCTGTCCCTTTCGCTGCAAAACGCCCTGTTCCGCTGGTACGCCCTGGCGCAGGACGAGAACAAAAAAGGCAATTACGTTTTTACGCTGGCGGTTTTCCTGTCCGGAGTAAGCCTGCTCAGCTTGCTGCTGGCGCTGCCAGGGCGGGCCTATATTTCGCAGTTTTTATTTGAAACTCCGGAATACGGCGCTTACATCATCTATCTGCTAATTTCCATCATTCTTCAAAACCTGGGAAGAATTCCCTTCACGTTGCTGCGCATCGAAGAGAAGTCGCTCCGCTTTGCCGTGCTGGTGGGGCTGCAATTCGCTGTCAGCCTGGCGCTGAATATCTATTTCGTGGCGTTCTTGAAGTGGGGCATCGAGGGCGTTCTGCTCGCCCAGGTGCTCAGCAGCGGGGCGGTATTGGCGGCGCTGCTGCCCTATTCGCTAAAGCGAATGCGCTTCCGCTTCGAAGGCCGGGAGTTGAAAGAGATGCTCGCCTACAGTTACCCGATCATGTTCGCGGCCATTGCGGCAACGGTGTTGAGCTTAGGAGACCGTTTTCTGCTGACCCGGCTCTCCACGCTTTCGGAAGTGGGGTTGTATTCCCTGGGTTACAAATTCACCAACATCCTCAAGGTATTTATTATCGATTCCTTCCTGTTGGGGCTGCCGATCATCGGCTGGCAGGTGGTGCGGGAAAATCAGCAGCCGCAGCGGTTCTTTTCCAAAACCCTCACCTATTTTGTGTTTTTCCTGCTCTGGCTGGGCTTGATCCTCTGCGCCTATGCCAAAGGGATCATCCACCTCTTCGCGGTCGATTCCGCATATTGGGACGCCTACCGGGTGGTACCCTTTTTAGCCGTCGGCGCGGTGTTGATGGGAATCCAGCGGGTATTCTTCTTCCAGTTGGAAATTCCCCGGAAGACCCGTTACATCCCTCTTATCGTGGGGGGGGCTGCGCTGCTCAACGTGGCGCTGAATTTAGTCCTGATACCCTATTTCGATATGATGGGCGCTGCGTACGCCAACGTGCTCTCCAACCTGGCCACGGTGCTGGCGGCCTATTACGCGGTGCAAAAGTTTTACCCGGTCCGCTACGAACTCAGGCGCATGGCGGTGCTCTTCGCCGTCGCCGCGGCTCTGTATTTGCTGACCCTCCCGTTCGACCATTTTTCTCTGCCGGAACGAATGATCTATAAAGGCGTTGTGATTCTCAGCTTCCCGTTTGTGTTGTACTTCATCAGATTCTATGAGCCGGTCGAAATTGAACGGCTGCGGGGATCTGCAAAAAAATGGTCTCGAAAAATCAAGTGGTTGGTTAAACCGGGGAGTTGAGTCGTTATCTTAACGGAGATTTAAAGAGGTTTTTGAGTATGTGCGGCATTTGCGGCGTGTATGAAAAAAATCGCGATAACCGCGCCCTGGTGGAGCGGATGCACGAAATTCTGGCCCACCGCGGGCCGGACGCCTCCAGCGTCTACCAATCCGGCGAGGTCTGCCTGGGGCACCGGCGGCTGAGCATCATCGACCTCGCCACCGGCGATCAGCCCATGTTCAACGCGGAGAGAACCCTGGCCATCGTCTTCAACGGGGAAATTTATAACTACCGGGAGCTGCGCGAGGAATTGCGGCAGCAGGGGGTTCGCTTCGCCACCCAGTCGGACACGGAAGTGATCCTGAAATTGTATGAAGCGCAGGGGGTGGAATCCTTCCGGCGGCTGAACGGCATCTTCGCCTTCGCAATTTTGGATGAACGGGGCGGCGCGGCCAAATTGGTGCTGGCGCGCGACCACTTCGGCGTCAAACCGCTGCACTACTACGCCCGGGAGGGCAGATTCATCTTCGCCTCGGAGCAGAAAGCGATCCTGCTCCATCCCGGCGTGGAGCGGGCGCTCAACCGCCAGTCCCTGCACTATCACCTCAACCTGCGTTACACCCAATCGAATGAAACATTATTCGAAGGCATTTACCGCCTGCCCCCGGCGCACTACCTGATCGTGGAAGCGGGGCAAATCAAAGAAATCGCTCCCTACTATCATTTGGAATACCAGATCGACTACCGGAAGAGCGAGGCGGAGTGGTTAGAATTGATTCCGCGCTACCTCCAGCAGGCGGTGCAGCGCCAACTGGTCAGCGACGTGCCCATCGGGGTCTATCTTTCCGGGGGGATGGATTCCAGCTCCATCGTGGCGATGATGCGGGAAGCCGGGGTGGAGAAGATCAACACCTTCACCCTGGGCTTCAACGAGCCGACCGACGAGTTAGACGACGCCCAAATAGTGGCAAATTATTACCAGACCGACCATCACACCCTGCGCATGGATTTGAATCCCATGCGCCTGCTGCCGGAGGTGGTCTGGCACGCCGAGGAGCCGAAAATCAACCTCCTGCAAGGGTTTTTGATGTCGCAGTTCGTTTCCCGGCACGTCAAGGTGGTGCTGGGCGGGTTAGGCGGGGACGAACTGTTCGCGGGGTACGACATTCACCGCTACATCTACCCCTTAAACGCCCTGCACCGGGCGGTTCCGCGCAAGCTGGAAGAGGCGGTTCTCTCCAAAATCAGCTCCTTAGGCTACCGGCTGCAAACCGGTTTGGGGAAAATGGCCTGGGACGAGTACCGGCGCGGGGCGCAAATGCTGCTGGCGACCGGGAACATCGCCAAATTCTACCTGATTTTGCGCAACGCCTGGGATTTCGATGAAGGCTACTGGCGGCAGATTTACGCCCCCGAATTCCTCCGCCAACCGCTGAAGCCGGTGCTGAGCGAATTCGAACCCTTTTTCCGCAATAACGGCGACCTGACCGCCCTCGACCAGGTGTACCGGGCGGAATTCCACAGCAAGATGGTCAACGATTACCTGCTCACCGAAGACCGCATGTCCATGGCCCACTCCGTGGAGGAGCGGGTTCCTTTTTTAGATTTGGATTTGGTGCAATTGGGATTTTCCATTCCCACCCGCCTGAAAATGCGCGGCAACCGCACCAAGTACCTGCTGCGCAAGGCCATGGCGCCCCACCTTCCCCCGGAAATTCTGCGCAAGAAAAAATGGGGCTTCACCTTCAATCCCTATTTGCAGTACCAGAAGGATTTGAAAACCACCGCGCAGCGCATTCTTACCCGGGAGCGCGTCGAGCGCGACGGCATTTTCAACTACGAATATATTCGCGCCATTTTCGAGGCCCCGCCCCATCCCCGGATGCGCTGGCATTATAATTACCTCTGGGTGCTCACCGGCTTCTACATCTGGAAGCGGATGTTTTTGGAGAGCAATGATTTTAAGAAAAAAAACTTTGAATTAGGAAGTTTTTATTGAACCACAGAGTCACAAAGCCACAGAGAGACTCTATGAATAAAGAAGATAGGAACAGGTTAAGCGGTATCGTTTTAGATGCCTCTATCGAGGTTCACAAACAGTTGGGCCCGGGGCTCTTAGAATCGGTTTATGAAGCTTGTCTATGCAAGGAATTAGATTTGCGGAATATAAATTACAAAAGGCAACTCTCTCTGCCAGTTAATTATAAGGGGTTTGAAATCAATTTGGATTATAGAATTGATATCCTGGTGGACAATGAGATAATTGTTGAGTTGAAGGCAGCAGAAACATTGCTGCCAGTTCATCACGCTCAGTTGTTAACCTATCTGAAGCTTACAGATAAACGATTGGGTTTGCTGATCAATTTTAATGTCCCCCGGTTAGTTGATGGCTTTAAGAGGGTCGTTAACGGGTATGATTAATTTCCTCCGTGCCTCTGTGTCTCTGTATAGGGAGCCAGAAAAAAATAATGTACCCAACTGAGCGCACAGAGTTATTGAAACACATTAGCGTTCAGTGGTACAATAAAAAGGGCGAAAGCCCTAAAGATTTAGCAAGCGCACCATGAAAAAAGTTTTGATCATCGCCTACTACTGGCCGCCCGCGGGGGGGCCGGGGGTGCAGCGGGTGCTGCGCTTCGTCAATTACCTTCCCCAATTCGGCTGGCAGCCGGTGGTTTTGACCGTGGAAAAGGGCGATTATCCCGCAATTGACGAGAGTTTGCTGGGCAAGATCCCCCCGGAATGCAAAGTGTATAAAACGCCGATCCTGGAGCCGCACCGCCTCTACCGCAAATTCACCGGCAAAGCGCGGGATGAAAAATTGCCTACCTATGTGCTCACTCCCAAAAGCGGGGACAGCTTCAAAGACCGCTTCGCCAAATGGCTGCGCCGCAACGTTTTCATACCGGATTCCCGGATCGGCTGGATTCCCGGCGCGGTCAAAGCGGGGGGGGAAATTCTGCAATCCGAATCCATCGACCTGATTTTTTCCTCCTCCCCGCCCCACACCGTGCAACTGATCGCCAAAAAACTGGCCCGCCGCAGCGGCAAAAAATGGATCGCCGATTTCCGCGACCCCTGGACCGAGGCTTTCTGGGCCAAGGATCTCCCCAAAACCGCGCTGTCGAAGCGGATCGACCTCTCCCTGGAAAAATCGGTGCTGCGCGCCGCGGATGCGGTTACCACGGTCAGCGCGGGGGTGGCGCAGATGTTCGCCGCCAAAGCGGGGAACCGCTACCGCATCATTCACAACGGGTTCGAGCCTCCGGAAATCCAAAAAAACCGCAGCGAGACCTTCCGGATCATGTTCAGCGGGCATTTGAGCAAGCACCAGCCCCCGGAAGCGCTCTTCCGGGCGGTGGATTTGCTGCCGGAGGCGCTGAAGGCGAAAACCGAGATCGTCTTCGTGGGCAACGTGTTCGAGGGATTCGAGGAAATTTTTCGACGCTACCGCCACTTGAACGTGCAGCGCAAGCCCTACCTGCCCCACCGGGAACTGATGCAATACGGCCAGGGCGTCGCGGTTCTATTCAATCCCATCGTGCGCATCGATTACGCGGAGAGCATCGTGGGAGCGAAACTGTACGATTACCTGGCGCTGCGCAAGCCCATCCTGGCCGTGGGCGACCGCCCCGGCATTTCCGAAGCGATTTTGCAGGAGACCGGCAGCGGGAAGGTGCTGGCGTACGAGGATATCGAGGGGATTGCCGGATTTTTGCGGGAACAGTACCGGCTTTGGGAAAGAGACGGATACATCCTGTTGGATAACGAGGCCCGGCTGGTTCCTTACACCACCCGGTATAACGTGGAAGAATTGGTGAGATTGTTCGAAGACGTCCTCGCTTCCCGCGAAGGATCGGTTAAAAAATAACTTGTTAACTGATGTTACGCATTTTGCCACAGAGACACAGAGTTTCGATCACTTTTTTAGCGTTTTTGCTTCTCTGTGCGGGGCTGGACTTAATGAATATTTGATTTTCTCTGTGTCCTCTGTGGCAAATTCTTGCGGACCGCGTAACATCAGTTATTAATGGTGCAAAATGAATTTTGCACTCCTGCTTCAAGTTAATCAATTTTTCCCGCCGGGGGCACCTGGGCGGTCAGGCTTCCTAAGATCAGGGGCGCGGAAGCGCCGATATTGACGGCAATAATCGGCTGCATATCCACCCCGCTGGCTAAGTAAATGCAGACCAGCGCCCCCCCGCCCACGACCATGCCTAAGGTAATCACCCAGTACGAGACGGCTTTTATCCACGCCGGGTATTCGGCTTTTGCCAGGTGGCGAAGTTTGTAAAGCCCTAACAGTTCCGCAAATAGTCCCCCGATTACCCCGTAGAAAAAACCCGCCATTAAGTCCATAAATCCTAACTCCTGCTGATTAAGAAAGAGATTTGGTGATGAAGGTCCGTAACAGATTGAACAGCTCTATGCCCCGGGTTTTTTTCGACGGGAGAGTGTATAAATCCCTGCCCTGGCCATCCGGAACCGCGGATTTTCGAATGAGATCGTCGTGTCGCCGGAGGATTTCCACGATTCGCTCGTAGGGCAGGTGGGTGCTGCGCTGGATGCCCTCCACGGTGCGGAAATCCCATTGCGGATCCGCCAAAGCTTCAAAAACTTTTTTTTCTTCCGGATCGGTGATAACTTCTTCCCATTTTTCACTCATGAATGCCTCCTTTCGGCTATTCCGCATTTGAAAATGAATATAGAAAGATTGCCCATGCGTGTCAACACATGAGAATCTCTTTGCGGGAAGCGGAGGCGCCCCTGTTGAAAAACTTTTGTTCCCTGGCAGCTTCGGGAATAAATTTCCCCATTCTTAAATCGGGAGAATGAATGATGAACCAGCGCGATTTTCGCAAACACGCCCACGAATTGGTGGACTGGATGGCCGATTACTTGGAAAATATCGAATCCTACCCGGTTAAATCGCCCCTAAAACCGGGGGAGATCATCGGCCAACTGCCGCAAAGCCCGCCGGGCAGCGGCGAGCCGTTCGAGGCGATCATGGAGGATTTCCGGCGCATCATCCTGCCGGGAATTACCCACTGGCAGCATCCCTCTTTCCACGCCTACTTTCCGGCCAACAGCAGCCCCCCTTCGCTGTTAGCGGAGATGCTCACCGCGGCCATCGGGGCGCAGTGCATGATCTGGCAAACCTCTCCCGCCGCGGCGGAGCTGGAGGAGCGCATGATGCACTGGCTGGCGAAGATGACCGGATTGCCGGAAGATTTTACCGGGGTGATCCAGGATACCGCCTCCACCGCCACGCTGTGCTCCATCCTCACCGCGCGGGAAAAATTTTCCGGTTACAAAATCAATGACGCCGGATTTGGCGATTCCCCGCGCTTCGCGGTCTATTCCTCCACCCAGACCCATTCCTCCATCGAGAAGGCGGTGAAAATCGCCGGGCTGGGCCGGGAGCGCCTCCGCAAAGTGGCGGTGGGCGAAAGTTTTGCCCTGATTCCCGCGGCGTTAGAGGAGGCGATCCGCCAGGACCTCGCCGGCGGCCTGAAACCGCTCTGCGCCGTCGCCACCCTGGGCAGCACCGGCTCCACGGCCATCGATCCCCTGAAACCGATCGGGGAGATTTGCCGGAAATACGGCGTCTGGCTGCACGTGGACGCCGCGCTTGCCGGTACTGCGCTCATTTTGCCGGAAATGCGCGCAATGGCCGATGGCATCGAGCTGGCGGACACCTTCGTGTTCAATCCCCACAAGTGGATGTTTACCAACTTCGATTGCTCCGCCTATTTCGTGAAAGATAAGGAAGCGCTGATCCGCACCTTCGAAATCCTCCCGGAATACCTGAAAACCCGGGAGGCGGAGCGGGTGAACAACTACCGCGACTGGGGCATTCCCTTAGGGCGGCGCTTCCGGGCGCTCAAGCTCTGGTTCGTGATCCGCAGCTACGGGGTGGAGGGATTGCAGGAGAAAATCCGCTATCACCTGCGCCTGGCGCAGCAGTTCGCGCAGAAGGTGCAGGATTCGCCGGATTTCGAGCTGCTCGCCCCGGTTCCGCTCAACACCGTCTGCTTCCGCCATCGTCCCGCGGGCAAAAACTTCACCCTCGAAGAGTTGAACCGCCTGAACGCCGAATTGCTGGAACGCCTGAACGCCAGCGGCAAAGCCTACCTCACCCACACCAAATTGAACGACGTCTATACCCTGCGGATGGTGATCGGTCAGACCCACGTTGAGCAGCGCCACGTGGAGGCGGCCTGGGAGTTGATCGCCCGGGAAGCGGGGCGGGGATAATCCCCTGCAACCCAACGCCGCTGTTTCCGTATCAGGGGCATCTCTTAATGGAAAAATGCCCCTAACCAAACGAAAGGAGTGCAGATGAAGGCAGCAATTCTGAGACGTTATTTCAAAGGAGCGATGCTTACCGGCTGGTTGTGGAGGGCCATTTTTGCGGTGATGCTTCTCGCCGCCGCGGGAAGCGCTTTTGCCCAGGAGAGCGCCCCGAAGGTCACTGCCGCGGAGAGCAAGGCGGTAGTGGAAAAGATCGCCTCCATGTTAGCGGAAAACTACGTTTTCCCCGAGGCGGCGAAGCAAAGCGGGGACTATCTCAAAAAGCGCCTGAAAGACGGCGCTTACAACCAGATCGGCGATCCCCTGGCGTTTGCCGAACAGTTGACCGGGGATTTGCAGAGCGTCAACAAGGATAAGCACATGCGCGTGCGGGTGTTGCCTGCGGAAGTGGCCGCGCAGGAACGGGAAGACCCGCTCATCGCCAATTTGAAACAACTGCGCCGGAACGCCTCGAACAATCGCGGCTTCCGGCAATTGCAGATTTTCGACGGCAACGTGGGCTACCTGGATTTGCGGGGATTCCCCCCGGCGTTCATCGCTCGCGAAAAGGCCGCCAGCGCCATGCAGTTCTTAGAAGACGCCGACGCGATCATTTTCGACCTGCGCCAGAACGGGGGCGGCAACCCGGACTTGATCCAATATATCTGCAGTTACTTTTTCGAACACCCCACCCATTTGAACAGCATTTACCGGCGCAAAGGGGATCGCACCGAGGAATTCTGGACCCTGGAAAGGGTGGAGGGAAAAAAGCGCCCGGAAGTGCCGGTGTTCATCCTCACCAGTGATTTTACCTTTTCCGGAGGCGAGGAATTCGCCTACAATTTCAAGACCCGCCAGCGCGCCACCCTCATCGGGGAGACCACCGGGGGCGGGGCCAATCCCGGGGGAATGTTCCCGGTAAACGAGCGCTTCGGTATCTTCATTCCCACCGGCCGGGCGATCAACCCGGTTACCGGCGTGAACTGGGAAGGGGTGGGGGTAGAGCCGGACATCAAGGTTCCCGCGGAACAGGCGCTGGATATCGCCCTGGAAAAAGCCCGGGAAGCCGCGGAAGCCTATCGCCAGACGCAGGAAGCGCAGCAAATCGCCTTGTTAAAGGGATTGCGCGACGATCTCGACCGCGCCGGGGAATTGTTGGCAAAAAATCAGCAAGCCGAAGCGGAAGCGCTGGCCAATGCCGCCCTGAAAAGGGGGTTGGAGGCGGATTTGCTGAATGAAATGAACATCAACCTGTTGGGCTATGATTATTTGCAGCGCAAAGCCTACCCGGCGGCGATTGCGGTGTTCAAATTCAACGCGGCGCAGTATCCCCGCTCATCCAACGTGTACGACAGCCTCGGCGAAGCCTACATGGAAAACGGCGATAAAGCGTTAGCGGTCGAAAATTACCAAAAATCCCTGGAGCTGGACCCCCAAAACCGCAACGCCCGGGAAATGTTAGCGCGGTTAGGAGCGCCGGTGAATAATTGAGGGGGAGCGTAAAACGTAAAACGTAAAACGTAATACGTAATACGTAAAGTGCATGGGTATTGCGTATTCCGTTTTTGTTACGAGTTACGTGTTACGAGTTACGTATTACGTTTCACCGGATCAGCAGCATCTTCCGCGCCTGCTGGTAAATTCCCCCGCGCTGGCCGGAAACTTCCGGGAAATGGCTGGAAACCCGCAGGCGATAAATATAAAGCCCGCTGGCGACCGGGTTGCCGCGCTGGTCGCGCCCGTCCCAGCGGGCTTCGTATTCCCCGGCTAAAACGATTTCGTTTAGCAGAGTGCGCACTTTTTGCCCTAAGAGGTTGAAAACTTCCAGGCGCACCCGGTAGCGGCTGCTCCCGCTCACGCTGAAGGGAATGGCGGTTTCCGGGTTGAAGGGGTTGGGATAATTCTGCGCCAGGCTGATCTGGTCGGGAAGGTAGCCCGGCGGCGGGGTAATGCCGGTCACGAAGGAGATCGAATCGCTGGCGGCGTTGTTGTAAGTGTCATGCGCCTTCAGGGTGAGGGTGTGGCTGCCCGCGGAGAGATAGGGCAGGGGGTAGCGCAGCGTCCCCGATTGGTAACTTCCCTCCTGGTAATAAAAGAAATCCCCGGGGTTGAGAGTATCCTGATAGTTCCCGTCGATGAACAGCAGGGGGTAATGGTTCTGGAAGCGGGAGAGGTTGACGCCGCTTTCATCGAAGATTTGCGCGATCAGGTAGGCGTCCCGCCCCACGGTATCCCCGCCGGTAACGGTCAGGGTGATCTGCGGCGGGGTCACGTCGCCCGTCCCGCTTACGGAGCCGCCCACCGGCAGGGAATTCACAAACCCCATCCCCTCGTTCAGCCCGTTCCAGATGTAGGCGTGCAGCTTTCCGCGCGCGGCGGCGGAGTCTGCGGGAACGTCGCCGGAGACCACGAACTGGAAGGTGAACTGCCCGTTGTTCAGGGGAACGCAGCCGCGGAAGAGCGCGCCGCCGGTGGCTTCGTAGCTTGTGAGAAAAGAGGGAGGAGGAATAGATTTTATCTTCCCCGGCTCTCGCACTTCGACCAGTAAAGAATCGCCCGCGGCGGGGTTATCAACGTAGCCGCTGATTTGCGCCAGGCTGCGGGCCTTGAGAGTATCCGGGGTAATCGCAGTGACGTGAACCCGCTCCGCCGGCAGGGAGAGGTTGAGGGCCGGGTCGCCGAGGAGGTGTCTTTTTTGATTATCGGTGCCGCTGATTTTGGCCAGCATTACCGCTTTGCCGGCAAATCCCCCGGCGTCTCCAAAAAGGCGACTAAAAAAGCGTCTGAAAAATATATCACTTTGAAAGGCAAAAGCCGGGCGGTTGGCGGTAAGTGTCGCGGTTAAGCCGGATTTCTCTCGTTTGAGCAAATTCTGCAAGATTCCCCCGCGCCGGTCATCGAATTTATACAGGCTGCTGGCCCCGCCAAAGAAGCATAGTTTATCGTCATTTCTGATAGACACCATATCCCGCTGCACGTTCAACAAATTTTCATGGGTCCATTGTTCATCATTTCCATGGCCATAGAACATCGCGATCCGGTTTCCCAGGTTGAACCAGTTGATCAACTGCCGGGTGGCGGCCGGTTTTTCGTTGCCGGCAAAGGGATACTCTCTTTCATGCAGCTTGTAAATTCGCAGTTCTGAAGGGAACTCGTTGCTGGCGAGATTCTCCGATTGCTCTAAATGGAAGAATTCATTGCCGCTGCCTGGCCCCCGGAATTCGTCATCCGCAATCAGCAGCGCGCTCAACCGCCATAAGCCCGGCTGATAATTCACTTCGCTGCGGATGGTTTTTTCCGCCAGGGCGGCTAACTCTTCCGGGGTATCCGCGGGAAAGCGCCCGATGGGGATTTGCGGATCGATGTTGTTAAAATTCTGAGAGATTGCCTCCGGATCATCGACTTTTCCATGTTCGCTGTGATCTTCCCGAAGCCCGGGAATAAAATCGTTCTCGAAGGGCTGCGGAAATGGCGGAAAGCCCGGCTCGTCGGTAAAGCTGAGGTCCACGTAGAAATCATCGACGGCCCGGGAAGAAATGTCATCATTCCCGGAAATCTCGAACGCCGGAACCCAGTTCACGGGGTACTCTCCGCTCAAATTACGGTAATCGTAGTACCCGTTCCCGGCGAGCAGGACGTATTGCGGCTGGGGATTCCAGTTGGCGTGGGCAAATTTGATGAAATTGCGGATGGCGGTAGGATCCGCCCGGCCAAAGCCGAATTCCTCGAAAATATCCTCCACCGCGACGATTTTCACCGCAAAATTGTTGTACGCCTCCCGGTGCGCTTTCAGCGGCTGCATGAGCGGTTCGGTTTGGCGCCGGGTGATGATCAAATAATCCGCCCCATCCGCGGGGGAGAAAATATTCCGCTGCCCCGGCTGGATGCTGGCCACGGAGTGAGCAAAATTTTCACGATTGAGCCAGTACACCTTGTGTTCCGCGGTAAGAGTATCTTCGAACAGGGAATCGTTATCGGTGAAAATGTGCCGCACGTTGAAGGGGTCGGTGACGTCGAAGATCGCCGCCGGGTCGCCGCCGCTGCGGTATTTCGTATGGAAAATGCCCGAGGTTGGCGCGATGAATATCTTCATTTCGTTTCCGGCCAGGCCGGTGTAACGGGGATAGAGCAGTTCCAACCAGTCGAACCCGCTTTGCTCCAGGGTATCCGCGGGATCGGAGGGGAAATACTCTGCCTGCACGGTATTGGCTCCTTCGTATATCGGCACCGGCGCAGTGATGGTGTGGTTGCCCGTCGCCGTTCCCATCAGGGCAGTGTTGACCCGGACACTGATCATTCCGGGCGGGTAAGGGTTGTAGTAAACGTCCAAAAATAGCAGCCGCGCGGTTGCCAGCCCTTCCGCCCCGGCCACGCCGCTCAATTCAAAGGAGTGCTCGAAGGTGTTATTTTGCCCGAAAAGGTTCCAACTCCAGATCAGGCCGGATTTGATGGGATTGAAGCGGTCTTTTTCCAGGCGCAGGCGATCCGTAAAAGTATCGCGTAAAATAGCGCCCCCGCTCACCGGCGAGCCGTTTTTTTGCGCGCTGCGCTTGCCCGGCGCCGCGTTCCAGCGCAGCCAGTAACAGGCCAGGGTATCGTAGGGACTGCTGCGGAAGCGGTAATCTCCCGCATCCGCGTCCCACTCGAAGCGGTGGAGCGATTGCCCGTAAAACTGCAAGTAATCCTGCGGATCGAACTGCCCGTCGCCGCCGTCTTCCACCAGAATCGCGACCTCCTGAAGCTGCGGTTCCGGCTCCGCGGTGGAGTAGGGGAGAATATTCTGCCCGTCGGAAAAGAGCTGGATAGTCTGCGGCTGGATTTGGGAAATGGGGATGCCGGCGTCGGCTAATTCCTGACCGGTCACTTTGTAAATCCCCTCCGCGGCGAAATACAATTTGTAATACTCCTGCGCGTTCGCGCTAAACTGTATCAAAATAGCACACATTATGGAGAGTAAAACCAGGCGCATGATGTCCTCCGTGGTTTTTTGAACCCAAGTTAGGCCGGAAACGGCCGTTTTTCAAGAGTAATTTTCGGTAGATTTTTGCCCGCTATTTTACGATATGGTGTAGTTTCCGGGAGTATCGCGGGATCCGGTTCGGGTATTTTGGGAAGATTTTGGAAGCGTTTGCCAATTTTTGGAACGCCACTTGCTTAAAGAATCAATGTAAGTTGATCAAGGAAGACGAAGCGATCTGTTACAACCCGCGTTAACCATTGTGGATAATGGTTTAATCTTTCCAGCGTAAAAGCCGATAAGAATGAGAGCCGGCGTATTCGCCCGATTTCGGTGTAAAACTAATGCGCTTTTCCGGTTTTTCCGGGCGGGTTATAAACAGATGTGTTTTAAAAGATAATTCAAAGGGAGTTCTAAAGATGTTTTGCCGCCAGTGTGCAGAATACGTCAGCGACCAATATCAGAAATGCCCTCATTGTGGCAACCTGTTATCCGATTCCGCAGAACCGCAGCCGAAATATTATTGCAAGCGCTGCAAGCGGAAATTACCCTCGCGTATCTGCCCGATGCACGGGATCGAAAGCACCGTGCGGCTGGATCTCTTGTTGAAAAGTAAGGCGGCCAGGGCGGCGCAGCCGGCGGGAGTATCCAATACTGCGCAACAAAAGGTTGATTCGTTCCAGTCGCCGGCAACCCGGCAGCCGGGCCAGAAACCTCCCCTGAAACCGGCCCCGGAATCTTCAAAACCGCCCACCCCCGCGGCCCAGAAACCCCCGGCAGCGCCGGAAATTGACTTGAAGCGGCTTTCCGACTTGCTGCAACCGGGGACGAATTCCTCTCCCGCGGCGGTTAAAAATGGTTCCGCTCCTGCCGCGGCTGCCAGCCGCCCGGAAAAGTCGCCCCGGCGCCCGCAGCCGGAGGAATCCGCGAAAATGGCTTCTCCGAAAGCGGCCAAAGTGAAGAAATCCCCCTCGCGGCCGGCCGGCTCGTTGATGACGCTGATCGAAAAAGAGCTTGATTTATGGCGCACGGCCCGCAAAGAGCGTCGGGCAAAGGCCGCTGCGAAAGCCCAGACGCCTCCCGCTGCTCCGCTTCGGGATCAGAAAATACCCGGGTCCGCAAAACCCTTCCAGCCGGTAGTCGAGAAACCGGTTCGCGCCGGGCGGCGTTCCGGGGTCTATGTGATTGTCGCGGTGCTGCTGCTGATTGCGGCAGCGGCGGGCGGTTACGCGCTATACTACCCGGATTTCCAGCGAAAATCCCTGCTCTCCCGCGCCGAGGTGCTCTTCAACGCCTCGCAATATGACGCGGCCCGGGCGCTTTACTTTCAATATGAAAAACAATTTCCCCGGGGCGCGGAGATTTCCCTGGTGAAGGAGCGCATGGAGCACATCCGGGCGCTGGACCGGGAGCGTCTTGAAAAGCAGATTTTTCTCTACGATCTGATGAAAAAAGCCGCCGATGCCTTCAACGCCGGGCGTTACCTGGAGCCGGCGGAGGATAATGCAAATCATTACATTGTCGAAATTCTGCAAAACGATCCCGGGTTTACCCCCGCGATGGAATTGCGCAACCGCATGTTAGACCATTTCTACCAGCAGGCGGAAATAGCTTTCGATGGGGATCAGTACGACGCGGCGGTTACGTTTTACCAGAATATCTTAGCCGTCAAACCCGGCGACCCCGTGGTGGCAAACGCCCTGGACCGCGCCTTGAAATTGAAATACGTTTACGGAATGCTCGACGACATGAGCGGGGTGGAAGCCGCTAAAAACGAGCTGAAAAATCTCCAGCGGGAAAAATACCGCCTCAAAAACCAAATTCAACAGGAGCGCAACAAGCTCAAAGAAATTTCCCGGCAGATCGAAACGCTCAACCAGGGCGCCTCGGAAAACTCTACCGTAAAACAGGGCAACCCGGCCGGCCAGCCGCAGATCACCGCGGTTTCCGCGGGGCTGGCGCCTTCCCCGGCCAATGCCGCCTCGAAATGGGAAGAGGAGTTGGGAATTTCCCTGGTATCCCTGGGCGGCAGCGTCTCACCCTCTTCCGAACCGCCCAAACCGGTGGAAGAGACCCTTTTAGACGGGGGCAAGAAAGAATATCTCCACCGCGAAAAGATCCAGCTTCCGGCGGATTATAAATCCAAAGAAATGACCATGATCTTAGGCGAGTGCATTGTGGGCGCCGACGGGCAGGTTGAAACCGTGAGCCTGATTTCCCCGGCGGATGATGAGCGTCTGAACCGGTTAGCGGCTGAGGCCTTCAAGAAATACCGCTTCAAACCGGCGACTTATAACGGCAACCCGGTGCGCTTCAAATCCATCGAGGTGGTATCCATTCAATAATTCGGAATGATTTACTTTCACGAGTCACGTTTCACGTATTGCGGGATGTAACACGTGAAGCGTGAGGCGTGAAATCGAAAGCTTAGAGACTACGAGTCGGTCTCATTCATCTCCTCTCCCCCTCCCACCAAACCCCCAGCGTCGGCCTCTTCGGAGGCCGGCGCTGTTTTTTTTAGGCGCATCCCCGACGGTTCGATAACAAATCTCCGGCTTTCCTCGAGAAGGCGCTGCGGGAGGGTTTTAAGCTTCATGGCCAGAAAATCAGCCCGCGCCGGGGCCAAATTTTTCGACTCCTCAGCTAAACTCGACTCCTGCAATCCTGAACCCACAACTCGAAACTCCAAACTCGAAACTCAAAACTTGACATAAATCATCTTTAAACCTAACCAAAGTCATTGTTTGGCGGTAAAAAAAGCGTGAACTTGGACGAAGAGGGGGGAGAATCAGTAAATTGCGAATGGTAAGGAGTGAATGGGGAATAGAGAATAGTGAATGGGGAGTGAGGAAGGAATCGTTTGTTTTCATCGCCAAACCAAAGGAGCAGCGCCATGTTCAAAGTACTGATTGCCGACTCTCTTCCGGCTGCGGTGCTGGAACGCTACAACAGCCTGGAAGACATTTCGGTGGACAACAAATCCGGAATTTCTGCCGAGGAGTTGATGGAAATTCTGCCGCGCTACGATGCGCTGGTGGTGCGCAGCCGCACCAAAGTTACCAAAGAGATCATGGAAAGAGGCCCCAACCTGAAAATCATCGGGCGGGCCGGGGCGGGAGTGGATAATATCGACGCGCCGGAAGCCACCCACCGCGGTATTATCGTGATGAATACCCCCGGGGGGAACACCATCGCGGCCACGGAGCACACCATTGCCCTGATGCTGGCGGCCCTGCGCCAGATTCCCTCCGCCAACGCCTCCATCCGCTCGGAAAAGTGGGACCGCAAGACTTACATGGGGCACGAAATCTTCGAGAAAACCGTCGGGGTGATCGGGCTGGGCAAAATCGGGCGGGAAGTGGCCAAACGCTTAGCCGCCTTCAACGCCCGGATCATCGGCTACGATCCCATCCTTACCAAAGAAATGGCCGACCGCTTGGGGGTGGAGCTGGTTTCGTTGAAAGATTTGCTGAAGCAGTCCGACATCATCACCATCCACGCGCCGAAGATTGCCGAAACCAAGAACATGCTCAACGCCGAGAATCTCAAAACTTGCAAGAACGGGGTGGTGATCGTCAACTGCGCCCGGGGAGGGATCGTGAACGAACATGACCTGGTGGACGCGCTCAACTCCGGCAAAGTGGCCGCGGCCGCGGTGGACGTTTATGAGAGCGAGCCGCCGACTTACTGGGAACTGGCCAAGCATCCCAAGGTAGTGTCCACCCCGCACTTAGGCGCCCAAACCGAGGAAGCGCAGACCAAGGTGGCGGACCAGATCATGGCCCAGATCGTGGAGTTCGCGCGCAAGAACGTGGCCCTCAACGCGGTCAACTATATTTCTATCGACGAGAAGATTCAGCCCCTGATTGCCCCGTACTTCACCCTGGCGGAAAAATTGGGCGCGCTGTTCAGCCAGATTCGCACCGGGCGGCTGAAAGAAGTAGCGATTCGCTTCTACGGCAAGATTACCGAGTTGCCGGATACGCCCATCGCCTCCCACCTGATGGCCGGGGCGCTGCGCTCCGGGGGCACCGCCGAAGCCACCCACGCGGTCGAGCTGCTGAATATGGTCAACTCCCTGGCCATTGCCCGGGAAAAAGGGATCAATATCGAAATTACCCGCAAGGACCAGCCCCTCACCAGCTACACCAACCTGATCGCCTGCGATTTCCACACCGAAACCGGCATGGTTCACCTGGCCGGAACGGTGTACGCCGCGGGCATCTACCGCCTGGTAGAATTCGATAAATATGACGCCGACGTGGACCTGGGCGGGAAGATGATCCTCATCGAGAACGACGACGTGCCGGGGGTGATCGGGAACGTGGGGACCGTTTTAGGCGAGCACAAAATCAACATCACCAACTTCTCTTCCCGCCGGGTAAAGGCCGGCAAGACCGCCGCTAACATTCTGAACGTGGAGGGGAAATGGGATCGCGGGTTGCAGGCGAAATTGGAAGCGCTCCCCCACGTGAAACGGGTGTACCTGGCGGATATCGCGGAGTAGCGATCCCCGCGGTGCGGTTTCTGTTAAGGTTCAGAAAGAACGTTTTGACAATCTTCCCGGGGCGCCGGGCCAAAAATTTCCGGCTCCCCGGGATATTTTTTTCCCCGCCCCCATCGGAGTGCAAAGCTTCAGCTTTGCACATTGCGCAAAAAGTGACCCGCTTCATTGAAAAACGCACATTTTTCGCCGATACTGTCTGACGCCGGATGCCGGCATCCGAAAACCCTGAAAGGGCAGGCTGGTCCGATTAGCGAAACCGAATCAACGAGGAAAAAGACAATGGCAAACGAAATCCGCACCGAAAGAGGCACTCCGCTGTGGTCCCTGAACACTTTTCGCAGCAACGTGCTGTCAAAATTGTTAGACGACCTGCTGGCCCGGGAAAATGAGGGGTTGACGCAGGAGCAGTGCGCCCGGGTGAAGCTGGCGCTGGAGAAAATGATCGACGCGGCTTCCGGCATCCCGGACGGGGGTTTTTTGCGCGGAACCATCTGGAAAGAGCTGGAAAAATTTGCCGCGCTGTACCAGAAATGGAACGACATACCGGGCAGCGACGCAAAAGCCGCCCGGCAACGGAAGCAGATGCTGAAAAAATTGCGCCGGCAAAGGCACCGTCTGGCCCGCCGCATCCGCAAAAACCTCTACATTATCAGCGGGGAGCTGGATTTGAAGCTGCTGGGCAGGCTGTACGATGCAACGGGCGACCTGGCGCAGGCATTGCCGGAGATTTTCAAAAGCCTCCCCAAAGCATTGAAGAAGTACCATTCGGTGATGGGGTAGGCGCAATCCCCGGCGCCGGTTTTCGATCCCGGCAGGTCGAGAAAAAACTGTTGCAAAAAAAACCCCTATTCTTTACATTTGCCTGCTTTGTACGGAAATTTAAAACGATGTTGAATCTACCGATGGCAGCAGAGCGGCATGTTAGAAGATCTTTCGTCGAAATTAGAAGCGATCCTGAAGAAGGTTCGCGGGCAGGGCAAGCTTTCCGAAAAGAATATCGCCGATTCTCTCAAGGAGATCCGGCGGGCCTTATTGGAAGCGGACGTCAACTACCGGGTCGTCAAACAGTTTATTAACGACGTGCAGGAAAAAGCGTTAGGGGAAGCGGTTCTCCGCAGCGTCACGCCGGGTCAGCAAATCGTTAAAATCGTGCATGATGAGTTGGTGCGCCTGATGGGCGAATCCAATACCACCCTGAAGTTTGCCGGGATTCCCCCCACGGTGATCATGCTCTGCGGCTTGCAAGGCTCCGGAAAAACCACTTTTGCGGGAAAGTTGGGCAATCACCTGCGCAAAAAAGGCCGCCATCCCATGTTAGTGGCCGCGGACGTGTACCGCCCTGCGGCCAAAACCCAGTTGGAAGTGGTGGGGAAGAGCCTGAACATTCCGGTCTATTCCACGGCCTCGAACGACGCCCTGCAAATCTGCAAGGAATCGATCAAAGCGGCGCGGGAAAAGAGCTGTGATATTGTAATTTTGGATACCGCCGGGCGGCTGCACATCGACGAGGAGATGATGCAGGAGCTGCAACTGATCAAACGGGAATTGAAGCCGCAGGAAATCCTCTTCATCGCCGACGGCATGACCGGGCAGGACGCCGTGAACGCCGCCAGCCAGTTCCTGGAGCGTTTGGATTACGACGGGGTAGTGCTAACGAAAATGGACGGCGACGCCCGCGGGGGCGCGGCGCTTTCGATCCGCTCCGTCACCAATCGCCCGATCAAGTTCATCAGCGTGGGGGAGAAAATGGACGCCCTGGAGCCGTTTCACCCCGAGCGCCTGGCCTCGCGCATCTTGGGCATGGGCGACGTGGTTTCGCTGGTGGAAAAAGCCCAGGATGCCATCGACCTGGAAGAGGCGGAGAAGTTGGAAAGGAAGCTGCGCAAAGACCAGTTCAACCTGGAAGATTTTTATTCCCAGTTGCAGCAGATCAAAAAAATGGGGCCGTTAGAGCAACTGTTAGGGATGATTCCGGGGGTGGGAAAGCAGTTGCAGGGAGTGCAGATCGACGACCGCGCTTTCGTGAAAGTAGAGGCGATCATCAACTCCATGACCCCGAAAGAGCGCCGCAAACCCCAGATTCTCAACGGCAGCCGGCGCAAGCGCATCGCCGCGGGGAGCGGCACCCGGGTGCAGGACGTCAACCAGTTGCTGCGCCAGTTCGAAGAGATGAAAAAGATGATCAAACGGATGAAAAAAATGAAATTCGGCCGGGCGATGCCTCCCGGCATGTTTCCGTTTGGATGAGGAAACGTAAATCGTAAAAAGTAATGCGTAAAAGCATTTATTACGTTTTACGTGTTACGTATTGCGTATTTCGTATCATCTTTCACGCAATACGCAATACGCATCACCCAAATTGACCTGAAAAATAACCCATAACTCAAACACGTACGGAGGAAAATAATTGGCTGTTAAATTAAGACTGCGTCGGTTGGGACGGAAGAAAAATCCGTTTTATCGCGTGATTGCCGCGGATTCCCGCGCGCCGCGCGACGGGCGGTTCATCGAAGAAATCGGGTATTACAATCCCCTCACCGACCCGACGACCATTGAAATGAAGGAAGACCGGGCGCTGTATTGGCTCAGCCAGGGCGCTACCCCTACGATTACGGTCAAAAACCTGCTGCGAAAAAAAGGCATTACCCTGCGCTTCGACCTGATGAAACGGGGAGTGCCGGAAGAGAAAATCGCCGAAGAATTGAAAAAATGGGAAGTGCTGCAATTAGAGCGCCAAAAACGCTTAGAAGCTAAAAAAATGTCCGCCAAAGAGCGCAAGGCGGAAGAAGCGAAGAAAAAAGCCGAAGAAAAAGCTGAAGAATCAGCCGCGGTTGAACCGGTTTCCGAAAATCCCGAAGCCCAGGGTTGAAAAATTTTAGAATGTCACTTGCAATACCGGTTACAGGGATGGTAACTTAGGAACGAATTCCTGCACCAAATCGTGTGATTAAACACTAAGCCAACTCCATGGAGGTGCGAGATGAAAGAGTTCGTGGAATTTATTGCGAAACATCTGGTGGATAAGCCGGATGAAGTTCATGTGGCAGAGGTGGAAGGTGAACGGGTAACGGTTTATGAGTTGCGCGTTGGCGACGGCGATCTGGGAAAAGTAATCGGTAAACGCGGGCAAACGGCCAAGGCGATTCGAACTTTGCTCAGCGCCGCTGCGGCCAAAATGGGCAAACGAGCCGTTTTGGAAATTCTCGAATAGATCCGGGTAGGATTTACCGGGAAATGGAGGATCGCTCCTTCTTTCATCGGATATTATCAGGTAGTTTTCCTGGAACCATGTATATCGCAGTCGGAAAAATCGTTCAAACGCATGGGCTTAAAGGATATTTGAAGGCGATTCCCTATTCCGGGTATCCTGAACGCTTCCTGCATCTCGAAACGATTCATATCGAAAACGGCGAGGAGATGCAGGGATATATCGTGGAAGCGGTTCAGGTGCGGGAGCAGTTTTCCCTCTTGAAATTCCGGGGAATCGATAACCGGGAGGCTGCTCAAGCGCTGGTCAAAAGCGAGTTGTGGGTTCCGGAAGCAAAGAGAACCGCGCTTCCGGAAGACGTCTATTTTATAGACGATCTGCTCGGTTTGCAGGTGTTCGATAGCGAGGGAGAGCATCTCGGCGAGTTGGAAGAGGTACTATCCAATGCCGGGAATGATATTTACGTGGTGCGGAAAGAGGGGCGGGAATTGTTGATCCCCGCGGTTTCCGAGTTCGTCAAGGAGGTAAATCTGCCGCAGAAAAAGATGCTCGTTCGGCTTATCGAAGGGATGTTGGCGTAAATGCAAATTGACGTTATCACGGCATTCCCCGGGATTTTGGAAAATCCCCTGAACGAAAGCATCTTAAAACAGGCCCGGCAACGAATCGGCCTGGCGGTTCGCCTGTTAGACCTGCGGCAATTTGCCGCAGATAAGCACCGCACCATCGACGATGCCCCGTACGGCGGCGGGGCGGGAATGATTTTAAAGCCGGAGCCGCTGTTCAAAGCCCTGGAGCATATCTTTGCCGGGGTTAGCGACCGCAATGCCGTGCGGGTAATATTCCCCTCTCCGCAGGGGCGCCTGTTCAGCGGGGAAATCGCGGAAGAATTGGCGCAGCATCGCCACCTGGTGTTCATTTGCGGGCACTATAAGGGGATCGATCAGCGGGTGATCGACGCCTGGGTGACCGATGAAATCTCCATCGGCGATTTCATTCTTTCCGGGGGAGAAATCCCCGCCTTGCTGATGATCGACGGCATTGTGCGCCTGATTCCCGGGGCCCTGCATGACCCGGAATCCGCCCAGACCGATTCCCTGCAGGACGGTCTGCTGGATTGCCCCTATTATACCCGCCCGGAGGAGTTCGCGGGAATGAAAGTGCCGGAAGTATTGCTCTCCGGCAACCACCAAAACATTGCGCGCTGGCGCACGGAGCAGCGGGTCGAGCGAACCCGCCAGCGCCGCCCGGATTTATATCAAAAATATCTTGAAAGGAGAAAAAAATGGACATTCTGAATACCGTTACCGCCAACCAGTTGGTAAGCGATCTCCCGAGCTTCAAAGCAGGGGATACGGTCTCCGTACACGTGAAAGTGATCGAAGGTGAAAAGGAGCGGGTGCAGGTTTTTACCGGGATTTGCATCCAGCGGCGCGGCGGGGGGATCAACTCCACCTTTACGGTGCGCAAGATTTCCAACGGCATCGGCGTGGAGCGCATCTTTCCCCTGCACTCTCCCCGCATCGAAAAGATTGAACTATTAAAAGTCGGGCGGGTGCGCCGGGCAAAACTGTTCTACCTCCGCCAGTTGGAAGGCAAAGCTGCCCGTATCAAAGAAAAACGCCAGCAGCCTTGATTGAGGGGCAGGGGGCAGAAACAATAATAAAATTAGTAACTGATGTTACGCGCAGTGCATTACGCGGGAATAAATTCCCGCAAAATTAATGAGGGTTGGCATTTTCACCCAATCCCCGATCTGAAGATCGGGGCTATTCAAGTCTAATCAAGCAAATGAATAGCCCCGCGATTCATCGCGGGGATTTGTGAGATTTACTAAGCCAAACTGCGGGGATTTATCCCCGAGCCATGCCAGGTGCGTAACATCAGTTAGTAATTTTGATCTCACTCTAAGCGAAGTCGAAGAGTGAGAGGGAGGATTATCGGATAGGCTCTAAATGTCCTCATCCGTTGCCACCTGCTCCTGCCCCCCTTCGACAAGTTCAGGGCAAGCCTGTCAACTGCTCCTGTTTCAGCCGCCGGTTACTCAAAAACTCCCGGGCTAAATGGCTCATCAACTTTTTTTCCTGTGTCCCAATTGCTTTGCCGAGGACTCTCTCTCCCGCTCCGTATGCCGCGTTTGTAACGCTTCTTTTAAAATTCAGCGCCAATCTCTCTCTTGCAACGGGGAATGGATTGGCGTGCAAGAATATTATCAATTTCTCCTCCAACGTCTGAAAATTGACCAGTCGAGCGCCGATTTTGCCAGCGCCAGCGCCAGGCTTGCCGCTTCCGATCTCTCCGGGGCGCTCCGTATCAGCTATCCGGCGGTGCTGCGGCAGGGGAAGTGCCGGTTTAGATTTTCCGGGTACCACGGGGTGTTCTCCCGGGCTCTGGAAATCCCCCGCCCGGTTGCCCGGGGGCGGTTGGCAATGTTCCAGGACCGCGCCGAGTTTTTAACCCCGGTAAAAAATTTTTCCTGGAATTTAGCCGATTTTACCTGCGTGACCACCAACGGGCATTATTTTGAATTCAAAGTGAAAGGCCAGCCCTTTTTCCAGATCCGCTTTTTGCAAGAAAGCGTGCTGAAATACGAAATTCTCTTCCGCAAGCAACTGGATGCCCTTTACAACGCCCGCCGCTTGCACCGGATCGTCGAATACCAGCCCCGGGTGCGGGGAGATTTTCCCCGCCCGGGGCAACGTTTTTGGAACCTTTCCGCTTCCCGGGAGCCGGTAAAACCTTACGTCGTCGAAAAAATCCTGATGGGAAGCCTTCGCCGGGGCCTGAAGCGGCTGCTGCAAGCCCTGATTGTGGTAGAAATCCGCGGGGCGGAACACTGGCAGCGAGAGGCGCGGGGGTTCGCGCTGATGAATCATCAAAGCGCGCTGGACCCCTTCATCGCCGGGGCGTTTTGGGACCATCGAATCGCCTTTTTAGCCAAGAGCAGCTCTTTTGCGCACCGGTTGCCGCGCCTCTTTCTAAAATGGGCCATGTGCCTGCCTACCACTCGCTACCAAAACGATTCCGAGGTTATCTTTGCCGCCAAAGCGCTGCTGCGCCGGGGAATCAAGGTGGGAATTTTCCCCGAGGGGGAGCGCTGTTGGGACGGGCGCATGCAGCCCTTCAAGCGGAATGTCGTGAAACTGCTGGCGGCCTCCCGGGAAGCGATTTTCCCGGTCGTAATCCAAAATGCGTTTCAGTTCTGGCCGCGCTGGGCAAAATTCCCCCGCCGGGCGCGAGTAACATTGAGTTTCCTGGCCCCTTTTTGCCTGCTGCCGGGGCTGTATTCCCTTGAGGAGCAGCGCCGTTTCCTGGAAGCGCTTTTCCGGGCGGAGCTGAAAGAAACGTGAAGCAGGCGCGTTTGGAGTAGCGAATGAACCTGTCTCTTACTCAGCAACAGAAGCTGGCGCCGATGCTCATTTTCCTGGGGCTGGCGTTGTTAATACTGCGCTGCGCGACGCGCCAGCCGCCTCCCGGCGGGCCGGAAGACAAAACTCCGCCGCGCCTGCTCTCTTCTTTCCCCCGCCCGGACTCCACCAACGTCCGTAACCTGGAATACCTGGAATTCGAATTCGATGAAAACCTGGACCGCGGCTCCCTGCGCAACCAGGTATGGATTCTCCCGGAGCTTCCGGGTCTGTTTGAAATCAAATGGAAAGGCAACAAAAAATTCCGCATCGTCTTCGAGGATTCCCTGGAAAGCAACCAGACCTACCTGGCCACCATCGGCGCCGGGCTGAAGGATTTGCGGGGAAATACCCTGAATGAGCCGGTCGTGCTGCCCTTTTCTACCGGGCCAACCATCGACCGGGGGGAGATTTCCGGCCAGGTGCTGGGGGAGCAGGCGCAGAACGTGTTCATTTATGCCTACCCGGTCAGGGAAGATTTTCCCGATTCGACCATTTTTCACGCCAAACCCCGCTATTATACCCAGGCGGGGAAGTCCGGCGAGTTCCGCATCAAATACCTGAAGCCGGGGGTTTACCGGGTTTATGCCCTGGACGACCAGAGCGGCGACCGTCTCTACACCCTGCAAACCGACCGGGTGGGCATCCCCTTTAGCGATGTGACCCTGGCCGCCGGAGGGGAGCAAACCTTCCAACACTTGAATTTTACCCTGATCCGTGAAGACACGACCGGCCCGCAGTTCGTGCGCGCCCGGGCGCTCACGGAGCTTACCGTGGAACTCTCCTTCAACGAAGCGCTCGACCCCGCCCGGCACATTGCGGTCGAAATCGAAGACAGCGCCGCGCATACGCCCCTGCGGGTACTGGCCCGGGAGGTGGCGGGAGAGGAACGGGATAAACTGATCCTTTATACCGAGGCGCAGCAGGCGGTTCGCTATTCCGCTTGGTCAGCGCCCCTGCGCGACGAGTATGGCAATTCGATGCCCCTCGATACCTTGCGGTTCGTTTTTAGCGGCTCTGCCCAGCCGGATACCTCCACCGCCCGGCTGATCGAGATTTATCCCCCGGATAAGCAGAAAAATTTGCCCTACGACCTCGAGATACGCTTCAAATTTTCTCACCCGGTGGACAGCGTTTCCCTGAAAAGCAGCTTTAAGCTGCTCGATTCGGACAGTCTGCCGGTGGCGGGCCGCTGGCGTTTCCCCTCCCTGCTGGCGCCGGAATATGCGCCTGATTCCTCCCTGAAAAAGGGCGCTGCCTATAGTATGGAAATCAATCTGGCCGGAATAAAGAATGTATTTGAAAAACCGTTTGGCGATACGTTATTTGTGTATCAATTTAGCACCTGGGAGTGGTCGGAATTAGGGGAAATCGGGGGGACGGTGCGGGTTCAGAATCCGGGTTGGGAAAAGGCCATTATCGAAGCAACCCCCGTGAAAGGGACGGAAATCTATTCGGTAATTGTAAACACCAATCAGCCTTACCTGATTCCTTTTTTGCCGGACGGCCTGTATCGCCTGAAGGCCATCATCGATCTGAACCAAAACGGGCGCTACGACGGCGGGCAGAGCTTCCCGTTCCGCCACGCCGAACCTTTCCGGGTTTTGCCGGATACCGTCAAAGTGCGCAAACGTTGGACCACCGAGGGCGTTGACATCAGCTTTGAGCCGTGAGCGCAGGGCGCAGAGCGCATAGAGCATAGTGCATGGCGCATGGCGCGAAGAACCTTTCCGCTATGCCCTCTGCGCTATGCTCTATGCGCCATACGTTCTTAGAAAACGAAAAACATCCGCGAGGACCTTATGAACCCTTCCAGACCGCATCATTTTTACAAAATGCACGGGGCCGGCAATGATTTTATTCTCATTGACAACCGCGCCGGGGCTTTTATGCTCTCCGAACACCAGCTTTTCCGGCGCTTTTGCCAGCACCACAGCGGCGTTGGCGCTGACGGGCTTATGCTGATCTCCCCGGGCGAGGCCGCCCATTTCCGGCTCGATTATTACAACGCCGACGGCTTTCCCGCGGATATGTGCGGCAACGGCGCCCGCTGTGCGGTATTCCTGGCCCACCAGTTGAAGATCGCTCCGGCGCAGTGCAGCTTTGAGATTAACGGAAGGGTGTACCGGGCCCGGGTGCTCCCGGGCAACCGGGTGCGCCTGCAAATGCAGGAAGCCAAGGTGTTGATGGAGAACGATTGGCTGGCATTTTTAGCAAAGCCGGAATTCCTTTCCCTGGTATGGGTCGATACCGGCGTTCCGCACCTGGTCATAACCCTCAAAGATACCCCGGACAACCTCAATATTATCGAATACGGAAGACATCTCCGCCATCACTGGCTTTTCCGGCCTCACGGAACGAATGTGAACTTCATCCATCCCCTAGAAAAAAAACATCTCCAGGTACGGGTTTATGAAAGAGGAGTGGAAAACGAGACCATGGCCTGCGGAACCGGCGCGGTGGCCTGCGGGATCGTTGCGGCCCGGCAGTTCGGATGGTCTTCGCCGGTGACGGCGCATTTCCGAGGAGGGGATCTGCAAGTTGAATTCGATAAGGAATTTCGGAAGGTTCATCTCAACGGCGAGGTTTTCCGGGTATTCGATGGAGAATTCGACCCGTTATATTTTGATTTTGGGGCCCGGGAAATGCTTTTGTAAAGAGATTTTTACCCGATAATAGCCTTTATTTAAAATAAGGATTAGACAGGATTACAGGATAAAACAGGATGAAAATATTGAAAAATCGTAACTATTCAGGCATTTTACCACATGGTTCGATAAACTCACCATGCAAAGGCCACAGAGAGCGCAGAGATATGGAAAAGTTTGCTAAACAAACCCATT
>JABWBP010000148.1 GCA_013360445.1 Calditrichaceae bacterium | reverse complement strand
CTGAGCTCACGACGAAGCCCTCCCAAAGCCTCCCGAAACATCAATAATCGACCGCGGCAACATCCCCACCCCCAACCGACTTGACTTTAGGGCGCTAACTTTTATTTAAGCGGAAACCCCTTCCCGTATCGAAACTTTATGACACCATAAACTTCTTTATGCTATCATAAACCCGCTCATCAGGATATTTATGATAGCATAAGCATTCCTATTTATGGTATCATAAATTTCGTGTTTATGATACCATAAAGTTTCTATTTAACAATGCGATTGACCAAATCCAATTGCACAACATTACGGTAAGGCAACTCCCATAGCTTTTTGTGATAGTTCCATTTTCCTCCATTCTGTTTCACTTGAGATCGTAAATGAATCTCATCGTAATTTACTTTAATGCTCACAATTTCTTCTGTATCAGTTTGCGATGGTTTAGGCTGCCATGCGCTCTCTTCGACAACAAGCTCAACTGTTTTTATTCTCAACTCGCGTTCGGTATCGTAGCGATAGCGTACACACAACAATTTGTCGCCAAACATTTCGACAAGCTTCTTTGTTCCCGGTTGCCCCGGAAAGAGTTTTACCGTCGTTTTCATAACACGTGCCGAATTAAAAGATGAGTATAAGAATTTATTGGCAGGTGGTTTAATAAACAATAATTTTTTTTATTTTTACTTCTCTCAAAATTGAATATTTTATTTCCAAATAGTCAAAAGAATAACCCTTAGAACTACCGGGAGAAACAATATGAAAAGCCCTACTCTCATCGAAAAAATGCGCGAGGTTCTGCGCTTGAAACATTATAGCTACCGCACTGAGCAGAGCTATGTTTATTGGATTAGAAGATTCCTCCATTTTCATAACCTGCGCCATCCCCGTGAGATGAGAGAAAAAGAAATTCAAGAATTCTTGTCCCACCTGGCGGCAAAAGAAAATGTCGCCGCCTCAACCCAAAACCAGGCCCTGGCGGCGCTGCTCTTTTTATATCAACAGGTGCTAAACATCGAATTAAAATTTATTCAGGATATTACGCCTGCCCAAAAGCCCAAAAAACTGCCCACTGTCTTTACCCAGGGGGAAGTAAGGGCGATTCTGGGCAATCTCCGGGGAAGATATTGGCTGATTGCCAGCCTGTTATATGGTTCCGGGCTAAGGCTGATGGAATGCTTGCGTTTACGGGTAAAGGATATCGATTTCCATTATAACCAGATTATCGTGCGGGATGGGAAAGGGGAAAAAGATCGCGTCACCATGCTGCCGGAAAAACTTAAGTCTCCTCTAATAGCTCATTTAGCCGAAGTGAAGAAATTGCATGAGCACTTTTTAGAAAAAGGCTATGGAACGGTCGAATTGCCTTACGCTTTAGCCAGGAAATATCCCAACGCCGATAAAGAATGGGGATGGCAGTATGTCTTCCCCGCCGATAATCTATCAACCGATCCGCGTTCAGGAGCAGTTCGCCGTCATCACTTGTTCGAATCATCGGTTCAAAAGGCCGTGAGAGAAGCTATTCGCAAAGCCGGTATCCATAAGCCCGGTGGTTGCCACACATTCAGGCATTCCTTTGCCACCCATCTGCTTGAAGCTGGATACGACATCCGCACCGTTCAGGAACTGCTCGGCCACAAAGACGTCAGTACCACCATGATCTACACCCACGTCCTTAACCGCGGCGGCAAAGGCGTCAAAAGCCCCCTGGATCATTAAATTTACCCGCCCTCGCTCACCTGCCCCCGCTCCCTTCGTCCTTCCTTCGTTGTGCGTTCGTCCGTGGAAAACCCCCGGCATCTGCCATTTTTGTCGCAAAGCCCCAACTACGGGGTAAACCATCCCTTTGGGGCAGCAAAAACCGCGGGCTGGCATTTACTTCTTCCCCGTCTCACCCCGGAATATCCCGCCGGTTGAATTGGTAAACCGCGGCTCCCAGGCAAACCAGGCTGAGGGTTGACAACACCGCCGCGTTCAACCCCAAATTCCCCTGCTCGAACATCAGATCCTGGGGGGTATAGTAGTTGAAGAAGTTGAACGGTTTGCTGAAGCGGAGGAAATCCCAGATCTTATCGAAAAAGTGCAGCAGGTAGCAACTGAGGGTAATAGCGGCGCTGCAGATGCCGGTTTTGCTCCCCTCCCGGGCAAAAACGGCCAGCAGCAGGGTGTAGCTGTGAATGAACAGGAACAGCAGCCACAGGTTCGCCCCGATCTGCAAGAGCTTTTGGAACAAATCGAAGGAGAGCTGATGGTAGATCAAGATGCCCGACAGCGCCCCGGCAACCGCCCCGGCGGCGATGAGCAGCAGCAGCGCCGCGGCGGAGGCCCACAGCGAGAGCAGCAGCCGGGTGCGCGTGAGGGGATGAGAGAGCAGCCACTCCATGCTCCCGCCCTCGATGCCCCCGGCCAGGTCGCGCACGGGAATGGTCAGGGCGTTGATCGCTAACAGGATCAGCGCCAGGGGATGGTTCAACCCGAACGCCGCGGCGCCCTGCACCGAGAGCAGGGTCAGAAACTGTTCATTGATAAAGCTGCGCACGCGCGGAGGAAGCTGCTCTAATACCGCGCTCACGATCGGGGCAATATCAATATCGCTGACCAGTTTGATGATCAGGAATTGCAGGGTGGCGATGAAAATCACGCTGAACAGCGCCAGCCCGCGATGGTTTTTCCAGATAAACAGCGGAAAGCTGAGCAGGTTCATAACAAATTCTCGGAAGTAATGCGGTGTTTTAGTGTTCAGGTGTTCAAGTTCTAAAACACTAAACATTAGTTTTGCGATTTTTACGCCAACGGCGTTACATATTACAGCCCAGGGTTTCCCGCTTGCGGGACACCCTGGGGAAGGTGCGATGAGAAAATGGCCCCCATACCCCAACGGGGTTAAACAAAAAGTGCAGGATATGAGACCATTTCAGGGATTGTAAAACCCTTTTTCCACAGGAACCACTATGTGGCAGGGTATTGATTGGTTTGCACATTTATATTCCCAGGGTGTTTAACCGCTTCGCGGCAGGCAATTACCCGCACATCCTGATACCGATAAGATGTGAGCATAATTCAGTTGATCTAAGGTTCTCCATTTATTGCCGTAAAATAGAAATCGCAAAACTAATTCTACTTTAAGACTTTGAGGGGAAAAATGCCAGAGTGGAAACTTAACCAGGTTTTGACATCCCCCGTTCGGCTGAGACGTTCGTCGAGCTCAGTCGAGACGCTCACGACGAAGCCCTGTCCCCCCTTCAAAGGGGGGAATTCCGGCGTACGCGACTTAAATTCCCCCCTTTGAAGGGGGGCAAGGGGGGATGTTAAAGACTGAATGAATCTTCACTTTTGCGCTTTCTTAAAGTAGAACTAATGACAAAACACCAAAACACTACGTCCCAACCGTTTTGCTCGCTTGCCCCTTTTCCCTGCGAGCGGCCTGCCCCGGCGGCCCGGCTTGCCCGTTCCTTGTTAGGAGCATTTGGAACAACCCCCGGATAATATACGCCATGGAGACCTCTAATGCGATAAAGGCGGCAATTTTCAGCCAGGCAAATGCCGGGTGAACAAAACGCACCAGCCAGCCGGCCGCTTCCCCGAAGAACGCCGCCGCAAAAAACGCGAGGATGGCGAAGATTTTTATCCGCTCGCTCTCCCGGGTAAATATGTACAGATGGGTAAGCAGCAGGGCCGCCAGCGCCATCACCGGAAGGTGGCCATGGGTCACCTCTAACATGGCCCCGAAGGTGCGCGGGGGAGTAAAATTCGCTTCCGATCCGCGATAATACGCCGCCACCGCCGTTGGCGTCAGATTCATCTTCGAGAAAAACAGCGCCGCCGTGGTTACCCAAAAGGCCGATAGAAACACCAGCGAGGCGGTCAGGGTAACGCGCATCAAAGGATTGCCGCTAAAGCTCCCGTTCAACATATATTTCATCGCTTTCCTTTCGATTTCATGAATCCCTACATCCCTTACACCCCATACCCTGTATTATCACGTAGTCTTTGGCAATTGCCGGGATGAATTGGAAGCAGAGCTTCCCGCCTCTGGCGTCACGATGCAGAGCATCGTGACGAGCATTGTACCGGGCAACTCGTTGCGATGCTCTGCATCGCAACGCAATTGGGAAAGCTCTGCTTCCTGGCGAAGGAATTGTCAAAGACTACGTGATAGTGCACCTTACACCCTATACCCCGCCCCTCGTCCCTCATCTCCCCTCTTTCCCAATCAGCTCCTGAATCGCCAGCGCCCGGCGGGCCATGCCGGTAAATGCCCGCACGCTCAGGGTCGCCCCGGTCACTGCCGGAATGCCCTTTCCCGGCAGCAACTGGTCATTCAGGGAGCGGTCCTTGAATAACGCGAACCACCTGGGAATGGGCAGGTAATCCTGTGGTTCATAAAATGCCAAAACTTCTAAGCGTTCGACGGTACCCGCCGGGGAGACTGCCGCCATCACCACCGCTTTTTTGCTGCGCACCACCGGATCCTCAAAAAACACGTAGCGAAGCGGCCGCCCGTTTTTCAATCCCAGGTAGTAGATGATAATCGCGGAGCTGAGCGCGGTTTTGCTCTTTTCCTGAATCGCCGCGACCTGGGCGTCCTCTAAAAACAGCGTCTCCCGCAGCACCGTATCCGCGTCGGCGAAGACCTCCTGCAAGGCGGCTTCCTGCGATTTGAACACCTGCCCGGGCAGCGGGATGGCCCCCAGGCAGATCATAAAGACGAGAACGAAGTATATTTTCATAAGCAGCTTTTTGAAATTGGCCATAGAACCGGAGTGCAAAATTTATTTTGCACTGAGTGTAACTTAGGTACTCCCGGTTCGCTCATTTTTTTTCGAGTTTTGAAATTGTATGCTTATTGCGCCCTTTCAGGGCTTAAATCGAGGTCTCTTACCTTCTCCCGGCGCTT
>JABWBP010000068.1 GCA_013360445.1 Calditrichaceae bacterium | reverse complement strand
GCGCCCTGACGGTAACCGGCGGGCAGTTGGTGAACGCCAGCGGGGCGACCATCCGGGCGGCGGTGGGGGTAGGCACTTCCAGCCGCACCCTGAACGCCGCTCTCAACAACCAGGGTACCCTCTCGGTAAACCAGGGCATGACCATCAACGGTTCTTCCATCGTCAATGCGGTTGGGGGGCTGATTAACGGCAATGCCACTCTTACTTTAGCGGGCGCTCCCCTCACCAACCAGGGAACCATTGCTCCCGGAACCTCGCCGGGCATTCTGAGCGTTTCGGGAAGCACGCCTTTCTCTGCCAGCGGCGAGTTGAACGTGGAAATCGGCGGGCTGACCCTCGGCACACAATATGACCGCCTGGCGGTTTCCAACACCGCCGATTTGGATGGAACCCTGAATATCAGCCTGATCAATGGTTTTGAACCCGCCATCGGCGACAGCTTTTTGGTGCTGACCTATGGCAGCCGGATGGATACCTTCAGCACGGTCACCGGGCAGGACATCGGCAACGGGAAATATCTCTACACCAAATATCGCCCTTCTCACCTGGCGCTGCGGGTAGGGCCTCCGCCGGTTACGCCGAGCTACACTATCACCGCCAGCGCGGGGTCGAACGGCAGCATCTCTCCCTCCGGCGCGGTGCAGGTGTTCCAGGGGCTGGGCCAGACCTTCACCATCACCCCGGCCTTCGGTTACCAGGTGGATGACGTGTTGGTGGACGGCGCTTCCGTGGGCGCGGTGACTTCTTATACCTTTAGCAACGTGACCGCCAACCACACTATCCACGCCACCTTCGCAGTACAGACGTTTACCATCTCCGCCACGGCGGGGCCGAACGGCGCCATCCAACCCTCCGGCAGCGTGATCGTTAATGGCGGGGAAGACCAGGTTTTCATCATCGCGCCCGATGCCGGCTACCACGTGTTAGACGTGCTGGTGGACGGGGTTTCCGTGGGGCCGGTAACCGGCTACGTGTTCACCAGCGTAACCGCCAACCATACCATTTCCGCCACGTTCGAGATCAATACCTACGCCATTATGGCTTCCGCGGGGCCGGGCGGCTCGATAACTCCCTCCGGCAGCGTACCGGTGACGCACGGCAGCAGCCAGATCTTTAACATCACCCCCAGCGCCAATTACCAGGTGGCGGATGTGTTTGTGGATGCGGTTTCCGTGGGCGCAGTAACGCAGTATGAATTTACCAATATTACTACCGGGCACACCATCCAGGCGGTTTTTGCCCCGATCACTCATACCATCGTCGCCAGCGCCGGAAGCGGCGGGGTGATCCAGCCTTCCGGCAACATCGCCGTTAACCAGGGCAGCAATTTCACTTTCAACATTTCTGCCTATCCCGGCTACAGCATCGCGGACGTGTTAGTGGACGGCGGCTCGGTGGGAGCGGTGAGCAGCTACACCTTTACCAACGTCCTGGCCGGGCACACCATTGCGGCGAGCTTTGTGCAGAATACCTACACCATCACCGCCGCGGCCGGGCTAAACGGAAGCATCGATCCTTCCGGCGCGGTGCTGGTACCCGGGGGCGCCAGCCAGACCTTCAATATTCTTGCCGATCCCGGCTACCACGTGGCAGACGTGCTGATTGACGGGTCTTCCGCAGGCCCGCTGACCAGCTACACCTTCGGGAACGTGGCCGCCAACCATACCATCGAGGCGAGCTTTGCCATCAATGTCTATAATATTTTTGCCTCCGCCGGGGCAAACGGCTCCATCACTCCCTCCGGCAACGTGGCAGTTACGCACGGAAACGGCCAGAATTTCACCATCACCCCGGATATGAATTACAGCATCGGGGACGTGATCGTGGACGGGGTTTCCCAGGGAGCGATCTCTTCCTACGACTTCATGAACGTGACCGCCAACCATTCTATCGGGGCTTATTTCACCCCGGATAATTTCAGCTACGTGACCCTGAACACCGGGGTAACGGTGAATATCCACGCGACCTATTTTGTGAGCGCCACGGTGGGCTACGCCGTGGGCGCGGGCGGCCTGGTGTTGATCACTACCGACGGCGGGCAGACCTGGAGCCAGTTCTATATCGGCGTGAACGTGGATCTGCACAGCGTGGTGGTGATCGACAACGTCATCTGGGTAGCCGGCGCTAACGGGCACATCTGCTACTCCATCGACGGCGGAATTACCTGGATTCCCGCCAATCCCGGGCCGGCGCAGACCTTCTACTCCCTCACCTTTGTGAGCGGCGGTTACGGCTGGGCCTGCGGGGCCGACGGGCTGATCTATTACTGGAACGGAAGCGCCTGGATGCAGCAGGTGAATATTCCCGGGGTGGTTTTCTACGGCATCTATGCCTTCGGGAACTACGTGTACGCGGTGGGAACCGGCGGGGTGATTTATTTCTGGAACGGGGTTTCCTGGGCGGCGCTCCCCGGTCTCACGGTTGACCTCTACGGGGTCTATTTCCTGAACGCCAATTTCGGTTACGTGGTGGGAGCCAACGGAACTATCTACCGCACCACCGACGGCGGGGCCAACTGGGTGCAGCTCACTACCGGCGTTACCGTGATCATTCGCAACATCATCATCGGCGACGCCAATACCGCCTGGGCGGTGTGCGAGGGCGGCGTTATCCTGCAAACCACGGACGGCGGCAACACCTGGGAACAGATTGATCCCGGCTGCACCTGCGACCTCTATGGCATCGCATTTAGCGGCGGGCAGGGTTACGTGGTGGGCAGCGGCGGGGTGGCCTATAATTTCCAGAGCACCCTCATTTCCGGCACGCCGCAATTTGCGGTTTCCCCGGTTAGCCTGGATTTCGGCAGCGTGGGAGTGGGCTACGCCAGAACCCTTACCGTTACGGTGAGCAACAGCGGCGACGCGCAGTTGGACGTCGCGGCCTCTTCCACGGACGGCAATTTTATCGTGAATCCTTTGGTCGCCAGTATTTCCGCGGGCGGCAGCCTGAATTTTTCCATCACCTTCAATCCCGGCTCGGCGGGGCTTAAATCCGGGAGCATTCAGTTTGCCCATAACGCCGCAGGCTCGCCGGGCAGCGTGGCGGTGAGCGGAACCGGGGTGGAAACCGGTCTCAGTTTCACCCCGGTCAACATCGGAACCACCGCCAACCTCTACGGGGTCAGTTTCCTGAACGGCAGCTATGGCGCGGTGGTGGGCGCGGGCGGGGTTCTCTACATCACCAGCAACGGCGGCCTGACCTGGACCGAAGTAAGCTTAGGGGTGAACGTGGATTTGCGCGCCATCCAATTCATCGGTTCCGCGGCCTTCATCGTGGGCGCGAACGGTTACATCGCCCGCTCTACCGACGGCGGCATTACCTGGACGTCCTTTACCACCGGCACGGGTGAAACCTTTTACGCCAGCCATTTTATCAATGCCTTCTACGGATTTGCAGCAGGCAGCGGCGGGGTCATTTACTTTTGGAACGGAACTGCCTGGGTTGCCCAATCCCCCGGCGTGAACAATACCTTTTATAGCGTTTACGCGGTAGGCAATACCGCGTACGCCGTGGGCAGCGGAGGGGTCATTTACCGCTACGTGAACGGCGTCTGGATTGCGCAAACGAGCGGGGTGGCGTTCGACTTCCTGGCCACGGCCTTCCTGGATGTGAACTTCGGCTACGCGGTAGGCGCAAACGGGGTGATCTGCCAGACCTTCGACGGCGGACAGACCTGGATTCCGCTGAGCAGCGGGGTCACCCTGGATATTACCGCGATCAAGATTTTCAGTCCCCTGGCGGCCTGGGCTACCTGCGCCGACGGCACACTGCTGCAAACCCTCGACGGCGGGGCTACCTGGGCGCAAGCGCCGGCCTGCACCTGCGATGAGGACCTCGCAGCCATCGACTTCAGAGACTGCAAGGGCATGGTGGTGGGGCAGAGCGGGCAGGCGTACAGCTTCTCCACTAACCAGTGCACCACCACTCCCAGCACTCTTTACACCCGTCTGACCACCGGCGTCACCCAGCGGCTGAGCGGCATCTCCTTCCGCGACGCGCTGAACGGCTGCATCGCCGGTTACGGAGGCACGGTGCTCTTTACCAACAACGGCGGGTTGAGCTGGGTATCTTCCAATACCGGGGTGATTACCGACCTCACCGGCGTCAGATGGATCGGCAATGCGGTGTTTATCACCGGGTTGAACGGGCTGATTTCTGTTTCCTACGACGGCGGGCTGACCTGGATACCATTCGTGACCGGCGCTACCGCGCACTTTTACGCCAGTTCCTTCATCAGCGCCGGCTACGGTTTTGCGGTGGGCGGCGGGGGAACCATCTGCCTTTATGACGGGGTAAGCTGGACCCCGACGATAACCAACACCACGGTAAATTTCTACGGCGTCTATGCCCTGGGGAGCACCGCCTGGGCAGTGGGCGAGTCGGGGACCATCTGCCGCTACGTGAACGGCGCCTGGGTTCCCCAGACTACTAACAGCTCGGCCACTTTCTATGACATCGCGTTTATCAATCCGAATTTCGGTTACGCCGTGGGCGCGAACGGAACCATTTACCGCACCCGCAACGGCGGGGCGAGTTGGGCGGCCCTGGTCAGCGGCGTGAACGTGACCCTGCGAGGCATCAAGATCATCAGCCCGCGGGTGGCCTACTGCTTAGGCGACAACGGGGTGGTGCTGGAAACCACTGATTGCGGGGAAACCTGGACCCAGATCAACCTCGATGTGCCCATCAAGCTGGAAGCGATCGAGATCATCAACGGCCAGGGCTTCATCGCCGGGGGCGCGGGCGAAGCGTACAGCTTTGTGAAGCCGGAGATCGTCAATTACCAGCTTTTTGCGCTCTCTAACGATACGTTAGAAGTAGGAGCGGCCAGCGTCGGTTCCAACTCCCTTGGAAGCGTAACCGTGACCAATGACGGAACCGCGCCGTTAGAGATCACTTCGGTGACTTCGGATAACGCCGTTTTCACGATTTCGCCGGCCAGCGCAACGGTAAGCGCGGGCGGCAGCGAGGTGTTTGAGATCGCCTTCAATCCCACCGCCACCGGCCCGGCCAGTACGACGATCTCTTTCACCCATGACGGCGACTGCGCGCCCTCCCTGTTAGCGGTGAACGGAACCGCAATTTCTTCCGCATACACCATTTTGAATACCGGAACGAACACGCGGCTGACCGGGGTTTCTTTCATCAACCCCTTGCAGGGATGTGCAGCGGGATACGATGGTAGGGTGCTGTTTACCGGCGACGGTGGAAGTACCTGGACACCGGCGCATATTAATTGCGGCTGCCATCTGCACGGGGTAAAATTTGTCGGCAATCGCGCTTTCTTTATCGGCAGCGGCGGGCACATCTACCATACCGATGATTTTGGCGCGAGCTATTATTCCTACACTACCAACACCACGGTAGCTTTCTACTCCGCCTCCTTCATCAACCTCAGCCTGGGCTGGGCGGTTGGCGGCGGCGGAACCATCTGCATCTACAACGGAAGCGGCTGGACTCCGCAGGTGACCAACACTACGGTTACGTTCTATGGCGTTCACGCCATCGGTACGACGGCCTACGCGGTGGGCGAGTTAGGAACCATCTGCAAATACGTCAACGGCGGTTGGGTTTCCCTGACCAGCAATACCAACGTCACCTTCTACGGGGTGGCCTTTGTGAATCCGAAGTTCGGCTACGCCGTGGGCGAAAACGGCACCATTTGCCGCACCCGCGACGGCGGGGCGACCTGGGTGGCGCTGACCAGCGGGGTGAACGCAACCCTGCGCGCCTGCAAGATCATCAGCCCGAAGGTGGCCTACTGTTTGGGCGACGACGGGGTGGTGCTGCAAACGGTTGACTGCGGAGAAACCTGGACCCAGGTAAACATCGACCTGAGCCTGATTTTGGAAGACATCGACATCGTCAGCGGGCAGGGCTTCATCGTCGGCGATTTAGGCGAGGCATTTAAATTCAGCAACTCCACCATCCAGAATTACCAACTTTTCGCGCTTTCCAGCGACACGTTAGAAGTGGAAACTGCCAGCGTCGGCTCTAACCAGAGCGGTAACATTACCGTCACGAACGATGGAACCATTGATCTGGATATCTCCTCTATCGTTTCGGATAACCCGGCTTTCACCATTTCACCTGCGAATGCAGTAGTAGGGCCTAACAGCAGCCAGGTCTTCCAGATCGCCTTTGCTCCCACCGTTACCGGTTCGGCCAGCGCCAGCATCAGTTTTGACCATGACGGCGACTGCGTCGTCTCCAGCCTGGTGGTGAACAGCCAGGCGGTTTCTTCCGCTTACACGGTGCTGAATACCGGGGTTTCCACGCGCCTGACCGGGGTTTCCTTCATCAACGGCCTGCAGGGCAGCGCGGGCGGGTTTGGCGGCAGGGTGCTCTACACTACCAACGGCGGGCTGAACTGGACGGCGCGGAACATCAACGCCGGCGTCAACCTGCACGCCATCCGGTACGTGGGCAGCCGCCTGTTCCTGATCGGCAGCAACGGGCACATCTGCCATACCGATAATTCCGGGCTGAATTATTCTGTTTACAGCACCGGCACCACGGTGACCTTCTACGACGCTTCCTTCATCAATGCCAGTCTCGGTTGGGTGGTAGGCGGCAACGGAACCATCTGCATCTATAACGGAACCAACTGGGCTCCCCAAACCAGCGGCGTGACCATCACCCTCTACGGGGTGTACGCCATCGGTACCACGGCCTATGCGGTCGGGGAAAACGGCGCGGTGTGCCGCTATGTTGGCGGAAGCTGGGTTTCGCGCAATCCCGGGGTGAGCAACACCTTCTACGCCTGCGCCTTCGTGAATGAGAATTTCGGTTACATCGTGGGCTCCGGCGGGATCATCTGCCGCACCCGCAACGGCGGGTTGACCTGGGAACCGCTGGTCAGCGGAGTAACGGTGGACCTGAAGGCCTGCAAAGTGGTCAGCCCCCGAATCGCTTACTGCGTGGGCGACGACGGCACGGTGCTGAAAACCGAAGACTGCGGCGATACCTGGACCCCGGTGGATATCGAACTCAGCCTGCTTTTGGAAGACATCGAGATCATCGCCGGGCAGGGCTTCATCGTCGGCGATCTGGGCGAAGCCTTCAAATTCAGCAACCCGGTCAGCTTCCAACTGTTCGCCCTGTCTGCTTCTGACTTGAATTTTGGCAGCGTGAATCCCGGCGGCAGCGCCACCCAGACTGTGGAAGTATCCAATCCCGGCAATGTCGTTCTGACTGTTAGCGCGGCAACTTCCAATGATCCCAACTTTACGGTAACGCCAGGCGGCGCCACGGTTGCTGCCGGTGAAAATGCGACCTTCACCATTCAATTTGCGCCCGGCGCAGCGGGAACTTTCAGCGGGAAGATATTTTTCCAGCACGACGCCTCCTGCGAATTGGACAGCGTGGCGGTAACCGGAACCGGCGTCGAGCAGCCGACCGCCTGTGACGTCTCCGGCAGGGTAACGGCGAACGGGGAAGGATTAGCGAATGTCATCGTTAAGCTTTTAGATAACGAAGGCCTGCCGTTGCTCGCTTTTCCGTATTCAACCACCGATGACCTGGGAGCGTATGAATTCAACGATGTTCCTGTGGATATCTACCAGGTAATGATCGTAGAGCCGCTGGGCTACGCCTCGGATGGAAATCCAAAAGTGGTGGATCTGGCCGCAACTTGCCCCACGGTGGTGAATTTTGCCTTGACCGAGGTGGTGATTGGAAATGAAGCCCGCAGCATGGGCTACTGGAAACACCAATTCGACGTGTACCTCACCGGGCGCGGCCACGCCCAGGAAACCGAAGCGGCGTTGTACGATTACATCGCCAGGATTCACGAGCATTACACTCCCCACTTCGATATTTTTGAGGATATGACCACCTTCGGACAATGGCAGGAAGTGTTAAGCGTTAAGGGCAATGCGCCGATGTGGAAGCGCGCCCGGCAGCAGTTGGCCGCGACGCTGCTCAATTTCACTTCCCTGAAGATCGGGCAGTACACCGTCGTTACCGCAGACAATCGCACGGCCGGGGACGTGCTTACCTATGTCTCCCTCTTGCTCACCGACGGAACAACTTCCAACGATGAGCTGGCGAAGAACCTGGCCGAGAAGATGAACCTGCAGCAGCAGATCGGCGCCGGCATCGTTCCCCCGGGAAATATTCTCTACAAGGGCGAGGGACAGGGGCCGATCTTCTGGAACTTCGAAGGCCTGCCCACGGAGTTCGAGTTGTACGTGAATTATCCCAACCCCTTCAACCCGGCGACCACCATCCGTTACGATCTGCCGGTAGCCGGCGAGGTATCGCTCTCGGTTTACAACATCCTGGGGCAAAAGGTAGCGGAGCTGGTGCATGGGCAGCGCGAAGCGGGACGGCACGCGGTTTTGTTCGACGCTTCGCAGCTGGCCTCGGGAATGTACATCTATGCGCTCAAGGCGGGATCGTTCAGTAAAGTGCAGAAGATGATGCTCTTGAAGTGAAACGGAATACGCAATACGTATCCCGTATTGCGTAAAACGTGAAGCGTGAAATTACCTTTTACGTTTCATCCGTAAACATCTTTCGGTGGGGCGAGGAGAATGCCTGAAGCAACCCCGGCTGCATGAACGCGGCCGGGGTTGCGGTTTTTAGAACCGGCCGGGGGGCAAGCACTCCGGGAATATGTATGGCCCTTCCTATCTCTTCTTCATAAAATTCCCCTGGATGGAGAATTTAATGTAATTGGAGATGCGGAATCCCCCGGTTTCCATCACTTCGTTCCAGCGCAGGCCGTAATCGTACCGGTTCAATTTCCCGGTGGCGGTGATCGAGATAAACTGGTAACCGGACCGCTCTACCGGCTCCCCGGTGAGCGTGGCGATCATCTCAATCGGCTTCGTGACTCCTCGCAAGGTCAGGTCGCCGCTGATTTTGAAGGTGTTTTCCCCGGTTTTCTCGAAGGAATCGCTTTTGAAAACGATCACGGGGTACTTATTCATGTAAAAGAAGCTTTCCGATTTCAAATGCCCGTCGCGCAATTCATGCCCGGTGTCGATGCTGTTCACCCGGATGACCGCTTCCACCCGGCTATCGGAAAAATCGCTGCGCCCCTGGGTAAAGGTGATATCAAAATCTTTGAAGGCCCCATGGGTGGCGCCCAGAAGAAATTCTCCCTCTTCTTCCTGCACTTCTTTCAGCATTACGATGTGCTCTGCTTCGAAGCTGACCGAGGAGTGGGCCTTATCCAGGTCCCATTTATCCTGCGCGGTTAAGAAACCGCCGGCCAGAAACGCCCAAATCCATAAAACGTTGCGAATTTTCATAATTCACCCCTTTACCATGGCTACTGGTGTTAAAATTCTCAACTACGCCCGCTTCTCATGCAGGGCGGATCATTGTTCATGTGAAAATAACTAATCGGAGGGATTTTTGCAAAAAAATTAGCCGAGCGGAGGATCAAATGAGACTTCTGCTCAAACCGGCAGCGCCGCCGGCATTTCCAGGCCAAGCGAGCGGAGGCGCTCGAAGACGTAATCGTTAACGCCTTCGATGCGCACCGCTTTGCCCTTGTTGAGCAGGGAGCGGTAAAATTCGGCGAAGATATTCAAGGTCGCGCCGGTGAGGCCGGTTACGCTGGAGAAATTAAAGACCACTTCCTGAACGTTCGCGGCGAGCAGTAATTTAAGCTGCCGGTTGAAAGATTCGACGTCATCGTCGTCGATCATGCCAAATAAGAAGAGGTAAATGGTCTTGCGTTTCAGGGGTTGATCGGATTGCATGGCAGGTCTCCCGTGTTTTGATAACTCCCCGGTAAAATTCGCAATAAACGCGCCCGGAGCAGCTATAAATTTAATGGCGCAGTGTTACGGGAGCGTTGCATTCCTGATAAGTTTTTTAAAAATGTGGGAACCGGGGGGGCAACCCCTCAAAAGCGTTTTTCCTGCTGCCGGGCTTTACGGCGCTCTTGCAAGCCGGCCAGCACTTCGTCGGGTACCTGCACATCGTTATCTTTTCCGCTGCCCATGCGCACGGAATCTTTATTGAGGCCGTGAAAATCGCTGCCCCCGGAGACGGCGAATCCCTCCTCCCCTGCCAGGGCAAGCAGTTTTTCGGTATATTCCCGGGGCATGCCGGAATAATAGGCTTCGAACCCGTCCAGGCCGAATTTTTTCAATTCCAGAATCTTGTCCCGCGCCCCTGCAAAGGTATCATAGTTCATCAAATGGGGATGGGCCAGGATGGATAAGCCCCCGGCGTCGCGGATCAGTTTCAAGGCCGCTTCCTCGCGGAGTTTCTCCTGGTCGATGTAGGCGGGTTTTCCCTTTGCCAGGTACACATCGAACGCTTCTTGAATAGAACCGACCACGCCCCGGCGCAGCAGGATTTTGGCGACGTGGGGGCGCCCGATGGCCCCCTCCCCTGCCTCGGCCAGCAATTCTTCCACGGTAACGGGAATATTCAGCTCGTTCAGCCTGTGGATGAGTTTCTCCGCCCGGAGGTTGCGCTGAGTCAGGAGGTAGCGGAGAGTTGCTTGGAGATGGGTAGAAAAAGGATCGATGAACAAACCCAGCAGGTGCAGGTGGCCGTTGTTGGGCAGCTTGCTATCCACGCTGATTTCCACTCCCGGCACGGTAACCACGCCGTAGTGTTTCCCCCACTCCATAAACTCCGCCACCCCGTCGATGGTATCGTGGTCGGTGAGAGCCAGGGCAGAGAGGCCCAGGCGGGCGGCTTCGCGGAGCAGCTCTTGCGGGGTGAAGGTGCCGTCGGAATAGGTGCTGTGGGTGTGCAGGTCTATCATAATCGAAAAACGGCCAGAAACTTCGCTTTGGGTGATACCCGATTGCTGAAAACCGCAGCCGCTCAGATTGCCAGGGAGGCAATGCCGGTTTCTTCGGGAAGATAAAGCTGTTGGTACCAGCGAATGGTGCGCCGCAAACCCTCTTCGAACAAAACGCCGGGTTCATAATTCAGGGTTTTCTTTAGCAGATCGATGTCCGCAAAGGAGTGCTTCACGTCGCCGGGGCGCGGCTTTTCGTAAACCGGTTGAATGTTCTTCCCCAGGATTTTATTGATCATCGCGGCCAGCTCATTCAAGTTGGTGCGCTGGTGCACGGCGCAATTCATCACCATTCCGGGGGGACACTCCGCTTCCGCGGCTAAAATGTTGGCTTCCACGGTGTTGGAGATGTAAGTAAAGTCGCGGCTCTGCTCCCCGTCGCCGAAAATCACCGGGCGCTGGCCGTGGAGAATCGCCTTGATGAATTTGGGAATCACCGCGGAGTACTGGGAGTCGGGGTTCTGGCGCGGCCCGAACACGTTGAAATAGCGTAAAGCAACGGTGTGCAGCCCGTAAATACGGGAAAACACCTGGCAATATTTTTCCCCGGCCAATTTGGAAACCGCGTAAGGCGACAGGGGGTCGGGAACCATATCCTCGCGCTTGGGGAGGGTGGGGCTGTCGCCGTACACCGAGGAAGATGAGGCGAATACCACCCGCTTGATTTTCGCGTCTTTGGCGGCGTGGAGCAGGTTCAAAGTGCCGCTAACATTAACATCGTTCGTGGAGATGGGATCGCTGACCGAGCGCGGTACCGAAGGCAGCGCAGCCTGGTGGAGCACAAAATCCACCCCTTCGACCGCTTCCCGCACGTTGTGATAATTGCGCAAATCGCCTTCGATGATTTCAATTTTATCGAGAAAATCGGCCAGGTTTTCGCGTCTGCCGGTAGAAAAATTGTCGAACACCCGAACCTGGCAGCCCCGGCGAACCAGTTCTTCGGCCAGGTTCGATCCTATAAAACCTGCACCTCCTGTGATCAAATAACGCATATCCGTATCCCTTCTTTTCTTTCCTGAATAAGCCTGAACGTTTCCATTAAGAAGTGGCAAGTGGCAAGTGAGAACTTGCAACTTACAACTTGCCACTTGTTACTTGCAACTTTTCACCCGGCGCCATCTCGTATTCCGCCGGTTTCAGCTTGCGCACCTGCTCCTGTTTTACCACAAAGCTGGTGGACTGGTAAATACCATCGAGCAAAATAGCTACCCGCGACTCCCCGCGAGTTTCCCGCAGGTAACCGCGAACGCCGGCCAGGGGGCCGCCGGTAATTTCCACGTAATCGCCGGCTTTCAGGTATTCTTCCGGGCGCAGGGCTTCGGCGGATTCGATAACGCGTTTCAACTGCTCGATTTGCCAGTCCGGTATGCGCGCCGGCTCTCCCCCGAATGCAATCAGGCGTACCACGCCGGGGGTTTGCAGCGCGGCCAGGCGGTCTCTCAAATCAATGTGAATGAACACGTACCCGTGAAACAGGGGGGTTTCCACCAGCTTGCGGCGGTCTTTCCATTTGCGCAGCTCTTTTTGCAGCGGCAGAAAGGCTTCGATTCTTTTTTCAAGCAGCTGCTGAAAGACCTTCTTCTCATGGCGCGGGCGCGTATAGAGAGCATACCAGAACATTCCGTAATCCTCGAAATCCAAATCAAAAAAACCGGCACAAGTTTAACCGCCAGCTCCCCCTTCAACCGTGATGTTCGCCAATTTTGGGGAGATATTTTTATTTCGGAGAGGGAAACCGGGCGAATGAGCCTCCCGGAAGGGATTCAACAGATGGCGATATCAACGACCAGGTCCTGCTCGATGTCGAAGAGCTTCTCGTTCTTTTTCTCCAGCTCGATGCCGTTGATCTTCTCGATAACCATCTTGAAGCGGGTATTGGCAAAGGATTTTGCCAGCAGCGTTCCCTCCACGTTCACGGTGCCGCGGTGTTTTTGATCGTAGTACGCGACCAGAATGCGATCCTTCGGCTCCAGGGCGGCCAGAACTTCTTGCAGCCCGGAGAGATCCCGCGCTTCGGAAAGCTCTTCCGCATCCTGGTTGAGGCGGATTTCTTTGACGTCGCCGTCATCGTAGAGGAAGTCGATGATACCCCCTCCCCGCCGGGCGTACACCATGGTACGGGAAGTTTCTTCAATGATCTTCCGTTCCACGTTGATGATTTTGCCGGAGAATCCCTCCGGGGAGATGCGGGTAATTTCTACGATCACCGGCATATCGTCGAGTTCCCCGTCATACCCGATGCGGTAGAGTTCCACAACTTTGCCGACGCCGACAGCCTGGATCTGCCGCTTTACCTGCTCCGCGGAGAGCGCCCCGGGGCGCAAAAGCGCGGCCTCGGCTCCCCGGCGGCGAAAAAATCGCAGAAAGTCTCGCCGGTAATATGGCGCGTGATGCTGAAAGGTTGACCTGGCAGAATAATGTATCTTTTTAGCGTTCATAGACCCTTAATGAATTACCACTATTCCTCTCTTCCGGGGAATGCGGGCAAACATCATCACTCCTCATTCGCTTGTTGCATTATCGAATATATCATGCAAAGGTTGAGGATCAAGGGAAAAATGTATTTCTTACGCGGTAGAATTCCATTTTGAATGAGCGCAACAAGGCTTTATTTTGGGCCTCCGCAGGCGTAAAACGCGATCCGCGGGTAACAGGGGGGTGAGGCGTAGAGCGTACTGCGTATTGCGTAACAAAACGGAATACGCAATACGAAATGCGAAATACGCTTCACGCTTCAAAACTCTTACTTCCTAACGGTTATGATCTTCGAGCTTCAGCACACCGACGCCCGCTGCAAAGCCCGGGCAGGAAAGCTATCCACCGACCACGGCGAAGCGCCCACCCCGGCGTTTATGCCTGTGGGCACCATCGGCACGGTAAAAACCGTCTCCCCGCAGGAACTGCGCCAGTGCCGCACCCACATCATCCTGGGCAATACCTATCATTTATACCTGCGCCCGGGTTTGGAAATTTTACGGAAATTCGGCGGGCTGCACCGCTTCAACGGCTGGAGCGGGCCGATTTTGACCGACAGCGGGGGCTTCCAAATCTATAGCCTGGAGGAGTTGAAACGGGCCGATGAAGCGGGAGTGGAATTCAAATCCCACTGGGACGGCTCCAAACACCTGTTCACCCCGGAAAACGTGGTGGACATCCAGCGCGCCATCGGGTCCGATATTATGATGGTGTTGGATTACCTCACCGGGAATCCTTCCGATTTCCCGACCGCAGAAAGCGCCCACCGCCATACCCTGCAATGGGCGGAACGCGCCCGGGTTCGATTTACCGCCACCCCGCCGCTGTACGGCTACCGGCAGTTCCAGTTCGGCATTGTCCAGGGGGGAATTTACCCGGAATTGCGGGAAGCGAGCCTTCGCGGCTTGCTCGTAATCGGCTTTGAAGGATATGCCATCGGCGGGCTGGCGGTGGGGGAAGATGCGCAAACCCGCCGCCGGATTACCGGCTTTTGCACCGAGCGCCTGCCCGCGCCCTATCCCCGCTACCTCATGGGGGTGGGCAAACCGGGGGATATTCTCGAGGGCATCGAGTTGGGCGTGGATATGTTCGACTGCGTGATCCCCACCCGCAACGCCCGCAACGGAACCGTGTTTACCCGGCGCGGCAAGCTGAATTTGCGCAATACCGGGCACAAAACCGCCCCGCAGCCGATTGATGAAAGCTGCGAATGCTTCACCTGCCGCAACCACTCCCTGGGCTATTTACACCACACCTTCAGGGTCAACGAGATATACGGGCTGCGGCTGGCGACCATCCACAACCTCCATTTTTACCAGACCCTGGTGAGCGAGGCGCGGGAAGCGATCCTGAAGGACAATTTTTTAGCCTACAAAAAGAAATTCCTACAGGAATACCGCGAGGCGTGAAGCGCAACCGTTTGTAAAAAAGTTACACAACCGGGAACTCAAGTAAACCCTTTTCCCCTCGAATATAGAAGAGACTTTATGGAGATAAAAATTTCGACAGGATCTACAGAATGATACAGGGTAAAAGTGTTGAAAAATAGACGTTTTTTAATCCAGTAAATCCGGTTAATCCCGTCAAAAAATTATTTCCTTTAAATTCTAAGGATAAGCGGTTCGGTATAGTATTTGTTGTCTCCCCGTCATGAAGACGAAAACAAGGAGAGCAAGGATGGCTAAGTTTTTACCGGTTGGTATTGCGCTGTTGATAACGGGATACGCGGCGTACTTGAGCGCTGCGGAATATTACCTCGCTGATGTGCCCGCTAACGGGAACGGAACTTTTTCCAGCCCTTTTAACAACTTCAGCGCGGCAATGAACGCCGCCCAGCCCGGCGACGTGGTGCTGGTGCTCCCCGGGGTGTATGAAGACCAGATTACCAGCCAGCGGAACGGAAGCGCCGCCCAGCCCATCACCGTCAAAGCATACGATCCGGCCAATCGCCCGCTGGTTACAAGCGCCGGGCAGGTGCTCTACCTGAACCACGCCTATCATATCATCGACGGATTCATCATCGACGGGCAGTTTGGCAACGCCGACGTGGTGCGAATTCGCTCCGGCGGCGACAACGCGATGGTACGCAATTGCGAGATCAAAAACGGCGTCAAAGACGGCATCGACCTCAGCATGGCCGATGACGTATTGATCGAAAATTGCGAAATTCACCACTTCCTGGCCGGTTCCATCAGCAACCAAATGGATGCGCACGGCATCGTGGCCGCGGGGGAGAATAACCTGACTATTCGCGGGTGCAACATTTATTACGTGTCCGGGGATTGTTTCCAGACCGACCCGGACCGCGGCTATCCGTTGTGGGACAACGTGCTCATCGAAAATTGCAAACTGTGGACCGGGCCGCTGCCGGCTAACGCCGCGGGCTGGAACGCCGGGGAGATCCCCGGGGAGAACGGGGTGGATACCAAAATCAACGAGGAGGCGGTGGGAACCGCCTACCGCGCGCGTATTACCATTCGCAACGTGGAATCCTACGGCTTCGTTCCCGGCTATATCAATAACCGGGCGGCGTTCAACATCAAAGAAAAAGTGGAATGCCAGTTGATCGCGGTGAAAGTTTATGACAACGAAATCGCCTTTCGCCTGCGCGGGCCGGGCAGCCGCGGCGGCGCTTACGTGACCATTATGAACAGCATCGCCTTTAACAACGATAAAACGTTCCGCAACGAAGACGGGGTCGAAATCCTGCACGTCTATAACAGCACTTTTGACAAGGGCGGCAGCGGAGAGTATTTTTCGAATGTTTCCGGGGGGTACAATTCCGCAGGATTCGATTTACGGAACTGTCTGTTCATGGGAACTAAACCGGGCGACGCCTCCCATCCCAGCAATTTATCCGCAAACGCCTCTTTTTTTATGAACGCCGGCGCGTTCAATTATCACCTGGACGCCAATAGCCCGGCCATTAACGCGGGGGAGGATATTCCGGAAGTAACCCACGATTACGACGGATATCCCCGTTTTGCGGGCGCTTACGACGTGGGCGCTTTCGAATATGAAAGCTCCACCCCGGTAGCGCCCCAGCCCGGCAATGAAATCCGGGAGTTTTATCTGCATCCCAACTACCCCAACCCTTTTAACCCCTCCACCGCCATTGTTTTCGATGCTTCCCGGCCGGGGGCGGTTCGATTGGAAATCTTCGATATCCTGGGCAACAGAATTCGCGCCCTGGTTGAGGAATATCTTCCCGCCGGCCAGCACCGGGTGGAATGGGACGGGCGCGACGCCGCGGGAAAAACGGCGGCCAGCGGAATTTATTTCTATCGCTTAGAAATCGGAGATTTTACCCAGACCCGCAAAATGCACCTGCTGCGCTGAGATTCGCAGGTTCAAGTTCGGGGGGATTTTTTCGACAATTTTTGAAAACGAGAGGAAACGGCATGGATCGCCGCACTAATTTGAACCCGACGTACCGCGAAGCAGCTTCGCGGGTGTTCACCTGCTTCTGGATATTCGCATGCACGGCCTTGCTGCATGGCCAATCCTCATTTTTCACCTTCCCGGACATCTACAGCTACGCGAAGAATGCTCCGGAGGGGTCGTGGATTTCCCGGGTTGCCGGGGAGCAGTCGCCCGACGGCCCCACCGTGGTCGTCAAAATCATCGATCCCGATAACGGCCCCGGAACGGATTATACCTCCTTAGACGATTTCGCCCAGAACGAAAAGCGCGACATCGTGAGCGCCAACGAGATCGCCGTGGCGCTGTGCCGCAGCAGCAACGGTTCCCCGGACGGCCCGGCGCAGTTTTACGACTGGGTAACCGACCCGGAGCATTACGTGGTGGTAATGGCCGATGAGGGCCACCGCGCCACCGCCCGCTGGGACGAAACCCGCTACCGGGTGGTCGAGTACACCACCATCAATTCCGAGTGTATCGACGTGGAGATCGATTACATGGTCATCGACGGCCTGCAGATGCGCATCTGGGGCAGCGGGAACAGCAACGACGTGATTGATCCGGAGGAGGGCGGCTACCTGGTGGTGAAAAACTGCTTCATGTGGATGGATCTAACTTCCACCAGCGGCTACGGCATAGATCTGAAATCCGACGCGGCTATTTTCAACTGCATTATCAAAGGCACCGGCTCTAAAGGGGTTCTGGTCAAATACGACGGGGAGGTAGAGGTATTCAACAACACCTTCATCGGCTGGAAGAACGCGATTCTGAGCGACAATGGCAGCGTGATCCGGGCGGTAAACAATATTTCCCGGGAGGCTTCGGAGGAACCCTATCTCGCCAGCGACGGGGGCATTTTTACCGCGGACTCTGATTACAACAGCTCCGACCAGCCCGGCCAGGCGCTGGTGCAGGCTCCCCGGAACGCCAGCCAATCCCCCTGGTACAGCGGCGCTACCCCAACGAATGCAATTTTTGTGAACGCGCCCGGCAATGATTATCACCTCAAACCGGGAAATATCTTTACCCACGCCGGGGCCGGGCCGGCCGCCAATGCTGGCGTGCCGGGGGTGGATATCGACCAGGAACCGCGCTCCGGCCCCACCACCGACCTGGGAGCGGATTTCGAGGGCTCGCCGGCGGGTTTGGGCGACGGGGGCGCAACGCCGCCGCAATCGGCCATTTTGTATCCCAATTATCCCAATCCCTTCAACCCGGCCACGGCGATCAGCTTTCAGGTCTCGGGCGCCGGCGAGGTGGAATTGACCGTTTTCAATATCCTGGGGCAGAAAGTCAGAATGCTGTTAGCCGGCCAGCTCCCGGCCGGTTTGCACCAGGCGCAGTGGGACGGCCGGGATGAAAGCGGGAACCCGGCGGCCGGCGGGGTGTATCTCTACCGCCTGAGCGTATCTGCGCCAGCGGAGGCAGCAGGGACATTCGAGCAGAGCCGCAAGATGATTCTGCTGAAGTAAAAACCTCACCTTGAAGCACAATTTAGCCCGGCAGTTTCTGCCGTCGATTTGCCTTAATAAGTTTTTGCTTCTTCCGCTCTAATTCATTAATATTTGAATGCATTCTATTGCATTTGGAAACGTGAACAACTGGCGTATTTGTTTATTGGAGGAAGAATAGATGGGAGAAGCGGATATTCTCAGGTCTCTTTTAAAAGAAGGCAGTGCTCTTTCATCCCCATATTATATTCAAAATTACGGGGCTGCATATCTCGGCGAAAGCTTAGAAATACTAAGAAACATTAAAAGTAATTGTATTAATTTGATTCTTACTTCTCCACCGTTTGCATTAACCAGGAAAAAAGAATATGGCAATAAAGATGCAGATGAATACGGGGACTGGTTTATAAGCTTTGCGAAAGAGTTCAAGAGGATCTTAACAGAAAACGGTTCGTTAGTCATCGATTTAGGAGGAGCTTATCTTCCCGGATACCCGATTAGAAGTATTTATCAATTCGAACTGTTAATTAGAATGTGCAAAGAATTGGGGTTCCATTTGGCCCAGGAGTTTTTTCATTACAATCCTTCCAGGCTCCCATCGCCAGCAGAGTGGGTAAATGTAAGGAGAATCAGAGTCAAAGATTCCGTCAATGTTGTCTGGTGGTTATCAAAGACGGAGTTTCCAAAAGCTGATAACAGAAAAATCTTAAAACCTTATAGCGAGAGTATGAAATCTTTGTTAAAGAATGGTTATAAAGCCAAACTTCGCCCCAGCGGGCATGATATTTCTGAAAATTTCAATAAAGATAATCGAGGAGCCATACCTTCAAATTTATTAGAGATCGCAAACACAGAATCGAATAGTTTATACCTCCGCCAATGCCGCAAAATAGGAATTAAGCCTCATCCGGCGAGATTTCCGAAGGAATTTGCTACATTTTTCATTCTCTTTTTAACCGATGAATATGATATTGTTTTGGATCCTTTCGCCGGATCGAATACCACAGGATATGCAGCAGAGTCATTGGCAAGACGCTGGATTTCAATAGAAATCAATGAAGAATATCTGGAAGGGAGTAAATTCCGGTTCGATGAACAATTAGATTTATTCGCGACGGTAAATGAATCGAAGACATAAAAAGTACGATTTACTTGCCAGAATCACCCAATCGATAAACGAAGATGGTTGGAATATATTTTACCTTTCCGATCCTGCGTTCCATCCATTCCGATTAAAAGTTTATCGCGAGAGTGAAAGTTTTAGTATTAAAATTTACATCTGGCATTTGACCCATGGGGGCGGCGTTAAGCGTCCTGCTCACGAGTATCGAATTCAAATTACCGGTGTCGATCAATTTGAACAGGAAATAGGTGGTAAAACGTTGATTCTCGGATGGTGGGAACCGGGAGGAGTGTTCGCTGGATTTGATTGTAAAATGCATGCCGGTACGCTTGGTTTTTCACCTTCGATCCAGATTGGAGAGGAGGCTTTGTGGAAAGCAAATCTTAGCGGATTTGCTACCTGGGTAAAGGACAATAAAGAGATTGCGATTGCATTTCGACCGGATTTTCTGGTTGAATACATAAGAAATTTGGAGTCGTTGCATTCATTTGGTGAATCAGACGAAGATGTTGAAGTTTTGGAACATATCATAGAACGTCCGGATGGCGTTAATCTTACAGAGATTCAAAGGGTAAGTGAACCCAGGAAAATCGCAATTACCAACATCACCCGAAAAGTTCGTGACAATAGCTTTAAAAAGCGCGTTTTAGCAGCTTACCGTTATCAATGCGCATTTTGTGGCATTCAATTAAGGCTCGTCGATGCCGCACATATTCTTCCTGTAAGTTATGAAGGGAGCAGCGACGAAACCTCGAACGGCCTGGCATTGTGTACTTTACATCACAGGGCTTATGATAACGCTCTCGTTACCGTGAATAGGGAATATCAAATCATTCATAACGAGGCGAAAATGGTAATAATGAAAGATATCGGTCTGGATAGCGGCGCGGAGAAGTTTATCAATGATTTGTATCCAGTGATTTTAATCCCGTCGGCTGTTAAGGACAGGCCTCATGTAGAGTATATTGAAAAAGCAAATGAAATTAGAGGTTGGGAATTAAACTTCTAACCTTACAATTATGAAATTTTTGCCTCTCCCGGCATATGTTGAAAACCAAATTCATCTTCACAATCTTAAATTTTATTGTGTCGGCAATCTTTTGGGTAGAGTGCAGTTACTCCCACCCGGATTCCACCGCAACCCCCTCCCCTGCTTCTCCCCCAACGGAAGTGGTCAAAATTATCGACCCCGATAACGGCCCCGGCACGGATTATACCTCCCTGGAGGAATTTGCGGTGCGGGAGAAACGCGACCTGGTGGCCGCCAACGAGATTGCCGTGGCGATTTGCCGCAGCAGCAACGGCTCGCCGGATCGCCCGGCGCAGTTCGACCACTGGATAACCGACCGGGAACATTACGTGCGCGTGGCGGCGGACTCCGCCCACCGCGCCGGCCCGCGCTGGGACGATACCAAATACCGCATCATCGAAACCAGCGCCGGCAATTCCGAGAGCATCGACATCGAGATCGACAACATCGAGATCGACGGAATCCAGATGCTGCTGAAAGGCAGCGGCAGAAGCCACGACGTCATCGACCCGCAGAAAGGCGATTTTTTCGTGATCAAAAATTGCTACCTGCGCATCGAATTGACCTCCGGCGCCGGCGACGCCATCGACCTGAAATCCCCGGCTTTGATGTTCAACAATATCATCGAGTGCAAAGTGGAGGAGGGGCGGCTGAGCGGAATTATCGCCATGGGTTCTGCCGAGGTGGTCGCCTACAACAACACCCTCATCGGCTTTTACTACGGATTCAGGAGCAAGGACAACGCCCGCATCATTGCGGTGAACAATATCGTGCGCGGCGCTGCGGATGGATTTTTGGCTTCTGACCACGGTATCTTCAGCGACGCTTGCGACTACAACAGTTCCAACGTCCCCGGCGACGCCCTGGTTAAAGCGCCGCGCGACAGTTCTCAAATTCCCTGGTTCAGCGGCGGCCTGCCCGACAGCTTGATTTTCATCGACCCCGCCAATCATGATTTCCGGTTACGCCCGGATTCCCCTTTTCGCAACGCCGGCGCCGGCCCGGCGATTGATCCGGCGGTTCCGGCATTCAACATGAGCGGGGAAATTCGTGCGGGAGAGACGGTAAATTTGGGAGCGGACTAAAAGGATTGGGGATTGCGGAGTTTGTGGGACGTCAAATCCAATCCGAAATCTGCCATCCGAAATCCGGAATCACTGCCGGTTTTTAGGCGCTTTTCGCCGCAAAACCTCTTTCACCTCGAAATCGGACATACCCGGCAAAATGTCCTCGCTGTAGAGCAGTTGGATGACCGCGCAATCCAATTCCGAAAATTCCGTGGTTTCGCTGTAATCCTGGTAAAAGATGCTCTCTTCGTACTTGCGGGAATCGTTCATCAATCCCAGCGCCTGGGTCAATTCTTCCCGGATCAGGTGCGAGCGCAGCCGCTGGGAGATGCGGTCCGCCGCAATCACCACCCGGGCCTGGTAAAGCTCCCCGGCGGTATTCCACCAGTTCCAGAAAAATCCCCCGTGATAAACGATCCCTTGCGGCTCATACTTATAAAATTCCGCATCGGGGATGAAATAAACCTGCACGTTGCCCTCCGCGGGCGCAATACCGATGCGGATGTGCGGCGCGAGAATCTGGTTCAATTCCGCGATCACCCGGCTCACGGTTTGCAAATCTTCCGGGGTGGGCTGGCCGATGATTTCCACTTCCAGATCGGTTTCCCACTTCTTCACCGTGAATGCCCCCATTCCGTATTCCGAGCCTAAGGCGATTTCCAGAAAATAGCGAAACGCTTCGTTCTCCGCAAAAACATCCCGCTCGAAGGAATGCTGGGAAGGAACAGCCGTTTCGCGGGCGGAAAAGAGAGGTGGTTTCATCACCGTGTGGACGGAGGCGCAAGAAGCCAGCAAAAAGGCTGTAACCATCCCCCCGAATATCTGACAGAAAGTTTTTTTCATGGCCGTCGAAAGAGTATCACGTTACAGAACGCTGAACAAATGCAAATCGAATATACCACCCCCTCGCTTCTGAATCCATAAAATTAACGGGTAATTTGGAGGAAAACTTTAGGCGCTGCCAGTCAATGTCTGGATGGTTATATTGTTGAATGGCTGGATGGTTGAATGGTTAAGTTGCTGGATGGCTAAGTGGTTGGGTAGCTAAACAGTTGGAAGCTGGGTGGAAGAATGTCCGGTAACCTTTCCCCAACCATGCAACCATCTAACCATCCAACTATCCAGCTATCCAACCATCCAACCCCCATCTACCCGGCAAAGAAGAACCATAACCAGACTGTTCCCGCGGCCAGGGAGAGAAGCGCCAGGGGAAAACCGGCCTTCAGGTAGGCTAAAAATCCTAAGTGCACCTGCCGGGCAAGGGCTTTTTCCGCCACGATAAGGTTGGCGACGGAACCGACCAGGGTCAGGTTTCCGGCGAAGGTGGAAGCGAGGGCCAGCAGCAGCCAGAATTTTTCGCCCCCGCCGAACTGTTCTACCAGCGGCTGCATCAAAATGACCGCGGGAACATTGCTGACCAGGTTGGAGAGCAGAGTTACGATCAGCGACAGGCCCATGAATCCCCCGAAACTCTCCCCGGAAACCCGCCGGGCGGCAAACTGCATCAACGTTTCCATGTACCCGGCTTTCTCGAAGGCGCCCATCACGATGAACAATCCCGCGAAAAACAGCAAGATCGTCCAATCTACCTCTTTCAGCACCAGGCGGGGAGGGACGTAGCCCGCCAGCAAAATGAGCGAAGCGCCCACCAGGGCGGCAAAGGGATACCCCATCCCGGCGATGAACAGCGCCAGGGTAATTCCGAGGGCAGCGAGGGCTTTGAAGGTGAGTGTTCTTTTGAGTTTGGGAATGCGAATAGAGACCTTCTCGATGGGCTGGTGATTAACGGTTTTGCGGAAAATCAAACGCACCAGGTAGTAATTTATGGCCAGCCCGGCGGCTACCGGCGGCAGCATCGCTAACATAAATCTCAGAAACGGAATGCCGGATTGAATCCCGATGTACATATTCTGGGGATTCCCGGTGATGGTCAGCGCCGAGCCGATATTGGAAGCCGTGGCGATGGCAATGAGATACGGCAGGGGGTTGAGCTTGAGGAAGCGGGTGGCTTTCAGGATGATCGGGGTAAACAGCAGGCAGATGGTATCATTCACGAAAAAAGCCGAGAGCAGCGCGGAAGAGAGAATGGTGGCCAGCAATAACTGCGCTGCGGAGCGGGAAATCTGCACCAGCCAGAGCGCCACGTGTTCGAAAAACCCCGCGAATTCCAGGTAGGCGATCATTACCATCATGCCTAACAGGAAGGTGATCACGTGCCAGTCGATGAAGCTGTAGGCCTCCTCGATGTTCAGCAGCCCGCTAAGCAGCAGCAAAGTGCTGCCGATGGTGACCCCGGAGGGGCGGTCGATGCGCAGGCCGGGAATGCGCTGCACCGCGATAAAAATGTAGGTAATAACAAAAATTATCAGCACCAGGGTGGGGTGTTCCATAAGGATTTCCGGTAAAATTGCGCGGTTTACGGTCGCTTTTGTTTTTTAAGCAGGCGCAGAATTTACGGCGGAGTTCGCAAGCGTTCAAGGGTTAAGGTATTTGAGTGTTATGATGTTATGGTGCTTTTGTGAGGGCGCAGCACAAATTGCACAAATGGTCTATGTCAGCCCTGAAAGGGCATCAAGATTATAGCCCAGGGCAACGCCCTGGGGGAAAATTGACAAGGCTTTAAACATTTTTTGATTCCCGCCCCCAGGGCGTTGCCCTGGGCTATGGTATTTTTCCCCTTCGGGGAAATGAAGTGCAATTTGTGCTGCGCCCCTTTTGTGATCATACGAAAACACTATAACACCCAAACATTATAATACCCAAAATTTCTCAAATACACCGGATTCCATTTGCATATTATTTTTGGGTTTGATAATTTCACAGGCAATTGTCACTAAGATTCATTAACCCATATACAATGGAGGCACCCCATGGGAAAGATCAATATGACCCGGGTGATTTTAGGTGGATTGTTAGCCGGGTTGATAATGAACATCGGAGAAGCCGTGCTGAATATGGCTATTCTGGGGGATGACTGGCAAACCGCCATGCAGGCGCTGGGTCTCTCTCAAATGAATTTTGCGAGCTTCGGCTGGTATATCCTGATGACTTTTGCATTAGGAATTACCATGATTTGGCTGTACGCCGTAATGCGCCCCAAGTTCGGGCCGGGTCCGAAGACCGCCATTATTACCGGTTTAACGATCTGGTTCCTGATGTGGGTGCTGAGTTTTGGCACCACGGCAGTACAGGGCATGTTCCCGGCCAAAATTGTTTTGACCACCATAATCTGGGGATTTTTTGAGGTGCCAATCGGGGCCCTGGTAGGCGCCTGGTTATATAAAGAGGAAGAAACTGCCGGCAAGGCGTGATCCATACTCCAGATGAAAATTTGCGTTTTTTAGATACGGGCAGCGCCTGGTTGTGTGGCATTTCCCGCAGGGATGGTTTCTGCAGGGCTTCGCCACGGGCGTTCGAGCGTTCAGGCGGTTCGAACGCCCGAATCCAAAATTTCAAAACTCTTTCAGATAAATTTTTTCAGTAGTATTTTCGGGGTGTCGATTTTGGGAATTAAAGGCCAAGAACCTTAGCGGTGGAGAGCTTCCATGACCCCTTTCAACACCTGGACCATTGAATACAGCCACAGCGAAGACACCTTCCGCCTCGGCAGAACCACGGAAATGCTCCGGCGGAACATTCAATCGATTCAGACCGGCCAGCAAGAGGATTTCATCTGCGTGGGGATTTTTTCTAACCGGGAGCAGGCCATGGAGGCGATGCTGGATTTCCGGCGGAGACGCATTCCCGGGTTGACCATGGCGCTGGCGTTTTGATCCCTCGCCCTGTTTCTCACAATCCCCCGAACACCAGAAACAACTGCGCCATGCCCGCGATAAATCCCAACGCTGCGCCGAGCAAGATCAGCTTCATCTCGTCTTCCTGAAAAGCCGGGCGCAGCAGGTTTTGAAATTCCTGCGGAGAAAGAGCCTCCATACGTTCCCGGATCAAGTCCTTGACCACTTCGGCGCGTTCCTTATTGAACGCCGGGTCCTCTAACGCCGGGGGGGTAATGAAAATCGCCTTCTGGGTGGCCGACTCTTGCAGCTTCAAATACTCCTGAATCCCCACCGTCAACTGCACTACCGGTTTGGCAATCCCCACCACCTGGTCCACCACGGTGCGCATATATTTCTTGATCACCTCCTGGGTAAACGCAGATTTGCTGCCATACAACATATTCGCGATGATATTGCGCACCGTGATAACCTCTTTGGTGACGATGTCGCACCAAATTTCCGCCACCTCTTTCTGGCGCTTTAAAAACAGGCCCTGCACCACAAAGGGACCTATCCGGGTGGGATTGAGGGGCTGGAAAATGATGCGCAAGGCAATCCAGTTGGTGGCGTAGCCGACGATGATCCCGAACAGGGGCAGAATCCACCAGGCCGGGTAGAAATACCAGATCCCCATCTGCACCAGCCCGAATAAAAAGCCGAAATACAAACCCGAGACGATAATAAAACGAAATTCCACCGCGCCGCACTCTAAAAAAATCCGGTTCACTAACCGACGATCTTTTTCGAGCTGGGTGACCACCACCTGCTTGAGATCCACCATGTCCTCGATCTTCTTGCCGATATCCAGCATCATCTCCTCGATGGCCTGGGGCAGACGCTGGCGGATGATGGTGTAAACGATGGTCTTGACCAGCCCCGGCAGGGCGTTCCAGAGGGTGGGATTTTCCTCCAACATGATCCACTCCACGTAATCTTCCACCCGCGGATCGATGGATTCCATCATCTGCTGCGCGATCCGTTTCGGCTCCATGGAGGCAAATACCTCCTCGATGCTCCCTAATTTGGAGAGGGTGGTCTCAGTGGTGATCACGCCCATTTTCGCTGCTTTGGAGGGCAGAATCCCCTGCCAACCCCAATAAGGAGGCTTTCCCACCGGCTCGACGGGATAGAACAGCATCTTGATCGCCACCCAGTTGGTGGACCACCCCACGATGGCCGCTACAATCGGGATGCTGGCATATTTCCAAAATTCGAGGTTGAGAATAGTTTGTTCGAGCATTTAAAGCAGTGTTCGAGTGTTATAGTGTTCAGGTGTTATCGTGTTTGAGTATTCGATTGTTCGAGTCACAACTCACACTGTGTGCAACCACGCGAACACTATAACACTTGAACACCTGCGTACTCTTATATCGGTTTTTCATCCCCCGGCACGATTTCAATCTGCGCCTGAATGTTTTTTTCCGCAAACACTTGTTTGATTTGCTCCGCAACTGCCTTTTCTACTTCCGTTTGCAAATTGACAAAATAGGGCGCAATACGGGATATAAACCAGTTGCGATGATTTTTGACGATCTCGTCCGCGTTGGTAATTTTTATGATGATCATGTCAGTTCTCGCTTTTGCGGCCAGGGGAAATTCGAGTGCTATTGAGTAGTGCGTATTCCGTATTGCGTATTGCGTAACGCGTAACGCGTAGGGCGTAAGAAAAACGGAATACGCAATACGCAATACGCAATACGAGTCACGCACTACATTTTACGCAATACCCCCTACACCTACATCCCCCCTGCTTCCACGCTTTCCAGCTTCGCGGCTGCGGTCTCTTTAGGCGAAATTTTGCTCATGGCCCGCTCCGCAAGCGCGGTTATCGAAAGGGAAGGATTGACCCCGGGGTTGGCGGAAATCGTCGAACCGTCGCAGATATACATATTCCGGTAGCCGAAAACGCGGTTGTCTTTGTCGATCACCCCTTCTTCGCGGTCTTTTCCCATCACGCAGCCGCCTAAAATGTGCGCCGTGGTGGGAATGCCGGCAATGGTTTCGGTGATGAGCACGAACGGTTTACCCTTGACGATTTTAGAATATTTTTCCGCCAATTCCTTCGCTTCCGGAATAAACGCGGTGGGATGCTCGCCCTTGACGATGGCGCTTTTCATGCCTAACAGACCCCGGGAAAAACGCAGGGTGGTGTTGATAGTGCGCATGAACAGTAGAATCTGGGTGCGTTTGGCCCAGTCGTCAATAAACGCGGCGCGGAGATTGAGAACCGGGTGGCGAATAATGTCCCCCAAAAACCGCGCCAGGCGGATGAACACGTTGCCGCCGTACGCCAGGGGAGACATCAGCAGCCGCCAGAAACCGGACCCAGCGCTGTAACGCACCGGTTCTAAGTGGCTGTACTCATCGGTGTGGAGAATGGAGCCGATGGCCACCCCGTCGGAAAAGACGGTATTTTTATCGAAGGTGGTCACCCCGATCAGGCTTTCGGAGTTGGTGCGCACCCCGTAGCCCACTTTATCGGAAAGATTGGGCAGGGAGGAGCGTTTCAGCTTCAGCAACAATTTGACGGTTCCCAACACCCCGCCGGAAAAAACCACCCCGCGGGCGGTAAACTCCCCTTTTTGCTTAAAAAACCGGGTAGAGCGCTTCCAGCGCACCCGGTATCCTTCCGCGCCGTCTTTGCCCTCCAACGGCGAAACCTCGTAAACCTCCGACTCCGGCTGAATAGTCGCTCCTAATTTTTCCGCAAAATAGAGATAGTTCTTGTCGAGAGTGTTTTTGGCCCCGTAACGGCAGCCGGTCATGCAGCCGCCGCAGAAGTTGCACCCGCTGCGTTCCGGGCCTTCCCCGCCAAAATAGGGATCCGGAACGGTCTGGTTCGGCTCCCCGAAGAACACCGCCACGTTGGTCGCTTCGAAGTGCTCCTCTTTGCCGATCTGCCGCGCCAGTGTTTGCAGGGCAAGGTCCCCGGTTTCTAAGCGGGGATTGCGATTCGTACCTAACATTTTCAGGGCCTGGGGATAGAAGGGCTTCAACTCCTGCTCCCAATCGGCCAGGTGCGCCCAGGTATCCGCGGTGAAAAAACTTTTTTTAGGGATGGGCAGGGTGTTGGCGTACACCAGGGAGCCGCCCCCCACCCCCACCCCGGAAAGGGTGGCCACGTGGCGGAAAAAAGTGAGCTTGAACAGCCCGTGGAATTTCATAATTGGCATCCACAGCCAGCGTTTGAGCTGCCAGTTGCTGCGCGGAAAATCCTGCGCTTCCAACCGTTTGCCCTTTTCCAGCACTAACACCTTGTAGCCCTTTTCTGAGAGCCGCAGCGCCGACACCGAGCCGCCAAACCCGGAGCCGATAATAATGTAATCGTAGTCGAACCTCTTAGAATGATCCATAACCGGCCTCCATTTGCATACCTTTACCGGGGTACTGAACATTGGAGTATTGGATGAATGGATTGATGGTTACGTGGTTGGAGAATCAGGCTATCCAACCATTTAGCCATTTAGCCATCCAACATTCCAAACGGTGTTTCTCGAGCATCTTCACTTGGGATTAATTTCGCTAACCCCGGCTTAATATACAAGGGTTTTGGGGAATGGGAAACAGGATTTTTGAGCCGCGGCGGAAATCCGCTCAGGGTGCAAAACAAACCTGTATTGATTTAAAGATTATAAATTTCCCTGATTGTGGAAATTCTTTTTGCTTATTATCTTATCAACACTTTTCAAATTTATTGCCAGCAAAGATCGTAGATAATAAGAGCAGGTTTTAGACAGGCAACCAAAGCAAAAACTATCTTTCGGTTATCTTGTTTGAAATGGAGGTTGATTATGAACGAAAAATCGACAAAAATCCATGTAACAGATAAATCTGGTAAGCAGGATGTGCATGACCAGCCGCCAAAATCTGAAAATGCTGTCAAAAGCGTGCTGATTGCTCTGGTTATGGCCATAACCGTAATTTCTGCGATTATTATTTACCATTTTTTTATTCAAAAGCAGATTGTCCAATTGGAAAGAGAAGCCGCTGCGTTGAATCACAAGCTAAAAGAGATCGAAACAGGCAAAACCCCGGATTTATCAGTACAGCAATTAGCAGAGAAGTTGGATTTTGTCGCCAACCAGCAGGAGGTGACTCTTACCGCTACCCAGGCGATGATCGATTATTTCACCTTCACATTTACCTTGATTGGGGTGTTCTTCCTCTTAGTATCAGGATACTTCATATATCGCCAGTACAGATCCGAAAAGCGCGAGGAAGAAGGGTGGATGTTAGCAAAGGGTCTGCTGGAATTAGTAACGGCAAGCCAGCAATTTGTCGTCGAGGTACAAAAAGAATTGCAGAAACAACAACAAGCGCAGTTACACCGACAGGAACAAACCAAGAGACAATTGACCGACACGGTTTCTTTTTTAAATACCAGGGCAGACCTCCTGATCAATCAATTCAATCGAAACACCGTTTCCCAGGGTTTTCATTTCACTCGCCTCATGGATATCTCCAACCGGATCGACAATACCCGGTTCCAACTTCCCACCTTTGATCTGGTGCTCAGTTCCAATTGCTATTTTCTCAAAGCTGTGTATGAGTATATCATTGGGAATTACAATGCTGCCAGGGAGGAATTCGATACCTTGATCCAAGGAAAAGAGAAACATACCTTTTTGGATGATAACCAGTTGAAGCAGCTTAGCCTTTGCTACTACTATCGAGGGTTGATCGAGTATAACATCCAGGGAAATTTGCTCGAAGCCGAGAAGTCCGTGGCTCTGGCCATCGCAAAGGATCCTCAGCTTCATGGTTTCGATTATAAAAGTATGCTGCTGAAGGCAGAAATTAAATTTAAGATGCAAAATCCCGAAGCATTCGATGAATACAAAAAAATTGCGTTAGAATTAAATGGCAAATTGAAGGAAAGAGGATTTCTTAGCGACACCCAGGAACTTCTACATTCCTATGCTTACTTAGGCATGGTTTATTGCAAGATATTAGGCCGGGGGCGTAAGTTTTTACCCACCTTTTATGAGAGCATCCGGCAGTTAGATGAGGAGACTATCCTGGAAGCCATTAAGTGGTTGAAGGAGAGTGAAAATCGCCATTTTTACACTTTCCTAACCCTGGGACAATTATCCGCTGTCTTTGAAAATACGGGTCGAAATTTGGGATTGGAATCCACGGCGCATTACTTTTCAAGAACTTATGATTTAATTGAAGATAGCAAGCCTTATGAAAAAGAAGAAACCCGGCAGAAAATATTAGCATATACCGCCAAACTGGTATGCGAAAAATTTTTGAACAAACCAGCATTGGAGAGCACAAAACAGCATCTTAAAAATTTATTGGATGATAGGGAGCTACGAACAATTTACTCCATCTTTTCCAAGGTGAATGTTTCAAAGGCGGAGTTAATCGAAGAATTAAAAGCCTTTGGTACCCCTGTGGAATAAAGATTACTACCGCCCTGCAAAGATTTCTTCTCCACCTCCCGCGACTTTACACCGGCAGACCGATGACCGGGGGCGTTAATGCATGTCCGGAGAATCTCCATTGGTGATTCTCCGCCGTCAACCCTCTCTCAAAAACCTGACAAAAATCATGTTCCGCGCTGATTGCGCTCATTCTTTTTGAGGATTCGGTTGGTTATACTCAAACAAATGCGAGAGAGGCGCGCCATGAAAAAAGTGCTGGTCATTCATATCAACAAGAAAAAGCATCGCGAAACGGTTTCCTTCCTGGGGCAGGAGATCGAAATCCGGCGCATCGGCTGCAATGGTGAGGTGGAAAGCTGCCGGGAATTGATCGCCCGATACGACGGCAAGGTTGACGCCATCGCCCTGGAGGGCCTGCCCGCCTGGCTGGAATTAGGCCATGAAAAACGCCCCCACCTCATCGGGGCCGCCCTGCCGGGCGCGGCCAAAAAGACCCCGGTGGTGGACGGCAAGGAAATCCGCGCCGGGCTGGAACGCTGGGGAGTTATTTTAGCCGACCGCGCCCAGCCGGGCATTTTCAGCCAGAAACGGGTGCTGATGGTTCCCGGCCTGAACCACACCGGGCTGGCCCAGGCCCTGGAGCGGCGCGGTTCCGCCATCCGCTACGCGGACCCCATCCTCTATTTCGGATTGCCCGGGCTGCCGGGAATCGGCAGCAACATCACCCTCGACCGCGCCGCCAAGCTCACCCTGGAGCGCATCAAAGACGCCCCTTTCCGGCGCATCGCTCCCCAACCGGGCGACCCGCGCACCAACCACAGCGACGACCTGTTCAAGTGGGCGGATATTTTGGCGGGGGACGTCGCGGCCATCCGCCTCTATGCCCCGGAAAAACTGCGCCACAAAACCGTGGTGGTGGAGCACGCCGCGGAGGAAGACCTCGAGGACCTGCGCCGCCGGGGCGCCGCCATCGTTATCGCCCTGATGCCCTCGCTGAATGGCGCCGGCGGAGCGGGAAGCTGGTCGGCCGCGGCCATCGAAGCGGCGCTGGTGGCGCTGCGGCCCCGCAAATCCGCCCCGCTCAGCGAGGATACCTACCTGGATTTGTTAGCCGATCTGGAATGGTCTCCAACCATCCGCTACTTGCAGCCGGGCGAAGCAGGGGTAAACAAATTTGCCTTCATCATCCACCCCCTGAACGTGAATTTCATCCACCAAAGCCCCTCCTTCCGCTGGACCCGCTACCTGCCGGATGAAATAGTGGAAGCAGTGGCCGCCTACCTGCCGCCCATGTATCTTTCCCGCATTACCGGGGGGCAATCGCCCGCTACCGGGCAGCGCATCGAAGGGCATCTCATCACCCTCGGCGCCACTCCCCGGCAAATGATGCAGCACGGGGAGCGTTTCACCTACAACCGTTTGAACGCCGCCGCCCGCCTGGCGGAGCGGAAAGGGGCGCGCATCATGGGACTGGGCGCGTTTACCAGCGTGGTAGGAGACGCCGGAGTCACCGTGGCGCACGAAAACGACATCGCCATCACCAGCGGAAACAGCCTCACCGTGGCCGCCACTTTAGAAGCGGCCAAGCAGGCGGTAATCAAAATGGGCGCTAAAGATCTGACCCGGGGCAGGGTGATGGTAGTCGGGGCGACCGGCTCCATCGGCTCGGTCTGCTCCCGGCTGCTGGCGCAGGCCATTCACGACGTGGTGTTAGTGTCCATCGAGCCGGAGCGGCTGATCGACCTCAAACGCGCCATCCGGAACGAAACTCCCAACTGCACCGTGGCCATTTCCACCCGCGCCGACGATTACTTAGGCGGCTGCGACCTCATCGTGACCACTACCTCGGCCTTCGGGCAGCGAGTGATCGACATCTCCAAATGCAAGCCCGGCGCGGTAATCTGCGACGTGGCCCGCCCGCCGGACATCAACAAAGCGGAGGCGGCCCTGCGCCCGGACGTGCTGGTGATCGAAAGCGGGGAGGTGCTCATCCCCGGGGAGATCGATTTTGGGTACGACATCGGCCTGCCCCCCAAAGTGGCTTACGCCTGCCTGGCGGAAACCGCCCTGCTGGCCATGGAGGGGCGATTCGAGGATTATACCCTGGGGCGCAATATCACCATGGAGCGGGTAAAAGAAATTTACCGCCTGTTCAAGAAGCACCAGTTCAAAATTGCCGCACTGCGAAGCTTCGGAGAAATCATCACTGAAGAGATGTTCGCGGAAAAACGGGAGCTGGCGGAAAAGCTGCGGGTGAACCCGGAACTGTTTGCGCAGTTACAGACCGCCGCCGCCGCCCGCTTAGCGCGAATGCCCAAAATGGCCAAGGGGGTGCAGGCGAAAGGCGGTCTTTCTGTTCCCAAAGTGCTCGCAGGAGCGGCGATCATCGGCGCAGCGGCCTACCTGTTGCTGCGGAAACGGAAATAGCGGGGATGGTTGGATGGTTGAATGGTTGGATGGTTGGATGGTTAAATGGTTAAATGGTTGGGATTCGGGATACGAATTCACCAACTATGTATTTATTAAACCATCCAACCATCCAACCATCCGGCTGTGCCGCATTCCCGGCACAAGCTCCAACCATTTAACCATCTAACCCGCGTAAAACTCAAGGAATCGCAGATGACGGATTTTAAAGAAAAGAACGTGCTGATCACCGGGGCGGCGAGGGGTCTCGGGCGGTTGATGGCCGAGAGAATTGCCGAATTGGGCGGGAACCTCTTTTTGTGGGATATTGAACGGCCGGGGCTGGATTCATTGCAAGGGGAGTTACAGCGCCGGGGAAGCAAGGCATTTGTCGATGTGTGCAACCTGGCAGACCACGCGGCGATTTATGCTGCGGCTGAGAAAGCGCTTCAACAAGCCGGCCACATCGACGTGCTCATTAATAACGCCGGGGTGGTCAGCGGAAAATTCATTACCGAAGCAAGCGATGAGGAAATTCTGCGAACCTTCCAGGTCAACGTTCTGGCGCATTTCTGGACCACCCGCGCCTTCCTGCCGGGCATGATAAGGCGCAACAGCGGGCACATCGTGACCATTTCGTCTGCCGCGGGAATCGTCGGCCCCGCCCGCCTGGTGGATTACAGCGCCAGCAAACACGCCGCGGTGGGATTTACCGACTCTTTGCGGCTGGAGCTGCGCCGCCAAAAATCAAATATCCGCACCACCCTGGTTTGCCCCTATTACATCGACACCGGCATGTTTGCCGGGGTCAAAACCCGCATTCCCTGGCTGCTGCCGATCATGAAACCGGAGTACGTCGTCAACCGCATCATCAAAGCGGTTCAGCGCAACCGCCAGCGCCTGGTGCTGCCCTGGTTCGTACTGGCGTCCTATCCCTGCCGGATTCTGCCCACCTTTATGTTCGACGCCCTCATCGAACTTTTTGGAATCAACCGCAGCATGGATGAATTCACCGGGCGACCGGCGTAGGTACGAGCAGGTGCAAAACTTCAGTTTTGCATTCCTAAAACGAAAGGCAAGAGCAGGGGCAGAGGCGCGAAGCGATTTAAAAGAATCCGCAAGAGGCGGCCCGGATAGTATGTTGCAGAACTGCAAAACTGAAGTTTTGCACTCCTTCCCCGCTACCGGTTCCGCCCGTACTGCTCGTGGCTGGAGACCCAATCCAGCGAAGAAATCGCCGACGCTAAGGAAAGCTCCCCGGCCAGCACCGCCCCGGCCACGATCTCGGCGAATTTATTTACCTTCCCCTTCCCGGTACAACCCAACAGTCCCAAACACTCCTGTTGGGTCGCCAGGCCGGTTCCCCCTCCGTAGGTCGCCACGATCAGCGAAGGTATGGTGATGGAAATATACAAATCCTTCTCCGGGGTCAGTTCGGTGTAGATAATGCCCGCGGAGGATTCCGCCACGTTGGCCACGTCCTGCCCGGTGGCGATGAAGATGGCGGTGATGGCGTTGGCGGAGTGCAGCCCGTTGTTATTCGCGCCGGAGAGGATCGAGCCTACGTTGGCGACGTTGGCGTGGTAAGCCAGGCTTTCCGGCTCCACCCGCATTTGCTGGATCAGCACGTCGCGTTTGATTACCGCTTCGGCGGTGACGCGCTTGCCGCGGGTGCGCATAATGTTGATCTGGGAAGCCTTTTTATCGGTGGCAAAGTTGGATTCCAGGTAGAAGCGGGCGACGCCCTTGTAGTGATCCAAAATCCAACTGCACGCCGCAAAGGTGGCCCGCCCCACCATATTCTGTCCCGCGGCGTCCCCGGTGGTAAAGTTGAAGCGCAGGTAGGCGAATTTGCTGGCCAGGTAGGGGTCGATGTTATCTAATTTCGCTACCGTGGAGGTGGCTTCCGCCTCTTCTTTGATCTTCTTAAAGTTCTCCTGCACCCATTTCACAAAATCCCGGGCCTGGCGGGCATCTTCGAATACAAACACCGGGGCGCGCTGCATGGCGTCGCCCACCACGCTGCATTTCACTCCCCCGGAAAGGTTCAGCAATTTCATCCCGCGGTTGTAAGAAGCCACCAGGGTGCCCTCCGCGGTGGCCATGGGGAGCAAAAATTCCCCCCGGGCATGCTCGCCGTGAATGAGCAGGGGCCCGGCAAAACCGAGCGGAATTTGCGCCACCCCGGTAAAATGCTCGCAGTTCCCCCGGGTAATATGGGGGTCGAAAGAGTATTTGGTAAGATGGTTCAGTTTCTGCCCGGTAAATTTCTCCACGAATTTTTGCCGTTCGGTGATGATTTCGGGAGCGTAATCATCGTCCGGATTGCGAGGAATGCGCACCAGGTGCTCCTCTTCCTCGCTGATGGCGTCTTCCACCTTCAGTTTCAACTTTCCGAAGGGTTTGGTCTCGAATTCCACCTCGATCTGGTGCTTCCCCGGCGGCAGGGGATCGATCATGGAAAAAATATCGATCGCTTTGCGGAGCGGAAAAGCCAGTCCCTTGCCGGAAGATATTTCTTCCAGGGTCATTTCCTGGCCGTTTCCGAAATCCAGCGTAACCGTTTTGCCCGGCACGTCCTTGCCATCGAATTTGATCCCGCGGATGGCGGAGAGGGTGGCGTCGCTGAGCCGGTTCTTGACCGAAAATTTGACGCCTCTATCGGTATTGTGCAAACTTCCGAATGTGTAAAGCTGTTTGAGCAGCAGGCTGGGTATGTGCATGAAAACTCCTTCTAAGAATAGGTTTGGGTTGAAGTGAATATTTGAGTATTCAGGTGTTTTAGTGTTTTCGTATTGCCGCGCTTCCCCCTGCGTTACTAAAACACCATAACACCGAAACACTCGAAGACTACACTACTTATCATTGATTTCCTTCAGCAGGGCCAGTAACTCTTGATTGGAAGGAATATCCGCCATGGAGTTGCCGTAATGGGCATAGCGCACTATCCCTTGCCGGTCGATAATGGCCTGGGCCGGCATCCGTCCCAATTTGAACAGGCTGACCTCCTGGCCGTACAGTTTCAAAACCCGGTACCGGGGGTCCGGCAAACCGATGAAGGGCAATTTTTTCTCGATCCAGTATTGCTCAAAGGCCTGCCGGTCTTCCGGCCCGATCACCAGTACTTCCGCATCCTGTTTCACGAACTGTTGATAGTCCCGGCGCAACTGCGCCATGTGCTCCCGGCAAAACGGTCAGGAAAAGCCCCGGTTGAAGACCAGTACCACGTTCTTCTTACTAAAGAAATCAGAAAGCTGCACTGCCCGTCCCCGGAAATCTTCCAAAGCGAAATCCGGCGAGGGGCTATGGATCTGCACTTTTGACATTGCCCGCCCTCAAAAAAACCATACGAATCCTCTCAAGATACCCGATTTTATACTCATTAAGGGTTAATTTTAGCTTTTTTTAACCGCAGAGAGCCATTAGATTTAAAAAAAGGTGTTTTCACACTATCGTTTTTCAGATATTGTGAAAACACCTGCCCAGAACAAAAGATCGAGTAAGCCTATGCAGAGACA
>JABWBP010000067.1 GCA_013360445.1 Calditrichaceae bacterium | reverse complement strand
TAAAATTAAAGAATGAGGGTAATTTGTGTCCCCCCGATAAATCGGGGGGCTATTCAATACATTATAAAACATACACTTAACCAGGAATAAGGTTTAATGCTGCTTTGCGACCCCGCTCTCTGCGGGGTCGGCTACGCACAACAGCATTAATTGTCTAGGACTACCCTCTAAACCCATACCGGCCATTCTAAAGCTGACGGCTGATAGCTGAATATTTAAAAAACTATTTGAAAATTCCTTTTTTTCCTTAAATTTATCCATCCTCTTATCGGCTTCTATCAGTTTTATAGATAAATATTCACATTTGTCATATTGGTCACGGGGTGTTTTTTTTCTTCCATTATCATAGCTTTCGACTCACTAACGCTCGCGATTTCGGGTTAAGTATCCGGGGGTTGTTCCGATACTGGAAATCAGGTCTTCTAAATATATGCGACTACGACCGTGAAAACGTCGAAAGGGTTTTTGGATCATGTTCAAGAGAAACTGGCGTTACATTTATACTTTGTTGATTGTTTTAACCGATTTTGCGTTGATCAACGTCTCCTTTCTGCTGGCCATTCACCTGCGCTTTCCCAATTTTCCGGACCCTTTTACCTACTGGAAACCGTGGTTGTTCATCAACCTGGTCTTCTTTCCCCTCTCCCTGGGATTAGGCGTGTACCGCGGCATCTTCAACAGCACCCTCGATAACCAGAAACAGCACTTAAAGAAGTTTACCTACTACCTGGCCCTCTTCGTGATGTCCTACCTGTTCCTGATCAAAGGACACCAGTTTTCGCGCGGGGTGGTGATCATCTTCCTGATGGTGCAATATTTCATGTTAGAGATTTCCCACTCCCTGTTGAGCCGCCTCAACCGCCTCCTGTTCCGGCGCGGGTTCGGAGGAAAGCAGGTTCTGATCGTGGGAACCGACGCTTCTGCTGCCCATTTCACGGAACTGCTGAGCGACGTTTACGGGGATTATTACAAAGTGAAGGGTTTCATTGCCAACGGGGTTCCCCATCGCCACGACCCGGAAGTAATTCCCCATATCGTGGGCAAATATGAAGACGTTGACCGCCTGATCCCCCAGCACCACATCGACCAGGTCTTTATCGTCAGCGATTCCATGATGCACCGCAAATACGAGATTGTGCGCAAAGCCTGCGAGAAAAACCACGTGAACGTGAAGATGGTTTCCCCGCACATCAAGCACCTGATGCACCAGCTCAAGGTGAAGGACGTGACCGGGGTTCCCCTGACCACCGATTCCCATCGCTTGCGGGTGCGCAAATGGGAGCAGCTTACCAAACGGGTTTTCGATTTAGCCGTTTTGGCAATGCTGAGCATTTTACTGCTTCCTTTAGGCCTCGCCATCGCATTGATGATCAAGCTGACCTCCAAAGGGCCGGTTTTCTTCAAGCAGCAACGCGCCCTTTATAAAGGCGGGCCGGTGTTCTGGTTCTATAAATTCCGCACCATGTACGAAAACGCCGATGAGATGAAAGAGCAATTCTGGGGCGCGAACGAATCCAACGGGGCGCTCTTCAAGATGAAAAACGATCCCCGGGTGACCCCGGTAGGGCGCTGGCTGCGCAAATACAGCTTAGACGAGATTCCCCAGTTCATCAACGTGCTGAAAGGCGAGATGAGCATTGTCGGCCCCCGCCCCCTGCCCATCAGCGATTTCGACCGGCTGAAAAACGACAAGATGAATTACGACTGGTACATGAAGCGCGGCGAGACCCGCCCGGGCATCACCGGCTTGTGGCAAATCTCCGGGCGCAGCAACCTCTCCTTTGAAGAAATGTGCCTGCTGGACCTCTATTACATCGAAAATCAATCCATCTTTTTCGATATCGAAATCATGTTCGAGACCATCCCGGCCATGTTTGTGGGCCACGGGGCGTATTGAACCGGTTTAGGAGTGTCAAACTTCAGTTTGACGAGTGTCAAGCTGAGCCTTGACACTCCGCCATCAGTTTTTCCCCCTTATTCTTTCTCTCCTCTTTTCTAAATTCATAAACCGGATTGGCTGCGTGGAAATATTTATCGAAATGATGACATAAACCACTGCAAGCTCAGAATGAGTTGAAAACCAGGGATTCATTTTGTATGTTTCAGCCGGGAATATTTCGGCGTGATGACATCAACACTGGGCAGCTATGAGTATGCATCCATCAGAAATCATTACCTCCAAACGGCAAAATCCTCCCCAATTCATTTACGATATGATTCAGGTGATCATTGATCAGGTTGATCCGGAAAAAATCATACTATTCGGATCCTACGTTGAGGGTAATCAAACGGAAGATAGCGACGTTGACCTCCTGGTAATTATGAATACCACCCTGCCCCCTGCGGAAAGGCAGCGAAGCATCTCCCGCTTCCTATACCCGCGACTTGCCCCGCTGGATATTATTGTTAAAACTCCCCGGGAAATCGAGCTTGCTAAAAAAAGAGTGGATCCGTTTATCCGCGCCATTCTGGAAGAAGGAATTGTCCTTTATGCGCGATCCTGAAGAGGTAATCGGTTGGCTGAGAAAAGCGGAGAGCGACTACCAGGGAGCTATTGATTTATACCGGCGGCGAAAAAACCCATTACCGGACCTGGTCTGTTTCCACTTCTTTTCCAACTGTTTCCGGCGGCGCTCCGAAACAAAGTGCTCTCTTAGAGGGCGATACTATGGCGAAACTCTATTTTTCAACTTATTCCATCATTTTCACTCTTTCCCGCCTCTTTTCTAAATTCATAAAACGGATTGGCTATGAAGACGTTGATGCGACTCATTTCTGCCGGATTGTTGCTGGCCTCCCCGGCGCTTTTCGCCCAGGAAACCCTCCCCCCTTACCACTGGGCAAACAGCTACGTAGATTATTTGAAAGTGCGCGGCCACCTGCCGGAATTATCCGTGAGCGAGCGCCCCTATTCCCGCCAGCAGCTTGCCCGGCAGTTGCTGGAAATCGACTGGGACGCCCTGGGTACCGGCAGCCGCGAGCGGCAAATGGTCAAATTGCTCTTCCGGGAATTCGCCCCGGAAATGGAGATGTTAGGCCGCCTGCCGGATCAAAAATGGAAGGAACTGCTCCAGCGGGCGTTGGATATACTGCAACTGCGCCTCTTTCCGGAAAGCGCGGGGCCGCAGCTAAAAATCGGGGTTTTCGGGGAGGGCGCTTATAACTACTCCGACCAGGATCTGGCAGAGGAATTCGATATCGACCTCCATCCCCAGGTGGGGCTTTTTTGGAAAGACCATCTTACCCTCTATAACAACACCCGGGTATTCAACAACGCCGATTCCGGCTACATCGGCAAAGAGTATAAAGACCTCTATGCTTACACCGAGCAGGCCTATATCGCGCTGCAGTACCGCTGGGTGCAGGCTAAATTCGGGCGGGATTTTCTGCAAATCGGCCCCGGGCGTTCCGGGCAGTTGCTGATCTCCGATAACAGCCAGCCCTTCGACATGTACCATTTCCGGTTAGGCAACAAATTTTTGCAATTCTCCTTCTGGGGAATTGCCTTAGATCGCATGATCGTATCCGATTCCACCCGCACACCCGCCACTTTCCCGGCCAACCGTTACCTCAACGGCCACCGCCTGAGCCTGAACATCAAAAACAAATTTTTCTTCGGTGTTTCCGAGGCGGTGCTCTACGGCGGGCCGAACCGCGGCTGGGAATTCGGGTACATGAATCCCTTCGGACTGTATTACGCCCACAACGTGAACCAGGAGCCGGGCGCCTCCCAGGGGAACCTGTTCTACCAGATCGATTGGGATTTGTACCCCTTCCCCAATTGGGAGATTTACGGGGAATTTCTGATCGACGACTTCCAGGTGGACAATGAATCGCCCGGCGATTTGGAGCCGAATGAATTGGGCTTGATCGCCGGGGTCAACTGGGCGAATCCCCTGGGCCTGCAGGGCGGGCTGTTCAACGCGGAGTACGTGCAGGTGCGCAACCGCACCTACAACGTGGCGGCTGACGCCTGGAACAAGTACCTGCACCGCAACGAGGTCATCGGCTACTCCCTGGGAAATAATTTCGAGCGCATCGGCGTCTCCCTGGGCGATTGGATTCGCCCGGAATTGAACCTGCGGCTCTTTGCTACTTTAGTGCGCCAGGGGGAGGGCAGCGTGCAGGGGGAATTCAACAACGATTTTATGAACTATACCGTGGAAGAGGGCTATAGCGAGCCGTTTCCCTTCGGGGTGGTGGAGCGGCATCTGCAATGGGGCCTTTCCGCGTTTTACAAGCCCCATTCCCTCGGTCACCTGCAGGTGGATTTAGGGTTCAACGATTTCAAAAATTATGGGAACATGGAAGGGACCACCTTTTCCGAATTCAGCGCCCGCTTTTCGCTGTGGCTGCAATGGAGCCGGTTGTTTGGCTGGTGATTTTCGATTGGCGATTGACGATTTTCGATTACGGAGTTTTTAGCGTCTTTGCGGTAAAAAATGCCTAAGAAGCTGTTTTATGCCGCAGGCATGGCTACGCCAAAAGTTCTTATTTCTGCCACAAGACCACAAGGGGGCGCAACACAAATTGCACAGATTTTAATTGAATAGCCCCGCGCTTCAGCACGGGGAGGAGAGAAACCAAAAAAAGCGCTTATCGGGGCTTCAGCCCCGCGTTTTGGCAACCCGCGGGGCTGAAGCCCCCGGAAGGCGCTAAGGATTATTGATTTCCCCGCGCTGAAGCGCGGGGCTATTCATCCTGAAATCTGGTTTCTGTGCAATTTGTGCTGCGCCCGCCACAAGGTCAAAAAGACGCGAAGTTTCACTAAGATTTCTAAACATTTCTTTTTTGAACCCGTGCCCCTCTCAAAAAATGATCCCTCGAACAAAACAATTCAAAAAAGAGCTGCCGCAGCACCTGAAGAACCGGGTGATGCGGGAAAATATCGCCCGGGCGGCCTGGCTTTCGGTGCAGAAACGCAACGAGCGGGTCGCGGAAATCCCCGAATGGGAAGAACTGCGGGAAAAAGCCTCCCGGATCAAGCGCGAAGTGATCGAGCATTTGTGGGAAAACTTGGATATTTTCCAGGAAAACGCCGGCAAACGGGGGATCGAGGTATTCCGCGCCGCAGACGCGGCGGAAGCCAACCGCCTCGCGGAAGATATTGCCCGCAAGCACGGGATAAAACGGATCGCCAAGTCCAAATCCATGCTCACGGAAGAGATCGGCTTCAATGATTACATGCAGGAAAAGGGCCTGGAGGTAGTGGAAACCGACTTAGGGGAGTACATCATTCAATTAGCCGGGGAAGCGCCCTCGCACCTCACCGCCCCGGCGCTGCACAAGTCCCGCCGGGAGATCGGCCGCTTATTTCAAGAAAAGCTGAACGTTCCCTATTCCGAGAATCCGGAAGAGCTGACCGCGCTAGCCCGGCAAGTGCTGCGGGAGAAATTCCTGGCCGCCGATATGGGCGTGACCGGTGCGAATTTCGGGATCATCGAGAGCGGGCAAATCGTGGTGGTGGAGAACGAAGGCAACGCCCGGATGTGCGCCGCCCTGCCCAACGTTCACCTCGCTTTTATCGGAATCGAGAGGCTGATTCCCCGGGTTTACGACCTGGATCTCTTCCTCACCCTGCTCTGCCGCAGCGCCACGGGGCAAAAGATTACCAGCTTCGTCTCCCTCATCAACGGCCCCCGCCCGCCCCATGCCTATGACGGGCCGGAAAAGGTTTATTATATCCTGGTGGACAACCGGCGCAGCTCCTTTTTACAAGACGAGCAGTTGAAGCAGGCGCTCTATTGCATTCGCTGCGGGGCCTGTTACAACGTCTGCCCGGTGTACCAAAACATCGGCGGCCACGCTTACGGCTGGGTGTACCAGGGGCCTATCGGCGCGGTAATCACCCCGCAATTGTTGGGTTTGCCGGAAGCGAAAGACCTGCCCTTCGCCTCCTCCCTGTGCGGCGCTTGCAGCGAAACCTGCCCGGTGAAGATTCCCCTGCACCGCTTGCTGCTCTACCAGCGCCGGCGCATCGTGGAAGAAAGCTTATCCGCCGGCGTGGAGAAAGCGGCTTTCAAAGTTTTCGCGGCCCTGGCCCGCTCTCCTAAATTATTTGCTGCGCCGGGAAGATGGATTGGCCGGCTGCAGCGGCTGCTTCCGTTGCAGCTGCGGGCCCCGGGCTGGTCGAAATCGCGGGAATTGCCGCAACCGGCGAAGCAAACTTTTCGGGAGTGGTGGGGGAAGGATGCCGACGGGGTGATTCATGGCCGGTGATGCGCGCAGCGGCGGACTATTCGAAGAATTTCAGCGGGAGTTGAAAAAGCTGGGGGGAGAAGCTCGCGCGGTGGAATCCGCAAAATTAGGCGAAGAGGTTTCCCGCTGCCTCTCCGGAGAAAAGGCCGAACGGATCGTCGGTTACCTGTCTCCTTACCTGGCGGCGTTAAAAATCGAGCAAATTTTCCGGGAAATTCACCGCGGGGAGGTGGAGTGGCTGCCGGCGGCCAGACCGGCTCACTTCGATATGGCGGCGCATCGCCGGCGGCTGGCGGAGGCGGACCTGGCCGTTACTTCCGCGGATTTCCTGCTGGCCCGCACCGCCACGGCGGTTTTTTCATTGAAGCATCATCCCTCCGGCTTGCTGACCCTGCTGCCGCCTTCCCTCCTGGTCATCGCTCCTGCAGAACGCTTGCTGGCGGATTTCCCGGCCCTGCAGGCGATTTTTGACCGCAGCGGTGAAGACCGGGAGAGCAACCTGGTCTTTTTTACCGGCCCCAGCCGCACCGCGGATATCGAAAAAACCCTGGTGTTAGGGGTTCACGGCCCGAAGAAGTTAACCGTTTTGGTAGTGGATGTGGAATTGAATGGTTGAATGGTTGAATGGTTAAATTGTTCAATTGTTGAAAGGAGCCAGCGCATTAACCATTCAGCCATTTAACGATGGAAAAATTTAACCATGTAGCAATTCCTTCCCTGCCTGAACAAATCCCCCCTCAAAATCCCTCCTCCCTTTTATACACCCTCTTCCCATCCACATAAGTCTCTAAAACCTTTGCATGAAGCACCTCTTCCGGGGCTGCGCTGAAAATATCCCGGTCGAGGATGATGAAGTCCGCCGCCTTCCCCGGCTGCAGGGTTCCGCACCAGCTCTCGTTTTTGGCGGCATAGGCCGAGCCGTAGGTATAAGCGATAATTGCATTTCCCAACGATATGCGCTCCCCCGGGTACCACCCGCCGTCGGGAAATCCCAGGGTATCCTGCCGGGTAATGGCGGCGTACAGACCGACCATGGGGTTTAGCGGCTCCACCGGCCAGTCGGTGCCGAACGCCAGCGGCACGTCGTTCTGCAAAAAACTGTTCCAGGCGTAGGAAAATCGCGCCCGTTTACTGATTCGTCGCTCCGCCCAGTGCATATCGGTGATACAATGGGAAGGCTGCATGGAGGCGATCACGCCCAGCCGGTGAAAGCGGGCGAAATCCAGGGAATCCAGCATCTGGGCGTGTTCCACCCGCCAGCGGCGATTTTCCCGTGGTTGCTGCTGTTGCAGCGCCTGGAAAACATCTAAAATCAGGCCCACCCCGGCGTCGCCGATGCCGTGAATTCCGAGCTGAAAACCGGCCTCGTCGGATTTTTTGACCCTGTCGAACAGGTCCAAAAAGGAGTATTGCGGCAGGCCGGTATTGGCCGCGTCGTCGTTATAGGGCGCCTGGAGATAAGCCGTGCGGGAGCCAAGAGAGCCATCGGCGTACAGTTTTACCAGGTTGGCCTTGAGAAATTCAGGGGGAGCCTCGGACTTTGAAAAATGGCGGCGCAGGGAATCCAGGTGGTCAACGTAGTCGATCCAGAAATTTACCCGCAGGCTCAACTGTCCGTTTTTGAACAGTTCCGCATACACCGCATGGAGATCCGCCGGTGAATTATCGGTAATGCTGGTAATTCCCAGGGAATTGGCGTAGGAGAGGGCTTCCTTAACAACTTCGTATTTTTGGGTAAGGGTTAGTTTGGGGATGATATTATCCACCAGATCAAAGGCGGAATCGAACAGAACCCCGGTGGGTTCGGTGGAGCCGGGATAGCGCATCAGCTTTCCCCCGGGAGGATCGGGGGTTTTGCTGTCATAACGGATCAGGCGCATTACCGCGGTATTGACCCAGGCGGCATGGCCGTCAACCCGTTTCAGGTAAATCAGATGCTCGGTGGAGATTCGATCCAGCAAATAGCGGTTGGGGAGTTGTTTGGATTTCCAGAGTTCATGGTCCCACCCCCTGCCAATAATCCACTCTCCCGGGGGAATTTGATTTGCCGCCTGCTGAATTTTCTCCAGCACCGCTTCCGGTGAAGTGAGACCGCGCAGATCGATCTGCCGCCGCAATTTAGCCCCGTTCCAGAAATGCAGATGGGCATCGTGAAACCCGGGAAGCGCCAGGCGGCCCTGCAAATCGATGCCGCCGGTGTCCGCCGGCAGGTATTTATCCAGCAAGGCTTCTTTACTTCCGATTGCGAGAATGATGCCATCCTTGATGGCCATTGCTTCCGTAAACTCCTGCTCGCCGCGGGCGGTAAAAATTTTTCCGTTATACACCAGGGCATCTACCGGAATTTTTTGCCCGCAGGAAACCAGCGCCCCTGCTGTAAACAAGAGTAACAAGGCAGAAAATAATCTCAATCGCCTACTCCCTGTGTGAGAACCATGACGCGGTTTGTGATAATCCATGCCTGTCGAGAGACCGAAAACTTGATGGCGGGATTATTCTTCCGAAAGCGGTTTTCTTTTCCTGCCCCGGGTCTTTCGGGGGGCCTGGCCTTCCGCGGAATGGGAGTTGTTCTCATTGTCAGATTCCGCGTCCGCTTTTCGGGGAACTCTCTTCTCTTGCGGCGATGATTTGGCAATGTTCCCGTCATGATCGTTGCCGGAAACTGCTTTTACCGCTGTGGAGGAATTGTCCTCGGCCGGGCGGCTATTTTTCGGCGGGCGGCCCCGTCTCCGGGGAAGGGGAGCGGGTTGCTCCTGGGGAGAGGATGCGCTGGGGATTTCTTCCTCGACCGTTACGCCTTGTTCGACGGCTCTTTGGGCTTTCCGCGCCCGGATCATCAGCAAAATCTCTTCGACCCGGGTGGTTTTCCGATCAGTGGCGGGTTGCTGCACCGCGTTTACCACGGCCACTTCTTCTTCCTCCACGAATTCATCGTCCTGGCCGAGTCTATCGGGATATAACTCGATCTTGCCGGGGAGGCAACCATAACGATTCATGGCCATGGCCCACTTCTCCAACTCCTCCTTGTAAAAGCTCAGGCGGGCTTTGGTGGGGTTAAAGTGGGAGGGGATTTCGTTTTTAAAGGCGCGCTGTGTTAGATCGAATATCTGTTTGAATCCGAGAAACTTTGCAGCCTGGTTGGGGGAGAGCAGGGTCTTTTCGGAAATGTAAATCCTGAAATTAAATTCTTCGACCAGCCAGGCTTTCAGCCATTCGGGATCTTCCTGGAACAATTGGTCCAGAACTTCCAGGTAGCTGTCGAGATTGTTGGCGTAAAAAATTTGCGCCATCCCGATGCGGGCCTCTTTGTTGGTCGGCTCTTCCGCCAAAAGTCTGCGGTAGATCTCTTCCGACCGGTCGAAAATTTTCCCTTTACGGTAAGATTTAGCCAGGTCTAACCAGGCATCCTGGGATTTATCGACTTCGGCGTATTTCTCGTACGTGCGCATGGCCTCTTCGTATTTACGGATCTTTTTCAAAGAGCGCGCCAGCCATTTATAGCCCAATCCGTAATCCGGGGCCACTTTAACCAGTTTCCGTAGGGGTTCGATGGCTTTCTTATAGTCCTCTTTTTCATAGTATTTTCTGGCCCAATTTAGAATAATATGAAATTGTAAGCGGGCCGGCAGAAAGGAAACATCCTGGTTTTCGTTGTACAGATCCATGTGAGTGGTCAGGATCATCTTGGGCTGGCCTTTTTTTCGCCGGGGATTGTTTAGCTCCATGGTAATCCGCTTGAAGTAATTATAAATCTTCTGGCGGAGAAAGGTCTCGTTCTCGAAATCGACTTCTAATTTTTCATCGCTGTGCACTTCCCGCAGGCGCTGCTCGGCTTCATAACGGAGTTTGCCGAGGAATTCCTCCACCATTTCCGGGGGTTGGAGAAAACTGACGTCAAAAGCGCTGTTTTTCTCCTGGTCTTCTAATAGATAATAACTTGAGAGATTGATTTTTTGGGTTTCGAGGTCCCATTTTCGTACCTCCAGGGCAATGAGACTGATTTCAATGGCAGACATCTTCTTTTCTCCTAATTTAATTCCTGTCAGTTTTGTTTGTCATTAGTCAACAACCTTTAGATCCTGCTGAACCGCGCAACCGTAATAAAATATTGTGGCAATAGGCCAGCAGTTATTGCCGTAACGGCAGGGAATGCTCAAAAAACCTTCCGTGCTGAAGAATTTCCGAGCTCTAAGTTTCCGCCACTTTATGTTCTGATCACTTGCGAGGCGCTATAAGTTATACATCGTATCACAACGGTATATTCTTTTGCAGTGCAAACTGGAGCAAGCGGGCGACCGGCGACGTTTGAGATTTCACTGCTTTTCACTACCGGCAGCCAATTTAGTTCCCCGGTCTATCCGGCCATTAGGGTTAAATTCGCATTTACTCTTTCCCCGCGAGAAAGAGAACCTTCTGAAGATCGCAAATTCAAACGGCCTTATAACGAACGCGCGGGAGATTGGTGGTTCGGCTTTCGGAAAAAAATCAAGCTGGTAAGCTCAGGTGCGCCTGCCTTTTACGGAGGCGAGATTTTCGATAGTGAATTTCTCGTTTCCTTGCCTCGACTCTTTAGAGCGCAAAACTGCCTGTTTTGCACAGAGCATTTATTCCCGTCGATTTGTTTGACCATCTTCGGCCAAACACATGCATAGATTTAGGTGGTACAGAAAATTTTCCCCAAACTGCTTGTCTGGATATTACACGATGTAGAAATTGGCCGATGCTAAACCAGGTGTAGTGAGTGACAGGTATCCGTAACGTGCGTCCGCTAATACTCGAAAACTTTAATGTTGATGCCCTGCTCCGTCGATACCTTTTTATATAAAGTTTTTATCACACTCAAGAAGCGACAGGGTAGTAGAACCTGACAGGTTCTTTATTGATTCAACCGGGTAGCAAAGTATAACTAATTTGGTAATAGAAAACAATATAATTTTATAAGAGCGGGATCGGGAAGTTCTCGCTTTTCGGAAATCCGGGCCGACATGGATATACTGCACGCGGGCATAAATTGAGGCTTTTGTAGCGCCCGGCAAAGATGCCGGGCGCACTGTTCGACAAGCATCCTTGCTTGTCGGAAAAGCGCAATTTGTGGCCGCGTGCAGTATAATACCGGGATTTTTCTCTTGGAATTGGTTGCACGATCTATAATATTCACATTCTGAAAGGGATTTGAGAATGGTAAAACTTCAAACACTCGGAGCTTTTTTGCTTGCAGGGATGCTGCTGGGGTGCAGCGTGAGCAAGCCGCTGGAGAAAAAGCCTGCATCCCTGCCCCATCGGTATTCCTCCCGGGCGGTAAATTTTTATCTTGCCGGGGCGTTATACGACTTTCAGTATCTCTACAAAGAAGCGCTGGTAGAATATTACAAAGCCCTGGGGCATGATTCTACTTCCGCCCAGATTTTAAAGGCCATCGGGCGCACTCTGATGCGCCTGGAGCAATATGGAAAAGCGGTCCAATACCTGGAGCGTTCCTTGCAAGCGAACCCCCGGGACCGCGAAACCCTCTATTACCTCGCCGAAGTGCACTACAAGCTGAAAAATAATGAAAAATCCCTCCTTTATTATGAGCGGCTGCTGGAACTCGACCCCTACAATGTCACCGCCCAGGCCAATCTGATATATATCTACACCCGTTCAGGGCAGACCGATAAGCTGATTTCGCTGCGGGAAAAACTGATCGACCTCTACGGGTATGAAGAGGATTCCGTATATCAGTTGCTTAGCCTCTACATGCAGACCAGGCAGTTAGAGCGGGCCGGTAAATTGATCCGCAGTCTGCTCAACGAGTATCCCCGGCAGCCTGCCCATTGGATGATCTACGGAAATCTCCTGGAAATGCAAAACGATACCAGCGCGGCAATTAACGCCTATAAAACCGCCCTGGAATTAGACCCGCAAAATTCGCAAGCGCTTACGCAAATATACCAATTGTATTTTTATCAACGGGATTGGGCGGGTATGGTAAGCACCTTTGGTAATATTGTTTCAAAAAACCCTTCCGGCGAGCGGGCCCGCCTGTTCTTGGCAGAGGGATATTTTTACCTGGAGGATCTGCAAAAAGCGCGGGAAACACTGGCGCCGCTCCTGGATAAAGGAGATTTGCGCCCGCAGGCCCTGTTGCTCATGAGCCGGATCGCCGTCAGTGAGAATCTCCTGGATGAAGCCCGCCGGCATTTGCGCGACCTGCTGGCGGTAGATCCCCGGAACAGCCGGGCCTGGGAATACCTGGCGGTGCTCCATTACCAGGACCGCCAATACCGGGAGTGCGTCGAGGTTTTAACTGAGGCCCTGTCGCGTTTCCCGGATGAAGCCGGGTTGCTCTCGCTATACGGAAACGCCTTGCAGCAAATGGGAAAAACGCCGGAAGCCCTGGTCCCCCTGCAGCGGGCCTACGCATTGGATTCCGGCGATATAAATACCATTGTAACATTGGCGGTGGTGTACGACGAGCTGCAAATGTATTCCGCATTGGATTCGCTTTACCAGGCGGCGCTGGCGCGGTATCCGGAAAACGCCCTGCTGTTAAACAACTATGCGTATTCCCTGGCAGAGCGGGGGATTCAACTGGCGCGCGCCCTGGCCATGGCGCGCGCCGCCCTGGGGCAGGACCCCGGTAACGCGGCTTACCTGGATACTATGGGCTGGATTTATTATCAAATGGGAGATTACCGGAAGGCCCTGGAGTTTATCCGCAAAGCCGTCGCCGGGGACGAGCAGAGCGCGGAAGTTCTGGAACATTTAGGAGACGTGTATTTCAAGTTAGGGCAACTGCAGGAAGCCCGGCTCTACTGGCAAAAAGCGCTGGAGAAAGACCCCGGCAACGACGCCCTCCAAAACAAACTCCGGCAAAATACTTCCGATTCACAGTAGCCTTTTGTTTTTCTGCCCTTTTCCTTCCTGATTCTTTTCCCACTCCATTCAAAATCACAACCGTTCAAGATAGCCTCAGCGACCAAGCGCAAAATTCGTTTGGGGAATCGGTGCTTTTTTTCTTATATTATTGATGTTTCAGAATATAGGATTTATTGGGGAAGGCAGTATTCGATCAAAAAAATGATAACCGGAGGCGCCATGAAAGCTCGTTTAGCCCCCTTGAATAAGCGTTTTTCTCGCTGGGGTATGGCCGGATTCATCTTGTTGCTGGCAGCAGGTTGCGCGGGGACCCAGAAAAAGTATGACATCGTCAAACCCATGTCCGCCGGGCTGGATACCTGGCCGGAAGTTTACCGCCAGAATTTTCAGGCCATGAATAGTTTTCACGGAAACGCCCGGGTGACCATCGAGTCGCAGCAGTTCTCCGGCAATGTGACCATGGAGGTTTCCTGGATTCGCCCGGATAAGCTCTATATTCAGGCGGAAGGCCCCCTGGGGGTGGATGTGGGCAAAATATACGTCGGCGCATCCCGTTTCATCATTTATAATCAGTACAACAACCATTTTACCTCCGGCAGTGTTGACGATCCCTACCTCAACCGTCTCTGGTTGACGAATTTTTCTTTACAAGAACTGAAGTACGCGGTATTGGGGTATGCGGCGCAGGCAGAGCGGCCGCTGCGCCTGAGCGATGAATTTCACGGAGTATTCACCGCCCAGGATGAAGAAATTGAGTATCGCTTCATCGTTAACCCGGAGCGCGGCCTGTTAGAACGCTGTGAAATTCTGCGGGAAGGCCGGGTATTTATGCAGCAGGATTTCAAAAAATACAAATCCGTAAGCGGCTTTTACATTCCTCAAATCATCCAGATCACCATGCTGGAGCAGAAAGAACGCCTCTCGATCTTTTATGAGGATGTGCAGATCAATAAACAACTTGATGCGCGGGCTTTCGTTATCGACGTCAACAGCAAGGTGCAACAGCTCAACCTGAACTGACCCGCAATTATGGATCTTTCTATCATTATTCCTGCTTTCAACGAGCATGAATCCCTCCCGGAACTCCTGGAAAGCATCTCCGGGTCGGTAAATCCTTTAAATTTAGCCTATGAAATCATTGTCATCGACGATGGCAGTACCGATACCACCCTGGAGGTGCTCCGGGCGCTGAAACAGAAATATCCCCGTTTGAAAGTGCTCAGTTTCCGGAAAAACTATGGTAAAAGCCCGGCTCTCTCGGAAGGGTTTAAAATAGCCCAGGGTAAGCGGGTTATCACCATGGATGCGGATTTGCAGGATGACCCGGCGGAGATTCCCAACCTGCTGGCCAAGTTAGAGGAGGGATTCGATATGGTTTCCGGCTGGAAGAAAAACCGCCACGATCCGCTCTCCAAGGTCATCCCCTCGCGCATTTTCAACTTTGTGGTCGCCAAACTGTCGGGGATTCCCATTCACGATTTCAATTGCGGGCTGAAGGCGTACCGGCGGGAAGTGGTGAAATCCATCCAGGTGTACGGGGAACTCCACCGTTTCATTCCCATGCTGGTGCGCTGGCAGGGATTCCGGGTGGGAGAAATTCCGGTACTCCATCATCGCCGCCGGTACGGGATAACCAAGTTCGGCGTTGCGCGTTTTTTTAACGGCTTTTTCGACCTGCTCACGGTGCTGTTCCTGACCCGGTTTAAGTCCACTCCCCTGCACATTTTTGGCTTCCTGGGGCTGATTTCGTTTTTTATCGGGCTGGGTGTGGAGCTGTACCTTACCTGGCACTGGTTCGCCGGGTACGGAATTGGGCAGCGCCCTTTGTTTTTCTTAGGGATTTTACTGATCATTGTAGGGGTGCAATTTATCGGATTTGGCTTGCTGGCCGAAATGATCTCTGCCAGCCTGGCCGAGAACGTCAATTATTCCATCAAGGAAAAAATCGAATAAACCCGCTCAAAACCTGTCTTAAGCCCGGTCCATAACGGGTTTAGCATTAAGAATTGTGATGAAGCAATACCGCTTCTATTCTGTGATCGTCCCTTCTTTCGATCGCCGGGAGGAAATCCGGGAGTTGCTGAATTCTTTCACGGCGCTGGATTTCCCGGTAGAACGCTATGAATTGATCATCGCCGATGACGGTTCCGGCGACGGCACCGCAGAGTTGGTGCAGGAATTCCGCGGGACTTGCCGCTTTGCTTTACACTTTTACCGCCAGGAAAACCGCGGCCCCGGGCCGGCGCGAAATATGGGCATGGAGCGGGCCAAAGGAGATTTTTTCATTTTCGTTGATTCCGATTGTACCGTCTCCCCCGGCTGGCTGGCGGCCATCGACCGGGAGCTGCATAACCAGCAAGGGGACGCTTTTGGCGGGCCGGATTCCCACCGCGAGGATTTCCCTCCCCTCCTCAAAGCAATCAACTACTCCATGACCTCGTTCCTTACCACCGGCGGCATCCGCGGCCATAAGCAGAAAAGCCTGGGAAAATTTTATCCGCGCAGTTTCAACATGGGGCTTTCGCGGAAGGTGTACGAAGCCGTTGGCGGATTCGGGGGATTGCGGCACGGGCAGGATATCGAATTCAGCCATCGCATTATCTCCAGCGGCGCCAGGGTGATCCTGGTTCCGGGCGCAGTGGTGTACCACAAGCGGCGCACCTCCATCCGAAAATTTTTCCGGCAGGTATTTAATTGGGGGGTAGCGCGGATCAATCTCTATAAAATCGACCCCGCCATGCTGGAGCCGGTACACGCGCTGCCGGCCCTGGCAACCTTGCTGTTGATCCTGCTGACCATCGGCAGCCTGCTGTCCCCGGCGGTCTGGGGGGTATTCAAGTGGATGCTGCTGGCCGCGGTTGCAATACTGCTGCTTTCCGGTATCCATGCGGCAAGCCGTTATCGCAGCCCCCGGCTGCTGTACCTGGTTCCGCTGGTCCTGCCGATTCAAATACTTGGCTACGGTTTGGGTTTCTGCAGCGGGTTTGTCGCCCGGGTAGTCTTCAAGAAAGGGGAGATCCGCGGTTTTCGCAAAAAATATTACCAGTAATTTCATTAAATATAAAAAAAGCGAATTGTGATATTGAGCAAATTACCTCAATATTGTTTTATTATTTTTGACATTTTTTTTCTTTGACAAACGCAATCTTATTTATTATATTCATCCTGCGGAACTTGATCTATGATATTGCTTTTCATAAGTTTAACCCAAGAAAAGGGGGCTTTGAATGGGTCCAGAGCTACGTTCCTATCGTGTTGGCCACCGTTATTCCTTAGAAAAGTATCTCGATGAAATCAGCCAGATTTCCCTCCTCAGCCCGGAAGAGGAAATCGAACTGACCCGCCGTATCAAGCAGGGTGAGCAGGATGCCCTCCACAGGCTTATCCGGGCGAACCTCAGGTTCGTGGTAAAAGTTGCCAAGGAATACCAGAACCAGGGGCTTCCGCTGACGGATTTGATCAACGAAGGAAATCTCGGCCTCATCAAAGCCGCTAAACGATTCGATGAAACCCGGGGATTCAAGTTCATTTCCTATGCAGTGTGGTGGATTCGCCAATCGATCCTGAAATCCCTTGCCGAGCACTCTCGGGTGGTGCGATTGCCCCTCAACCGGGTGGGATTGATCAGCAAGGTGAACCAACTGGTTCGCTCCCTGGAGCAACAGTATAATCGCGAACCCTCCTTCGATGAATTATCCAAAGAGTTAGAAATCTCCGTGCCGGATATCTCCGAAGCGATGAGCAGCAGCGCATTTCACGTTTCCCTGGATCAGCCCATTCACCGCTCCGAAGACGGAACCATGAAAGAGATCATCCGCAACCCGGACAGCAAAATGCCCGACGGAGACCTGATCAAAGAATCGCTGCGCCAGGAAATTCGCCGGGTTCTCAAATCCCTGGCGCCCCGGGAAGAGAAAATCATCAAAATGTACTTCGGGGTAGATTACGAGCGGCCCTATACCCTGGAAGAAATCGGCGAGCGCCTGAAATTAACCCGCGAGCGGGTGCGGCAAATTAAAGAGCGGGCGCTCTTGCGGCTTCGCCACCAGTCCCGCTCCCAAAATTTGCGAATGTTTCTGTAGAATTTCTATTTTTCAGCAACTTTTTAAGCACCGGGCATTCGATTGAGTAGTGTTTAGATGCCCGGTGCTCTGTTTTTGTCGCGGGTGGGGTGTTCTCTGCTGATTTACTCCCTTTCGTTCAACCCTTAACCAAAAATGCCGATTAGATAGAACAAAGGTACCGGATGGAATTTTTTATGATTACGGAGGATAAACCTGTTGAAAAATTTGATGACCAGTGTTTCCGGCGTGCGGGGAATCGTCGGGGACAGTATGACCCCGGAAACGGTAGTAAAATATGTGCACGCCTTTGCCCAGCCGCTCAAAGGTAAAAAAATCGTGGTCGGGGGAGATCCCCGGATCAGCCAGTTTTTTATTCGCCCGTTGGTGAAGTCGGTATTGATGGCCAGCGGCTGCCAGGTAGTGGATATCGGCATTACCCCCACTCCCACGGTGCAAATTGCCGTGGAGAAATTGGCTGCTGCGGGCGGAATCGCCATTACCGCCAGCCATAACCCGATTCAATGGAACGGATTGAAATTCATCGGCGGCGACGGCCTGTTCCTGCCGGAAAAAAAGATCACGGAACTCTTCCGCCGGGCGGAAAAACCCGGCCGGGTCTATGCGAATTGGAAAGAACTCGGTTCCGAAGAATCTTATGGTTCCGCTATCGAAGATCACTTACAGGCAATATACGATCTCTCCTACATCGACGTCGATTTGATCCGCAGCAAAAAATTTAAAGTGGCGTTGGATTGTGTCAACGGGGCGGGCGGGGTGATCATTCCCAAATTGCTGGAACACTTAGGCTGCGAAATTGTGGGTCTGAACCTGGAACCCACCGGTATGTTTGCCCACACTCCCGAACCGGTTCCTCAAAACCTGGGCGATTTATGCCGGGCGGTCAAGGAAAGCCAGGCCGATTTAGGCTTCGCGGTCGATCCGGACGTGGACCGCTGCGCCATCATCGGCAATGATGGCAATCCCCTGGGCGAAGAGTACACCCTGGCGCTCACGGTCAAGTTCATATTGATGAAAAAACCGGGGCACGTGGTTATCAATCTCTCCACCTCCCGGGCTATCGACGACCTGGTGTTGTATTATAACTGCATATTGACGAAAACGAAAGTCGGCGAGATCAACGTGGCCGACAAAATGCGGGAAGTCGGCGCGGTGATCGGCGGGGAAGGCAACGGGGGAGTGATTCTGCCGGATATTCATCTGGGCCGCGACGCTCCGGCGGCGGTAGCTCTCACGTTACAGCACCTGGCGGAAGGGGGGAAATCCATCAACGAGCTTAAACAAACCCTGCCGCAATATTATATTTTGAAAGACAAAAGCTCCCTGGGCGAAGTCAACCCGGATGTTGTCATGGAGCACTTTGCCAATAAATACCGCGGCGAGCAGTTGGACTTCAGCGATGGGCTGAGGATCGACCGTTCCGATTCCTGGATCCATCTCCGGAAATCCAACACCGAGCCGATTATGCGCATCATTGTCGAGGCGCGAACGCCCGAAATTGCCTGGCGGATACTGCAAGAGGCCAAAGACGAGATTGCGCGCTTAGACCGGAGAACGTGAAGCGGAAAGCGTAATGCATATTCCGTATTGCGTATTCCGTATTGCGTATTCCGTTTTTGTTACGCATTACGCAATACGCTTTAAAGGATTCCCATGACCCCCTATGAAATTATCAGCCGCAAACGAGACGGAAATTCGTTGTCCCCCGAAGAGATTGATTTTTTCATCTCCGGTTACATGGCCCACCGTATTACCGATTACCAGATGGCCGCCCTGCTCATGGCGATTTATTTCCGCGGGATGGACGATGAGGAGACCTCTGCGCTCACCCGGGCTTACATCAATTCCGGCGTTCACATCGATCTTTCCGACCTCCCCGGCATCAAAGTGGATAAACACAGCACCGGGGGAGTGGGGGATAAGGTTTCCATCATTTTAGCGCCGCTGGTTGCCAGCTTAGGAGTGCCGGTTCCTATGGTCTCCGGGCGGGGGCTGGGGCACTCCGGGGGCACCCTGGACAAGTTAGAATCCATTCCCGGCTTCAAAACCGACCTTTCGATAGATAAATTCCATGAATTATTGAGAGAATTTAACCTGGCATTGATCGGGCAGACCGGGGACCTGGTGCCGGCAGACAAACGGATATACGCTCTGCGCGACGTTACCGCCACGGTGGACTGCATTCCCCTGATCTCTGCCAGCATCATGAGTAAAAAGATCGCCGAGGGGATCGATGCTTTAGTGTTAGATGTAAAATACGGCAACGGCGCTTTTATGAAGGATCCCCGTCAGGCGGAACTGTTAGCGCAAAAATTGATCAAGATCGGGAAAGAGTTCGGCAAAAACGTGCTGGCGACCCTCACCTCCATGGAGCAGCCGTTAGGATACCACGTCGGAAACTGGCTGGAAATTTTGGAATGCCTGGAATGCTTTGCCGGCAACGGCCCCGCCGATCTTATGGAAGTAACCTACACCCTGGGCGCCAACATGCTGGTGTTAGGGGAAGCGGCGGAGGACCAGGACGAGGCGCGGGAAAAGTGCCGCCAGGCCATTGCCAGCGGCCGGGCGTTTGAAAAATTCCTGCAAATCGCCCGCGCCCAGGGAGCGGATACCGCCTGCCTGGAGAAGCCGGATACCTATCCCCTGGCCAAAGAGCGAGCGTCCCTGAACGCCGACCGCAGCGGCTACATTACCCGCTTGAATACTTACGAGATCGGCATGGCCTCCGTGCAATTAGGAGCCGGGCGGCTGCGCAGCGAGGACGGAATCGACCCCCGGGCAGGGATCATTCTCCATAAAAAATTAGGCGACGCCGTTTCCGGCGGCGATGTTTTGCTGGAAATCCATACCAACCGCTCCCGGCAGATCGAGCCGGCCCTGCGCCGGTTAAAAAATGCCATCACCATCGGCGAGCAGCCCGAAGCCCTTCCCGCGCTGATTTTGAAAGAAATCGCCTGAAGCGGGAGCCGGCCAGCATCCAATCCTGTAGTGGGTTATTGGATTGTTGGATTATTGGATTGACAGGTTTCAACCAACCATTAATCCATTAATCCATTAATCCATTAATCCATTAATCCAGTAATCCAACAATCCATTCCCCCTGCCCGTTTCCCCCCTCTATTGCGAAAAAAAATCGCTTTTTTAAAAAAATCCCCCATCGAGAATCTTGATTTATTCAAATAAATACACTACATTTGATGGCTATGCGCTAAAAACTTGTCAAGTTAAAACCAGGGTCGGGGTATGAAAAACAACGGGAAAGAAATTCACTTAAAACATCTGAACGGCCAGCCAATCTTCCGGATCGGTTTGTTCGAGGGCCAGGAATTCATCGATTTTCGGGTAATGGGCAAGTTTTCGGTGCGGGATGCCGGGGATGAGGAGGTGATTACCGGGATCGCCTCGGACTTGAAATGGCGGATCAAGATCAAAGAAAGCCGCTCCGGCAAAGACCGCTATTTCCTGGTGCTGTACGAATCCTTCAACCTGCAATTGGCGGAAGAAAAGCTCAAAATTGCCCGGCAGATCGATCCCGAGGCGCAACTCCAGGTACTGGGAGGGGACATTTACTTAGAGGGCCGCAAGGTCAATAACAATAGCAAATATATTATCACCGCGGGAAATTTTAGCTCGGAGCTGGCCGCCCGCCGGGCCTTCAAGCAATTCCAGCCGGATTTTATTCCCTACGTGGAAAAAGAATCCCTGAAAGAGCCGGGCGGCCAATTGGAGGTGTTCGACGCCGAATATGATAAATCCGCGGAAGTGACCGACGTGGTGCGCATTGTTCCCCAGGATGTGGAAACCAGGATCAAAATTTTCGGCGTTCGCGGTTTCAATGAGCTGCTTCAGAAGGATCATTTTTCCGACCAGGTGTTCAACGGCGCCATCGAATTTCGCTTCGACGTGCAGGGAAACCTGATGGCCATCAGCGAAATTCCCCTGGAGCCCTATTTGAAGCGAGTCATCTATTCCGAAATCGGGGGGAACCTGCCCCTCGAATTTGCCAAAAGCTTAGCCATTGTCGCCCGCAGCGAAGCCATGGCGCGCATCCACCACAAGCGCTTAGGCGACCCTTATGATTATGACAACAGCGGGCGAACCCTGCGCTATTTCGGGGATGATTTTGAAGATGAAACCATTGACCGGGCGGTAGAAATGACCGCGGGGCAGGTCATTTTTGCGGAAGATTTTATTCGCGACACTCCCTTCCACCTCATCTGCGGGGGGCATACCGAAGATGCCTTCGGCGACCAGGGCAATGGGGAAGAGCCGGTTTTTGCCGGTAAATATGACTGGAAAAAAGTGCCCCGTGATTTTACCAGCCTGCAAGATGAATCCATGATAGAAGAGTGGATCCACTCCCGCCCGGAAACCTGGTGCAACCTCAAAGGGCGCGAGCTTCCCGAAGCCCTGGAGCGGGTGAAAAAGTATTTCCGTTGGGAAGTGGACTATTCCCGGCGGGAATTAGAGGAAATTCTGCGCAAGAAGACCGGCGAAGATCTCGGTATCCTGTTCGAGATTATCCCGATTACCCGGGGGCGCTCCGGGCGGCTGAAAGAAATAGAACTGATCGGCAGCCTTAAAAATTACCGGATTCGCGGGGAGTTGAACATCCGCGAGGCGCTCGCCTATGATTACCTGCCCAGCTCCTGCTTTTTGGTGGAACGGGAATTGGATGAAACCGGCACCCCCATTTCATTCATCTTCGTGGGGGCCGGCCACGGGCACGGGGTGGGAATGTGCAAAACCGGCGCGGCGGTAATGGCCATGGAAAAATTCACCTCCCAACAGATTTTAGACCATTATTTCCAGGCCTGCCAGATTCGCTCCATTTATGAAATCGATATGAAGTGAGCCGATCTAAGAGCGTATCTAAAAATTTGCCACTAAGCCACAAAGTCTCGAATAATCACCAGGAAATATCAAAAAACTTCATGAAAATTTAGTGTCTTAGCGGCTTTGTGGCAAAAATGTTGATTTTTTAGACCAGCTCCAAAGTTGAAGTATTTATCACGCAACCATAAAGAAATATCCGGAGAACAAAAAATGATCGACGACATTGTAAATCGTTTGGAAAAGTCGCGGGAAAAGTTGGAAAACCTTCGGGGGTATCTTTGATATTGAATCCCTGAATAGAGAAGTTTCCACTTTAGAAGAAAAAACCGCGCAGCCTGATTTTTGGCAGCATCCTGAAGAGGCTCAGAAAACCCTTAAGCTCCTGAATCAGAAAAAAGAGCGTTTAGATGATTGGAGAAGCCACTTCCGGCAGTTGGAAGACCAGGAATTGATGTTAGAAATGGCCCGGGAGGCCGACGACCAGGCCGTGCTGGCGGAATTGGAGGAAGAAAGCCGCAGCCTGGCCGATTCCGTGGAAGACCTGGAACTGCGCGGGCTGCTCTCCGAGCCGGAGGACCACAAAAACGCCATTTTGTCAATTCACCCCGGGGCCGGGGGAACGGAAAGCCAGGACTGGGCGCAAATGTTGATGCGCATGTTCCTGCGCTGGGCGGAACGGCACGGTTTTAAAGCTTCGGTGATGGACCTGCTCCCGGGGGAAGAAGCGGGCATCAAGAGCGTGACCATCGAGATCAACGGGGCATACGCCTTCGGTTATTTGAAATCGGAAATCGGGGTTCACCGGCTGGTGCGTATCTCTCCCTTTGACTCCAACGGGCGGCGGCACACTTCCTTCGCCTCGGTGTTCGTGCTCCCGGAGGTGGAAGAAGAAGAAGATATCGATATTAACCCCAACGATCTGCGCATCGACACCTTTCGCGCCAGCGGGGCCGGGGGGCAGCACGTCAACCGCACCGATTCCGCGGTGCGCATCACCCACATTCCCACCGGTATCGTGGTAAGCTGCCAGAACGAGCGCTCCCAGCACAAGAACAAAGCCAACGCCATGAAAATCCTCTACGCCCGCCTCTACCAGCGCAGGCAGGAGGAAGATCGCGCCAAACGCCAGAAATTCGAGGACAGCAAAACCGACATCGCCTGGGGCAACCAGATTCGCTCCTACGTCTTCCATCCCTACAACCTGGTGAAAGACCACCGCACCGAGCATGAGACCGGCAACGTTCAGCGGGTGATGGACGGGGAGTTCGACGATTTCATCTACGCCTACCTGCTGAAAGCGCCGGAGTTGAACGGGGTGAAGGGGGGGTAGTGTTCAAGTGTTTCAGTGTTATGGAGAGAGAGTTTCGATTCTTTAGTTGCAATTTGAAAACACCTGAACACTACAACACTAAAACACCGCTTTCAAGCGTGATCATCCACCCAGGTCTCCCCATCCACCGCCACTTCCTTTTTCCAGATCGGTGCGACCTCTTTTAAACGGTCGATGATAAACTGGCAGGCTTGAAAGGCGTGTTGGCGGTGGGGGGTGGAAACCGCAATCACCACGGCGATTTCCCCGATCTCCAGTTTACCTACCCGGTGGGAGACCGCCGCCTGCTTCACTTCCCACTTCTTTTTCGCTTCCTCCACGATCTCCCGGATCTTCTTCGCGGCCATTTCCGGGTAAGCTTCGTATTCCAAACGGTAGATCTGCTTGCCGCGGCTGAAATTCCGCACCGTGCCGAGGAACACCGCCACCGCCCCGCACTCCGGCGCGTACGCCGCGTCGATAACTTTTTGCACCTCTATTTTTTCCGCGGTTATTTCGATCATGGTAACAAATCCGGTTAGAGTGGTACGTGAAAGGTAAAAGGTAATGCGTAAAACGTATTGCGTAATATACTAAACGCACGTTGAAATTTCCATTTACAGGTAATGGAGCCATTTTGTAGCCAGGATTTTTTCCCGAACACCGGAGGTGTTCAACATTGGTAGAATTCACCAGCCTCAAATAACCGCCGGAACCCCGAAGGGGTTCAACCCCTGCTCCGAAGGAGCCACTTCGTGGCCGGGGTTGTGGTTCGTATGGGTATTATTGCCGGCTATCCCGGATGGCCGGGATTGAACCCCTACCGGGATTCCTTATAGAATAAGAAATGGAAATTTTAAAATACGCTGCAAACCCCTTTAGTAGAAAAAAATGTTCCATATACAAGAATAATGATTCTAAGAGTCTTAAATTCTTTCTCTGTGACCTCTGTGGCTGAATAGTAACAATGCGCTTAGTATAAATACGGAATACGCAATCAACTGTCACTCCGTATTGCGTATTCCGTTACGTTTTACGCATTACGTTTTTACGTCCTTACCCCCCGCTCACCGGGGGGATGATCGCCACTTCGTCGCCCTCGTGCAGCGGGGCGCTCATTTCCGCGTACTCCAGGTTGACCGCCACTAAGTAGCTGTTCAGTTGGGCAAATCGGGGATGGGCGCTTTTTAGCTGCTCGAGGAGCGCCTGCACCGTGGCCGCCTCCGGCAGCTCCACGACCATCTCGCTGCGCCCGGTCAACTCCCGGCCCAGGGCAAAAAATTTTACGGTGACGCGCATAAACAATCCTGTTCAGGCTATCTTTTAGCGATAATTTTCTGTAAAGCGGGCAGGAAACGGTGCTCCACTCTTAAGACGGTTCGGGCATTGTCGGACAATTGCACGGTATATTTCCGCCACGGGGAGCGCCGCAGTTTACGCACCCGCGCCGGGGCTACCAGGCAATCCCGCTGAATACGGCAGAAATGCTGCGGATCGAGTATTTCCGCCAGTTCCTCGATGGAAGCGGGATAAGCAAATTCCTCCGCAAAGCCGCCTAAGAGCGCGCCGCCGGGGGCCGCTTTGATATAATGAACATTTGCGGCGGGAAGGATGCGCAGGGCGTCGCCGTGGTTGATAATGAAACGGTTTAAATAGTGCGGAGCCGGCTCCGCGGAGCGCAATGCCGCCAACAGCCGCTCCTGCACCCGCTGGTTGCGCTGTTGGGTGCGCTGCAGCGTTTTAGCGAACTCCTCCCGGGAGATCGGCTTCAAGAGATATTCGATTTCATTTCGTTCCAGCGCTGCGATCAGGGGGAGGTAGCCGGTAGTCATCAGCAAGAGCAATGGTTGATAAGAAATCTGTTTCAGGGTTTCTAAGCTTCCGAACCCGGGCAATTGCAGATCCAGCAGCAGCAAATCCGGCTTCAGCCCTTCGATGATGCGGAGCGCGGTTTTGCTATCTTCCGCCTCCCCGATCACCTGGATATCCGGAAAATCTTGATTCAAAAGGAATTTAGCGCGTTCCAGGGAGTGATGTTCCCCCAGCGCGGCAATCGCACGAATCATCTTATCACCCGGTTTATTTTAAACACCGCCGCCCTTGCCCACCAAAACACTATCCAAAAATATTTGAAATTTGCCACAGAGAACACAGAGCAATTAAGAAATTATGCCAGCCAGGAAGTGGAGCTATGCCGAAACTCTGTGATCTCTGTGAACTCTGTGGCAAAAAAAGTCAGGGACGAACTCCCAGATTTCGGCATGAAGAATCTATATCCCCTCCTTTTCCCCGCTAACCGCCTCGTTTGTTTCCATCCGTTCCGCCAGGCGGGGCGGGCTTTCCCAGGGCAATTCCATGCTCACTTGCGTGCCTCCCCCCGGCAGGCTGGAGATATTGAATTTTGCTTTCTCGCCATAGGCCATTTTCAACAGTTCCTTCACGCTGAAGATTCCGAAGCCCTCTTCCGCGCTTTTTCGCATACTGCCCATCCCATTGTCGCGAATGTGAATAAAGATCGCATTGGCCACCTGGTGAACGCCCACAAATACTTTAATCCCCTTCTTTTGGGAAAAAACTCCCTGGCGGATGGTGCTTTCCACGCTATTGGCGATAATGAAAGGCGGAATCTTGTAGCCCAGCACCTTATCTTCTGCGGAGAGGTCGAATTCCAGCCGGCCGTCCAAACGAATTTTTTCGATTTCCAGGTATTCCCGCACCAGTCGCAGTTCCTCTTCTAAGGGGATGAGTTGATCGTGCGAGAGGGTGAGCACTTTCCGGTATATGCCGGAGAGATTGAGCAGAAGATGCTCCACTTTCTGGGGTTGTTCGTACAGCAGGTTCAGGATGGCATTCAAGGTATCCAACAGGAAATGCGGGTTTAAACGAGCTTGCAGAATCGCCAATTTGGATTCTAATTCCAAGCGCTGCCACTCCTCTCCCGCCCGGATGTTCTTTTCCACGCCGCTCTTTGCCCGCGCTAACAGGAGCAGCATGGCGTAGGCGCCGGCGATGAGAAAAACGAAAATCAGGTTAACGATCAGGAATAGAATATGGCGGCTCTCCACGGCGTGGGCTGTCTCCAGATTACAGATTTGATCGACCACCCAGCGGCCGGCAAATATGCCGGCGCCGATCGCTAATATCGCGACGACCGCGCCGAAAAGCAGGTTGAGCGCGGCGCGATTGACCCGCCGCCCGAGCACGGCGTCGTAGAAAAGCCACAACACGCTTCCGAGCAGCCCGGCGGAGTTGGTGATGGTAAGGCCGAGGAGCAGGAAATGCAGGTAGCTGTGAAAATCCGGGTTGCCCAGCGGGCCCAGCAAAGCGATCAGGAACCCGGTAATCTCCCAGGCAATTATCCCCGCAAACCAGTTCGTTCTGCTCATGGCAAGCGCCGTCTCCTACTTTTTTGCATTCAATAATCGGAAAGAATGTAAGCATAAATGCGGCATTGCGAATAATTATTTCTTTATTTGGCAGCGAATCGCCAAACGCCGCCGGCCGGCGGGAGATTCATCAAAGCCAAAACCGTTCTCGCAAATGTTCGGGAATGAACGGGCAAAGCTGCCCCGGCCGCCCAAAAATTCGGTAGCGAATGGCGGCGATGAAGCGATAGGCGCGGTCGCGCAGGAATTCCGGAATCCACCCCAGCAAAGTCCCGAAAATTCGCCAGATGCCCCCTAACTGCTTCAGGATATAGACGGTAGCCGCGGAGTGAACCAGCAATTCTCCTCCGGCAGTCCGTAGCACGATGCTGTCGGGAAGGGTTTGGCGGGTTTGTTCGGGAAAAGTTTTGCAAAAAAGAGATTCTTGCAGGGGAGCAAACCGGAAAATGCCCTGCCGGTCTTTCGCCAGAATAAAGCGCACCGAGCGGTGGCACAGCCCGCAATGCCCGTCGTAGAACACGATGTCATAATTCCCCGAATTCACGCCCGATACGCTCACTCATCTAAAATAAATCGCCAGCAGGCCCACTACCATATCCGCTTTCAGCAGGGCGCTGAGAAAGCCGAGGTGGCGGCTGCTGGTATTCTTCAACAGGCTGATGAGGGTGTAAAAAATGACCGGGTACAGCCCGGCGGCCACAATGATAAAGTAAACCGGGCCGTACCAGCCCATCGCGTAAGGGAAAATCGTCAATATTGCCAGAGTGATGAAATTTACCCACACCAGCGCAATGGCCGGGCGCATTCCGAAGCGGATGGGGAAGGTTCTGGCGCGGTGAGCGCTGTCTCCCCTTACGTCCTCCATGTCTTTGATGATTTCCCGCCCAAAGTGAAAGAAGAAGGCAAACGCCGCCGGAATCGCCGTCTGCGCGGGGCGGTTCACCGCGGTTCCCCCGTAGATAAAAGCTGCGGCGGTGGTAAGGCTCACCGCGATGTTGCCCCACAGCACCGTGCGCTTCAAAAAAGCAGCGTAGAGATAGGTGAGGAGAGAGAAAAAAGCGGCGATGAGGAACATCGGCAGGGAGATGAGAGCGGCGAGGAGGTTTCCCAGGGCAAATTCCGCCAGGGCCGCCGCCCGCGCCGCCGCGGGGGAAATTTTTCCCCCCGGCAGGGGGCGGCGCGGCTTATTGATGCGGTCGATCTCCACGTCGTAAAAGTCGTTGATGGTGTTCGCCGCGGCAGCAATCAGCCCGGCGGAAAGGCCGGCCAGCAGCACCGCCGGCAGCGGCTGCACTGTTCCGGTAATGAAAGCGGCGATAAATACCGCGAGAAAGGTAATCGCCACGTTGACCGGGCGGGAGAGTTGAATGAGGGCCGTGAGTCGGCTAAAAACAACCATGCTGGTTACTTTCCGTTTTTACCACAAATGCGCGTACTTATGCCCGCTGCCGGTGTTGAATAATACCACGGATTCCCCGTCTGCGATCCAGCCGGATCTGCGCAGGCGCAGGAACGCCGCCAGGGTAGCGCCGCCTTCCGGGCTGGCAAAAATCCCCTGGGTGCGCCCGATCCGGTTTGCGCTTTGCAGCATTTCCCGGTCGGTTACGGCCACGGCGGTTCCCCGGCTTTCCCGCAGCGCCCGCAAAATCAGGAAATCTCCCACCGCCGCAGGAACCCGCAGCCCGTCCGCGGCGGTGCGGGCGTTTTCCCAGGGTTCGGCGAATTCCCGGCCTTCCCAAAACGCTTTTACCATCGGGGCGCAGCCTTCTGCCTGCACTGTTACCATGCGGGGGCGGCGGGAGCTAATCCAGCCTAATTGCTCCATCTCCGCAAAGGCTTTCCACATTCCCACCAGGCCGGTTCCCCCGCCGGTGGGGTAGATGATCACATCCGGCAGGTTCCAGCCCAACTGCTCCGCCAGCTCGTATCCCATGGTTTTTTTACCTTCTATGCGGTAAGGTTCCTTCAGGGTAGAGACGTCGAAGCGCCGGTCTTCCGCCAGGTGTTGAGCGGCGAGCCGGCCGCAGTCGGTAATCAGCCCCTCCACCAGGGTTACTTCCGCTCCTAACGCCCTGCACTCGGCAATGAAAGGGTGGGGAACGTCTTTGGGCATGTAAACGTAGGCGCTCATCCCGGCCAGCGCGGCGTAGGCGCACATTGCCCCGGCGGCGTTCCCCGCGGAAGGGATGGAAACGGCGCGCACGCCCAGTTCATGGGCGCGGGAAATCGCCACCGCCAGGCCGCGCGCTTTGAAGGAGTTGGTGGGATTCACCCCCTCTTCTTTGATCCACAGGTTCGTGAAACCCAGTTCCCGGCCCAGGTTCTCGGCGCGAATCAAGGGCGTAAACCCTTCTCCCAGGCTTAAACGGTAACGATCATCCCGCAGGGGCAGCAATTCCCGGTAGCGCCACAGGGTTTGTTCCCGCCCGCTTAATGCCCCGCGGGACAGTTTTACTTTTTCCAGATCATAGCGGGCCAACAAGGGTTTGCGGCATTGGGGGCAGAGATTCCAGAGGCGTTCCGGCTCCAACTCCAGGCCGCAGGCGGAACATTCCAGGTGGGTTAGAAAACTCATGCAGGCTCCTCATGTAAAGGAAAAAGGCAAACAGAAAAAGGTAAAAAACGAAAACAAGAAAAAACATGCGCCCTACTTTTCACCATTACCTCACATCCTTCATCCTAACTGATGTTACGCAGTTTAAATACATTAACCACCGAGCCACAGAGGGCACGGAGGAAATCAAATATTTATTGCGCTTAAGTAAGCCTGCGCTGAAGCAAAAAACACTAAGCAAACTCTGTGTTCTCTTTCCGAAGGAACCCCTTCGGGGGTGTCTCTTGCCAAAGGCGCCACTTCGTGGGTGGTAAAATGCGTTACATCAGATCCTAATCTACGATTTTCCGGGAAGAAAGAAAAAGTATTTTGTAATACCGGCCATTGTTATTATACTGGTTCCCATTATTTTGACCTCAAACCGGCCGCTGCTTTCGATGCTGCGCATTGCAAGTTTTACGGCTTATAGATGCAGAACCCATGAAATTGAAATTGTACTGGCAAATTTTTATCGGCCTTGCGGCGGGAATTTTTTTCGGCATAATGGCGCGCGGGCTGGGGTTTGAAAATTTCGTGGTCGATAAAGTTTCCATCCTGGGAACGATCTTTCTTCGCGGCCTGCGCATGGTTATCATTCCCCTCATCGTCTCTTCCATCATTTCCGGGGTCGCGGGCATCGGCAGCGCGGAAAGATTCGGGCGGTTAAGCCTCAAAACCCTTTCTTATTACCTCACGACCAGTTTGCTGGCTATTTTGACCGGCCTGGCGCTGGTGAATCTGCTCCGGCCCGGCCTCGGGGCGAACTTAGGATTGGAAGAGGTTCCCGAAGAGTTGAAAGCCGGGGCGCAGAAGATCGGCGACACTTTGTTGGGGATCATTCCCACCAATCCCCTGGAGGCCATGGTGAAAGGGGATATGTTGCCGGTGATATTTTTCTCGCTGCTGTTCGGATTTTTTATTACCCGCGCTCCTCAACCCTACCGCGAATCACTGACCAACTTTTTCCAGGGAATTTTCGAGGTGATGATGCGCTTGACCCATTTCATCATCCTCTTTACGCCCATCGGGGTGTTTGCGCTGATGAGCAAAATTGTGGCGCAAACCGGCTTCGAAGTTTTTGTCCCCCTGGGAAGTTATATGCTTACCGTGATGATCTCCCTGGCGATTCATGCCTTTCTTACCCTGCCGGTTCTCCTGTATGCGATTGGCGGCGCCGATCCGGTTGCCCATGCCCGGGCCATGTCCGCCGCGCTGATGACCGCCTTTTCTACCGCGTCATCCTCCGCCACCCTGCCGCTTACTTTGGACGCGGTGGAAAACAACGCCGGGGTTTCCAATAAAGTCACCAGCTTTGTGCTGCCCTTAGGGGCGACCATCAACATGGACGGAACCGCGCTGTATGAATGCGTCGCCGCCATGTTTATCGCCCAGGTGTACGGGATCGAGCTTTCGTTCTTCCAGCAAATGATCGTGGTATTCACTGCCTTGCTGGCCAGCATCGGGGCGGCGGGCATCCCCATGGCCGGGCTGGTGATGATCACCATCGTTTTGCAGGCGGTGGGGCTGCCCTTGGAGGGGGTAGGGTTGATTTTAGCCGTGGATCGCATTTTAGACATGATGCGCACCTCGGTCAACGTCTGGAGCGATAGCTGCGGTTCGGTGATCATCGCCCGCAGCGAGGAAGAGACCGAGTTGAAGGTGCTGCGAAAGAGAGCTTAAAGGCTGAGGACGCGAATATTGCGAAAACGTAGGGAAATTGAAGTAGTGGATCAATGGAGTGATGGGGTATTGATATGAGACATCATAACGCTGTTGCAAATTTCGGCCCGGAAATCCACTTGAACCTGAACGTTCGGGGACTGCCGCTGTCGGCCACCTTGTCTATCAACGAAAAAAGCGTCGAACTCCAGCGCCAGGGCAAAGAGGTTTTTCGCCTGGGATTGGGGCAGTCGCCTTTCCCGGTGCCGCAGCCGGTGGTGGATGAGTTGAAAGCCAACGCTTTTCAAAAGGATTATTTGCCGGTAATGGGATTGCGGGAGCTGCGGGGAGCGGTGGCAGAGTACCACCGCAAATTTCATGGCATCGATTACACCGGCAGCGACGTGCTGATCGGCCCCGGCTCCAAAGAGCTGATGTTCATTCTGCTGCTGGTTTATTACGGGGACCTGGTCATTCCCACGCCCAGTTGGGTTTCCTATGCGCCCCAGGCGCAGATCACCGGGCGGCATATTCACTGGCTGCCCACCAGCCTGGCCAACGGGCTGCGCCTGACCCCGGAGGAGTTGGAAAAATTGTGCCGGCAAGATCCCGCACGTCCCCGGGTAATCATTCTCAATTATCCCAACAACCCTACCGGTTGTACCTACAAGATGGAGGAATTGAAAGCCATCGCCCGGGTGGCGCGGAAGTACCGGGCAATTCTGCTTTCCGATGAAATTTACGGAGAGCTTCACCACCTCGGCCAGCACGTTTCCATCGCCCGTTTTTACCCGGAGGGCACCATCATCAGCGGGGGATTGAGCAAATGGTGCGGAGCCGGGGGCTGGCGGCTGGGAACATTCCTGTTCCCTAAATCCCTGTACTGGCTGCGCGATGCCATGGCCGCGGTGGCCAGCGAGACCTATACTTCCACCTCCGCCCCGATCCAGTACGCCGCGGTGCGGGCATTTAAACACGGGGCGGAAATCGAGCGCTACCTGATGCAGTGCCGCCGCATTCTGCGCGTGATGGGCCGTTATATTGCCAAGCAGCTTCGCAAAACCGGGATTGCAGTCCCCGATCCGGAGGGCGGTTTCTACCTGTTTATCAATTTCAACCCTTTTCGGGAGCAATTGATCAAAAGGGGGATAGACACCAGCGAAAAACTGTGCACCAGCTTGTTAGAAGAGACCGGGGTGGCAATCCTTCCCGGCCAGGCGTTCGGCAGACCCGGGGAGGAATTCTCCGCCCGCCTGGCCTACGTGGATTTCGACGGCGCCAGGGCGCTGAGCGCGGCGGAACAGACCCCGGCCAGCAAACACCTGGACTCGGCGTTCTTGAAATTATATGCCCCCAAAATAGTCGCCGCAACCGACCGGATTTGCAGATGGGTTTCTGTCCTTTAAAGTGTCATATCACCTGACATTGGAGAATTGTCAATGCTGTAAACCGGTGAGTGCGAGAAACGGAGAATGGGAGATGCAAGTCGCCGTTTCTCCCGCTCTCCCATTCTCCTTTTCAAATTCTTATACGGGCCAGACCCGCCTGGCTGGCGTTGTCATAATTTCCGAGTGTCCAGCTTTTTGATTTGCATCATCTTGAGAGTTATACAATTTGCTACTATGGGAACGTTTACTTTAACCGGGAAGGTAAAAGACTGCCATGATGTACAGTAAAAGGAGTTACGATTACATTAAAGTTTTCTTTACACGCCCTATTTTGACTGAACTGAACGTACTCTTTTGGAAATTTCTCTCCATAACTGCTATTATCATTCTCGCGCTCACTCTTCTGTCCGTGCGTTATTACAACCATTATCCCTTGCAGCGGATTCGCCATCAGATGAAGCAGGCTTATCTGAGCCGGCTGGTAAGCATCAATGAAAAAATTCCCCTGCCTAACCCGGTTGCAGAGCAGCCCCCGTCTTTCAGCTCCCTGGTGGATGGCTTCCGGGCGGAGAAGTTGATGCCTGAGGAAACTCCCGAAATATCCGAAGGGCAGAAGGCCCTGGAGAGGGCAGCCGCAAGGGAGCAGGCCCGCAACCAGACTGCTAAGCGGGTTTCCACTAAGATTCCGGATTCCAGGAGCCGCTATGATTCTTCGATGGTGGCTTCCTTGAGTTCATCTTCCCAAAGCGGGGCGGAGGTGCTGAGCGCGATCGGGGGAATTGCCTCGGTGGTTGTACCCGGGGCGGAGATTCGCAATTCTCCCATGGAACCGTACAACGCCCGTAAAAAGGCCTACGAATCCAGCACCCGGCAATTTTCCCGCTCGCCCGATGAGAATGTCGCCATCGCCGAGGCGAAGTTTACCGATTTCGACATTGCCACCGGGGTTCGGGATTACGATAAAACCATTTCGATTGCCAATGATAATAAGAAGGACGTGCGCCGCTGTTTCGACCGCGTCTATCGAAGCGACCCGACCGTGAAAGGCAACCTGGTGGTCAAATTCAATATTCACCCGGAAGGCTACGTCATCCCGGAGAGCATTCGCATGGTGCAATCCGATATTCAGGACGTTCATATCCTGAACTGCATTAAACGCACCATCCGGCGCTGGCGGAATTTCCCCCGGGTTCCCTACGAAATGGGAGAATATTCCATTACCCAGAAGTATGTTTTCTAACCTCCACAATATTCCCGGAAATTGAAAATTTGTTGAACGTCCCGGGGGGATTCCTTAAATTTGCGCCCTCGCAATGCCGTAATATCGATTGGAATGTTGCGATAACCTGAAAGGACGGTAGAAGCGTGACGGATTCGAGAGAACCTCTCGACCGGGCGGTTGCCTCCCCCCCTTCCCGCCGGGAGGTATGGAAGATGTTCGACCGCATCGCCCACCGCTATGATCTGCTCAATCGCCTGCTCTCCCTGGGGCAGGACGTGGTCTGGCGCAACCGGGTGGCCCGCTGCCTGCCGGAAAAATCCGGCCAGCAGGTCTTAGACCTGGCAACCGGTACCGGCGACCAATTGATTTCCATTTTCAGCAAGAGCGGGCGGGTAGCCGGCGGCGTCGGTATCGACATGGCGGAGAACATGCTGGCGCTGGGACGCTCCAAATTGAAAAAGCGCAGGCTGGATCAAGCCTTGAAGCTCCAAACCGGCGACGCCACTGCCATTCCCTTTCCCGAAAACACTTTCGACGCCGTTACCATTTCCTTCGGCATCCGCAACGTTACCGACGTCCTCCACGCGTTGCAGGAAATGCGCCGGGTGCTGCAACCGGGCGGGCGGGCGATCATCCTGGAATTTTCTCTCCCGAAAAACCGGCTCTTGCGCCGGTTTTACCTGTTCTATTTCCGCAATATCCTGCCGCGCATTGGCGGCCTGATCTCCGGGGACAGCTACGCCTACCGTTACCTCAATGAAACCGTGGAAACCTTTCCCTATGGAAAAGAATTTTGCGATTTGTTATGGAAAGCGGGTTTCGAGGCCGTAAAAATGACCCCCTTGACCTTCGGGATTGCCACCATTTACCAGGGAGATAAAAAGTGAAATTAGTTCAGCATTCCCTATTCTCCATTCCCTATTCTCCATTCCCCATTCTCCATTCTCTATTCTCCATTCCCCATTCTCCATTCCCTATTCTCCATTCCCCATTCTCCATTCCCTATTCTCCATTCTCTATTCTCCATTCCCTATTCTCCATTCCCTATTCTCCATTCCCTATTCTCCATTCCCTATTCTCCATTCCCCATTATCGAACTACCGTGATAACTCGCAAAATAATAGCAATTGTGAATTGTGAATAGTGAACTCAGAATAGTGAATTTTAGTCTCGAGACCATTAACTAAACGACATTGAGTGGCTACTGCTTACTGCCTACTGCTTCATCCCCGCCGCCAACCTTCCCCGGGTCCTTCAAAAATTGTCCCAGAACCTCGTTGAACTCTCCCGGTTTTTCCCGCGGCGGAAGATGGCCGCAATTTTTGAAAATATGGAGCCGCGCCCCCGGAATTTGCCGGGCGGCCTGCTCCGCCAACCGCAGGGGGATGAGGCGGTCTTTATCCCCGTGAACGATCAGGGTAGGAATAGAAAGGCGCTGCAAATGCGCTCCAAAATGGGTGCGGTATCCGGTAAAAGTAAGCTCCGATTGCAGAAATGCCTTCCAGGTGTGGTGCACGCCGGAGCTTCGCAGGCTTTGCCAGGCGTCTTCCAGCATCTCCCCGGTAAGAGCAGCGGCGCCGCTCACCAGCTTGCTCATCCCCAAACGAACCAGCCTGCGGCTGCGCTGCGCCGACCGGCGCACTATTTCGTACAGCAGCGGTACCCGGGGGAATAAATAAGCCCCTTTTCCGCCGAACATTTCTCTTCCCAAACCATAACTGCTCACCAATACTAACTTGCGCACGCGCTGCGGGTTCGCTAACGCAAATCCCAGGGAAATCCCCCCGCCCATGGAGATGCCCACCAGGCTTACTTTTTCCAGCTCCAGGGCGTCTAAAAGCGCTTCTATAAAGTGAATGTGAAAGCGGAAGGGGTTGATGCGGGAATTCTTAATTGGCAATTAACAATCCCTGGTACAGATGGTTTCGCCATTTCCAATTCATCCATCCGCGAGCGCCAATCCGAAATGTTCAACGAAGGGGCCTCGCTCCGGCCGTAGCCGGGTAAATCAGGGGCGATGACCCGGCATTGCTGCGCCAGCGCGCCGATGGTGTGCTTCCAGGCAAACCCGGAGTAGTCGCTGCCGCCCCCGTGGATCAGCAGCGCCGGCGGGTCGCCGCTGCCGGCGCTGCGGTAAAATATCCGCAATCCCAGCGCTTCCAGCCATTGTTCCCGAACCGGCATGGCGGCGATCACGGTCTCGTTTTCTGCATATTCACTTGCCACCTTTCACTGCTCCCTTTCTGCTCCCGGCTTTATTCCCGCCGTCAACTGCTGATGCCCCCAGTGATACTTTTTCATTCGCTCCAGGTCTTTTTGGTTAACCTCTTTCAAGCGAAGCATATTCATGTTATCCTCCAAATCGCCTAATTTTATCGGAATCACCAGGGGATGGCGTTTCACCCTCTCGATATAGGATTGATACCTTTCACCCCGCCGGCGGGTAAGCGCATCCACCCCTTTAATGACCGTTGGAGAAAATCCCTCGTCGCGCAAGTTTCCCAGGGTCCAATGGGAATCTTCGATCACGTCGTGCAATACCGCAATCATCATCCGCTCCAGGGTATCCATTTTCAACATGATCCTGAGCGGGTGAAGGATATAGGGATTGCCGGCTTTATCTTTTTGCCCCCAGTGGGCAAAGGCGGCGATCTGAATGGCGCGTTCCAGGGTGGCCATAATTCTCCTCCTCGAGAAGGTTGATTTACTTTCTTGAATCATCGGCAGGCGGCGGAGCGATGAATCGTGCAGGGGGGAAATCCCCCTTACCGATCACCCCCGGCCACTCTGCCAACACCTGCTATTTTAATTTAGAGCGAACGGAAAACATATTCAAATGCTTTTTCGCTTTCGGAAGCGATTAAAATATTGGTTTGAATTTTACTTACAATCTCCGTATTTTAAAGCACTTGCAGAGGTTAAAAACGAAGAACAGGTTTTTCCGGTTGTGTGCAGCTATTCAGAACCCGGAGCCGTTCCGGATCTAACTTTGAGGAGGCTAACATGAAGCAGCGCTATCGTTTTGGGTATTGGTGTTGTTTGATCCTGATGGCGGTTTTTTTCTCTCTCGGCAGACTGGCCGCGACGGAAACCCGCGCCACTTCCATGGGAAATACCGGCTTGTTTTTCCACGACAATTCAAACATCTTCATTTTCCCCGGAAGCCTTTTGCTCTACGGCAACCAGATTATCGGTGAATTCCGGGTAAAAGGGGACAGCAGCACCTTCAGCGGCGGGGTTCATTTTCCTTTCGGGGATTACGCCGTCGGAGGGCTGTGGTTGAATCGAAATTTGAATCTCCCGGTTCCCCAGGGGCTTCTAACCGGCATCGCGCTCAACGAGACCAATGATTTTGTGCTGGGGTTCAAAACCGGGCAGTATGACCTGGGATTCCGGATTTCCGCCAACGCCAAGAGTAACAAAGGAACGATCGGAGATACCCTGGTGCAGAATGTTGACGAGTCTGCGCGGTATTTTGAGTTTGCCGCGGGTATTTCCAGCCGTTTTTATGATTTCGGCGGGTACGTCAGCTTGCCGAAGGTGGAGAGCAAGCAAACCCTGTCCGGAGACCGGAAATGGGAAGGCACCGGCTTCGGATTAAGCGGACGTTTCTTTTTCGGGCCGGAAGATGGTATTATGTACGTGCCCGCGGGGCTGGTGGATTACCTTGCCGCCGATTTAACCCAGGGCCAGCAAAAAGTGGAGACGGATTACCTGAGGGTGCGGGTAGGAATGGGAGTGCACTATCAAATCAACAAAACCAACCTGGTGGTTTTGGGCATAGAAGCGTACGGTCTCGAAGAAAGCAAGGAGAAGGTTGCAAACCTGGGCGAGCAGACGGAGCGGGTTACCAATCTTCCCGGTTTTTACTTAGGCGGCGAAACTCATGCCAAAGAGTGGTTGATCCTGCGGGTGGGGGCGACCCATCTCTGGCGGGAGCAAAAAAGCATCTTTAAACCCACCACCGGAACAGAGACGGAGACTTCATCCCGCGACTCCCAATTCAATCTGTATCTTGGGACGGGGTTCAAGATCGGCAGATTTTTGATCGACCTGGATTTCAACACCGACTTTTTCTTCGAAGGCCCGGATTTCGTTAGCGGGCACAACGCCGGGCAATTGGATGATTTCATCAACCGGCTCTCGGTCACTTATGGCTTCTGATTAACTGATGTTACGCATTTTGCCACAGAGACACAGAGAACACGAAGGTTTTATCGATATTTTCAAATTTTGGTGTCTCGAAGCAGTCTAAAACTCACTGAATATTTGATTTTCTCTGTGCCCTCTGTGTCGCTGAGGCTAATTTTTTTAGCCTGCGTAACATCACTGATTAAGAAGCGGAAACGGCAGCCTCAAACAGACTTCTGGATGCCGGTTTTTGTTTTTCCCGGGGCCTATTTTGGTATTTTTTTTATTCTTAAAGGATGGCATGGAAAGCGATGCGAAAAGAAGAGATGATTCTGGTAGGGATTACCGGCGGAATGGGTTGCGGGCAGTCCATGGTCGCCGGGTTTATGGAGAAACTCGGGGCAAAAGTCATCAATGCCGACCGGGTGGCGCACGCGCTGGTGAATAAGGACCCGGAAGCGAAGCGGGAAATTATTCATAGCTTTGGGGAGCGGGTATTTTTCCGCAACGGCAAGCTGAATCGCAAACTGTTGGGGCAAATCGTATTCGAAGACGAAGCCAAAACCCGTTTGCTGAATAAAATCGTTCACCCCCGCATGGTTTCCTGGATCATTGATGAAGTGGAAGAGTCGCGCGACAGCGGCAAGTACCGGGTCATCGCCATCGATGCGGCGCTGATTTACGAGGTCAACCTGGAGCACATGTTCGATAGCATCATCGTGGTTTCCGCGCCGATGAAAAAACGCATCGAGTGGATTATGAAGCGCGACGGCCTCTCCGAGAAAGAGATTAGCGACCGCATCGCCAAGCAAATTCCCGTGGAGGAGAAGGCCAAATGGGCGGATTTCGTCATCCACAACAACTCCACCCTGGAGCAACTGGAATATCGCACGCAAAAAGTGTATGAGAAATTGGCGCATATAACCAAAACCCCGGAAACCGCCCCATCGCGATCCGCCGCCTCGAGAAGAGCGCCGGGACCGGGGAGGCCGGGATCCCGCCCCAGGGGGGCAAAACCGGCCTCGCAGGAAACAGGGGCGGTCGGCAAAGACCCGGAAAAAAAAATCTAAAAAAGCCATTTTTTTTCTAAAGTTTGCCCGCAAAGGAGCGATGATGCTATTTGTCTCTATGTGAGAGCTTCCTCCTACATAGGCCTCCTCCAATGACATTGGCCCTTGGGTGGTGCGGTGACCCCCAGGGGCCAATTTTTTTGATCCCACTTTTTTTTCTACTGTGTTTTTCTCTCCCGAATCTTTAATATTCCTCCTCTGGCCGGGCGTTCAATCTCTCGCCGGCGCGGGGTATTGCATAGCATGAAAGGAGAACAACGTGGAAGTGAAAAAGACCGGGCTTTACGAAGTTCATCGCCGGCTGGGCGCTAAAATGGTGGAGTTTGCCGGCTATTACATGCCCATTCAGTATTCCGGCATTTTGGAAGAACACAAGCGGGTGCGCACGACCGCGGGCGTGTTCGACGTTTCCCACATGGGCGAGATCGAAATCCGCGGCCCCCGGGCGCTGGAAATGGTCAATCGCATTACCATCAACGACGCCGGGAAGCTCAGCGTAAACCAGGCGCAGTATTCGGCCATGTGTTATGAGGACGGCGGCATTGTCGATGACCTGCTCGTCTATCACCGCGGGGACCACTATTTGCTGGTGGTGAACGCCTCCAATACCGGAAAGGATTTTGAATGGATCATGCGCCACAAAATTCCCGGGGTGGAGATCGAAAATACCAGCGAGCGGATTACCCAGCTTGCCGTACAGGGAAAAGCCGCCCCGGCGATCCTGCAAAAACTTACCGACGTCGATCTGTCGCAAATCAAATCCTATTGGTTTACGGAGGGCAAATTGGCCGGGACGCCGATGATCATTTCCGCTACCGGCTATACCGGGGAACCGGGATTTGAGCTTTACTTCGACCACGCCCATTCCGAAAACGTTTGGAATCGAATTTTCGAGGCGGGAAAAGAATTCGCTATTGCCCCCATTGGCCTGGGAGCGCGGGATTCCCTGCGCCTGGAGAAAAAATACTGCCTCTACGGAAACGACATCGACCAGACCACCAATCCCCTGGAAGCGGGGTTGGGCTGGATCACCAAATTGGATAAGAGCGACTTCATCGGGCGGGAAGCGCTGCTGAAGATCAAAGAAGCCGGGTTGAAGCGGAAATTGGCGGGATTTGAGGTGGAAGGGAAGATGATCCCCCGGCACGGCTATTCGGTGCAGAAATACGGCCAGGTGGTCGGGCAGGTAACCAGCGGGGCGTTTTCGCCGGTTTTGGAGAAAAATATCGGGCTGGCGTACCTGAAAACCGAGCTTGCCAATCCCGGCGAAACCGTCGAGATCGAGGCGCGGGGGAAGGTCGTTCCCGCTAAAATCGTCAAGACGCCTTTCGTATAACCGCGGCGGATTCCATGCGCTATCACATTCTGTTGCATTTCAATTTGTTGGGGGGAGCGATAAAAGACTCCCCCCATTTCGCGCTTCGCCTGATGGGAATGTTGATCGGCAGCAGTATCTTAGGGTTCCTGATCGGAAGCATGTTTGCTCTCATGGCGATAGCAATCCTCCGTTCCGGCAATCCCGAAAAGGAATTTCCGGTAAAAAAAGCCCTGTTAGGCGGCGGCCTTTCCGGGGCGGCTATTGCCTCCATTGTGATTCTCGTGCTCGTTTTTCTCTTTTGACCGCATTTGCAGAAACCCTTTGATCCTGTCAAAAATTCTAATTTAACATCATTGAGCCATTTAGCCAAAGAGGGCAAACATGAACCGCCTGTTACGAATTTTCGTTGCCGGTATGGGATTTTCCCTGGTTATGGCGCCGGCGGATTCCGTTTTTGGGCAGAACGGTATTTCGGTTTACTACCGCAACTTCGTGAAACACGCCAATGGGCAGAATTGCCAGCACCAGGCCCCCCAGGCGTCTTTCACCGCCTTTCTCAACCGTGATCAAAGCAAGGTGCTGATCGAAAATGCCCCCCGCTGGGACGGGAGCAACGTACCCAACATCGTCGGGAGCGGCCTGTTCGGGGTGGAATTGGGTAATTTTGCTAATCCCCCCCTGGCCGTGGGCGACAGCGTGTTCGTGCGCTTTACCTGCAACGCCACCGACCAGCAGGGGATGTTGGCGGATTCCGTAACCGCCATCCCCTGGTTAGTATTCCCCAAAAACCTCAATTTGACCCCGCTGGCCCTGCCGGACCCGCCCCAAAACGTCGCCCTGCAAACCGATACCACCACTTATTACCGCACCGTCAGTTGGACGCCTGAGCCGGGCATGGTTTATTCAGTTTATCGCCGCGCCTACAGCGACATCCTCCCGGACGGCCGGGCGCGGATGCTCTACACCCGCATCGCCGAAAATATCACCGGGGGCAGCTATACCGACCTGACCGCCCTGGCGAGCGACAAATATGGTTATATCGTCTATGCAATTTCGGCGGAAGGGGCTATCAGTTCCCATTCCGCAGAGGTGAACGAGGACCCCTACATCCCCCCGGGCGCGGATTTGACCATTCGCTACATCGCCCGGCTGCCGCGCATAGATTACGTGTGGGGCAGTTCCAACCCCGCGGTGGAAGGCTGGCCGGCCCCGGAAGATACCGTCACCTGGCGGGCGGTGATCAATAACTATCTCGATTCCGCCTACGCCAACGTGCCCTACCGCTGGTATTTAGACGGGGCATTGGTCGCTTCCGGCGCGGTGAATATCCCTGCGGGCGACACTGCTTACGCGGATTTCCCCTGGAGTTGGACCTTTACCCGCCACGAGTTGAAATTCGTGCTGGATCCCGAAAACCTGATCCCCGAGGAAGAAGAAGCCAACAACGAGTTGCTGCTCTCCACCAACGCCATCAGCGCGGGGCTGTACGTGGAGCAGGGCGTGTATGATTATTTCCACCAGTATCAGAAACTGTTGGGAGTGGGTTCCAACGGTTGGGAAGACTGGGCGCATCGCCAGGTAAAGATCTGGAACGAGATGTTTGCCGGGGCGATCTATCCCCTTTCGCCCGCCGGGGTGTTAGACCGCATCCGCCTGGATAAAATTACCATCGTGCCCGACGGCGCTCTGCCCCTGGCGGGAGGATTGCCCTCCAATAATCCCAACCTGTACGACCGCACCGTGGATTTGCAATGGGGATTCCCGGCCACCCTGCTGAACGGGAGTTTTTACGCCAATCACACCGGGGTTTCGCTCAGCAATCCGTTTTACTACGAGGGATCTTTGATCCATGAATTGGGGCACGCCCGCTACCTGATCGACGTGTACGGCTTCAACATCCACACCAGCGCGGGGGATACCACCGTGGTCGCCATCAAAGAAAACGGGCAGTACGTGGTGGGAACGCCGTACATGCCCCTGGCCGGGGGGGCGGTGCACCTGGCCTATTTCAACGGCTTGATGAATTCTAATTACACTTACGTGGACGAATACAGCGCTGCGGCCCTGAATTTGATCGCCGGGCATCGCGCGGTGCTGGGAAATTACAACGCCCCGCAAAACATCGGGGTATTTCTGCAAAACCTGCCCGGCCAGAATCGCCTGACCGTGAAGGACGCCAACGGCGCCATCCTGCCCTTTGCCGGCGTTAAGGTGTACCAGGCCGAAGGCCAGCCGGGGGTGTGGTACGGCAAGCATTACGACAACGTTCCCGACCTGGAGCTCACCGCGGACGCCGACGGGGTGGTCGCTTTAGGCCGCTGCCCCTTTGATAACGACGGCACCATCGAGCACACCTACGGCCTTTCCAACGCGGTGATCATTCTGCGGGTGGAATCCAACGGCTGGGTGGGCTATGCGTTTATGGAAGCGACTTCTTTTAACATGGAATACTGGGCCGGGAATACCTTTATCGCCGATTACGAGGTGGAAGTGAACCTGCTGCCCCCGGTGGGGATTACGCAGGGAGAAGACGGGACGGCGCCGCGGGAGTATGCGCTGCATCAGAATTACCCCAATCCCTTCAACCCGGAGACAGCGATCAGCTATCAGCTATCCCCAAAGGGGCAGGCAGCCGTCAGCCAGGTGAAGTTAGCGATATATAATTTACTCGGCCAAAAGGTGCGCACGCTGGTAAACACGCGGCAGCCCGCCGGGAGGTATGAGGTAAACTGGGACGGGCGGGATGAAAACGGCGCGGAAGTTTCCGGGGGAATTTATTTTTACCGACTCAGCGCGGGAGACTTTCAGCAGGCGCGAAAGATGGTGCTGCTGCGCTGAAAAGAAAGAGTCTTACTCAAATAAATCGGAGTGCGTGCCCACGCAATTTTATAAATCAGGAGGAAGTCTTCTTTAATATGGCACTCTCGGTACTCTGACCACTCTCTTCCTAATGGATGATCTTTATAGTTTCCGGGGAGCTTTTGGCCGTTTGCCAATAAGGTAATGGCTTTTTTGAGCTCGGTAAGAGATTTGCCTCGTTGCTTCATTCGTTTAATATCTTTCCGGAAATAGGAACCTTCCTGAATTTTCATGGAAGCGGTTTTGGAAATCTTACCAAGTTTCAGACGTTTTACCATTTATCCATTTCTTCGAACAGTTCTTCGGGGGTCTGGTAAGTTTTTAGTTTATCTTTATCACGTTGCGTCTGCCGGAGGGCTTGAACGGTTTTTTCGTTAGGGATTTTTATTTCGAAGGGCAATCCTTTGTGCAATCGAATCTGGGCAAAAAATAAACTGATTGCTTCCCCGGCAGAAATACCGAGCGTTTTCAAGATTTCCTCTACGTCGTCTTTTAATTGAGGGTCCAGGTGAACGCTTAATTTCGCTTCTTTAGCCATGGTATTTCTCCTCTTTTGCACAATGAAAAGTAAGGCTGCACTTATCTGAAAACAATTAAATTTAAAGGAACTGATCATGTCCTTGAATTCCGGCTACCTTCTCAAGCGGCTAATCGCAGGGTTGGGAATCATGGCGCTCTGCAGCGCCGGGGCTGGCGCCCAGGTTTCCGTCTATTACAAAAACTTCGTGCACCACGCCGACGGCTCCCTCTGCCAGCATACCCCCCAGGTGGCTACTTTTACTGCTTATTTGAATGATGATCAAAGCAAAGTGCTGCTCGAAAACGCCCCGCGCTGGAACAGCGGGGAGCCGAATATCGCCGGGAACGGCACTTTCGGGGTGGAATTGGGCAATTTCATCGATCCGGCGCTGGCGGTGGGCGACAGCGTGTTCGTGCGCTTCACCTGCAACGCTACCATGCAGCAGGGGGTTATCGCTGATTCCGTGACCGGCATCCCCTGGTTCGTATTTCCGCAGCACCTCTATCTCACCGGGGTGTTTGCCCCGCCCCCTCCGCAGAATATCCAGGTGGTGGTGGATACCCTCACCCACCAGCGCATGATTACCTGGAGCGCCCAGGCGGGATTGAGCTATTCCATCTACCGTTGCGCGTTGGAAGACACTATCCCGACCGGGCATCCCCGGCGGCTCTATACCCGCATCGCCGATAATTTAACTACCGGCGCGTTCACGGACACTTCTACTGTTATGACCGTTACGTACGCTTATATTCTGTACGCCACTACCGCGGAAGGCATTCGCAGTTCTCATTCCCGGGAAGTGTTAGAGATCGACGGAAACCGGCATTTGACTGTTGAGCCTCGCGCCACTACCGCGCTGCTGCACTGGAATCCTTACCAGCCGCCCTTTGGCGAGACCAGGGGCTACAACATCTATCGCCGCAGCGCCACGGGCACGTACGGCGAACCGGTTGCCTACACCGGGTTGGATACCACCTTCATGGATTCCCGCCTGCAATTGAACACCGCCTATTATTACAAAGTCACCGCCCGCATCGACGCCCAGACCGAGATGGGAGAGACCCCGGAGGTCGCCGCCGCCACCCTGCCCTCCCAGGCGGGATTTTACAGCTACGCCAACCTGAAAACCGCGGTGGTGGTTTACCAGAACACCAATGCCGGCAGCATTTCCAACGCCGATCTGGAAAAGATCAAAACCATGTGCGAGGTCGGGAAACTGTTCTACTGGCGCAACTCCGGGATGAAGCTGAACACCGAGTTGATCTACCTTCCCATCACCGCCTACCGCGATTTCGGCGACCCCGGCAACACCAACGTGCAGCAGACCGTCAACGACCTCCTGGAGTTAGGGGTGATGAACACCCAGTATGATCTCATCTTCCGGGTTTGCCCGGCGGTGGACGGATACTGGTCTTACGGGGTGATCAACCTCGGTTTTCCCGGCCCCTCCCGCGCTACCGGCTTTTCCCATTCCGACTGGCCGGTGGGAACCGGGGTGGTTTATCCCGGGCATCTGCCGGGCATCAATTACGGGCTGACCTGGATTTTCGTGCACGAAGTGCAGCACGCCATCGACGATCTCTACCGGGTGAACAACCACCCGGAGATGTACCACGGCGACGTGCCCTGGGAATTCCCGGCAGCCTGCGGGGAGCATTTTGATTTCCAGGCGAAGATGTTCCGCACCTTCAACGCTTATGAAGACCTGCTGAGCAGCTGGGGCGGCATTTACGAAGCCGCGGATGCCGACCAGGACGGTTTCCCGGATGCTGAGCCGCTGCTGGCGTTGGATGAAGCCCGCTTCGGCAGCAGCAATCAATCCGGCGACAGCGACGGCGACGGCTACCCCGACCGCGCGGAGGCGCTCGACGGCGCTTATTCCGGCAGCAATCCCAACGACGCCGACAGCGACAACGACGGCGCGCTCGACGGGCAGGATCGCCATCCCCGCTACCCGGTTCCCCCTACTATTCCGGCATTCACCCCGGTTATCGACGGCATCGTGGAAGCCGGCTGGCCGCTCCTGAATCATACCGTAGCATACACCCAGGAGAGCTATTCCCCGAAGTTGTACATGTGCTACGACGCCGATTCGCTCTATTTCGCCCTCAAACTGGCTGAGTTCGGCATTCCGCGAATTTCCTTCGATTTCCACGGCGACGGTTTCTGGTGGTCGAGCGGGAATACCATTATGCGCATCAATCTCGCAACCGGAACGTTTTCGGAATTCCACTCCTGGGACGCCAGCGAGGAGGTAAAAAATTGGAGCCTGGCGCACGGCGGGGCCGGGGGCATGTGGGATGACGATCCGCTCTACCAGCAGCAGTTCAACCGCCGGGTAATCTATCCCAACACCGTGCACCTGGAGGTTACCCTCAACTTCCCCCAGGTGCAGATCGAAATCGCCATTCCCAAACGGGAATACGCCGGAATTACCTTGCAGCCGGGCGACAGCCTGGGGCTGAACGTCAACTACAGCAACGTGAACAACATCTCCGCCCAATGGGCGGCCACGTTCGACCAATACAGTTTCGTTAACTTTACCCTGGGCGGCAGCGTGGGGGTGGAGCCGGTTGCCACGGATTTACCCATTACGCAATATGAATTATTTCAGAATTATCCCAATCCGTTTAACCCGGAGACAGCCATCAGCTATCAGCTTTCCCCGAAGGGGCAGGCAGCCATCAGCGACGTGGAATTAATTATTTGCAATGTGTTAGGGCAAAAGGTGCGCACGCTGGTGACTCAACGCCAGGCGGCAGGCCGGTATAAAGTTACCTGGGACGGGCGGGATGAACGCGGGGAGCCGCTGAGCAGCGGAATTTATTTCTATACCCTCACCGCGGGGGATTTCCGAAAGACCGGCAAGATGGTGCTGGCGCGGTAGCATTCATACTTGTTAAGGTTATTTATGGAGTTCTATTTCGACGGAGTGCAAAACTTCAATTTTGCTGGTGTAGTTTGGAGTTCAAATTGATGAGACGTTTGCAGATCGCTGAAAAAATTATCACTTTAGCTTTTTCTCTGTTTGTTTGGGTATCCCTGCGGGCAGAAGCGCAGCCCCTGGCCTACCTGGACCTCTCCGGCGAATGGCCGTTTCAAATCGATCCCCGCAACCAGGGAGAAGGGCAGGGCTGGTTCGAGCCGGGTTATGAAGACGCCGGTTGGGAGAAAATCCCCGCCCCGGCTTTCTGGGAGCGGCACGGCCAGCAGGGATACGACGGCTACGCCTGGTACCGCATCAAATTTGAACTGCCGGAGACCTTCCGCAACCAGCCGGTGTACCTGGGGTTGGGCGGGGTGGATGACGCATTCGATCTCTGGATCGACGGGCGGCGCTTCGGCAGCTTCGGTGACAAGCAAACCGGGGAAACCTATTACCGGCGGAAATCGCTGCACAATCTCACCCGCTGGCTTTCGCCGGGGCCGCACCTGCTCGCCTTCCGGGTGGAGGACTGGGCTGGCGGCGGGGGAATCCACCAGGCTCCCCTGGCGCTGGCGAGCGACTCCACGGTATTTATGACCCCGGAGGAGCGCGTTCGCGCCCTGGCGAAGAAAAATTCTCCGGCCCTCTGGCCCTACTGGGTGCAGGGATTGGGGCAGAGCTGGACCGTAATCGGCCTGCCGGAGGCGGTGGCGGAAGGGCTGGTGAGCCGCGATGGAGCGCTGGGCGCGAACACCTGGCCGTTTACCCTCTCGACCTGGCTGCGTTTAGAGGACGGAAGCGTGTATGCCCCGGAAAATCGCCCTCCCGATCAATTAACCTGGCAATTGGAGCGGGGATTTTTGCCCCTGCCGCAACTGCTTTATGGCGACGAACGCATTCAAATCCGCCAATCCTACGCCGGTTTGCCCGGCGTCCGGGAAGGCGAGCGTTCGCGAGCTGTTTTCGAAAAGTATAGGGGAGAGGACGCGCAAATTGCTCAAATAGATTATGAAATTACCGTTGCCTCCGAAAAACCGTTGAAAGGCTGGTTGTTCTCAGGCGTGAGACCCTACCTGGTGAACAGCAAGGTTGCGGAAATCCAGCGCATCGAATGGGATGAACAGCGCAAAACCGTGGTGGTGAACGGCAAATTTCCGGTGTGGTGCAGCGCCGGCGCGCCCCACCATCGCTTCATCCGTCCCGTCGCCAGCCTGAAGCTCGACCGCTCCAAAGGGGATATATCGGAAATCGTTTTGAAGGGAATTCCGGCAGCTCCGGAGAAAACCGTTCCGGAGGAAGATTTGCGCATGATCGCGGGGCTGTTTGCCTGGGAGGTCGTCTTGCAGCCGGGGGTAAATCTTTTCCAATTCCGCGCCCCGCTCGAAGGATCGGAAACCTGGAAAGACAGCACTGAATTCGCCCCGGCCATCTCCCGCCCGGAAATGGCCGATCGCTGGCAGGCGCTGCTAACCGCCGCGGCGCTAAAAGCGCCGGATAAATCCCTGTGCAACGCCTACTACGCCTCCCTGGCTTACATCCTCATCAACGCCGACCGGGGCATGCCCCATCCCGGCCCCCTGGCCTACGACCTGTTCTGGTACCGCGATACCGCCTACATGCTCGCGGCGCTGCTGCGCAACGGGCAGTTCGACTTCGCCCGCCGGGCGGTAAACCACCTGATGGCCGCCCAGCGCCCTGACGGCGAGTTCCCGCCGATCTTCGATTTGAATTATAAACAAGTTGGAGAGCGGGAATGGGATTCCCAGGGGCAGGCGCTCTTCTCCCTGGCGGAATATGTCTTTTTCAGCGGCGATACCGCGGCAGCCCGCCGCTACTGGCCGTTAGTGGAGCGCGGGGTCGCGTTTTTAGATTCTTTGCAGGCAAGCTCGAAAACGGGCATTCTGCCGCCCTCCTGGTCCGCGGAAGACCTCGGCTCGGAAAAGTGGCATCACTACTGGGATGATTTCTGGGCGGTGGCGGGGTTGCGCCACGCGGCATTGTTAGCGCAGAAAATGGGCTGGCCGGAGAAATCTCAGCGGCTGCGCGAAAAAGCGCACCGGCTGAACGAAGCCACCCGCGCTTCCTACACCCAACTGATGAAAAAGAAGAAAATTAGCTGGATTCCCAACGGCCCGGAAGATTTGCAGGGCAGTTCCATGGCCCGGGGAACTTCTCCCGGCCTGTGGCCCGGCGGGGCGCTGGAAACTGATGATCCGCTGGTCAAACAATCCTTCGACTATTATTGGAATACCTGGATCACGCCGTACCGGGGCGCCTACCTGCACCACAACGGCTTCTGGCCCTACGCATTTGAATTGGGGTTGTGTTACCTGCGCCTGGATGAACCGGAGCGCGCCCACGCCATCCTGCAATGGCATTTGAACCACCAGACCTTCCCCGGCGGTTACGCCTGGGCGGAGGTGCTGGATACCGTGAACCACCGCTTTCAGGCCGGCGACATGCCCCACGCCTGGGTGGCCGCGGATTACGTCAACCTGGTGCGCGGGCTGCTGGTGGATGAGCGGGGCGACTCCCTGGCGCTGGGCGCGGGCATTCCCCGGGAGTGGCTGGAGAGCGGCGAGGCGGTGGGAATTACCGGGGCGTTTACCCGCTTCGGGAAAATCACTTTCGAGGTGAGCTACCGGCAATCCTCCCAAACCCTGGCATGGAGCATCGCCGGGGAGAATTTACACGCCGCGGGGCTGAAGCTGAAACTCCCCCGGGAATTCATTTGTAAAAGCGTCGAGGTGGACGGGGCGCCCTGGCGGGATTTCAATGCCGGGGAAATCCGCCTGCCGGTTTCGGCAAAAAGTGTGCTGGTTCAGGCGGCATTATAAGTTATGCAAGGTAAGGGCATCATTACGACTCGTTCACCCCGACGGGTCGGGGTGAACGCTCTTGCCGATGCTTTGCATCGAGTCGCAGCAATTTATGCCTGCGTACAGTATAAAATCAGGGAGCAAGAGAAATCACAATGGTGAAAACTATTCATTTTCTGGCGGGTTTTTTGGCAACATTCACTATCGTCACCTTCTTCCTTTCCACGGTCGTGGTCGAAGTTTTCGGTTCTCCTGCTGCTGTGGCAACCGTCAAGAGTCTTATCGTGGCTCCGGGCCTGTTTATCCTTGTGCCCGCCATTATTGCCGCAGGTGTTAGTGGCTTCGCGCTCTCGAAATCAAGGCGAGGGCGGCTGATCGAAACCAAGAAGAAACGAATGCCGTTCATTGCTGCAAATGGGCTGCTTGTATTGGTTCCTGCTGCTATTCTCCTCGACCGCTGGGCTTCGGCGGGGTCATTCGGCGTAACTTTCTACCTGGTTCAGGGTGCAGAGCTTCTCGCCGGGTCGGTGAATCTTATTCTCATGGGCCTGAACATCCGTGATGGCTTAAAATTGAGTGGGCGTTTTCGTGCATCCAGGACAACTGCTCTCTAAACAGCGCATCAAATCCGGCGCGCCGCCGGACGCGGCTTACGCGCAGCAATATCCCATACTCACGATTGCCGTGAAAAAAACTTGCTTAACCATTCTTAGTTTGATCGCGCTGCTGCTGGGCGCTGCTGCGCCGTTAGCCGCCCGGGAAGTTTCCGAAGTTCAGAAAATGCTGGAGAACCTCCGGGAACTGGAAAAAGCGCGATTTGCCGCGCGCCAATCCCTGCATGATACGCCAACCTCGCCGGCCCAGCGCCAGTTCGACGTGCGCTTCTATCGCTTGAACCTGAATGTTCGCCCGGATTTGCAGCTTCTGCAAGGTTCGGTATTGATCGAAGGGGTTAGCCTGGCCTCCCCATTGTCGCATTTAGAGATCGATCTCTTCGCTAACATGGCGATCGAGGCCATCCGGCAGCAGGGCAACTCCTTGAATTTTCAACGTTCCGGCAACCGCGTTGATATTCAGCTTTCCGCCCCGCTGCAAAACGGGGAGGGGTTTTCCATCGAAATCTTCTACCGCGGGCAGCCCCAGGCCGCGGGGCTGGGCGCTTTCAATTGGAGTTACTTTCAGGGCGTTCCCCGCGTTTGGACCCTCAGCGAACCCTGCGGCGCTCCCGCCTGGTGGCCCTGCAAGGATGATCCCGCCGATAAAGCGGATTCGGTTTTCCTGAATGTTACCGCGCCGGAAAACCTCGTCGTCGCCTCCAACGGGGTGCTTGCCGGAATTACTTCCCTTCCGGGGAATTATCATACCTATTCCTGGGAAACCCGTTATCCCATCAGCACCTACCTGGTGTTTCTCGCCATCGCTGATTACGCGGAATTTTCTGACTGGTATGTCTCCGCCGCCGGGGACTCCATGCCGCTTCAATACTTTGTTTTTCCGGAACTGTTGGAGCTTGCGCAAGAAGATTTCAGCGTAACCGGGGAGATGATCGCTGCCTTCGCCGCTATTTTTGGCGAGTACCCTTTTATCCGCGAAAAATACGGCATGGCCAGCGTTCCCGCCGGCGCTTCCATGGAGCACCAGACCCTTACTACCCTGAATATAAAATTTATCACCGGCTCGCATAGCGGCGACTATGCCGTCGCCCACGAATTGGCGCACCAGTGGTTTGGGGATTGCATTACCCCGCGAAACTGGCCGCACATCTGGCTGAACGAGGGGTTTGCGACCTATAGCGTGGGGTTGTGGGAGGAATACCGGGGCGGCGAAGCGGCCTACCGCCAATATATGAAGGAAATCGACATCGGCTCGTTTGAAGGCGCTTTGTTCGTGGAGGATACCACCAACCTGCGCGCCCTTTTCAGCGTTACGGTGTATCAAAAGGGCGCCTGGGTGCTGCACATGCTGCGCGGGGTTTTAGGCGATTCGCTCTTCTTCGCCGCCCTGAACCGCTACGCCACAACGCCCGGCCTTGCTTACGGAAACGCCGTAACGGAGAATTTCCAACAAATCTGCGAAACGGTTAGCGGGCAGGATTTGAGCTGGTTTTTTGAGCAGTGGATCTATCGCATCGGCAGGCCGGTGTATGAATATCGCTGGAAAACCGGGGCCGCCGGCGCCGGGTATGAAACCACGCTGGAAATTTCCCAGGAGAACCTGCAACCGCAATTCAACACCCTGCCCTATAAAATGCCCCTGCAAATCCGCCTGGCGGGAAGCGGTTCGGATACCCTGCTTACCATCTGGGACAGCCTGCCCGCCCAGGAATTCCGCTTCCACACCGATTTCCTTCCCAACCTGTTGGAGATCGACCCGCAGCGCTGGGTGCTGAAAAAACTACGCCGCATCGAGGAAGGAGAATTTACCGGCATTCCGCTTTATTTCAAATTGAGCCAGAATTTCCCCAATCCGTTCAATGGCAATACCACCATTCTCTACGGGGCGCCGCGTCCCACTACCGTTCAAATCGAAATTTTTGACCTGCTGGGGCGCAAGGTTTACGTTCATCAGACCCCGAGAGTCTTCACCGGTTTTCATCAATTTACCTGGGACGGCAAAGACACCTCCGGTAATGCTCTGCCCAGCGGGATCTATTTTTACCGCTTCAGCGACGGGCATTCTTCCTTGACCCGCAAATTACTGTTGATTCGGTAAACCGCGGGGATGGTGCGCGTCAAAAACGCCGCCGCTTGTGGGGTATCCCCCCCTTTGAGTCCGGAACTTCCCTCAATTCAAACCTCGAAACTCCAAACTCGAAACCCAAAACTCGAAACTCCAACCCCGCTCTCCTCCTTTCTTTAAAGAAATTGACAAAAATTAGGTGATCCACTAAATTGTCATCCTTGTATGGGGTGATTTTCTTGAAGTGGTGCAACGCCGGGTGCGAATACCCCGCGCTGCACGCCGGTGAATCAAAATCCAAGTTCCACCTCTAACAGAGTATGATCGAATTCGAGAAAAGGAGAACGCTTCATGAACCTGTTGAACAAGGCGATCAGCCATACCCTGCCGTTCATCCCCAAACCGATTATCGGGTATTTTTCCCGCCCTTACATTGCCGGAGAACGCCTCGATGACGCCGTAAAAACCGTGCGAAAACTGATGAGCGAAGGCGCCTGCGCCACCATTGACGTATTGGGAGAGGAGGTTCGTTCTGAAGAACACACCCTGCACGCAGTAGAAATTTATAAGCAGGTACTGAAACGGATCGATGCGGAAAAGTTAGATTCCAACATCTCCCTGAAGCCGACCCACATGGGCCTGAAGTTGGATAAAGAATTCTGTTACCGCAACATCCGCTCCATTGTGGAGACCGCCCGGATGCACAACAATTTCGTGCGCATCGACATGGAAGACCACACCACCACCAACGATACCCTGGACATTTATTTGCGGCTGCGAAAGGAGTTCGAGAATGTCGGCACCGTGCTGCAAGCCTACCTGCGCCGCACCGTCGCAGATATCAACAAATTGATCCCCGTCCACCCGAACCTGCGGATCTGCAAGGGAATTTACGTGGAGCCTTACCAGGTTGCCTACAAGGATAAACAGATTGTCAATTACAATTTTGCATATATCATCGAAAAATTGCTGCTCAATAATTGCTATATCGGTATTGCCACTCACGATGAGAAGGTGGTTTGGGAGGCGCTGCGGTTCCTCGATAAATACAATATCTCTACAAACCGTTATGAATTCCAGATGCTGTTAGGCGTAACCCCCAACCTGCGCCGGATTCTCCTCAGCGCCGGGCATCGCCTGCGGGTCTATGTGCCATTTGGGGCAGAGTGGGCAAACTATTCCATCCGCCGGTTGAAAGAAAATCCCGATATCGTCGGGCACGTGCTCCGCAAAATGTTCACCCCTTCGGGAGGGAAAGCTTGAACGGTTGTCATTTGCTGCGCGTCAATTCGCTTGCCCCTTTGGGGCTGCGCCGTCATTTGTAGTCATTTGGCTTTGCCGTCATTTATGGTCATTGGGTTTCGCCGTCATTGGGATTGACGGGTGTAAAAATGACGCGCAGCCCCAAAGGGGCAAGCGAAATGACGTACAGCAATTGACACGCAACAACTGACCGCGAAGCGAAGGATGCGAATGTTAGCGAAATTGGGCGGGTGAAATCTTAAATCGGGAAAATTCAACACTCATCCGGGGATCAACATACATTCCAACTCCACCTATGGCCGGTTGCGGGAGGGAAACCATTTTGAGCAATTCGCCATTGGCATAGAGGAGGATATTATTGTCAACACTTTTCACCTTCAGATGCACCGCCCGGCTGGCGCTCAAAATTCCCGGTTTGATCGGGTCGGATACTAACGTTTTCACTTTGTCGGCTGCGATATGCTGCAGGATAAACTGCCCCTCCTGGTCGATAAGGAAGATGTAAAAGTTTTTAGCGCTTGAGGGTGCTTCGGCATCGTGTCCGAAAATGATGCCATATCTGCCGCCGCCGCTGGCGGAAAGCACCTTGGCGCTGGCCTCCGCTTCCAATCCCAGGTACGATCCCTGGTGAAAGGCTTTTTTGATCCGCAGGTTATCGAAAAAGGTAATATACCCCACGCCCAAACGATAATCTTCGGTTTCGTATAAGCCCGGCATCTCCCACTGGGCGCGTTGAATGCCATCGACGATGGTCAATGAGAAATCATCGCTGTCAGGGGGGCGCTGGGGTTGCGCGTCGGAGTTCCTGGAGGCTGCGGCAGGCGTTCCGGCTAAGTTGGCGCGAACTTCCAGATTTCTCCGGCTTTCGGCGAGCCGTTGCCGCAGATGCGGTTCATCGGGATTCAGATTTACCAATTTGGAATAGTACAATGCGGCGTTTTTCCAATCTTTTTGGCGAAATGCCCGCTCCCCCCGGTATTCATATGCTTCCCGAACCAGGGCAATCCCATTCAACGCCGCGGGACTTTCCTCATTTATGCGCAATATTGCCTGGAATTGCTCCAGAGCCTGGTCCCATTGCTCATCATCCAGATATTGCTCGCCGCGCTGAAGGAGAAGGTTTTCGGTTTCTTCGCCGGATAGCATCTCGTTTCCGGTGGCGGCAATCTGCTGCAACCGCTTTGTCGCCATCCCCAGTAAGTTATCGCGCACAGGCTGGTAGAGCAGCATGGCGACGATTGCTAACAGCAGGAATACCAGCAGATGTTCTGCCCGGAACCTGAACCGGGCGGCCGGTTCCTGAATCTCCGCTATGATTTCCACGGGAGGGGCGGGAGGGGGATTGGAAATGGTTACGATCTGGATAGCCGCATCATCCCGGCCTCCCCGTTGCCGGGCGAGGCTCAAAAGCTGCTCGCAGGCCTGGGGGGCCGGAGCGGAGAGCACCACTTCTTTTAGCTCTCCTTCGGTTATGTTCTTGAAATCGCTGCTGCACAATACGAAATGGTCATCGTGGCCGACGGCCAGGGAGTGCGAGACTTCCACCTTCACTCCTAACTTAAGCCCCAGGGAGCGAGTCAGCAAACGAATGGCGGGCGTTTTTTTCTCCGGGGCGGGGGGGGGTTCCGCAACAGGAAGTTCCGGGCTGCGGGTCTGCTCGCGGGTCAGCAGCTCAATGGCATCCCCTTGAATCCGGTAAATCCGGCAATCCCCGATATGCGCGAAATAAGCCCGGCTATCGGTTACTACCAGCGCGGAAGCGCTGGCTTTGAACTTGCGGTAGCTTCCATTCGCCTTGGCGTGGAGGTAAATCTGGCGATTGGCGATATCGAAGGCGCGTTTGAGGCAGAATTGGATGTCGTTGGAGGGATAAGAATAATAATTTTCGCGAATGATCTGCGCCGCCATTTGCGCGGCGTCCTGCCCCCCGGAACGGGATGAGCGGGTAGCAGCGGTAATGAAAAGCTGCCCCTTGGCGTCGCTTAATTTGGGGGTGTGAAGAAGCGGTTTGGCGGGGAATCCGTTATTCTCCGGCTGCCGATTCTCCCCCTGGGAGACCCCGGCATAATCGACTTGATACCTGGTTTTTGCTTCAATAGAATCGCCTGGCATACGAATAGCACGTTAAAATTATATTTTGTCCCTGAAAACATAGGCGGCGTTGATCCCCCGGAAAGTGACGGATGGCAATTATCAGGATTGAAAAATTTTTTATCGGGCTTGAGACCGGGAAGTTTATAAAACCTGGGGGGTGATGCCTCTAATAAAATGGGTGGCCGCGCATCACCCCTCAGGTTTCACGCCGCTTCTATGCCAGCGCGGCAAAAACGCCGTATGAAACATAATGCTTCATTCCGGCAACTCCAGCCCGTATTTGGCGCTGATATCCAGGGGCGGCAGGGGGCCATCCAGGGGGCGGGCATCCTTTACATACCAGTCATACCAGTCTAAAATCCGGTAGAGCATATCCCTCCGGCTGGTCTGCTTCCTGTTTCCGTGTTTCTCCCCGGGATATTGAACCAGCCGCACCGCCGGATGGTCATTCATTTTCAACTGGCGGTAAAATTCCAGGCTTTGGGAAGGATGCACCCGGGTATCCTCCGTTCCGCCGAGGATGAGCACCGCGGTTTTGCTCTGCTGCGCCCAATAAATGGGGCTGCGTTGCAAGCTCAACTCCCACATCGCTTCCAGTTTCTTGCCGGAATGGACGTATAGCTCTTCATAGGGAATATCGGTAGTGCTGCGCTTGCTGATCAGATTGCTGACCCCCACGAACATGCACACCGCTTTGACGAACTGGGTGTAGTAGGTTGCAAACCAGGCCGATGCATAACCCCCGTAAGATCCGCCGCCCACGCCCACCCGGCTGCGGTCGGCAATCCCTTGCTGAATGAGGTAGTCGAGGCCGTCGGCGATGTCGTCGAACTCTTTGCCGGCGGGATCGCCGTATCCCTGGAGGGCAAATTCCACCCCGTACCCGGTGCTGGCGCGGTAATTGGGAAAGAATACCGCGTATCCTTTCCCCGCCAGCACCTGTCCCGGCTCGGAGTAGCGGGTAATCCATTCATTGGAAAAATTGCTCTCCGGCCCGCCATGCACGATCACCACCAGCGGATATTGCTGCTCCGGCTGATAATCCACGGGATAGATCAGCAATCCCTCGATTTCCTGCCCGTCGCGGGCAAGATAGCGGATGGCCTCCTGTTTGCCTAATTTCCTTTCCGTTAACCAGGGATTGGAGACGGTAAGGCGCTTCAGTTCTTTGCCGCCGTTCCAGTAATAAACTTCACCGGGGAAGGCGGGGGAATTCCCGACCAGGGCAAAATTATTGAAGGCCCGGGTGAAATCGGGCGCTTCAAAGACGATGCCGGCATCGGCGGAATTCAAGATCACTTTCCGGTCGCCCCCGGCAACGCCGACCGTGCTGAGGGTGGTGTTGACCCCCTCATTGGAGCGGTAAGCCACAGTATTCTTATCCTTCCAGCCCACCCAGTTTACGTGGCCGGGAAAATCCGTCGGGGTCAGGTTCCGGGCGTCCCCCCCGCCCGCCGGAATGACAAAAACCTGGCTGACCTGGTTATCTTTTTGATCTTTGGCGGCGGCGTAGGCCAGGTACGCCCCGTCGGGGCTGAATGCGAAATTCCCTAACTTCCCGGGGTTGTTGGTCAGTTGGCGCAGGGCGCCGGTTTTTAAATCGAGAAGATGAATTTTCCGGAAGGCGTACCACTGGTCGATGAGGTTTTTCTCGGTAATGGAGGCGGCGATGGCATTGCCGTCGGGGGAGAATTCGAACGACCAGACCGTCCGGCCCTCGGTCAGTTGGGTTCTCCGGCCGCCGACATTCGGATCGTCCAAATCAATCAGGTAGAGGTTTTTGTGTTTAAGATTCTCTTCGTAGAACTCAAACTGGTAGCCCTTCGCTTTCAAGGCCTTTTCCCGCTCAGTTTTGGGAGTCTCGGCGAGGTAAACGATTTTGTTTTGCGCGGGATGCCAGCGAAAATCGGTGACTTTGCTTTCCGAATCGGTAACCTGCCGGGCTTCGCCTCCGCTCGCCGGGATCGTCCGTAGCTGGGCGATTTCACCATCTTTCTCGAATAGAAAAGCGATCACGGAGCCGTCCGGCCTCCAGGCGATGGATTTCGCTTCTATTGCCCCGGTTAACAGGGTTTTGATCTCCCCGGTTTTGACCGATACGGCGTAAAGTTCGCTGTAGGCCTCGCCCGGTTTTTCATCCGCCCGCCGGGGAACCTCCACGGTGTAGGCAATCCACTGGCCGTCCGGGCTGATGCGGGCGCTGGTAACCTGCTTCAGGGCTAACAAATCTTCCGGGCTTAACGGTTCGGCGGCAGTTACCGCCCCGCAGATAAACAGCGATGTGAGCGCAACCAGCGTCAGGGTTCTAATTAATCGTTGCATGGTTTTACCTCGTTTGATTTAGGGTGAATCCTCCCGGTCATGGCATCACCAAATCGCTTGAGCGCAATCAGGTGGGGAATTTAGCGACTTTCACCCCAATCTTGAAAGGGTTTTGGGAATTTTTTTTCGGCAGGCGGAAATTAGCAGGGGAGTATTATACTCGTCAAGGTTTAAAAATCAGACCTGTAGTGCTATTTCTAATAACGGGCACTCGGTCTAACCGCGAATGGACGCTAATTTAGGCTGGTCTCGATCCCATAATCATTTGCGTTTATTCGCGTACTTTCGCGGTTTAAATCAACTAGCACTACCGGTAAATCAAGTATTTTTTTACCGCAAAGACGCTAAGACGCGGAGGTTTTAGAGAGTTCTCGTCCGAAAATCCTGCTGATATTCATCAAAATCAACATGATATTTTTTGCGTCTTAGCGTCTTTACGGCGAGCGTTCAGTTCTTCCGAAGCTCTTTCAAAATGCCCTCGATGCGGCCTTTTTGATTGTCCGGGGCTTTGGAGAGAGCGGTCTGGTAATTCGCAATAGCGGATTTTTTGTCCCCCGCCTGGGCCTGGGCTTCGCCGAGGCTGTCGTACACGTTCCAGGAACCGGGATACTTTTTCACGTTGAGCTTGAACACCTCGGTTGCTTCTTTTACCCGGTTGCTTTGCAGATACATATAACCCACCGTATTCAGGTCATTTTCCCGCCCGGTTTGTTTGGCGAACGCCAGCGCCTCGGCCATGGTTTTTTCCGCCCCGGCGGCATCGCCTTTTTTCGACAGTAATTGCGCTTTGACGCCCATATTGTTCACGTTTTGGTTCATCCCGATGGAGTGGTCGATCCACTCAATGCCCTGGTCGAGGTTAGTATTGTTTTGCAGGCAATAATTGGCCGCCTCCATCCAGGGCTGCCAGGCAAAGGCGTCCAGCCCGCGCAATTCGTTGCGGATACTCTGCAGGGCAATGGCGTTCACGTCCACTTCGATCTTGAAAGGAATCATCAGCTTTTCCCAGCATAGTTGCACAACGGCGGAATTTTTGGTTAAATCTTCGAAGCGGTATTCCAGCCAGTCGCGGTTTTCGGAGGTTTTTACCGGGGTTACGGTAACGCGGGCGGCGTCTTCCGCTTCATCATAGAAAAAACTGCCCCAGGAAGTATGGTTTTTGCTGAAAATCACGGTCCAATCGCCTTCGCCGGGGATCATGTGCAGACCGTAGGTTCCCGCGGGCAATTTCTTTCCGTTTACGGCCACGTCGTGGGTGAAGGAGATGGTGGTATTTTCATTGGCCCCGGCCCGCCAGACCTCGTTATAGGGTACCAGGGTTCCCCACACCTCGCGCCCTTTTACGCCCGGGCGATGGTAGTTGATGGTAATGTCGGTCAACCCGATGCGCTGGGTAACGCTGGCGTACTGGCTGGCGCGCGGGGCGGCGAGGAATAAGCCCTGGGCGAGCGCTGCCTCCATCCCGAAAAACGCGGCCAAACATATCAATATTGCCGGTATCTTGCTAATTCGCATCTTCCTCATGGTGCTTCTCCTTTGTTGGTTAGAGGGGATTGGTTTACAAACATGGGGCGTTTTGAGGCCGTGATACAGGTGATTCTGTGAAATCATGTTGCTAAAAAGCCGTTAAACGCCTGATCTTAACGAAAGGGCGAGAGGCAAAGTTACAGGAAAGTTTCCCGGTGAAGGGGAAAGTGGGCAATGGGGATTGGAATTGTCCGGGGTAGGGGGGCGGCAAAAAAAATGCGGCGCCAGGATATGGAGATCCACGCTGCGCCGCACGCTGTTTTGGTGACGCCGGAAGGGGATTATTTCATCAGCAAGAGTTTTCGCGAGGCTTCAAAACGCTGCCCGGCAGAACCGGCGCGTGCTTCTAATTTATAGACATAAACCCCGGAAGCCGCGGCGTTTCCGGCGTTATCCCGCCCGTCCCACACCACGGAGTAGCGCCCCGCCGGTTTTTCTGCCGCTGCTAAGGTGCGCACTTCCTGCCCCAACAGGTTGAAAATTTTGAGGCTCACCCGGGCGCTCGCCGGCAGCGCGAATTCGATGGTGGTGGAGGGGTTGAAGGGGTTGGGGAAGTTCTGGCGCAGCTCGAAATCCGCCGGCAGCGCAGAGATGATCTGGGGATCAACAATGCCGGTAACGCCGCCTAAGGCCAGAATTTCAATATCGTCCACCAGCGCTTCCACCAAGGAGCCGGCCCCGAAGTCGCTGGCCACGAAGCGGAATTGCATGGTTGCGGTGGGGGTAAGGTAATCGCTGACCCGGATTTGGAATTTTTCCCAGCCGTCGGTGGAAACGTTGGTGTTTTCCACGTTTACCCAACTCTGCCCGCCGTCGTTGGAAGCTTCTACCACCCAGAAATCCGTTCCGGGGGTGGCGCCGCGGTCGTTGGAGTACCACTTGTAGTAGCGGAAGACCGGGTTATTCAGGTCGGACATGTCGTACAGGGGGGAAAACAGGGTAGTTTTGCCGCCGTCCACGTCGTAAGCCCCGGCGTTGTTGGGATCGTTGCGCCCGTCGGTTACGAAGCAGAGTGCGCCGGTAGGGGTGTGGTCATCTTCCGGCTGGCTGCCCACGGAGGTCGCCTGCGGGTTGGCGCGCTCCCAAATGCCCGAGGTCGCGTTATCGTCCGGCGCGCCGACCACCCAGCCGGAAGCGACTTCCAGTTCATCCAGGACGATCTGCTCGAATCCTACCAGGAAATTGTACGCGCCCTGCGCGGGAAATTTAAAAGCGACGTTGCCGAGCGGGTCGCGGGCAGTGATGAAATAGTCAACCATGCTGCCCCGCGACTGCGCCGGAATCTCCGCCTGGTAATTCCCCTGGCCGATGATAGGGGCGGCGGGCAGGCTGATAACGGTCTGCAGGCCGTCGGTGGAGTAGTGCACGTAGAGGGAATCCGGCTGTCCCCCGGCAATCTCGAATCCTTCGATATGGAATACCACCGGGTAGGCGTTCAAAGTGTCCTGGGTATCTTCCACAGGCGTGTGCGCGAAAGAGAAGAGCATGAACAGGCTGGAGCCGATCCCGTGGGCGTTGAAGGCGTCGTTGATGGCGCTGAAATTGGGGGTGCCGTTGTTCAGGTTGCCGTCGTCGTCGTCCGCCACCAGCACTTCCACGAACCATTCCCCAAAAGCGACGCCGGTGTTGGGATCATCCGGCCTTCCCCATTTGGCAAAGTGGGAGAGGTTCCGGGCGGTCTCCAGGGAAGAGGCTTCGCGCAGGCGCCAGAACGCCCCCCCGATGATCAGCCCGTCGCTGTGCACCTGCCCGGTGATGTTCTCCGGGTAACGGTTGGTATTATCCAGATTGCGCAGGGTGCTGCCCGGGCCGGTAAAGCCCCGCCCGACGTTGGGGACGTCTTCGATCATCGCCGAGGCCACGTCCGCCATGCCCTCGTGGGTGGCGCCGTTGATCATCCCTAACAGCGAGCCGGCCTGAATGTAGAGCTTGTCGTTGATGCCGTGCCCGTATTCGTGATACACCACGGAAGGCATCTGCCCGGTGTTGGGGCAGCCGCCCCCGGCCTGGTAAAAGTTGATCCCGGTGCCGTTCCAAAAAGCGTTGCAAGTCTGGGCGATATTCACCGCGCAGGGCATGCTGTAATTGACCCCCGTGAAAGAGGGGTCTAATGCGGTAACGAAATTGTGGATGATATTGGTGTGGTAAAAGGCGTCGCGCTCCGCGGGATGGGAATTGCTGTCGTCCCAGACCAGGTTCAGGGAATCTCCCGGGTTGAGGGTGGTATTGATTATTGCGTCGGGGCCGTCCTGCCGGTTCACGTTCACCCAGGGGCCTTCTAAGCGGGCCACCACCGCTGCGGGAGAGGTAATGTCCCGCGCCGCCACTCCCTGGCCGTTGGTGGTCAGCGCCACCCCGCCGATGGTAATGGATTGATCGAAATAGGGCATTTCCACAAACGGGTCCGTGGGCAGCACTAACTGCACCATTCCGCCCTGTTTTACCTTCGATTCGGCGTAGCGCACCCGGTTGTGCCGCCAGATGATTTCTCCGCTGTGGGCGTCAACAAAAGCGGCGAAGTTGCCTTCCGGGTTCTCGGTGATAATGTCCACCTGGTAAACGAGGTGAAATTCCACTTCCCGGCCGGTTCTGCGGGGCAGAATGTAGGTTTTTTCCGCGCCGCTGATCCGGTCGGCAGCGGGGTTGATGGTCAATCCATCGGTGGAAAGGGTTTTGGCCTGCTCGAACGTGAGCGTGGGGGTAAGGGAAATATCTATGTGGGGATAAAAATCCACTCCGAAAGCCATCACCCTGGCGTTGTCGAAAATGCGCAGCTCCACTTCCGAGAGCAGCACTTCCACGCCTTCTTGCATCTGCACAAAGGAGACGTACCATTTGCGATTGATCTGCTGCGCCCGCTGCAACTGCAATCGGGCGAGGTCGATGCCCAGGGCTGCGGCGTTATCGGCCAGGAAAGCGCGTGAGGCGGCTTCCACGTTTTCCGCAGTGATGTGCGAGTAGCCGGGAATTTGAATCGCTTCGCCGTAAGCGCGGTGGGGAGTGCGGGCGGCTTCGTTCCACTGCACCGACCAGCCGCCGTGCCTCTGAACGAAATTTTGCCAGCGCGCCGTGGCGGCTAACCGCTGCTGCTCTGCGGCGTCGATCCAAAACGCGCTCTCCGTTTGCGCGGGGAGCAGAATGGAGCCGTCCGGCTGCACGGTTTCCCGGCCCTGCGCCGCGGTTGCCAGGATTACTACAATGACAAACGCCAACCATGGGAACATCATCATTCTATGCTGCGCCATGCGTATTACCTTTCTTTAGGTGAGGGGTTGGATGAATTAAGGTTTCAGGAACAACTTTGCGGTTTTACAAAAAAGCGGGTGGTTGAACGGTAACGGAGGGCAGATCTATTCCCCGGCCGTTCGGAGTAATTCAAGCCTGCCGATAATTGCCAGATTCATTAAAGGAGCTGCGGAATCGTCTGCTATTTCCACCAACCCCTTATCAGCGCCAATTTGTCTCTCCACTTTCGGGCTTTGAATGGGAACCAACCGGGCTATGGGTTTTTGCCGCTTACAATCACAACTTCTTCACCGGCAAGCACTTTTTGAATCAAACGGGAGAGTTGTGCCTGAGCCTGGCTGATGGTTACATATTGCGACATTGAGAAACTCCCACTTTATCAGGTTAATTTTTTAGCTATTGTAGGCACGCCGGGAGTTATAATCAAGTAGAATTTGTAAGCTATTGCTCGTCACCCTACCCCTTCGTCGCCTCCGCCATAATCTCATTCATCCGCTTGATAAAATCGGTAGGGGAGGGAAGATCGTCGTTGAGCAGCAGCAAGCCTTCATGCAGTTGCAGGATGCACTGCCGCAGCAAGGGATCGGCGGCGCTGCCCATGTTCAGGCGCGAGAGGTTTTTGATCAGCGGATGGGCGGTGTTGATCTCTAAAATGCGCTTGGAGCCGGGGAAGTCTTTGGCGAAACCCTCCCCGCGCGACTGGAACATCTTCAGCATCTTTTCCATTTGGGCGTCCATGCCCTCCTTGCCGATTACCAGGGTGGCGGGGGAATCCACCAACCGCTTCGATTCGATCACGTCTTCCACTTTATCGCCTAAGGTCTCCTTGAACACCTGGATCAGCGATTGGGCCAGGTTCTCGCTCAAGGCCTCCGGCTGCGCCGTTTCATCTTTCTTCAGGTCGATATCCGCCTTCTCGATGGATTTGAGCGGCTTTTTATCGTATTCGCCGATGCCCGGCACGATGAACACGTCCACCGGGTCGCTAAGCAGCAGCACCTCGATCTCTTTCTTGCGGAAATACTCCAAGTTGGGGCTGCGCTCTAACAGATCCCGGCTCTCCCCGGAGAGGTAGTAAATTTCCTTCTGCTCCGCGCCCATCCGGGAGACGTAATTTTTCAAAGAGGTGAGGCTGCCCTTCTCGGTCATGGTGGATTCGAAGCGCAGTAACTCGATGAGTTTCTCGCGGTTGCTGAAATCGCTGTTCACCCCCAATTTGAACGCCGGGCCGAAGTTTTTATGGAATTTTTCGTATTTGGCCGGTTCGTTTTTCGCCCACTCCTCTAACAGCGCCAGGATTTTACTCACCAGGGTATTGCGAATTTTCGCCATTACCGGGCTGCTCTGGGTAACCTCCCGGGAGACGTTCAGGGGCAAATCCTCGGTGTCCACCACCCCTTTCATAAAACGCAGGTACTCCGGCAGCAATTCCTTGCAATCATCCTGGATGAAAATTTTCCGGGAATAGAGGTGCAGGGATTTTTCATCCTCATGCCGGAAATAGAAGGGCGGCAGGGTTTGGGGAATGAACAGCAGCGCCTTGAAATTCACCGCCCCCTCGATGGAGAGGTGCAAATGCCCCAGGGGATCCTGGTAATCGTTGGAGACGAATTTGTAGAACTCGTTCAACTCCTCTTCCTTGACCTCTCCTTTGGGCTTGTGCCACAGCGCCTCCACTCTGTTGATTCTCTCCCCGTTCAGCAGGATGGGAAAATCCACAAAGTTGGAGTACTTGTTGACGATTTGCCGGAGGCGGTACTCCTCGGCGTATTCTTTGGACGCCTCGTTGAATTTGAAGGAAATTTTAGTGCCCCGGGCCGGTTTGTCGATCTCTTCGATAGTGAAAGTGCCCTGGCCGTCCGATTTCCAGCGGTAGCCCTGCGAATCCGGGTTCGCGTGGCGGGTTTCGATGGCCACTTCATCGGCGACCATGAACACGGAATAGAATCCCACCCCGAACTGGCCGATCAGATTGAGGTCCGGCTTCTCCTTGCTGTTCTTGAGCTGCTCCAGGAACTCCATGGTACCGGAGCTGGCCACGGTGCCGATGCGCTCGATCAAATCCTCCCTGGTCATCCCGATGCCGGTGTCTTCGATGGAAAAACTGCCTTCTTTGGCGTCCACGGTGATACGGATTTCCTGGTTGGCGTCTTTGTCCAGCACGTTTTTATCGGTGAGCAAACGGAAGCGCACCTTATTCAGGGCGTCGGAAGCGTTGGAGATCAGCTCCCGCAAAAACACTTCCGGGTGGGTGTAGAGGGAGTGGACGATCAGGTGGAGAAGCTGTTTTAGCTCCGCCTGGTATTCATACTGTTGGATTTTGGGTTCTTTCTTTTCTGCCATGCCGGCCTCCTTTCGATGAATGTTTGCCGGGTTTTGATTTGCATTTCCGGCTACCGGATTCGGAACGCGCTAAATTTATGATCTCCAGGCCGGGAATTCAAGTCCTCTCTCTGGTTCGTCTATAAAGAATCTACTATTTTTTGACAGGATGCACAGGATGATTTTATCCTGTGCATCCTGTCAAAAAAAGAGCTGAATAGTAACAAAGAGGTGCAAGAAAAAAATCAGTTGACATCCCCCCCCCCTCATATATTATTTTTACGGCGGGAAGAGAGAAAATGAGGGAAGGGATTCTCACCCGGATTCACCCTTGAGCATTGGGATTACGGTGATGAGCCATTTGTTCACCGGCGCGATCTGCAAAGATATTCTTCGCAGACAATCCTTCTTCCGGCCAGGGCGTTCAGGCGGTCTGCGCCGGGCATACCATTTTGCTAATCCAATCCACAAAATAAGCCCGTTTTCATCTCCCAGGTGGGGATGGAAGCGGGCTTTATGTTTTTAGACCCGGAGGTATTTGCCATGCAACGGATAATTTTATTGGCCGCAGTGTTTTCTTTTTTACCACCGTTCCTGCCTGCCCAGCCCACCAACTGGGAGGCATTAGCCAACCGCATTCTGGGTATCCCCAAAGGGGCAGGCCACTCCTTCGGAGCCGGTTTAACCGAGCAGCGCCTGCGCCACCTAGCGCAAAGCTACACCGTGGAAGAGGTAGAGCCTAACCTGTTGAAAATGACCCACAAAGAAGCCGGCCTGGTGCGCTACGTGGATATTACCGACCACTGGTTTGATTTTGACAACCCCCCTGCCAACGTGCAGGTGATTGACTTGATTAACGCGGATACAACGCTATATAATTGGAAATATATTCGCAAAAAAACAAT
>JABWBP010000147.1 GCA_013360445.1 Calditrichaceae bacterium | reverse complement strand
CCATCATTTGAAACTCCTTTGCTTGATCCCGAAAAACAAAAATATAGCTCTGCCAAAAGAGTTTCAACAGTCTCATTTATTCCCGCGCAAAGTATATATTGTCGGAATCACCAAGAAGATTTGAAAAGCGCTTCATCTACCTGGATAAGGTCAATGAATCGGCTGCTCAGCAAATTATTTCCAACTTCGGCGGCTTTGTTATGCAGCCCTCTACAGTTGAAAAATGTTACGGTTTCGTTGAAAACATAAGAACTGGTGATAAGGGGAGTAAGCTTTTTCAGCAGTTTTTTCCAATGCGTTGAGGCTGTTTTGTGGTTCTGGTCATCTAAATTTTCCAATGCGATGATATAGCTGGTATCAAGGAAAAGAGCGGTCATTTTCCGGCGCCGTATATATATTGATCATGATTTACCGAAGCATCCGGCAGGTTACAATGTACCGGCTGGCTGCCTAATTGAAAAATTGAATCCCGCGGAACAATCGGCAAAATTCTGATGGTTTCATGTTCCCGGCGAATCTCGACTTCTTGAGCCCCTTCTAAAATGTCCCGGGGAATTAAAAGCCCTTCCTCACTCACAGCAATTGTAATTACCCTGCCGAGATTAGCTTTTTTCGTCTTTGAAACTCTTACTTTCCTGGATGTCTTTTCCATGGGCTGTCACTCCGCCTGATATATTCCAAACATTGAAAACAATATAAGCGATAATATCGCAGATGCAAAAAATTAATATTCTTCCTCTTCACACCCGGATAAACATCTTCCCGGACAACTGCCGCACCAGTCCCATTAGCTCTAAAGTGAGCAGTCGGGAAAGCAGGGTTGCGGGGGATTCTTGCAGGTCTAACACTAATTTGTCGATGTGTTTCGGCTCCGTGGAGAGCTGTTCCAACAATTTTTTCTCCGCGTCGCCGATGTTGGGCGGAAGGGGCCTTTCCAACGGCGCGGTTTTGACCAACCGCCCGGAAATCTCCTCTAAAATGTCCTCCACCGAGGCGACCAGCTTGGCCCCCTGCTGAATCAGGCGGTTCACCCCGCTGCTTTTAGGACTGGTGATGTTGCCGGGCACTGCAAAGACTTCCCGGTTTTGATCCAGCGCGTAACTGGCGGTGATCAGCGCCCCGCTTTTATCCCCCGCTTCTACCACCAGAACCCCCAAACTCATCCCGCTGATGATGCGGTTGCGGCGGGGAAAATTCACCGCGTCCGGCCCCACGCCGAGAAAGTATTCCGAAAATATCCCCCCGTTTTCTGCCATGCTCTCGAATAATTTCCGGTTCTCCGGGGGATATACGCAGTCAACCCCGCAGCCTAACACCGCGTAGGTTTGCCCGCCGCGCCGCAGCGCCGCCGCGTGGGCGATGGTGTCGATCCCCCGCGCCAGCCCGCTGATGATGGCAATGCCGTTATCGCTCAACTCCACAACTAATTTTTCCGTCACCGTGCGCCCGTACTGGGTGGGCATGCGCGTTCCCACCACCCCGATGCAGTGCGGCCAACTTTCCGGCAGGCGGCCTTTGTAAAATAGCATTACCGGCGGCACCACGGTTTTTTTCAGCAGCGGCGGGTATTGTTCATCCCATATCGTCAGGCAGTGAACCCCCTGCTTCTCCATCAATTCCAACTGCCGGTCGGCCTGCGCCGCGTCTGCGCCGGATTTGATCTGCCGCGCTAACTTTTCATCGATGCCGTCGATCATCATCAGCCGCTGCAGGGGCGCTTTCAGGAGCGCTTCGGCGGATTCAAAAACGCCTAACAGCCGGCGCACCCGCCCGGGGCCGAGCTGGGGGATGGTGAGGAGCAGCAGGATGTCTCTGAGATTGGGCTTCGCTTGCGTCATGTTTTATTTGGTGAATTGCTTCCTGAAATCGCACAAATATAGGTTCGGAAAACAGGGGTTCAAAATGGTAATCATTTTCGCCATTGCCGGCGGTTAATGGACAGTTTAAGGCCAGCCGGAAACCGAATAATTTCTTATCCGTTAAAGCCGAAAAATAAGGAGACGCTATGATGAAATTTTCCCTGAACCACGCCATAGAGATTCTTTCCCGGACACCCGCTGCGCTGAAATCGCTGTTAACGGATTTGCCGGATGAGTGGGTAACGGCTAACGAAGGAACCGAAACCTGGAGCCCTTTCGACATTGTGGGCCATTTGATTCACGGGGAGCGAACCGACTGGATTCCCCGGGCGAAAATAATCCTCGAATATGGCCAGAGCCGCCCCTTCGAACCCTTCGACCGCTTTGCCCAGTTCCGCGAGAGCCAGGGCAAAACCCTCGTCGAGCTGCTGGAAACGTTTCGGGTCTTGCGAGAGCAAAATCTTCAGATCCTGGGAGACCTGAAACTCACCGAAAAACACCTGGCCCTGAAGGGGAGACATCCTGATTTCGGAACCGTGACCCTGCGGCAACTGCTGGCAACCTGGGTAGTTCACGATTTGAACCACATATCCCAAATCGTGCGGGTGATGGCCACTCAGTATGGAGATGAAGTCGGGCCGTGGATCGAATATCTGTCAATTCTGAAAGGCAAAAACGCGCGTTAGGAGAGCGTTCGGATTTCCGGGAAGCGAACCCCGCGGCTTAAGCGAATCAGACTCCGGTGAGTTGACGACCCAGCACGCTCTCGACTTGCGCTGCAAGGCGATCCAGCCGGATTGCCCGGGAATATGCTCGCAACAAGGCTCCATCCAGCGCCCGGTACTGATCGACATGGCTGAACAGTTTGCCCTTTGCGGTTTCATACAGGTGCTCGGCCGCCCACCCCGCAGCCGCTCCGACAGCGGCGCCGGTGAGCGAACCGACAGAGGGATTCGCTCCTGCGATGATACCGACCAGGGTGCCGCCGACCGTGGCGGATGCCTTGATGATGGGGGTCAGGTAGCGGTCCAATCGCGAACCGTTTCCGGCCGGGCCCAGGGCTGCTTTCTCCAGCCGCCCCAGCCGGTCCGATAGAAACTGTTCGATTGGCTCGCTGACTCTATCCAGGTTTCGATCTCCGGTTATAACCGTCCATCCGTCAAGCGGGGGCTCGATTTCCCTGGTGGTCTTCCAGAACTTGCGGAAGAGTTGGCCGTAATCGGAGTAGGTTTCGAGGGCCGACTCCAGAACGCCCCGGGGGCCGCGCTTTGGGTCGGCCTTCATCAGGCAATACAACCCTATCGGCGGCAGGGCGATGGTGAAGGTTCGATCATCGCCTCCAAGCTCAGCTTCCAAATGGCGCTCGATCTCTTTCGTAAACTCATCGGCGTATGTTTGCTGGAAATGGCGGCGCACAACCTCGGCGAAGGTAATCGCGTGGAACTCGGATAGTCTCTTCCAACTGGCCGCCGGTACATACACGTGATGAGCGCCAAACGACAACTGGCGTATGTAGGAGAATCGGAAACGATTAATGAATGCCCCGGCGGCAAGCTCAGGTGAACAACCGTGAATACCGGGCGCCGCTACAGCCGCTTTCACAGCAGATGTCCCGAGCGCAAGGATGCCCGCTACACACTTGCTGCCCCGGAAGCTGCCGCCGAGCATGTTCAACGCTTCATCTTCGCTTACGAGGCTAACGCCGTCCGCGGTTGAGTTTTTTAGGCGCTGCTCAAGGGCTCCGAAGAAGGTTTCAGCTTCCTCGCGCGTGAGCGGGCGATCAAGCTCCTTAATGATCCCGGGCGATGGGGCGCCTTGCCGGCTCGCGGTTGAAGGGGTCGCCAGGTCATCCAATGCTTTCAGGGCGGCGCTTTTCGCAAATTCGATTTGTTCCGCCTCGCTCTTAGGGGTAATCGCCCGAAACGGGGGGAGCGCCGTTTGGAGACCGCTCGTCAGCGTTTCAAGCTCCTGGCGAAGCTGAGCCAGATCGCCTGCCGGCAGGGTGCCGTCGTGGGAAATTCCCTTGGAGACAATCATCAGCTCCAGCACCCACAATGTTTCTAATAATTCCGACAGACTAATGGTCGCGCCGCCCTGCTTTTTGCAGAGCACCCGGCAGGCAAGGAGCAGGGAGCGTTGGTTTAAGCAGCTGCCTCCGTCCAGCTTCTGCTGGAGACCTTTCAAAGTCGCTCTTTTTCCTTTATTGCGCTTGAACATTTTTCTCTCCGGGCTATTGGTTGCTTTCCTTTTCCTCCGCGCTCGCCTTCTCCAACTGCTCCCAAATTTGCCGTTTTAGCTCCCCCAATCCTTCCCCGGTCACCGCGGAAATTGCCAGCGCCGGGTAGGGGAGTTTGCGGCGGAGTTTTTTCAGCCAATCCGTCTCCTGCCAGATATCTTTTTTGGTGAGCACTACCAGGGCGGGCTTTTCCGCCAGCGTTGCTGAGTATTGCTTCAATTCGCGGCGCAGAATTTTGAAAGTCTCCGCGGGGTTATCGGTCTCCGGGTCGGTAGGATCGACCAGGTAGAGAATCACCCGGTTGCGCTCCACGTGCCGCAGGAATTGCAACCCCAGCCCCTTGCCCTCGTGCGCGCCCTCGATCAGCCCCGGAATATCCGCCATCACAAAGCTCTTCAGCTCCTGGTACTGCACGATGCCCAAATTCGGCTGCAAGGTGGTAAAGGGATAATCGGCGATTTTAGGCCGGGCGGCGGAGACGCTGGCTAACAGGGTAGATTTCCCGGCGTTGGGCTTGCCCACCAACCCCACGTCGGCGATCAGTTTCAGTTCCAGGATGATCTCGCGCTCTTCCCCCGGCTCTCCCACCTCCCATTCCCGGGGAGAACGATGGGTAGAGGTGGCAAACCTGGCGTTGCCCCGCCCGCCATTTCCCCCCCGGGCGATTACAAAGCGTTCGCCGGGAGTAGTCAAATCGGCGAGAATTTCTTCAGTTTGTGCATCTTTCACCACCGTTCCCGCGGGAACCTGCAAGATGACGTCCTCCCCCTTGCGGCCGTGTTTGCCGCTGCCCATGCCGTGCTGCCCGCGCGGAGCGGCGTAATGGGAATGATATTTATAGTCGATCAGGGTTCGCAATTGCGGATTGACTTCCAAAATAATACTGCCGCCCCGCCCGCCGTCGCCGCCGTCGGGGCCGCCCTTGGGGATAAATTTCTCCCGCCGGAAGCTTACGCACCCGCTGCCTCCCTGCCCGGCCTTGAGATGGATTTTGACGTAGTCTAAGAACATATCATTTTGCTCTATTTTGGAAAAAAAAGTGTAACTATTCAGGTGCACAGAGATATGGAAAAGTGCGTTAAACAAACCCCTTTATTAGAAAAAAATGTTCCATATACAAGAATAATGATTCTGAGAGTCTTAAATTCTTTCTCCGTGACCTCTGTGGCTGAATAGTAACAAAAAAGTTTAAGAAGATCGAGGTTGTAAATCAAGGCGTTTGTGCCGGGGCAAGCAAATGACGACTGAATGACGGCGAAGCCGGATGACCATAAATGACGCGCAGCGTTTAGTATTCATCCCAGCTTTTGATCTGCAAATCATCCAATTTCACCTGCGCCAGCGCCTCGGCGAAGCGCATGGCTAACTCCCGGTTGGTAATCAGGGGCACGTTGTAATCCACCGCGGCGCGGCGGATAAGATGCCCGTTGGTCAGCTCCTCTTTGCGATAGTTCTTGGGAATGTTGATCACCAGGTCGATTTTGCCTTGCTTGATGTAATCCACGGTGTTGGGCTGCTCCTTTTCCAGCGGCCAGTGCAGAATTTCCGCGGGGATGGCGTTTTCCCGCAGAAAATTCGCGGTGCCGGCGGTGGCGTAGAACCGGATTCCTAAGTTTTTCAATAACCGGCAGCTTTCTAACATTTTCATCTTGGAGGCCAGGGAGCCGGTGGAAAGCAGCACGGTTTTGACCTCCAGGCGGTAGCCCACCGCAATCAGCGCCTTCAGAAACGCCTCGTTGAAATCGTTCCCTAAGCAGGCCACCTCCCCGGTGGAGACCATCTCCACGCCCAACGTGGGATCCGCCCCCTCCAGTCGGGTAAAGGAAAAGTGCGGCGCTTTCACCCCCACGTAATCGTAATTGAAGAGGGAAATCTCCGGTTTCTCCAACGGCTCGCCCATGATCGCCCGGGTGGCCAGGTCGATGAAATTCACCCGCATGATCTTGGATACGAAGGGAAAGCTGCGCGAAGCCCGCAGGTTGCACTCGATCACCTTCACCTCGTTCTTGCGGGCGATGAATTGGATGTTGAACGGCCCGTTGATCTGCAAAGCCGCGGCAATCTTGCGGGAAATGTTGCGCATCTGCCGCACCGTCTCGAAAAAGGTGCGCTGGGGCGGGAGCACCAGGGTGGCGTCGCCGGAGTGCACCCCGGCGTTCTCCACGTGCTCGGAAATCGCGTAAGCGATGATCTCCCCGTGCTGCGCCACCCCGTCGAACTCGATCTCCTTGGCGTTGTCCAAAAATTTGCTGATCACCGTGGGATGCTCCGGGGAAATCCGCACCGCTTTTTGCAGGTACTGCGCCAATTCCGAGTCGTTGGAAGCCACGGCCATGGCCGCGCCGCTGAGCACGTAAGAAGGGCGCACCAGCGCCGGGTAACCCACCTCCCGGGCAAAAACTTTCGCTTCTTCCAGGGTATTCAACATCTTCCAGGGCGGCTGGTCGATGTCCAATTGATCCAGCAGATCGGAAAATTTCCGGCGGTTTTCGGCGCGGTCGATGCTCTCCGGGGAGGTTCCCAGGATCTTGATTCCCGCGCGGTGCAGCTTCATGGCTAAGTTGTTGGGAACCTGCCCGCCCATGGAGACGATTACCCCCGCCGGTTTCAGCTTGCGGCAGATTTCCAGCACCGATTCGAGGGTGATCTCGTCGAAAAAGAGCTTGTCGAATTCGTCGTAATCGGTGCTGACCGTCTCGGGGTTGTAATTGAGCATCACGGTGTGGTAGCCGGAATTGCGCAGCGCGTAGCCGGCGTTGACCGCGCACCAGTCGAACTCCACGGAACTGCCGATGCGGTAGGCCCCGGAACCGAGGATCAGCGCCGATTTTTCATCTCCGAACTCGATGTCATCCTCCCCGCCGTTGTAGGAGAGATAGAGGTAGTTGGTCTGCGCCGGGTATTCCGCGCCTAAGGTGTCGATCTGGCGGATGAAGGGGTGCAGCCCGGCCTGCTCGCGCAGCCCGCGGATTTCCGCTTCGCTTTTCCCGCTCGCCAGGGCGATCTGTTTATCGGAAAAACCGGCCTGCTTGGCTTCTTGCAGAAGCGCGCCCGGAAGCGAATCGCTGCTCGCCTGCTCCAGGGATTTTTCGATCTCCACTACCCGGGCGATTTTGTGCAGGAACCATTTATCCACGTGAGAGAGGCGGTGGATGTCCTCCACGGAATATCCGGATTGCAGCGCCTTCACAATGGCAAAGACGCGCTCCTCCGTCGGCTCCCTCAACTCCTGCTCTAAGTTCTCGAATTGGAATTCGCCGTTGTTGCCCACCAGCCCCTGCGCCCCGGTTTCTAACATCCGCAGCGCCTTTTGCAACGCTTCCTCGAACGTGCGCCCGATCGCCATCACCTCGCCGACCGATTTCATGGCCGAGCCTAACCGCCGGGAGACCATGCGGAATTTCTTCAAATCCCAGCGGGGGATTTTCACCACCACGTAATCCAGCGCCGGCTCGAAGAATGCTTTGGTGACTTTGGTGATGGAGTTGGGCAGTTCGTGCAGCCCGTAGCCTAACGCCAGCTTCGCAGCCACGAAGGCCAGGGGATACCCGGTGGCTTTGGAGGCCAATGCGGAGCTGCGCGAGAGCCGGGCGTTGACCTCGATGATGCGGTAATCCTCCGAGCGGGGATCCAGGGCGTACTGAATGTTGCACTCCCCCACGATCCCGAGGTGGCGGATCACCTTGATGGCGACCTCCCGCAGCAAATGATACTCCCGGTTGCTGAGGGTCTGGCTGGGCGCCGCCACGATGCTCTCCCCGGTATGAATGCCCATGGGATCGAAATTTTCCATGTTGCAGACCGTGATGCAGTTATCGTGGCGGTCGCGCATCACCTCGTATTCGATCTCTTTCCAGCCCTCTAAATACTCTTCCACTAAGATCTGGGCGGCGTGGGTGAGGGATTTCCCGGCTAACTTGCGCACCTCCGGCTCGCTGCGGCACACCCCGGAGCCTAACCCGCCTAAAGCGTAAGCGATGCGGATGATCACCGGGTAGCCCAATTCCCCGGCGATGTTCACCGCCTCTTCCGCGGATGAGGCGGCGCGGCTGCGGGCGGTTTTTGCGCCGATCTCCCGCAGCCGCTGCACGAAGCGGTCGCGGTCCTCGGTGTCGATGATGGCGCTGACCGGGGTTCCCAACACTTCCACGCCGTTTTTTTCCAGGACGCCGGCGCGATGCAGCTCCAGCCCGCAGTTCAGGGCGGTTTGCCCCCCAAAACTTAGCAGGATGCCGTCCGGCTTCTCTTTTTCGATCACTTTTTCCACGAAATGGGGATTCACCGGCAGGAAGTAAACCTTGTCGGCTAAGTGCTCGGAGGTCTGGATGGTAGCGATGTTGGGATTGATCAGGATGGTATAAACCCCCTCTTCCTTCAGCGCCTTGATAGCCTGGCTGCCGGAGTAATCGAATTCCCCCGCTTCGCCGATCTTCAAGGCGGAGCTGCCGAGGATGAGAACTTTCCCGGCCATTTTATCCTCCAAATTTGCTTTTTTGCCCCCAAACATAATTCTCAAACGAGCAAAAGGGAGCCAGAAAAAAATAATGTACCCAACTGAGCGCACAGAGTGATTGAAACACATTAGCGTTCAGTGGTACAATAAAAAGGGCGAAAGCCCTAAACTCCCAATCCCGGCGTTGAGGCTGCTGACTCGAGAATAAACCGTGAATTACGCCAATTTGGAGTCGTTTTCCGGATCGGGCAGGAAGATTTCTTCGATAGATTTCTCGAAGAGCCGCGCCATCTTGAAGGCCAGCGGAAGGCTGGGATCATATTTCTCCGTCTCGATGGCGTTGATGGTTTGCCGCGAGACGCCTAAAAGCTCCGCCAGTTCGGCCTGCGACCAGCTACGCTCGGCCCGCAATACCCGCAGACGATTTTTCATTGGTAGCGCCTCCGGGCGATCAGGAGTCCCAGAAAATAGAAGAGCGGAAGGAAAGCCCATACGTGGCGGTAACTCCAGTCCTGCGGCGACAGGGGAATGGCCAGCTCCAATAGCCCCAGGGTCATAATGAGGAGCAGGGTGAGGGGAAAGGCAATGGCCAGTGATTCCAATTGAATGCGCCGCTCCAGTTCATCCAGCGCTTTTAAACCGCGGATGAAAGAGATGAGGAAAAATGCGAATGCCGGAACGGGCAGCAAAGCGGCGCCCACGCGCAATACGGAAGAAACCCCGCCCTGCTCCAGAGTATAGCGGGCAGCAACATACAGGATCAGAAACACGATCATTGCCGCCAGGGGATGGCGCAACTTGTGAACTGTTGAAGATGCCATATCTATGCTCCTTATGTTTAGATGATTGTCAAGTATGCTTTACATTTAAAAATAAAGAATGCTTGTCAAAATGTCAAGTAAATTTTACATAGAAAAATTTCCCGGAAGATTTCAAGTTTAAACATGGAATTTCAGGTGATTAAACTCGCCGGCGCTGCGATATGAGAAACGTGATGTTACTATTCAGCCACAGAGACCACAGAGGTCACAGAGGAAGATTTGGGGGTATCCACCACTTCGTGGAGAGCATTTAGAGCCTTATATCCCTGTATT